>JBDRAL010000121.1:0-43615 GCA_039793685.1 Blastocatellia bacterium NZW_1522
GAATCCGCGACACGCGCAAGACGGTGGTGACGGGCGTTGAAATGTTCAAGAAGCTGCTTGACCAGGGTCAGGCGGGCGACAACGTCGGATTGCTGCTGCGCGGTGTGGACCGGAAGGACATCGAGCGTGGTCAGGTGATTGCGAAGCCGGGGTCGATTACGCCGCACACGAAGTTCAAGGCGGAAGTGTACGTGCTGACGAAGGAAGAGGGAGGACGTCATACGCCGTTCTTCAAGGGGTATCGTCCGCAGTTCTTTTTCCGTACGACGGACGTGACGGGAGTGGCGGAGTTGCCGGAAGGCGTTGAAATGGTGATGCCTGGCGACAACGTGGCGATGTCGGTGGAATTGATTGCACCGATCGCGATGGAGAAGGGGCTTCGGTTCGCGATTCGCGAAGGCGGCCGGACGGTCGGCGCGGGCACCATCTCCGAAATCATCGAGTAGTGCGAAGGGCGGGGAGCCGACGATCTCTCGTATCCCCGCCTTCATTTTTCCCTTTGGAAACTGGGTAGCAGGTAATGAACGACAAGATTCGCATTCGCTTGAAAGCGTACGATCACCGGGTGTTGGACCAGTCCACGACGGAAATCGTCGAAACGGCAAAACGAACCGGGGCCAATGTAGCCGGACCGATTCCGCTGCCGACGGTCAAAAACCGGTACACGGTGCTCCGTTCGCCGCACGTCGACAAGAAGTCGCGTGAGCAGTTTGAAATCCGGACGCACAAACGGCTGGTTGACATCCTCGATCCGACGCCGCAGACGGTGGACGCGCTCATGAAGCTCGACCTCCCGGCGGGGGTGGATGTCGAAATCAAGGCTTTCGTCAAGGATCGCAAATAGATTGCAACGTCGAGTTCCGCAAAAGTTGTGGCGATAGAAGGGTGAACGCAAAGTTATGGTTGGCGGAATCATTGGAAAGAAAATCGGAATGACGCAGGTGTTCGGGCCGAACGGCGCGGTGGTGCCGGTGACGGTGATCCAGGCCGGTCCCTGCGTGGTGGTACAGCGCAAGACCTCGGCCAAGGACGGCTATGAAGCGGTCCAGCTCGGATTCGTCGAGCCGAAAGCGCCGAAGCGGGTGACCAAACCCCTGCGCGGACACTTCGAAAAGACCGGTGGCGGCACGCCTCCGACTCGCCTGTTGCGCGAATTTCGCGTCACGGCGTCGGATGACCTTCCGGTGGGAACCAAAGTTCTGGTCGATCTTTTTTCGGAAAATGAGAAGATCGATGTGATTGGTACCACCAAGGGACGCGGATTCGCCGGTTTCATCAAGCGGCATGGTTTCGGCGGCGGTCGGGCGACCCACGGTTCAATGTTTCACCGTGCGCCAGGGTCAATCGGGCAGTCGGCGTTTCCCTCGCGAGTGTTTCCGGGCACGCGGATGGCAGGCCATATGGGAGTCGAGCAGTGCACGGTGAAGAACCTCCGGGTCTTCCGAGTGGACGTGGAAAAGAACCTGCTGCTCGTGCGTGGTGCGGTGCCGGGCCCCAACGGCGGTTACGTCGTCATTCGTAAATCGAAATAAGCGCGCGACTGGCGCGGTTGGATCTGAGGTCGGATATGCCGGTAGTGAAGGTTAAAAATCTGAAGAACGAAGTGGTCGGCGAGCTTTCCCTGAGCGACAAGGTGTTCGGCGCCGATTTGAACAAGGCCCTGATTTGGGAAGCCGTGAAAGAGTTTCGCGCGAATGGTCGCCGTGGAACGGTGGCCACCAAGACGCGCGGCGATGTTTCCGGTGCGGGGCGCAAGCTCTGGCGGCAGAAGGGAACCGGTCGCGCCCGTATCGCGAGTCTTCGGTCACCTCTGTGGAAAGGCGGCGGTAACGTTCACGGACCGCAGCCCCGCGACTGGGGTTACAAGATGCCGCAGAAACAGCGCCACGGCGCGATTCGTTCGGCACTTTCCGAGCGGCTGCGTGAGGGCGGTCTCCAGATCGTCGAAAGTTTCGACCTAGCGGACCACAAGACCAAGCAGTTGGCGGGTGTTCTCTCAACCATCGGCGCGGGCGAAGCCCACGTTCTGTTGATTGATTCGATTGACAACCGCAACCTCCAGCTCGCGTCGCGGAATCTTCCGACCGTGAAGCACACCAACGGCTACGGCCTCAATATCTACGACATCCTCCGCCATGAGCAGATTGTGCTCAGCAAGCGGGCGGTCGAAGAAATCGAGCGAATTCTCGGGGCGTAAGCGAGGGACCTATGTTGACGATTTGGGATGTGATCAAGTCGCCGGTGATTACCGAAAAGGCGATCAATTTGAAGGAATCGACGGCGGACACCCGTCAGGTGCTGACCCTCGAAGTCGATGCCCGCGCGAACAAGATTCAGATCAAGGAAGCGGTGCAGAAGATTTTCAAGGTGGAAGTCGCGGCGGTGCGCACGGCGCACTACTCGGGAAAGACCGTCCGTCGTGGACGCCTGGTCGGCAAAAAATCGGATTGGAAAAAAGCCTACGTGACGCTGAAGCCGGGTCAAACGGTCGGCGAATTCAGCGAAGCGGTCTAAGCGCTGGCGAGGAGATAAGGAACGATGGGTATCAAAACGTTAAAGCCGACGTCACCGGCACGACGCTACCAGACGTATCTGACCAACGACGAACTGTCGAAGGTGCGTCCGCTCAAGTCGCTGACCGAAAGCAAGACCCGCACCAACGGCCGCAACAACATCGGTCATTTGACGGTCCGCCATCGTGGCGGTGGTCACAAGCGGCTCTATCGGGTTATCGACTTCAAGCGCGACAAGGTCGGCATTCCGGCCACGGTTGCGACGATCGAGTACGATCCGAACCGGACGGCGCGCATTGCCTTGCTGCACTATGCCGATGGTGAAAAGCGTTACATTCTGGCCCCGAACGGCCTCAAAATCGGTGCCAAGCTTGTTTCTGGCCCGGATGCGGACATCGTGATCGGCAATGCACTGCCGCTCAAGAACATTCCGCTCGGTACGGAAGTCCACAACATTGAATTGCGCCCTCACAAGGGCGGCCAGCTCGCCCGCAGCGCGGGAAGCAAGGCTCAGCTTATCGCCAAGGACGGCACGCTTGCTCAGTTGCGCATGCCGTCGGGTGAAATCCGCAAGGTCCCGGTGGTCTGTTATGCAACCGTCGGACAGGTGGGCAATACCGAACATGAAAACGTTTCAATCGGTAAAGCCGGCCGGAACCGTTGGAAGGGCAAGCGCCCGACGGTCCGTGGGGTTGCCATGAACCCGGTCGATCACCCGATGGGCGGTGGTGAAGGGAAAACCTCCGGCGGCCGTCACCCGGTAACTCCGTGGGGCCAGCCGACGCGCGGCTACAAGACGCGCTCGAACAAGACGACCGACAAATACATCGTCAAGCGTCGTACCAAGTAGAATTTCCGTCGGGACCGGTCCCGCCGGTTCCGGCGACAGTCGGATGAGGAACAGCAAAGATGCCGCGTTCAGTTAAAAAAGGTCCTTTTATCGACAAGCCGCTGCTTGATCTCGTCATCAAGTTGAACGACACGGGTGAGAAGCGGGTCGTGAAAACGTGGTCGCGCCGTTCGACGATCATCCCGGACATGGTCGGCCACACGTTTGCCGTCCACAACGGAAAGAAGTTCGTCCCGGTGTATGTGTCGGAAAACATGGTCGGTCACAAACTTGGTGAATTCGCGCCGACCCGGACGTTCAAGGGCCACGCCGGCGACAAGAACGAAAAGTCGGCCAAGCGCCGCTAGGTTTGAAGTTGGGGTGAGTGAGGCAAAATTATGGAAGCCCGTGCAGTTGCAAAATATGTGAAAGGTTCGCCGCAGAAGGCGCGCCTGGTGATCGATCAGATCCGCGGCCTCAAGGCGAGCGATGCGCTGGCGGTCCTCCGACTGAGCGAGAAGCGCGCGTCGGGACCGATCGGCAAGGTCCTCTGGTCGGCGATTTCGAACGCCACCCATCTGGCCGAACTGGAAAACATTTCGGTTGATGTGGACGAACTGGTCGTGAGCAAGTGCTATATCGATATGGGTCCGACGAAATTCCGCCGCCGCGTGCGGCCTGCTCCGATGGGGCGTGCCTATCGTGAGCAACGTCGGAGCTGCCACATCACGATTTATGTCTCGAACGAAGTAGAGGGGTAGGAACTCGAATGGGTCAGAAGGTTCATCCGTACGGTTTTCGATTGGGCGTGATCCGCTCGTGGCGCTCGACGTGGTATGCCAAGAAGGACACTGAGTTTGCGCAACTCGTCAAGGAAGACTTCGAGTTGAAGAAGGAACTCAAGAAGAAGTTCGCGGGTGCCGGTGTGGCCGGAATCGACGTCGAACGGGCCGCCAACAAGGTCAAGATCATCATCCACACGTCACGTCCGGGCATCATCATCGGTCGCAAGGGCGCCGAGATCGACAAGCTCAAGAGTGAGCTTCAGGCCAAGACGGGACGGGAAGTGATCGTCAACATTCAGGAGATCCAGAAGCCCGAACTGAATGCCCAGCTTCAGGCCGAACAGATCGCCCAACAGCTCGAAAAGCGGATCGCTTTCCGCCGGGCCATGCGCAAGGCGGTCGAAAGCGCGAAGCGCTTCGGGGCACAGGGAATCAAAGTCCGCGTGTCGGGTCGTTTGAACGGGGCGGAAATCGCCCGCGCCGAGCAGTACCTCGAAGGTCGCATGCCGTTGCACACCCTGCGCGCCGACATTGATTACGGGTTTGCCGAAGCCCACACGACCTACGGCGTCATCGGCATCAAGGTGTGGATTTATCGCGGAGAAATTCTCGAAGCCCGTCGGGGTCCCGCGCGCCGCGCTTAGGCACAAAGGTTTTACGAGGCAGTTCTTACCGGAGTAGCGAGTCATGGCAGAGTATAAAACGCCAAAACGAGTCAAGTTTCGCAAGCAGCAGCGCGGTCGCCGTTCAGGCATGGCGACTGGCGGGGCGATGGTTTCCTTCGGCCAGTTCGGAATGAAGGCGATGGAAGCGGCGTGGATCACGAGCAAGCAGATTGAAGCTGCCCGTATCGCGATTTCCCGTTCGGTCAAGCGCGGTGGAAAGTTGTGGATCCGCGTGTTCCCCGACAAGCCGATTACCAAGAAGCCGGCTGAAACCCGTATGGGTAAGGGGAAGGGCGCGCCCGAAGGCTGGGTGGCGGTTGTGAAGCCGGGCCGTATCCTGTTTGAAATGGAAGGCGTCGGCGAAGAGCAGGCGCGTGAAGCGATGCGGCTGGCGGCGCAGAAACTTTCCATCAAGGTGAAGTTCGTGTCGCGCGCCGACCAAGAGGGAGGTTTGGCATGAAGCATGTCACACAGTTGCGGGAAATGACCACCGAGGATTTGCGTGGAAAGGAAGTCGAGTTGCGGGAGAACCTCTTCCGCCTCCGCTTCAAGAAGAACATCGGCGATGTCGAAGCGGCGCGCAAGATCGCGGCCGAGCGCAAGCAGTTGGCCCGGGTTCAGACGTTGCTCCGGGCTCGCACCCTGGGTGTCGAGAAGGCCTAGGGATCGAAACGAACAGATTCTGGGATTTATGATTTCCGATTCCTGGAAATCGACAGTCCGGTAGGGAAGAAGAACGGCTATGTCGGAACAAGATACGAACGTGCAGACAACCGAGGGCGCTCCTCAGAAGCGACGGACCGAAAAGGTCGGGATCATCGTCAGCGCCAAGACGGAAAAGACCGTCATCGTCCGGGTGGACCGTCTGGTCAAGCACCCCATCTACAAGCGCTATGTCCGGCGGCGGGCAAAATTCATGGCGCACAACGAGCTGGAATGCAAACCGGGTGACAAGGTGCGGATCGTGGAAACCCGTCCGCTGTCGGCCCGCAAGCGCTGGCGCGTCGTGGAAGTGGTCCATCGGGCCGTCTAGGCCGTTCGGTCGCGAGAGCGAGTGACTCAGTTGTTGAGGGAGTGTGAGTTATGGTTCAGATGAGAACAATCCTGGAGGTGGCCGATAACTCCGGGGCAAAAAGAATCTCCTGCATTATGCCGCTGGGCGGAAGCACGGGGCTGGTTGCCGGCGTCGGCGACATCATTACGGCAAACGTGAAGGAAGCGTCCCCGGACGGCAACGTCAAAAAGGGCCAGGTCGTGAAGGCCGTTATTGTTCGGACGCGCAAGGAAGTGCGCCGCAAGGACGGCACCTACGTCCGCTTTGACCAGAATGCGGCGGTGCTCGTCAAAAAGGGCAACGAAGGCTGGGACCCGGTCGGAACGCGCGTCTTCGGACCGGTCGCCCGTGAACTGCGCGATCGGAAATTCATGAAAATCATTTCCCTGGCGCCGGAGGTAGTCTGAACATGTCGGCCAAAGCAAAAGTCTGCAAGAACGATCTCGTGTTGGTGCTGGCGGGTAAGGATGTCGGCAAGCAGGGACGGGTCATCGAAGTCAAGCCCCGTGACGGCAAGGTGCTGGTCGAAGGCGTGGCGGTGATCCAGAAGCACGTCCGCCGGAACCCGCAACGCGGCGAAACCGGAGGGATCGTCGAAAAGGAAGCGTTCATCGACATCTCGAATGTTCAGGTGGTCTGCCCGAGCTGCGGCAAGCCGACCCGCGTGAGCATGAAGGTGAATGAAGACGGAACCAAGAACCGGTTCTGCAAGAAGTGTAATTCGGTCATTGAGCGCAGCTAGCGCGAGCGAACGATTCCGAAGGTTTTTTCCGAGAAGGTGAGAAGGCAATGACGCCGAAGTTGAAGAGCAAGTACCGCGAAGAAATCGTGCCGAAGATGGTGAGCGATTTCGGTTACCAAAATCTGATGGCGGTTCCGAAGCTGGAAAAGATCGTCATCAACATGGGTATCGGGAAAGATTACATCCCGACCAAGAACACCAAGGTGCTCGAAGTGGCTGCCGAAGAACTCGGTTCCATCACCGGGCAGCACCCGGTGGTCACCCGCGCCAAAAAGTCGATTGCTTCGTTCAAGCTTCGTGAAAACGATCCGATCGGAGTCATGGTGACGTTGCGCGGCGACCGGATGTACGAATTCCTCGATCGCCTTATCAGTATTGCTTTGCCCCGCGTACGCGACTTCCGCGGCGTGTCGGGGAAGGCCTTCGACGGACGTGGCAACTACACGCTGGGCTTGCGCGACCAGTTGCTCTTCCCGGAAGTGGATTTCGCCAAGGTCGACAAGTCGCGCGGGATGAACGTGTGCATCGTCACGACGGCGAAGACGGATGAAGAAGGTCGGGCGTTGCTGCGCCACTTCGGAATGCCTTTCAGAACGAACTAGTCACGGATGGTCCGTCCCGGCGGCGACGGTATACTTGGAGGTTTGGATGACTGACCCGATTGCAGATATGTTGACCCGGATTCGGAACGCCTGTGCGGCAAAGCACCAGAAGGTGGACGTTCCGTTGTCGAAGCTGAAGCTTGAAATCGTTCGCCTCCTGCGCGACGAAGGCTACATCAATAACTTCAAGCTGACGGGCGAATCGCCCAAGCGAATGATCCGCATTTACCTGCGCTACGGTTCGAAGGGCGAACCGGTGATCAACCACCTCGCCCGGATGTCGAAGCCCGGCTGCCGCCGTTACGCCGGTTCGGACGAAATTCCGAACATCCTTGGCGGTCTCGGACTCTGCGTGATCAGTACCTCGCGCGGAATCATGAGCGGAAAGCAGGCGCGCAAGGAAAACATCGGCGGCGAAGTGATGTGTGAGATTTACTAATTTCGAATGACGGTGTTGGCCGACCGGCCGCATGCGTCGAAGTAGGGTTGCTATGTCGAGAGTTGGTAAGAAGCCGATTTCAATTCCCGCCGGCGTCACCGTGACGCTTGGCCCGGACACGGTCGAAGTCAAAGGACCGAAAGGGGCGCTCAAAACGTTGGTGCCGGGCGGTATCTCGCTCCGTCAGGACGCCGGTGTGCTCCACATTGAACGCGGGGGCGACGAGTTCGCCGCGCTCCACGGTCTGACCCGCGCTTTGGTGGCGAATTCCGTCAAGGGCGTGACCGAAGGATTCTCCCAGCAGATGGATGTCGTCGGCGTGGGGTACAAGGCGGAAGTCAAGGGCCAAACCCTCGTGTTCGCCCTCGGGTACTCGCACCCCGTCGAATTCGAACTGCCGAAGGGTGTCGACTGCAAGGTCGAGAAGATGCAGAAGCAGATTCCGCAGTACCAGGTGACGCTGACCCTCACGGGCATCGACAAGCAGGAACTCGGACAGGTGGCCGCGAAGCTGAATCGCCTTCGCAAGCCCGACGCCTACAAGGGTAAGGGCATTCGGTACGCCGATCGTGTCCTGCGCCTCAAGGCCGGTAAGACGGGTGGCAAGGGCGGCAAGAAGTAAGCGCCGTTTCTCGAAAGTTGTGTTGGTTTTCAGTTTGTTTGGAGTCTGATCATGGCGAAAAAGTCACGTTTGGTGAAGCGGACTGCGGTCCATCAGCGGATTCGCCGCAAGGTGAAGGGAACGTCCCAACGGCCCCGCCTCTGCGTCTTCCGCAGCACGAACCACATCTACGCGCAGGTTATCGACGACGCTTCCGGCACGACCCTGTGCGCGGCCTCGACCGTCGAAAAGGATCTGCGGACGCAATCGGGCGGCAACGTCGCGGCGGCCGTGTCGGTCGGCAAGCTCATTGCGGAGCGGGCCAAGGCCAAGGGCATCGAAGAGGTCGTCTTCGACCGGGGCGGCTATGTGTTCCACGGACGTGTCAAGTCGCTGGCCGACTCGGCGCGGGAAGCGGGACTGAAGTTTTAGTAGCGTAAGCGAGTGACAGGGAAGACAATGCGAAGACAGCAACGAATCAATGCAGAAAGTCTGGAACTGAAGGACGCCGTCATTTCCATCAACCGCGTGACGAAGGTCGTCAAGGGCGGGAAGAACATGAGTTTCAGCGCGCTCGTCGTGGTCGGCAACGGCAACGGCATCGTGGGCTTCGGCAGCGGCAAGGCGGCGGAAGTTCCGGTTGCCATCCGCAAGGGCCTGGAAGCGGCAAAGAAGAACCTCATTCAGGTTCCGCTCAGCGGCCACACGATTGCCCACCCGATCGTCGGCGTGCATGGCGCGGGCCAGGTTCTGCTCAAGCCAGCCCCCGAGGGCAAGGGCGTTATCGCGGGTGCCGCCGTTCGTACCATTATGCAGGTGCTCGGTGTGCGCGACGTGGTGACCAAGGTTCTCGGCTCGAACAATCCGCACAATATCGTGCGCGCAACGTTCGACGGGCTGGATCGCATGAAGAGCCGCGATGAAATCGCGCGTCTGCGCGGCAAGCGTCCGGAAGAAATCTGACCCTGTCCGGTTTTTCAACGGTGAGGTGAGCGGAGATGAGCGAAAATACCAAGATGATCAAGATCAAGTGGTACCGGAGCACGATTGCGACGCCGGAACGCCACAAGGTGACGGTGCGCAGCCTCGGATTCTCGAAGTTGCAACAGGTCGTGGAACGTCCGGATACCCCGGCCATTCGCGGGATGGTGGCAAAAGTGCCCCATCTGGTGAAAATTGTCGACGAATAGTCGGATAGAGGAATGAACGATGGCGATCGGATTACACAATCTCGAAGCTCCTGAAGGAGCCAATAAGCGGAAGAAGCGCGTCGGACGCGGTCCCGGCTCGGGACATGGCAAGACCTCGACCCGCGGCCACAAGGGCCAGAAGTCGCGTTCGGGCTATTCGTCCAAGCGCGGTTTCGAAGGCGGTCAGATGCCCCTTCACCGCCGCCTTCCGAAGCGCGGCTTCACCAATCCCTTCAAGAAGGAATGGACCGAAGTCAATCTGTCGGTACTGGAGAAGCTCTACCAGGCTGGCGAAGCGGTGACCCCCGAATCCCTCGTGGCCAAGGGCGTCGTCAAGAAAATTGCCAAGGACGGTGTCGCCGTTCTCGGCAACGGAACGCTCACCAAGGCGCTCCAGGTTTCGGCCCACCGGTTCAGCAAGTCGGCGCAGGAAAAAATCGCCGCCGCCGGCGGATCGGCGCAGGTAATGGGCGAGGCGGTCGCGGCTTAAACGCCGTCCGCCCCCTTCGGCCTTCTCGAATTCCGTCCGCGGGACACAGTCATGCTCGAACGTTTCATTAACGCCTTCCGCAACATTTTCAAGACCCCCGATCTCCGCAAGCGTGTCCTGTTTACGCTCGGTATGCTGGTGGTCTATCGAATCGGTAGTCACATCCGCACCCCCGGGATTGACCCCGACCGCCTCGCCGCGCTCTGGTCACAGCTTCAGGGATCGTTGGTGGGCGTTCTCGACTTGTTTTCGGGCGGAAACTTCCGCCTGATTTCCATTTTTGCCCTCGGCATCACCCCCTACATCACGGCCTCCATCATCCTCCAGTTGATGACGGTGGTCTGGCCGACCTTGAAAAAGCTTCAGGAAGAAGGGGAAGTCGGGCGAAAAAAGATTAATCAGTACACCCGGTACTTAACAATCGTCCTTTCGATTGTTCAGGGCACGACGATTGCGCTCTGGCTTCAGAACCAGCCGGGACTGGTTTACGGCGGGGGCGGATTCGCTTTTATTGCGATGGCCGTTCTGACGCTATCCACGGGCACCGCCTTCATCATGTGGATGGGCGAGCAGATCACGGAACGTGGTATCGGCAATGGAATCAGCTTGCTGATTTTTGCGGGTATCGTTCTCAGGTTACCGTCGGCCTTGTTTCAGTTGATCGAAAAGGCCCGTTCGGATGCAGCTTCGGCGCTCGGCGTCATCATTCTCGTCGGAGTGATGATCGTCATCGTGGCCGGGGTGGTCTTCATGGAGCGCGGACATCGGAAAATTCCGATCAGCTACTCGCGCCGTCAGGTCGGCAAGCAGCAGGTTCAGGGCCAGTCGTCCTACATGCCCTTGCGGGTCAACATGGCGGGCGTTATTCCGGTCATTTTTGCTTCGTCGGTTTTGACTTTCCCGCAGACCATCGCCCAGTTCGTGAACTCGGATGCTCCGTGGGTCAAGAACACGTTGAACATGCTCCGAAGCGGTCACCCGCTTTACGACCTCATCTTCGTCGCGGGCATTGTGTTCTTCACGTTCTTCTACATCTCGATCGTGTTCAATGTGGATGAGGTTTCGGATAACCTCCGGAAAAACAACGGGTTTATTCCCGGCGTCCGTCCCGGCAAGAACACCGCCGAATATCTGAACTCGGTGCTGACCCGTCTCACCGTGGTGGGGGCGATCTACCTTGCGGTCATCTGCATTATTCCGCAGTTCATCATCACCGGTGTTGAAGTGAACGAAATCCCGTTCATCGGAGAAAAACTGTACAACTTCTTCGTCTCCAACCCGGCTTTGGCGTGGATCGTGAAAGGTTTCGGGCTAAGTTTCTACTTCGGTGGAACTTCGCTCCTGATTGTGGTCGGGGTGGCGATGGACACAGTCCAGCAAATCGAATCTCAGCTCATCATGAAGCAGTATGACGGCTTCCTCAAAAAGGGCAGAATTCGTGGACGTCGTGATTAATCGAAATCCGGGACGAGGGGCAAAACGGTGACTGTCGCAATCGTACTGATGGGCGCGCCCGGCGCGGGCAAGGGAACACAGGCCCGCCTGCTGGAAACCCACTTCGGTTTTCCGCAGATTTCGACGGGTGACATTCTGCGCGAAATTGCAAAACAGGAAAGCTCCCTCGGAATCAAGGTTCGCGAGATTCAGGCGGCCGGGAAGTATGTCTCGGACGAAGTTCTTGAGGAAATCGTGACGGACCGGTTGGCCCGCCCGGATTGCGAAAAGGGTTTTGTCCTTGACGGTTTTCCCCGAACGCTCCCCCAGGCCGAATTTCTCGAGGGGCATCTGGAAAAGAGCGGAACGAAGTTGATCGTTCTTGAAGTGGGCGTTCCTCGCGACATCCTCCTCCAGCGCCTGACCGGTCGGTTTACCTGTGCGACCTGCGGTGAAATCTACAACGATTACTTCCGGACCCCGGTCACCGAAGGGGTTTGTGACAAGTGCGGTGGAAGCGAATTCAAGCGCAGGGATGACGACAGGGCGGAAGTCGTCGAGCAACGGCAGAAGGAATATGAAGACAAGACCGCTCCTTTGCTGAGTCACTTCCGGGATCGCGGGTATTTGCGTTCGGTGGATGGCACGCAGGATGTCTCGGTCATTCTCGAAGGCATCAAGGCCGAACTGGGATTGGCCTGATCCGACGGCGGCGGACAATGATCGTCACGAAATCGCGGGCGGAAATTGACAAGATGTATCGGGCGGGCCAGATGCTCGGAGAAATGCTCCGGGCGCTGACCGCGAAGGTCGAACCGGGAATTGCGACCATTGAACTCGACCGATTTGCCGAGGAGTGGCTGAAGAAAAACGGCGCGATATCACCGTTCAAGGGGTACCGGAACTATCCGTTCCACATTTGTGCCTCGGTCAACGAGCAGGTGGTTCACGCGTTTCCTTCGCCCCGGGTACTGCGCGAAGGCGACATCATCAGTGTCGATGCTGGCCTGAAGATCAACGGATACGTCGCCGACGCGGCGGTCACGGTCGGCGTCGGAAAGATTTCGGAAACGGCTCAAAAGCTCATCCGGCACACGGAAATCTCGCTGGAGAAGGCAATCGAGCAGATGCAGCCGGGAAATCGGCTCTACGATATTTCTTATGCTGTGCAGTCGTACATTGAGCCGCTCGGTTACACGCTCGTGAAGGAATTCTGTGGCCACGGCGTTGGCCGCAAGATGCACGAGGATCCGCAGGTCCCGAACTGCGGCCACCGCCCGCACACCGGGCCACGGTTGCGGCCGGGGTGGGTGCTTGCGGTCGAGCCAATGGTGAACCTGGGAACGGCCGGGGTGAAAATCGAGCGCGATGGCTGGACGGTAACGACGTTGGACGGCCGGATTTCGGCCCATTGCGAACACACCATTGCGATAACCGAGAAGGGGCCGCTGGTGTTGACGAAATTAGGGTAACGGGAATTTGAGTTTGGGCTTTACAAACCAAAAGAATTCTCTATAATGAAAGACTTGCTTTTCTGGCAAGAGTTTCAGGTATTAGTGTAAACGGCGATGTCCAAAGAAGATTCAATCGAAGTTACCGCATCGGTCGTGGAAGCCCTCCCGAACGCAACGTTTCGGGTGGAGCTTGAGAACAAGCACCTCGTGCTGGCCCGGATTTCCGGGAAGATGCGGAAGAACTTCATCAAGATTCTTCCGGGCGACCGGGTTCTGGTGGAACTGTCGCCGTATGATCTGACCCGCGGGCGGATCGTCTATCGGTACAAATAGTTTTGAAAAGGGCGGGTTCATCCCATGAAAGTCAGAGCTTCGGTAAAGAAGATGTGCAATCAGTGCAAGGTCATCCACCGGCAGGGTGTGGTTCGGGTCATTTGCGTGAATCCGAAGCACAAGCAGCGTCAGGGATAGGCCCGCAGCCCGGCTGAAGGATTTGCCGGGGTCAAACGGAATCAAGCGTAACGAACAGTTCAGGTGAGGTAAGAGATGGCGCGTGTTGCAGGCGTAGACTTGCCGGATAACAAACGGATCGAAATCGCGTTGACCTATGTTTACGGCATCGGCCGTCCGCGTTCGGGGAAAATTCTCGAAGTCGCGAACGTCGATCCCAACATCCGGGTTCGCAATCTGTCCGATGAGGAATTGGGCCGCATTCGTGCGGTGATCGACAATCAGGGCGAAGTTGAAGGCGATCTTCGGAAGCAGATCCAGTTGGATATCAAACGGCTGGTTGAAATTCAGTGCTTCCGGGGCATCCGTCATCGCAAGGGCCTCCCGGTCCGTGGCCAGCGGACGCACACCAACGCCCGCACCCGCAAGGGTCCGCGTCGCGCGACGGTCGCCAAGAAGAAGGCGCCGGGCAAGAAGTAAATCACTCATTGCGACTTCGGTCGCCGTGGAAGGTTGTAGGAAATGGCAAAGAAAGCTGCTGCGGCAAAATCGACGGGCAAGAAAAAGGTCTTCAAGAAAAGAGAGAAGAAGACCGTCTCGCAGGGAATCATCCACGTTCAGGCGTCGTTCAACAACACGTTGATCAGCATCACGGACTTGGCGGGCAATCTGGTCTGCCAGAGCAGTTCCGGAGCGCTTGGATTCAAGGGATCGCGCAAGGGAACACCCTTTGCGGCGCAGCAGGCTGCTTCGCGCGCCGCCGGCGTCGCCAGGGAAAGCGGCATGTCCTCCTGCGAAGTCCGGGTCAAGGGCCCGGGTTCAGGCCGCGAGTCGGCCATCCGCGCCATTCAGGCGGCGGGCATCGAAGTCCGGCTCATCAAGGATGTGACCCCGATTCCGCACAACGGCTGCCGCCCGCGGAAACGTCGCCGCGTCTAGTTCATCGAATTTTTCTTTCACGGAAGCGTTGTTTTCTGAGAGTTGAGGAGGTTGGGGTTTGGCACGGTATCGTGATGCAGTATGTCGTTTGTGTCGTCGGGAAGGCACCAAGCTCTTTTTGAAGGGCGAGCGGTGCTTCAAGCCTTCCTGCCCGATCGAAAAACGCGGCACGCAGCCGCCGGGACAGCACGGCAAGGATGCGAAGCGCGGAAAGCTGACGGGCTACGGCGAACAGTTGCGCGAAAAGCAGAAGGTCAAACGGATTTACGGGATGCTCGAAGGGCAGTTCCGTTCCTACTTTGAAAAGGCAGCGCGTCAGAAGGGGATTACGGGCGAAAACCTGCTCATCATCCTCGAGCGCCGTCTCGACAATGCCGTTTACCGTCTCGGCCTCGCGACGTCGCGTGCTCAGGCACGTCAACTCGTCAACCATGGCCATATTCAGGTCAACGGCCGCAAGGTCAATATCCCCTCCTTCCAGGTGAAGGTCGGCGATATGATCTCCGTTCACGAAAGCAGCACGAGCAATGTCCACATCCAGTCGGCCTTTCAGACCGCCGGTGGCCGCGGACGTCCTTCGTGGCTCGAAGTCGTCGATGCGACCAAGCTGGTCGGCAAGGTAACCGCCCTGCCGCGCCGCGAGGACATCACGCAAGATGTGAACGAGCAGATGATCGTCGAACTGTATTCCAAGTAATTCTGTACTGGCTGAACCGTTTCGTCCTCGTTTCCCCGAGCGTTTGAGGCGGTTCGGCTTTCCCTGTTTTGTAGAGAGAATCAATAATGTGGACCAATTTTCAGCGACCGAAGCGGCTGGTTTGTGAAACGGAAACGTTGACCGACAAGTACGGCAGCTTTTACGCGCAGCCCTTTGAACGGGGCTTCGGCACCACCATTGGCAACAGCCTCCGGCGCGCGCTTCTCTCGTCAATCGAAGGGGCGGCCATCACGGCGGTGAAGATCGAGGGCGTGCTGCACGAGTTCTCCTCGATTCCGGGCGTGGTCGAGGACGCGACCGACATCATCCTCAACCTCAAACGAATTCCGTTCCGGATCAACAACGGCGCAACGGTCAAGACCATCCGGCTGGAAGGCCTGACTCCCGGAGAACTGTATTCGCGTGACGTCCAGGTGGACGGCGATGTCGAGATCCTCGACAACGACATCTACATTGCAACCGTCAGCGAAGGCGGCTCACTTTCGATTGAAATGCGTTTGAAGGTCGGCCGCGGGTACGTTTCGGCGGACCGCAACTTCGACGAGGATCTGGCCGTCGGCTACATCCCGGTGGATTCGGTCCACTCGCCGATCAAAAAGGTCAACTACCACGTCGAAGCCGCCCGTCTCGGCCAGGACACCGACTACGAAAAGCTGATTCTCGAAGTCTGGACCAACGGCAGCATCAAGCCGGAAGATTCAATCGGCCTCGCGGCCAAGCTGGTCAAGGACCACATGTCGATCTTCATCAACTTCGAGGATTTCGAAGTCGAGACGGTCGAAACCGAAAGCGGTCCCAAGCCGCCGCGGCCCTACAACGAAAACCTTGATCGCTCCGTCGAGGAACTCGAACTGAGCGTCCGGTCCTACAACTGCCTCAAGAATGCCGACATTCGCACCATTCGCGAACTGGTCCAGAAGACCGAGCAGGAAATGCTCAAGACCAAGAATTTCGGCCGCAAGTCGCTGAACGAAATCAAGGAAATCCTTGCCGCGATGGGCCTCGGCCTCGGCGCGCTGTTCAATGACGAAGGCAATATCATCGGATACCGTAACGACTAATCGGGACGGAGGGCGCATTGCGTGACCTCCGGGTGAAGAGGGAAGAATGAGACACCAGAATGCACATCGGAAACTCGGCCGGACGACGTCGCACCGCAAGTCGTTGCTCCGCAACATGGCGACTTCGCTCATCATCCACGAGCACGTCGTGACCACCCTGCCCAAGGCCAAGGAACTGCGGCCTTTCGTTGAAAAGGCCATCACGCTCGGCAAGCGCGGCGACCTGCACGCGCGGCGTCTGGCAGCGGCGTATTTCCACGCCGGAAACCAGAACTGGAACGACGCGCCGCGCGGCCAGCGTCCCGAACGGACGGCCGGGGTGGCCGCCGTGGCCAAGCTGTTCGACGTGATCGCGGCCCGTTTCGCGGAACGCCCGGGCGGTTACACCCGCATCATCAAGCTCGGCAAGCGCCGCGGCGACGGCGCCGAACTGGCCCTCATCGAACTCGTCGGCAGCGAATACAAGCCGGCGGCCGAAGCTGGCGAATAAATCTTTCCCACAGTTTCGGGGGTTTGAACGAGCCTCAACTTCACCGGTACGCGCGTGTGGTTGAGGCTCTTTGATTTACCCCTACCCGAAAGTTCCCTCGCCCTGTTTTGGCGGGGGATTTTCAACCGAAAAAGAAGTACCATCAAACTCGAACGACCTGACTCATCACCTTCAGTGGAGGCGCGGACGTGAACCCCAAAGAAATCAAAGAGTTGATTGAACTGCTGTCCGAACGGCGAATTGCGGAATTCGAAATGGAGCGGGCCGGAATCAAGCTCCGTATCCGGACCACCCATCCCGGCGAAGTCATGACTGGTGCCTTGCCTCCGGTCGTGACGGTGGCCGCAACCCCGGTGGCCGCGGCGCCGGCTGCCCCCGCCCCGGCCGCGAAGACGGAATCCGCCCCGGCAGCCGCTCCCGCTGCCGCCCCGGCGGCGGAAGCCGGACACACCGTCAAGTCGCCCATCGTCGGCACGTTTTACCGGGCGGCCAATCCGACCGCGAAATCCTTCGTCGAAGTCGGCAGCCGGGTTTCGCCGGGAACGGTGCTCTGCATCATCGAAGCGATGAAGCTGATGAACGAAATCGAGTGCGACGTGGCCGGTGAAGTGACTGCCATCCTCGTCGAAAACGGCCAACCGGTCGAGTACGGCCAACCGATCTTCACCATCAAGAAGGACTAAGCCGGATGTTTCGCAAAGTTCTGATCGCCAATCGGGGCGAGATCGCCTGCCGGGTGATTTGGGCCTGTCGTGAACTCGGCATCAAGACCGTCGCGGTGTATTCGCAGGCGGATGCCGACTCGCTTCACGTCCGTTTCGCCGACGAAGCCGTCTGCATCGGCCCCGCGCCGTCCAAGGACAGCTACCTGAGCATTCCGGCCGTAATCAGCGCGGCGGAAATCACCAACGCCGACGCCATTCATCCCGGCTACGGCTTCCTTTCGGAAAACGCGCACTTCGCGGAAGTATGTGAAGCCTGCAACATCACCTTCATCGGCCCGAAACCGGAAGCCATCCGGACGATGGGCGACAAGGCGACCGCCAAGGCAACGATGAAGGCGGCGGGCGTACCGGTCGTGCCGGGCAGCGACGGCATTATTGAAACCCCGGAAGCCGCAAAGGAAGTTGTCGAGCGCATCAAGCTGCCGGTGATGATCAAGGCAACGGCGGGCGGCGGGGGACGCGGCATGCGGATCGTCCGGACCATGGACGAACTCCTGCCGAACCTTGAAGCGGCGCAGGCCGAAGCCCAGATTGCGTTCGGTAATCCCGGCGTTTACATCGAAAAGTTCATCGAAAAGCCGCGCCACATTGAAATTCAGGTGCTGGCCGACGCCCACGGCAACGTCATCCACCTGGGTGAGCGCGACTGCTCGGTGCAGCGCCGCAACCAGAAGCTCATCGAGGAATCGCCCAGCCCGGTGGTGACGCCCGAAATCCGGAAGGCGATGGGCGAGGCGGCGGTCGAAGCCTGCCGTCGGGTGAACTACGTCAACGCCGGCACCATCGAGTTCATCGCCGACGAAGACCTCAACTACTACTTCATGGAAATGAACACCCGGATTCAGGTCGAACATCCGGTGACCGAAATGGTCGCCAATGCCGACTTGGTGCGGGCGCAGATTCTGGTTGCGGGCGGTCAGGAACTCGGTCTGAAACAGGAAGACATCATCTTTTCGGGCCACTCCATCGAGTGCCGCATCAACGCCGAGGACCCGGAAACCTTCCGGCCGTCACCCGGTCAGATTACGGCGTTCAACATGCCGGGCGGTCCCGGCGTCCGGGTGGACACCCACGCCTATCTTGGCTACGTCGTGCCGCCGAATTACGATTCGATGGTGGCGAAACTCATCGTCCACGCCCGTACGCGCCCGCTTGCCATCGCCCGCATGAAGCGTGCGCTCGAAGCGTTCATCGTGGAAGGCATCAAGACCACGATTCCGCTCCACCTCAAAATCATGGACGACGAAGATTTCAAGTCGGGCCATTTTTCGACCCGGTTCATGGAAATTTTCGCCGAAAAGCAGAAGGCGAAAGCCGCCGCCGGGGCCTGATTCCGATGATCCGATCCTTTAAGGGTACATTGCCGAAACTCGCCGACGGGGTGTTCATCGCTCCGTCGGCGGAGGTCATCGGCGACGTTACCATCGGCGTCAATTCGAGCATCTGGTTTCTCTGTACGGTTCGGGGCGATATTGATTCGATTCGAATCGGGGATGAAACCAACATTCAGGACAATTCGGTTCTCCACGTCACCGGCGGCCGCTTCCCGCTCACCATCGGAAGCCGGGTGACGATGGGCCATGGGGTCATCGCCCACGGCTGTACCATCGGCGACCGCTGCCTGATCGGGATGGGCGCGGTGATTCTGGACGGGGCGGTGATCGGGGAAGATTCGATTGTGGCCGCCGGCGCGCTCGTGCCGGAGGGGCTGATCGTCCCGCCGGGAACGCTTGTCGCGGGCATTCCCGCCAAAATCAAGCGCGAGACGACCGAAGCCGAACGCGAACGCATCGCCGAAGGCTGGCGGCATTACGTCGAATTGAAGGACGTTTACCTCGCGGTGGAGACTTCCGGAGCATGAACTGGTTCGGCCAACTGGTCGTTTACGCCGTCGGGATTTTCCTTGTCTATTTCCTTTTCTTTACGAAACCCCGTCGCAAGAAACCAGCGAAACCGTCAAAATCTTCAAAAAAAAGCGGTTATGAGGATCTGCTCCGGTGGACGCGGGGTGACCGCGAACAGGCCGAACGGCTGATCGCGCTGGAAGCGAAGCGTCACCCGACGCTGAACCGCGCCGCTCACATCCGCGCCGCCGTGGAACGTTTCGAGCGCGACAATCGCTGATTCCAACCCACTTCTTTCAAACGAGATTCCACCCGTACTTTTCCGGGCACGGGAATCCGTGCTTCACTGCCGGAAATTGCCTGACACCCAATCTCTGCCCGGAGGCTGAATCGCATGCGCCGAATCGGAACGTTCTGCTCGCTCGTTTTCCTGCTCACCCTGGTTTTCGCCGTCCCCCGCGCGGCGGCGCGGCCGGGGACCGATCCGGAACGTTACAACCGGCTCCTTTCCGCCAGTATCAACGCCTTCAATGCCAATCATTTGAAAACATCCATCACACGGGCGACGGAAGCGGTTGCCGAGGGTGAAAAAGTGTACGGCCCGGACCATCCGGAAATGGCGCGGCCGTTCACCTACATTGCCTTCGCCTACCTCCAGATGGGGGATTTCGATCAGGCGAAAGCGTTCGTTATCCGTGCTCGTGCCATCCGGGACAAAAACAAAAACGCGGTGCCGGAAAAGGTGAACCAGTTGATGGACACCATTGCAAATGTCGTCAATCGCCCGCGCCCCTACGATTCAGCCATCAAGCCGGGGGCCGCCCCGACGGATTTCAAGGGCAAAGGCCTCGACGGAAACCCGGTTGCCCTCAAGGATTACGCCGGAAAGGTCGTGCTGATTGATTTCTGGGCGACGTGGTGCCCGCCGTGTCGCGCGGAGGTCCCCCATCTGGTCGAACTTCATAAAAAGTATGCGGGGAAGGGGTTCGACATCCTCGGCGTCTCCCTCGACGGTCCCGATCAGAAGAAAGTGATTGGCTTCACTCAGCAAAACGGCATGCCGTGGCGGCACGTCTATGACGGCGGCGGCTGGGAAGCGACGGTATCCCGCAAGTACGGCGTGCGTTCGATTCCGTTCACCGTACTGGTCGGCAAGGACGGAAAGATTCTGGCCGTCGGCGCACGGAGCAGCGTCCTCGAAGGTTTGCTTGAGGAAATGCTCGGAAATTGAGGAATTTTTGATTGAAGATTGAAGATTGAAGATTTTCGATTGTAAAACCCGGAGAAGTTCACTTCCCGGTCGTCAGTCAAAAATCATCAATCGAAAATCTTCAATCAAAAATTCCTCGGATTTGGCGGAATCGAGTAGGTCCCGGTGGCGTGCGCGACGAGATCGGTTTCCGACGCGTCGTAAATCGCCACTTCGCCGACCGCCAGCCGTTTGCCGAGTTTGAGCAGCCGCCCGACGCCGATGGCGTCGCCCGCCTCCGGTTTCCTTAAAAAATTGATGTTGAGATTGGTCGTCACCGCATGCGTGACCGGCCCGAGCATCGCCATGACCGCGATGTAGAGCGCCGTGTCGGCAAGCAGAAACAGCGACGGTCCGGCGAGGGTGCCGCCGGGGCGCAGATTCCGCTCGGAAAAGTGCAGCCGGACGCGCGCCGTCATCGGGCCGACGTCCTCCACCGTCAAAACCCGGTTGGCCTTGATCGGAAAGAGACTGTGGAGCAGGTCGTTGAGTTCGGTCGCGGTCATGACCGGAGCGGCGTGGTTGTGGGGCATGGGGGATAGGGAATGGGGCATGGTGGAGTCACGTTCGGCGGATTTCGAGATATAGCGCATTTCACGGCTCGGCGGCGATTGGAACAGTTTGAAAAAGTGTGACACGCCGCCGCCGGTCTCCGGAATCACCCGGTAGTCTCGGAAAAAACGATTCAAGGAGACAGGCGTATGCCGACCGGACCTCGCGTTCCCGACCGAAGATCAGCGCGCAAAATCCGAAAAAACCGGGAAAGCGGACAAATTTCCGTAAAACGTCAGGTGGCTCACACGGGAATTCAGAATCGAAACCATACGTTGCCGGGCTTTGTGGAGGTTTGTGGAGTACGGAACGTCATCGTGTTCATTTCTTTCTTCCTGATTGCCTTTTCCATGATGTCGTCAGCCCAAGCGCTTCGTCGTGAGCCAGTGATTCCAAAGGCTCGACTTGAAGCAACGCTGAAGCTTTTTCAGGGTGCGCGAGTAATTTCAATCAGCACGGCGGAGGCATTCAATCGAGGGTTGGCCGTGGCGCAGGCCGAGGAGGGTGGTTCGTTGCCGCCATTTCTTCCGCCGAAATTACTTGAAGCGGGCGGCGTGCCGAGCCGTTCAATCAAGTTTGTCGGTCAAATGACGCTGCCTGATAACGGCGAGGCGGTCGTCCTGATCGGAGATTTCAACGCGGCGGCGTTTGTCGCCAAATACTCGCCTTCACCCGAACCGGGGCCGTCAAAATTCAAAGCTGTTGACGTTCCGATTCCTCGAAAGTACCAGCGGAAAGCCGATCCCAACGACCCTGATTCGGAAATCGTGAAAACGGTTCTCGCCTTCGCGACCGCGGACGGCATGCTTGTTTTTGTCGAAAACCGACATTTCGCCGAGTTTAGCGACATTCGAAAGTTCCGGGCGGGTGAACAGGGCGCGGATTTTCTGTCGTTGGTTCCGCTGGTTCCGACCGAAACGGAAATCGCCGTTTTCGGCTATCAGGAGATGAGAGACTGGAATGATCCCGATCCGGCGCGCGCGCGGGTCCCGGTGACCCGGTGTTTTCGGTTCTGCGGGCGTCGGCTGGCGCTTGAGGAGTTCATTCTCGGTGCTGATGAGACCCTCGCCGCGAAAATTGAAAAGTGGAAAATCGGGCGCCTGACTACTGATGCCCAAGACGTCGAGGACGCACCTCCCGACCCGCCTGAATGTCTGGGCCGAATAAAGGAAGGCGAACGATTCGCCGTGTCGCGGGAAGGTCGGTTGGTTCAAGTCAGCGTGACGCCCGAATTATTCAGGGAACTGTCCGTCGGTCTGGAGGACTGAGGAGGCTCGTCAATGCGTTCGTCATTCTTTTTGGCGCTGGCGTTTCTGCTTTTTCTGCCAACCATTCCAGTCCGGGCTGAGAAACAGGCCGCTCGGCGGTCGTTTCTGCCGCTCGATGACATGACGGAGATTCTGACCGACCTTCGCGGTCTGAGCGGAATCGGCGTCGGTCGGGTCAGTGCGTGGGATGGGTTCCGGAAACAGAACCGGATTCCGTCCCTTCAGGAAATGAAAAACACCCAGCCTGAGTCGGTCGAGCAGGAAATGG
Organism: Blastocatellia bacterium NZW_1522; assembly: GCA_039793685.1. Classification (GTDB taxonomy): domain Bacteria; phylum Acidobacteriota; class Blastocatellia; order Chloracidobacteriales; family Chloracidobacteriaceae; genus JAAFHI01. The sequence continues at coordinate 22,363 of JBDRAL010000121.1, forward strand.
CCGCGCTCGGGTATGTCATTTTTCTTCCGTCGGACGTATCCGAATTGCTCGGCGTGCCGCGAGGCCGCGTCCGTTACAGCGGTTTGGTGGACGACAATCAACGGCGCGTCGAATTCGCCTTTCTTTATGGCGATTTCGCGGCGCGTGACCTGTTGAAACGTTTTCCGAAGGTTGGCGGCCAGCTCGCCCAGGAACTCGGACTGGTGGAATTGCCGGAAAAAGCGGTTTTCAGCCCTCTCGACTTGGGCAGTCGTTCAAATGTTGGTTCCCGACGGTTGTTCGCCCTTGCCCTGAGCGACCGGATGTTGGTTCTCATTGAGTGGCGTGAATGCAAAAAATTGAGTGAATTCCTCAAGAATCGCCCAATCGCACCGTTGCCGGATTTCCTTGAACTCGCCCGGCTGATTCGTCCGAAGGACGCGGTGGCGATTTTCGAGCGGAGAGATGTCAGTGGCGATGAGGTCAAGGTCAAACGGGACGAGAACGGGGAAGTGGTTTTCGAAAAAGCGCCGTTTCCTCAGACACCGATTCTTCACTGTTTTCAGACCTGCGGAATCCTGATCTCAAAAACCGAATTTCTGCTCGGGGAAACGGAGGCCGCCGCCCGGGAGATTGCGCGGCTGAGGCGCGAGACGCTGCGGAAAAAGGCAACGGATGTATTCGACGTACCGCCGGACCCCCGGCCCTGCGTCGAAGGGATTCCGGACGGTGAGTGGTTCAACGTGTCCGCCAGCGAAAAACTGGTGCGGATTCTCTGGTCGCCCCGGTTCGTGCGGCACGACTACCTCGAAGGCTGGAATTGACCACCGGATTCGGTTCAAAAACAAATCCGCCCGGCCATCGCTGACCGGGCGGATTTTTCTGATTGAAAGACTGGCTTACTTCGCGGCCGGAGCCTCGGCGGGGAGTCCGAGTTTCTCGCGGATGAACTTCTCCGCGTCGGCTTCCACCAGTTCGCCGTTGGCGATGCTGGCGCGTTCGGTCAGCAAGTCGCCTTCCTTCGCCAGTTTCGCCGGTTCGAGAAACACGTTGTAGGGCGATCCCCACGTCCGGGTGTCGCCCGAGACGCGCCGGTAGTTGAAATGGGTGGTTGAGCCGACCTTGGCGCGGTCCTCCGATTCGACGACCACGGTGTAGGGCGCGCCCTTTTCACCGAAAAAGGTCTTGGCTTCGGCGGCCGTGCCGTACTCGTTGACCGCGATCACGTCGAAGCCCTTGTCCTTGTACTTCTCGTAAAGCTTTGAAACGACGGCGGATTCATACTTCCAGTTGCCGCACCACGGGGCGTAGTACACGACCAGCACGAGCTTTTTGTCGCCCGCCCACTGGCGGAATTCCACGGGCGCGCCGTCGAGGGATTTGAAGGTCCAGTTTTTGTACTTGATGGCCGATTCCTGAATCGGCGCGTATTCATGATCGTCGTTCGCGCGCGCGAACCCGCCGAACGAAAGTCCGGCGAGAATGACGGCGAACAGGGCTGCGAGGGCGAATTTCCGCATGTCGGCGTAAATCTCCGTTCGAATGGCTACTTCTGGGCAGTTTTCTTCGCCGCCGGGGCGAGCGCGACGTCGAGTACCTGACGCACGTCGTCCACGTAGACGAATTTCAAATCCTTGACGAGTTCCGGCTGAATTTCGGCGATGTCCTTCTGGTTCTGCATCGGAAGGATGACCGTCTTGATCTTCGCCCGTCGGGCGGCCAGAACCTTTTCCTTGACGCCGCCGATGGGCAGGACGTTGCCGCGCAGGGTGATTTCGCCGGTCATCGCCACGGTACGGCGTACAGGGCGGTTCGAGAGGGCGGAAATCATCGCCGTCGCCATCGTGATGCCCGCCGACGGGCCGTCCTTCGGAATCGCGCCTTCGGGAATGTGGATGTGGAGGTCGTTCTGGGTGAACAGTTCCTCGGCGATGCCGAGTTCCTTCGCCCGCGACCGCGCGTAGGAAAGCGCCGCGTGCGCCGATTCCTTCATCACGTCGCCGAGTTTGCCGGTCAGCATCAGCCCGCCCTTGCCGCGCAGCAGGAGCGTTTCAATGTAGAGCACGTCGCCGCCGACGCTCGTCCAGGCGAGTCCGGTCGCGACGCCGACCTGATCGTGCGTGAGCAGGTCGTCGGGCAGGAATTTCGGCGCGCCGATGAGGTCGGCGAGGTTCGCCGCCGTCACGCTGGTCTTTTTCGTCTCGCCCTCGGCGATCTTGCGCGCGACCTTGCGGCAGATGCCGGCGACTTCGCGTTCAAGCTGACGTAGGCCGGATTCCCGGGTGTACTGATTGATGAGCGCCCGCAGCGCCGAATCGGCGATGGCGAGGTGCTTCGGCTGGATGCCCGTCTCCGACATCTGCTTGCTGATGATGTGGCGGCGCAGGATCGCCAGCTTTTCTTCCTCGGTGTAGCCGGTCAGCCGGATGATCTCCATCCGGTCGCGCAAGGCGGGCTGGATGGTGTCGAGGACGTTCGCCGTCATCATGAACATGACGTTCGACAGGTCGAACGGCACGCCGAGGTAATTGTCGCGAAACGTATGATTCTGCTCGGGATCCAGCACTTCGAGCAGCGCCGAACTCGGGTCGCCCCGGAAATCCGCCCCGACCTTGTCGATTTCGTCGAGGACCATCAGCGGATTGTTCGTCCCGCACTGCTGGATGGCCTGCATGATGCGGCCCGGCATCGACCCGACGTAGGTCCGGCGGTGGCCGCGGATTTCGGCTTCGTCATGCAAGCCGCCGAGCGAGATGCGGACAAACTTCCGTCCCAGCGACCGCGCGATGGAGCGTCCGAGCGAGGTTTTTCCGACGCCCGGAGGGCCGACCAGACAGAGCAGCATGCCCTTCGTGTCGGGTTTGAGCTTGCGGACGGCGAGCGCCTCGATGATCCGCTCCTTGACCTTTTCGAGACCGTAGTGGTCTTCGTCGAGGATTTCCTGCGCGTGCTTGAGATCGAGGTTGTCCACTGACGACACCGACCACGGCAGCGTGACCATGATGTCCATGTAGTTGCGCAGCGTCGCGGCTTCGGCGGCGTCGGGGTGCATGCGTTCGAGTTTCTTCAACTGCCGCAGCACTTCTTCCTCGACCTTTTCGGGCATTTTCGCCTGCACGAGCTTTTCGCGGTAGGCGGCGATTTCTTCCTGAAGTTCGTTGCCTTCGCCGAGTTCCTGCTGGATTGCCTTGAGCTGCTGCCGCAGGTAGAACTCGCGCTGCGAGCGGTCGATTTCGCCCCGCGCCTGACTCGTGATTTCCTGCTGGACGGTCAGGACGTTGACCTCGCGGTTCATCAGTTCATGAATGCGCCGCAGCCGCCGGACCGGATCGAATTCCTCAAGCACAGCCTGCGAATCGCTCACCTTGAGTTCGAGGTTCGAGCCGCAGAGGTCGGCGAGGCGTCCCGGGTCTTCAAGGTTGGCCGCAATGGCGAGCACTTCCGGGGAAATGTTCTTCCCGAGCGTGACGATGCGTTCGAGCAGCGATTTGACCGTCCGCATCAGCGCTTCGAGTTCGAGCGACGATTCCACCTTGGCTTCCGGGTTCGGCGTGACGTGCGCGCGCATGAACGGCCCGGTGTCCTCGACGTTGGTGATGGTCGCGCGCGACAAGCCCTGAACGAGAATCCGGATGCGCCCGTCGGGCATCCGCAGAACGCGCATGACGACGGCGACCGTCCCGACCGTGTGGATGTCTTTCGGGGACGGATCTTCCATTTCCACGTCGCGCTGGGTCGTGAGCAGGATCAGGCGATTTTCCGCCAGCACGCTCTCGACCGCCTTGAGCGATTTCTCGCGCTGGACGAACAGCGGCACGATCAGAAAAGGGAAAATGACGATGTCGCGCAGCGGCAGTACCGGCAGCACATCGGGAATTTTGAAGGATTCGTCGGTTACGGCCTGCGCCGCTTCATCGGCTTCGGAAAGGTCGTCAGTGTTGATTTCGATAATTGCCATAGGATTACGTCGGACGGGCCGCGTTCCGGCTCTCGCCCGGAGATTGAAATTCGATTGAAATCGGAAACTGAGCATAGCCGCTCGGTTCGAAACTCCACAACCGGTTAAAACCGGAGACCGCCGGGAAGAAATGCGGAATGCGGAATATCGAATGCGGAATGGGGCGGAGAATGCGGAAGAGGGCTTGAAGGCACGCCGAAGGTGTGCCGGGATGGTAGCCGGTGGTGGAGCGTAGCGAAACCACCGGAAACGGACAGGAAGAACGATCCGCACGCCGGAGGTGTGCGAGGAAAACATGGAGAAAGGACGGAAGCGATGGAACCGGATGAAATTGCGGAAGCGGCGGTCAAATTCGACCTGCCGGGGGCGGAATCGGTCATCGTCCGGCGCGACGTGGTCTGGCGAACCACTACCAATGCGACACTGACGTTCGATCTTTACCTGCCGCCGGGGTTCGTCGGAGGGACGGCGATTCCGGTGGTGGTCATCGTCGCGGGCTATCCCGATCCGGGGTTCAGGAAGTTTTGCGGGCTGAAATTCAAGGAAACCGGGTCGTCCCTCTCGTGGGGACGCCTGCTCGCGGCCTCGGGACTGGCGGTCGTGGCCTACGAAAACACCGACCCGGAGGCCGATCTGCGGGAACTGCTTCAATTTCTGCGGAATGACGGCCCGACGTACGGCGTTGACCCGGCGCGAATCGGGTTGTGGGCGAGTTCGGGGAACGTCCCGCTGGCGCTCGCGGCGCTGATGGAGGATGGCGGGAAATCGTTGAAGTGCGCGGCGTTGTGCTACGGCTATACGCTCGACCTCGACGGCGCGACCGACGTGGCCGAGGCGGCGGCGATGTTCAGATTCGCCAATCCGAACTTCGGAAAAACCGTCGCCGACCTTCCGTCGAATGTACCGTTGCTGCTTGTCCGCGCGGGAATTGACGCCATGCCCGGCCTCAACGACGCGCTCGACCGGTTTCTGTTCGCTGCCTTAAAATGCAATCTCCCGGTATCGCTGGTGAATCAGGCCGTCGGACAGCACGCCTTCGACATTCTTCAGGACGGCCCCGACTCCCGCGACGCCATCCGCCGGGTCCTCGGATTTCTGCGGTTTCAACTGCTCCGGCTGCCCGAAATGTGATTCCGGTGGTGGTTAATGTTCTTGATAGATGAACTCAACCGGAGCGACCAGGGAGGATTGAAGGGAAAAGGGAGTGGCCGACGAGCAGGCGCGGATGCGCCGTCAGGAAATAGCCCCACCCGTGAGGGTGGGGTGGTTTCGAGGGAAAAGTCGGAGCGTCGAAGACGACGCGGTACGATGTATCGCCTGTTCGTTGCTTTCGGCAATTTGTTGTTTGATAAAGGTTTCGAACCCCGGTTTTTTTACTGAAAGGAAACGACAATGGCGAGTGGTTGGGAACGTTTTTACTTTTCGACGGATGAGCAAATTGTATCCGTGTGGGCGGCAAAGGTCCCGGTCAGTGAAATCCCGGAGGATTATTTCGAAGAACACTACTACGACGATGATGAATATGATGATGACGGAGAGATCGTCGAGAGGCCGTTCAATCAGTTTTCCTGGGATTTTGGATTCGGTTTCTACGACTACGATTTTGTAGAAACGATGGGAGCCAGAAGTCAGGCCATCGCTGATTTCTCGGAAATCATTGCCCGGGTTTCCTTTTCACAATCCTTTTTTGAACCCGCCTGCGCCGCCGCAAAAACGGTTGGTTGCGAGCAAACGGCTTGGATCATCGTGATTTACAACTTCAATTATGACCCATCCGTGACGGGAACGACCGAAACCGAGTTCATGCGTTTTGTGGGTGCTTTTTCGTTCGATGAGAAGGCTGGGGCGGTTTGCGACCCGGTCCACGGTTTGCCCCTCTGACTATTTTTAATTTCGAGTCCTGGAAAGGGAGTACCGACGATGACGATTCCGCCGGATGAGTGGCCGGACTACGACGAAGACCCGGTAGGGCATTGCGAAGCCGCGCTCAGATATGGAGATCGGAGCGCACGTTTCACCGCCGCCGATATTTTGCGTGGACTGGCCGACGATGCCGAAGGCGCGATCCCCTTGATTGTAGAGAAAATGCGAACGGATGAGTCTGAACAGGTCCGCGCCCAATGCGCCTTTGCCTTGATTGAAATTGGTGAAGCTGTCGGTGACAGGGCCGAAATTGCTGTTCCGGGATTGATTGAAACCCTGCAACTTGATCCTTTTGCAGAGGCTCGAAGCCTGGCCGCATCCGCATTGAGAGCGATTGGCGAGGTTGCGAAAGTTGCCGTACCGGTTTTGAAATTGGCGCTAAAGGATAAGGATGAAAGTGTCAGGAAATCTGCCCGTAAGGCACTCCGGGAACTCGACCGATAAGTTCGACCATCTCGTTACATACGCGACACTTCAAAAACAATGACCCTGGCCGAAGCCAAGGAAATTCTGGAGGAAATCGAGCCGTTGCTGGCGGACGAGGTTTTCGTGGTGGCGCATGCGTTCGTCCGGGACGGGCGGGAGTTGCGCGTCGCCGTGACCGAACGCCTCCGCCACCGGGCGAAAAAGGGCCGGGTCTGGAAGTCGGCGCCCTTTCTGACGGCGTTCAAGAACGCCGAGTACGGTTTTGACGAAAGCCGGGCGCGCAGTACGGGCGGGATGGACGGCCTATTTCTGCTCGACCGGACCTATTCGCCCCCGAACGAGATGATGCGGAAGATTTTCGACCGCTACCTCGACAAACCGGAGAGCGGCTGCGAGGAAGTCGCCGAAAAGCTGGGCGTCCCGGTGGAAAATCTGCTCGCCGTCCGTCTGGTGTCGCACCACCTGCGGCTGCTCGGCGTGTTCCACCGCGCCGAAACCGAAGACTGGCTGGTACTGGTGGATTACGACGACACCAAGTAAAAAACGCCATTCGCTTTTCCCCTGCCAAGGTTGTTTCAATGACCAAAGAGGAATACTTCGCGCTGATTTGTGCTGATCCGTGGCATTTCCCAAATGTGGAAGGGCATCCGCCGCCGCCTGCCGAATGGGCGAGGGAGGCGTGGGAACTGGAGAAAATTCAGAACAATGTTGTTTACGATATGGCGCGAGAGGTAAGTAAGACTGGAGTCATCGGTTACGGGGCGCGTCTTGTCAGCATTGCCGAGGTTCTTACTTCTGACCAGGTTCTTCGATTGTTTTCGACAATCCGTAACTGCTCGCCACATCGCGAGTCGGAGTTCCGGACGGAATTCGAGGCGGGATTTCCCGAACACGCCCCGTTCCTGCCTTCCCCCGTAGCAGACTCTCCAGACGAAATTTGGCTATCAGATGGGAGGAGAATCAGATTCTTTGGATTTACGGTTGATGGCACGCCGGTTCGGGTTCTCATCGACACCGCGCGCATCACCGACTGGAAATCATTTCACGACGTTTTCGCCGACGCTTTCGGTTTTCCCGAGTACTACGGACGCAATCTGGATGCGTTTTTCGACTGCCTTTCGTGCCTTGACTCGCCGGAATCCGGAATGACGAAGATTCAGTTGCCCCCGAAGGGCGTGGTCGTGATTGAACTCTCTGATCCAGCCGATTTGAAAGCGCGGTGTCCGGGAATCTACTCCGGGCTGGTGAAAACCATCGGGGAAATCAATGAAAGACGAGAGGACCGAATCGTCGGGGTGTCGATTTATCCGGCGGGATGGACTGCCACTGTTGAGGGAGCCGAAGGAGTCGACTGGCCGCCGGGTGTCGATGCTCAGGGAAGGGAAATGCCCGCAACCGGGATGTGGAAAATTGAACCACTCCCGCCCCTTTTTAATAAGGATGGTTCTTTAACAAAAACTGGATACTTTGCGTTGTTAAGTGAAGATCCCTTGGAATTTCCGTTCCTGCCCGGCTACTCGCCGCCGCCTGTCGAGTGGGTAAGGGAGGCATGGGATATTGAATATTTCCGAGATTTTTTTGTTCGGGAACTTGCGCGAGGTGTATCCAAATGTGGGTCGTTTGACCTCACGGATGAAGTTCGCCTTGTGCTATCGGAAGCATTGACGACTGAGCAGGTTGTCAAATTTTTCCTGGACCTTCGCGGTGAAGGAGAGCGGGAAATCGAGTTCCGGCCAGAGTTCGAGAAGGTATTTGCAAAACACGCCCAATTCCTGCCTCCACTTTGTATGGACGAGTGGATTGATGCGAATTGCCCCGAATTAAGGTATTGGGAAGAACCACTTCCAGATGATTTTGTTGACTTGCCGCCGGGTATTGATGCTCGGGGCAATGAAATTTCTTTCCTTGCGACCCGTGTGGATGAACCTCGCCCGTTTGTTGAATACAAAGGGGAAGATTGTCCGCCGGAGCCAGATTGAAAGTGTGACAACGGCTTTCGATTGCAGGTATCCACGGCGCATCTCTCCGGGACGCGAAGGACTCCCCGCACGCCTTCAGCGTGCGAAATCATTTGCGTGATACCCGACCGGTGGTTTCGCTACGCTCCACCACCGGCTACCTTCCCGGCACACCTTCGGCGTGCCTTTCTCCCGAGACGTTTTCGTAAAAAAGAAGTCGTTACCGTCATTTCCAATGGACCAACGAATCACCGGTTTTCATCAGGACGACGAGCAACAGTGGGTGGCCGAACTCGAATGCGGGCACAACCAGCACGTCCGGCATAATCCGCCGTGGATGAACCGTCCGTGGGTGGTGACCGTCGAGGGGCGGAGCGCGTTTCTCGGACACCTACTCGCCTGCAAAAAGTGCGATGAAGGCGCGCCGCCGGACCGCGCGGTCTGAAAATCAATCAGGGAAAAGTGAACATGTCCTCTTATCTGCTGACCGTTCGTGATTTTGAGGTACTCGACGATGGCGTCCGGCTGGTTCCGGGCGTTCCTCAAAGCCATCTGGCGGAAATGCCGGAGGTTTCGCGGAATTTGATGCAGGGTTCGGAGCTGGAATTGCGTTTTCCGGATGGAACGACGGTCGTCACCAGCCTCGTCACGTTTGGGGTGACCGTTTGCCGGGATGAGAATGGCGAATACTACTTCCCGGACCATCCATCCCGACTTGATCTTAACCTCACAGTTGCACTGCCCGAGGGCGTTGACGCCATTCCGGCTGGAACCGAAGTTTGGTTTGTGCTTCCAGAGTGACCGAATTCCGACAGGATGGAGGACCCGATGCTGTTCATGGTGATCGAGCGGTTTGAAAACAACGACATGATTCCGGTGTACCAGCGGGTGCGCGAGGGTGGGCGGATGCTTCCCGACGGGTTGAAGTACGTTGAGAGCTGGGTCGAGGCGAATTTCGGGCGCTGTTTTCAACTGATGGAATGCGACGACCCGCGCCTGCTCCAGGAATGGGTGCTGCGGTGGCGCGGGACGGGGGTGACGTTCGAGATCGTCCCGGTCGTGCCGAGCGCCGAGACCCGCGCGCTGGTCGCGCCCCATCTCGGGGATTGACGCCGCATCGGACGGAATTTCAAGAAAATGCCACCGCCGAACCGGAAAATACGGTTTTCAGGTCATTTTCAATCAACCGGTGGCTTTTCAATTCGAATAAGTGAATGTATCATCGCGTACGAAACACAAAGACAATCGAATGTACGCGAGCCGTGAAGTAAATTGGTCTCGACGCTCTGTTTTCTGTTCTGTCACGCGTTATTTTCGGGACACCAGCACGGGTGTTCATTCCATTGAAAATCTCGTCGCAACGGAGGATTCGGGTATGTCCCCTCTTCGCATCGGCCTCGCCGCCGTCGCCCTTCTGCTCACCGTTATCGGTGCGTGGCAATACTTCACCTACAAGAACATGAGTTTCTGGATCGCTATCGCCTGTTTTGTCGCCGCCGCTGGCTGCGCGCTCGGGTTTTTCCTGACCCGGCCGGAGGAAAAGGCGGAAGACATCAGCATCACTCGCTTCTGACCGAAAATGGCCGCCCCCGCGTCGCGAGGGCGGCCATCGTTTCGTCGGCGGGCCGTGTTTCAATTAAAGGACCCGAACGCATCGAGCAGGGAGGCCCCGATCCGTCCGCTGAGGTACGGATTGGCCGACAACTCGCGTTCGACGGTGGTTGACGGGCCATGCCCCGGATGCAGGCGATAGTGGTCGCCGAGCGTCACGATCCGCTTGTAAATCGAATCCATGAGCGTCTGTCCGTCGCCGCCCGGCAGGTCCACGCGGCCGATGGAGGACGCGAACACGCAGTCGCCCACCCACGCATCGGTGTCGGTGTAGAGCATGACGTGTCCGGGGGAATGTCCCGGAACGTGTCGGACCGACACTTTTTCATCGCCGAAGGTCAGCACGTCGCCGTCGTTCAGGTGAACGTCCACCGGCGGCGGGTCGCCCAGTTCGAATCCGAACCACGATCCCTGTTCCGCGAGTTCCCGATACAAAACTTCATCCGAGGGATGGAGATGAATCGGCGCGCCGGTGAGCGCCTTGAGTTCCGCGACGCTCCAGTAGTGGTCGAGGTGCGCGTGCGAGACGACGATTTTCTTCACGTCGAGCTTTTCCGCCTCGATGATGCCTCGAATTTCCTCGAATTCCTCGCCGGGGTCGATGACGAGCGTTTCGCGCGTCCGTTCGCAGACGAGAAAATAGGTGTGGGCCTGAAACGCGCCCGTGGTGATTCGTAAAACCTTCACTGAACGTCCTCCTTGAAGTCGAATGCCCGCTGCAAGAGAAACGCGAACACTTCGAGGCTCGGCTGGGTGATCATCTGGATGGCGTACCCGAAGGCGTCGCGGTCGTTCGATTCGGCTTCGGGAATCAGCACGACCGGCGGCAGCCCGGCGCGCAGGGTGTAAAAGCTCATCATCAGCCGGACGATCCGGTTGTTGCATTTCGCGAACGGCTGAAGGTCGCGCATCCGCAGGTGAAAGAGCGCGACCTGCTCGACCGGATGAAGTTCCGCGAAGGAATCGGTCGCGAACCAGTCGAGCGTGTGTTCGAGCAGGAGCGGCAGCGCTTCCGGAATCGCGGGCTGGTGGCCTTCGACCTGCGGTTCGCCCTCGCCCGCGCGGTACATCTCGACCCGTGCCTCGGGCCATTCGCCCGTCACCGCGCAGTAAAACTCGAAACAGTCGTCGGGGGTGAGGTGGTCGCGTTCGTCCGGCGGGACGGCGTTTGCCCGCGCGACGAGGCGTTCGGCGGCGGCGGCGAAGCGGCGCGCGTCGGCGGCAAGACGGCCGTCGGCGTCGGAATCCGCGAGCGCGGCGGTGATCTCCGCGAGTTCAAGATCGGGAAACTCGACGTGGAGCGTCCCGAACGTCCATTCGGCGAGAAAATCGGGCGCGAGGGCGGGGAAGGCGCGGCCGCCCCGCGCGGCTTTCTTTTCGTCCAGCTTTTTCGCCCAGTCCGCCGACGGACGGTAGGACTCGCTGTAAATCGGCAATGACATGAATGGTTCTCCGTGGCGCGCGCCCGGCCCTCAAGGACCGGGCTGTTTCCCGAAAAGCCCCGTGAACGGGTCTAAAGGCAAAGGAATCAATTTGTTAGCCTCGTTCACGAGGCTTGTTATCAGGTAGCCCGGTCCTTGAGGGCCGGGTGCACAGGGCGAAAGGAATGAAACTTGAATGTGACGCGCTTTTGTCAGAGTACCGAAAAGTACTTCAAAATTCACCGCTTGCGCGCATCGCGGCAATGATGCACCTTCCGCATTCTTCATTCCTTCCATTTGTCATTGAAAAAAGGAGATTTTGAATGTCTTCCTTCCGTCGCTCGACGGCGCTTCTCGCCCTTGTCTGCCTGCTCGTCGTCACGCTTCCGACCGTCGCCCAGAAAAAACGTCCGGCGGCGGGAAATGCCGGGGCGAAAAAGGGCTACAAACTGGTCCTCGGCATCACCATTGACCAGTTTCGCGCCGATTATCTCGACCGGTTCGCCGATTTGTACGGCAAGGGCGGGTTCAAACGGCTGATGGCCGGCGGCGCGTACTACGCGAGCGCCCACTACCGCCACGCCTGCACCTACACCGCGCCGGGGCACGGGGTCATCCTCACCGGGTCGGCCCCGGCGATCAACGGCATCATCGGCAATGCGTGGTACGACCGGGAAACCGGCAAGAACGTCGAGAGCATTACCGACGACCGCTATCAGGCCGTGCCGACGGGACATTCCGCCGCGCCGACCCGCCTGCTCGTGACGACCGTCGGCGATGAACTCAAATCCGCCACGGGTGGCCGGGCAAAGGTCATCGGCGTCTCGCTCAAGGACCGCAGCGCGATTCTTCCGGCGGGAAAATCCGCCGACGCGGCCTACTGGTTCGACGCGAAAACCGGGGCGATGCAGACAAGTACTTATTACATGAAGGAGTTGCCCGCGTGGGCGACGCTGTTCAACGCGGCGAAACCGGTCGACCAATGGTTCGGAAAGAAATGGGAAAAGACGCTTCCGGCGGCGGCCTATGAACGGTGCGACGTGGACGACGCGCCCTATGAGGGCAAGTTCGCGGGCGGCGGACACGCTTTCCCGCACACGGTCGGCGTCGGGACCGCGCCGGACGCGGTGTTCTACAACGATTTCACCAAAACCCCGTGGGCGAACGAAATGCTGGTGGATTTCGCCGAGGACGCGCTCGTCAACGAACAGCTCGGCGCGGACGACGTCCCCGACATTCTGTCCGTCAGCTTTTCCGCCAACGACATTCTCGGCCACGCTTTCGGACCGAACAGCCAGGAAGTCCTTCAGATGACGGTCGAAACCGACCGCGCCGTCGCCCGCCTGCTCGACATCGTGGACAAGCGCGTCGGCCTCGACAACACGCTGATTTTCCTGACCGCCGATCACGGCGTCGTCCCGATTCCGGAATATTCGCAGGCCCGCAAGCTCGGCGGCGCGCGCATCAGCCCGGACGCCATCCGGGAAGCGGCGTTCAAGGCGCTGGTCGCGAAATTCGGGGAAGGGGAATGGTTTTCCGGAGCTTCGTCCGACTCCATCTATCTGAATCTGAACACGATCAAGGCGAAAAACCTCGACCGGCACGACGTGGAATGCGTCGTCGGCGAGGCGGCGCTGACCGTACCGGGGGTGGCGGCCTATTTCACCCGGTCGCAGCTTTTGAACGGCCCGCTGCCGCAGACCGACCTCGCGCGGCGGGTGCAACTCGCCTTTAACGCCGAACGGAGCGGCGACGTCTATTTCGTACCGCGTCCCTACTGCTTTTTCAGCGAAGGCGGCAGCCTCGCGACGACCCACGGCACGCCCTATGAGTACGACACGCACGTTCCCGTCCTCGTCATGGGACGCGGTTTGAAGCCCGGACGCTATCTGGTGGAAGCCTCGCCGTCCGACATCGCCCCGACGCTCGCGGCGCTGCTCGGCATTTCCGCCCCGAGCGGCAACATCGGGCGGGTGCTGACCGAGGCGGCGCAGTAGGGGAAGGATGAGGGATGAAGGATGAAGTCGGAGGTTGTGGCATGGGGTCGGCGGAATTTTTAACCCGGTGGCGGGAATTGGAGGGGCGGGCCGGTGAAAACCACGCGGGGTTGTTCGCGTTGTATTTTCTTCCTAGGCCGGACCCACGACTTTCCGAGGCCGCAAACCGTTTCCTCGTTGAAACCGGGATTCCGGATACCAACTTCTTATATCTCACCGATCTGGAAGACGGTTTGAAGCGGATTGATGAGGTTTACGACGTTGCGTATCCGTGGCCGGAGGCCGCCCGGCGCGAAGTTGAGCCGTACCTGATCGTCGGGCATACGCAGGGAGGCGCCCCGGTTTGCCTCGATCTTTTGGAAAATGAACGGCTTGTGATTGCGTGGTACATGAATTTTGGGATTGAAGGGGAAACGTTCATCAATTCCGGGGTGGCGCAGTTTGCCGAGAGTGTCCTGATTTTTCATACGCTGCTGGTGGATTACTTCACCAAATTCGGCTGGGATGCCGAGTTGTATGAAGGAAAAATTCCCCTCGAATGGATTGAACGGGCCCGCGCGGCGATTGGCGCAATCGATCCGCCCGCCGTCACGCTCGGCGCGTGCTGGACCGTCGAACTGGATGAACTTGCCCGCCGCTGACGCGGCTCGGGTTTTTCGTCGGCTTCACCGAGGGCTTCGCTCCGCTTGCCCTCGGCTATCGTAGCGCCGCCCCGCTGGGGCGTTTGTCGGTCGGCGGTCAGTTTGAATGCTCACTGAAACAATGTTTCGAACGGAGCGCCTCGCGGAAGAAACCAAAGCGGATTTCAAACGCGGATTTTTTTGAGGCACGCCGAAGGTGTGTCGGGAGATTAGCGCCGTTTTCAATTGTCTATGACCACGACACATCCCGGAGGGATGTAAAGAAAATAGCCGGTGGTCAGGCAAATGCCGCAGGCATTGCCGCCACCACCGGTTGACGGTCCCGAAACAGTTCGCATCCCGGAGGGATGCGCAGAATCAGGTGTTTCTCCGCATCCCTCCGGGATGCGTTTTCTTTTTTCGGCTCGTTTCCGGTGGTGGCGGCGACACCTTCGGCGTCACCTGACCACCGGCTATTTTCTCCGCATCCCTCCGGGATGCGGATTGGTCGCACGCAAATGAAATCTGCTCTAGCCGGTGGTGGAGCGCCCCGCAAAACCACCGGATGAGGGCGGAAAAGTGAATCGCCCTCCGAAGGTGTGCGAGGAAAGAGAACGCTCCGCGCAAAACGACATGTAATAATGATCGCGCGCGTACGATGAATGAATCTTCAAAGTTTCAGGAATCGGAGGCGTCCGGCGGTCACTCGGTTTCGCCCTTTTCGGCTTCCCACCGCTGGTAGAGTTCCCGTTTGGCGATGCCGTGTTTTTGCGAAATCCGCTTGATGGCGGCGTTCGGGCCGAGGTTCTGCGTCTGCATCAGGGCGCGGATTTCCGCCACGAGGTCGGCTTCATCCGGCGGCGGTGCGTCGGCGGAAGATTTCCCTGCGATTAAAACCACCATCTCGCCGCGCGGTTCGTGGGCTTCAAAGTGCGCGGCGAGTTCCGAGAGCGGTCCGCGCAGAAATTCCTCGAAATGTTTTGAAAGTTCACGGGCAACGACGGCCCGGCGGTCGCCGAAGACGGCCCGCGCGTCGTCGAGAAACTGCCGGATACGGTGCGGCGCTTCGTAAAACACGAGCGTCGCGGCATTTTCGGCAACTTCGGCGAACGTCTCGCGCCGCGCCTTTTCCTTCGGCGGCGGAAATCCCACGAACATGAACTGATCCGTATCGAGTCCCGAGGCGGCGAGCGCCGTCACCGCCGCGCAGGGGCCGGGCAGCGCAGTCACGGGAAATCCGGCCTCGACCGCCGCCCGGACGACCAGCGCGCCGGGGTCGGAAATGCCCGGCATCCCGGCGTCGCTCACCATGGCGACGGATTGTCCGGCGCGCAACTTGTCCAGAATCAGTTCGATGCGGGCGTGTTCGTTGTGTTCGTGGCAACTGACCGTGGGCGTGCGAATGTCGTACCGCTCAAGGAGGGTCCGGGTGTGGCGGGTGTCTTCGCAGGCGATGAGCGCGGCCTCGCGCAGTACCCGCACCGCGCGGTAGGTGATGTCTTCCAGATTTCCGATGGGCGTCGGGACGAGATAAAGCATTGAAAGAAAAGGATGAAGGATGAAGGATGAAGGATGAAGATGAGGAGAATTTTGAATGATGAATTTTGAGTTTTGAATTTCAGGCGGCTGGCGGCTTGATGCCCTTCAGACGATGGCTGGAAATTCAAAACTCAAAATTTACCATTTCTTCTTCTTTTTCATCCTTCATCCCTCATCCTTCATCCTTATTCCGAAAAGTAGCCCCGGCGGGTCAGCACGCGGACGTCCTTGCGGCCGGTGATGCGGACTTCAATTTCGCGGAACTGCTTCGAGCGGCCTTCGCTCGGTTCGTAGACCAGAAAATACTGGTTGCGAAGGTAGGCTTCGGCCAGTTTGAAGGCTTTTTTCAATTGTCCCATGTCGCTCGGGAAGAAGACGTCGCCGCCGGTGTCCTTGCAGAGCCGCTTGAGGTCCTTGTCGTCGATGTTGAGGTAGGGATTGCCCTCGACGCGGAAGACGCCGCCGCCCTTGGTGCTGATGGCGTAAATCGCGACTTCGGCTTTCTGCGCAATCCGGATGGCCTGATCGAGCGAAGTGGAACTGGCCGTGTCGCCGCCGTCGGTGATGAGCAGAATCGCCCGCCGTTTGGACGTGGCTTTCGGCATCTGTTCGAGACAGATTTTCTTGACCGCGTCATACATCGCGGTCTGGCCGTCGGCTTTCTGAATGCCGCGTACCGAACTGGCCATGCGGACAAAATCGGTCGTGAAACCGGAACGCAGGGTGACGACATCGTCGAAAGTCGCGAGCGCGGCGGCGTCGCGGCGGTTGTCGAGCAGCTTTTCGAGAAATTCGATGACCGCTTCGCGTTCGAAGGCAAGCCGGTTGCGGATGCTGGTGCTGGTGTCCATTGCGAGGACGACATTGAGTGGCAGTCCGTCGCGTTTTTCAAAGGAGATGATTTCCTGTTGGCGCTTGTTTTCGTAAACGGCGAAGTCTTTCTGTTTCAGGCCGCCGATAAAACGTCCGTCTCCGTCGAGGACGGTCACGGGCAGCGAGACGTTGATGACATCGACCGAGATCGCGTCTCCACCGTCGTCCTGCGGGTCGGCGGGCGGCTGGGCGGGCGGCGGGGCCGGTTTCTGCGCGGGCTGCTGGGCGACGAGCGGCGCGCCGGTCCAGCCGATGAAAAGAACGGCGACGAGGGAAATGAAAAAGGTGCGTCGAATCATCCGTGAATAAGGCTTTCCTGGAATTCGCCGGCCTGTCCGCTATCGCGCGGCGAGGCTGAAGGCGAGGTTGTCGGCATAGGCGAGGGTTTCAATGGCTTCTTTTTCATGTCCGGGGCGGATGTAGAACTCCAGCCGAATCCGGACCGTTCGCGTTCCGGCGGGCAATGCTCCTGAACGGGTGCGTTCGATGAGTACAAGGTCGTCGGCCCGATCGGATTCCAGGACCTCGTCGGTGGTGTCTCCGCCGAGCTTTTTCCCGGTTTTGTCCAGAAATTCGGCGCTCAACCGGGCCGAACTGAAGGATGTGTTGACCCCGCCGAAAAAGCCGCCCATCCGGTAGCCGATCCGTCCGCCGTCGATGGTCGTGGTGGCGGCGCTCACGTCGAGATTCTGGGAAACGACGGCCCGCGGGTTTTCGGTCGTGACCTTGGCGTAGAAATAGTGCCCGCCGCGATTCGCCGGACCGGGGGAATCGGGGGCAGGTCCGCCGCCGAACTCGCCGTACTGGATGGTTTTCAGAATGTCCGCCGGTTGCCAGACATCGCTGTTTTCGGCTTCGGCGTCGCCGTCGGCGATAAGATTCACGCCGATGCGTGGCCCGTCGGCCCCGGCTCGGCCCGCGGCGAATGCGAAAAACGCGATCCCGAAAATCAGGGCGAGGGAAATGAAGCGGCGAAAAAAGGCGTTTCGAATGTTCCTTGAATCATCCATTGCGTCGGAAGCTCCGTAATGTTGAATGAAAAAGAGTTACTGAACATCGCCGTCCGGTGGATGTCGCGGGCCTTTCCCGGTCCGACGGCCGGCACTATAGCAGTTCCGGTCATGGATTTTGGCGATGACTCGCTGTTTTCGTCGTCGAGTCTGTTCGGGAGCGTTGCTCGCGTCCCGTCGCATGGTATAGTCGGGACTCGCTTGCGCCGCCCCGCCGCGAAAATCGTTCAATCAGGGTTCAGATTCCGGGTCTCCGTCGTTGTCACGTCCGCGTGATACCCCGTTTCAGCGGGGTTGACGATTCCGCCGGTCGCTGCTTTCACGTCGTTTTTTATGGACGCCCCGTCTCCATCTTCGGCCCGTTTTGATTCCGATGAAGGATTCCGCGAGGAATCCGGCGCGTTGCATGCCGTCGACCAGTCGCTGGAGGAAATCGAGCGCGAACTGAACGAACGGCTGGCGAAGCTCGGTCTGCCCACGCTGTCGAGCGGCGGGAGCGCGCCGACCCGTGAAACCGGCGTGGTCCGTGCGGGATCGGGCAAGGCGACCCAGACGCTCGACATCCGCGAACTCCGCTCGGCGCTCCGCCAGCAGATTCGCATCGCCGAAATCAAGGAGCAGGTGACGATCGTCATCCGCGAGTGGAATTCCGAGAGCTACCAGACCGGGGAACTGCGGATTTCCGAATTCGAGGTCCGCGCCGCCGGGTTGCTGCTGCCCTACTGCCGCGAATTCATCCCCAATTTCCCGAACGAGGTCCGACCGGTCGAACTGGCGATGGACCTCGACCTCGAAGGACTGTTCCGGTCGTTTCTGCCGCGCGGCGGCAACCGGGCGCTCTCGCCCGATGAAATCGAGGAGTGCGCCGTCGAGGTCATCCAGGCGTTGTTGCGCCATCCGCTGATTCCGCCCGACGATGCCGACAAGGCCGAAGTCAGTCTGAAAACGACGACGCTCAAGGACAAGAACGGCACGGCGGTCTATTCGCCCACCGACGCCAATTTCCTCAAGCAACTCATCGAGGAGCGCGAACTGCTCGACCGCGACGGCGAGATCGGTCTGCTCGCGATGCTCATCAGCGGGCGCAAGTGGAACAAGATCGAGAGCGATGCGCTGTTTGTGGCGGCGGTTGAATACACGCTGGAGGCGCTCGCCAAGAAACGCGGCGTACCGACCATCGTCCTGCGCAGCCAGGGGCCGGATCATCCGGTGGCGTACATTTTGCGGGAATACATCCAGCATCATCTCGACGAATCGCTCGAAGCCCAGATCAAATTCTGCGAGGACTTCATCGCCGCCGCACGGGGGACGCTCGGGCAAGAAGGCGAGGGGTTCGTCGAGGCCGTCCGGCGGGAATTCGTGCCTCTGCTGAAGGCCGTGTTTCTGGACCTGCTTCCGGAGGCGATTTCGCGATTTCTGCACGCCTTCGAGCGGGAATTTCTCGATTCGTCCCGGACCGAGCGCAGCAAACTCTTTCTGTTCAAGCGGTTCGGGGATTTCTGCGAACTCGGGTTCTACTGCAACGAGGCGCTGCGGAGTCTCGGCACGCCGACCGGATTCGTCTACGCGGCGGAACGCCTCGCCGAAGGGACCGAGCATTTCGCCGTCCGCAACAATCTGCCGCTCGCCGAGGGGATGGACATTTTCAACCGCAAGAATACCCTCGCCGAACTGCTGATGAACGCCATCAAGTACCGCCGGGGGTTGCCCGCGCCTTCGGCGACCGGACAGGGCGGGGAAGCCGAGGCGAAGCGGCAGGCGGAGGCTGTGCTGATGAGCGATTTGCTCAACAGTCTCAATCAGTTGCGGCGGGTGTTCGACCACAATTACGCGCGCGGCCGGGAAAACAATTACGAAAACTACGCCCGCTGGCGCGAACTGGTGCTGGAATGGGGACGGGTCTACGCCCGGCTGCTGACCGGACGGACGCTCAATGACGTGGAGCGCTACCGCATCGACAGCCTCGCGACGTGGCACGTCGAAAGCGAGCTGGCGTTCGTGAATCTTCATCTGCCGTCGGTTTTCCGGCAGAGTCAGGAACTCAATCTCGACTACACGCCCCGGACGCGGCAGCCGGAAGACATCATTAAAGAAAACTTTCTGCGGTTCTGGCGCGGCTTCCATGTCGGGGTGCTGACCAACGCGCAGACGGACCAGGAAGAAGCCGAAAAGGTGTTCGCGCCGGACGCGGCGGCGCGGCATTCGGCGCGCCTCTCGTCGGACGACCTCGCCAAGCGGGCCTTTCTGGCGCGCAGCGACCTGCCGCTCGGCATCTACACGCTGGAAGTACTGACGTCGTATCTCTCGCCCGAGACGCTCGACCACGCGGTTCTCACCCAGGCGCTCGAAGTCGGACTGGAACTGGCCAATAAAGCATACGTTTTCGAGGAAACCTCGGCGGTGCGGGTGTTTCTGAAGCAGCTTCAGCAGCGGCTGGAACTGCTCGTCATCCTTTCGGACATCGAGCGGACCGAGTATCGCGAGCGGATTGCGAACACGATTCGCGATCTCGACCGGCGCGAACCGCTCCAGATGGCGTCCTCGATTGTGGCCCTGAGCGAACTGGAAAGCGTCCAGTTGACCGACGAGCGGGTGCTGGAGGAGTGGAAAAACGTCGAAACCGGCATTCAGCGGATGCAGCAGATCATGGCGGCGCTGCTGATGACCCGGAAACGGCGGGAAATCCGCGAACTGGCCGACAAGTATTCCCAGTGGCTGTCGGTCGCGCCGATTTCGGGGGAATCGCCCCGGCGGCGGACCTTCGACAAGCGGTTGCGGGAGATTCAGCGGGTGGCCCGCTCGGGCGCGCTGCGCTACCGGACGTCGCGAATGTGGCTGGGAACGGTCTGGAACGTCCAGTCGGTCGCGGCGGTGAACGACTGGAATCCGCCGGAAACCTATGTCCTGGAAGACTTTCTGAGCCTCGAAACGCCGCCGCGCCGGATTCGGGACCTCGAAACCGCGCTCGCGGCGCGTCCGGCGGCACAGCTTCGGGCGATCCTCGACCGCATCCGGACGACATTCGAGGAGCGGACCGGCGTCGGCTCGCGGCCGGGTTACTACACGCCCGAGGAGCAGGCGATTCTGCGCGAGCGGATCGTCCGGCTGGAGATTCTCGCGGGGCGTTCGGCGTGGACAATCCGCCGGACGCGCTGGTTGTACGGGGTGCTGCGGACCTGCACATCGCCGTTTCTTTCGGCCCAACCGGCCAGATAACCGAAATTCTTTCAAAAAACGCTTGCAATCGAAGTCTCAAATGCTAAGATGCGGGCTTTTCCAAGCCGGGAATTTGTGTGCGGCTTCGGATTTGCGCCGGTGTAGCTCAGTTGGTAGAGCAACTGACTTGTAATCAGTAGGTCGGGGGTTCAAATCCCTTCACCGGCTCCAGAGGGTATTTCTCATTTTATGCAGGGGTGGCCGAGTGGTTAATGGCAGCAGACTGTAAATCTGCCACGCGACGCGTTACACAGGTTCGAATCCTGTCCCCTGCACCAATATCGCTCGAAAGCGGGCGGGAGTAACTCAGTGGTAGAGTCACGGCCTTCCAAGCCGTTGGTCGCGGGTTCGAATCCCGTCTCCCGCTCCATCAAGCCCACATAGCTCAGCGGTAGAGCACTTCCTTGGTAAGGAAGAGGTCGCCGGTTCAAGCCCGGCTGTGGGCTCCATTTTTTGCCCGGAGGACGGGAATTTCACTCTCCTCCGGGCAGCGATTCGAAGAAATCCATATTTTCGCGAGGTTGCCCGAACAGGGTCAGGAACGGACATGTCCAAGGAGAAATTTGACCGCAGTAAGACGCACGTGAACATCGGGACGATTGGTCACGTGGACCACGGGAAGACGACGTTGACGGCGGCGATCACGACGGTGCTGGCGAAGTCGAATCCGAAGATTCAGGTGAAGGGTTACGCGCAGATCGACGCGGCGCCGGAAGAGAAGG
>JBDRAL010000122.1:0-5066 GCA_039793685.1 Blastocatellia bacterium NZW_1522
CGAATTTGAAGATGTACGTCAACGGCTCGGAAGTTCCGATCCGCGTTTCGGCCAATTCGGTCGAGTTTTACGGCGTCGCCGCCGACACGCTCCAGTCGGGCGAACAGACCTACTGGCTGGTTGAAGGAAACTCGGCCGGTCTTCGCATTCCCACCGCCCCGTTCGGCGCGGGCAGCCGACTCGGCGCGGTCAGCTTCGCCTCGCTGGTCGAACGCCGCGACCGCACCACCTACTTCGCGGCACTTCAAAACGGCGACGCCGACAACTTCTTCGGCGCGGTCGTTTCCAACGCGGCCGTCGATCAGGCGCTGACCGTCAAAAATCGCGACGCCAACGCCACCTTCCCTGCCCAAGTCGCCGTCACGCTCCAGGGCGTGTCGCTCAACAGTCATCGCGTGTCGGTCAAACTCAACGGCGCGACGCTCGGCGAAGTCACTTACAACGGACGCGACCAGCAGACCTTCACCACGACGGTCGCCCAGTCGCAGATTCAGGAAGGCCAGAATACCGTCACCCTGCAATCGGCTGACGGCAGCGACGTCAACCTCGTCGCGGCGGTCCGCATCAGCTACGCCCGGTCGTTCGTCGCCGACGCCGACGCTCTTTCATTGAGCGGTCGCGCCGGACAGACGTTGACAGTTCGTGGCTTTTCACAAGCTCCGCGCGTCTTTGACGTGACCGACCCTGCCAACCCGGTTGAAGTCGCCGTCCGCGCCGACGGTGCGAGTACGGGCAACGTCTCGGCCTCCTTCGTCGCTCCCGGCGCGGCGGGTTCGTCCCGGCAACTGGTCGCAACCACCGCCAGCCGCTTCCTGACCCCGACGGTCACTTCAAACACGCCCTCGACGCTTTCGGCCAGTTCCAACGCCGCCGACTTCGTCATTCTCACCACGCCGGAACTCGCCCCCGCGTTGACGCCGCTCGTTCAACTGCGCCAGTCGCAAGGGCTTACCGTCAAAGTGGTGGATGTGGCTGATGTTTACGACGAATTCAGCTTCGGCGTGAAATCAGCGCAGGCGATCAAGGATTTCCTCAACCTCGCGAGCCACAACTGGCAGACGCCGGTGCGGTACGCGATGTTCGCCGGGGATGCTTCCTTCGACCCGCGCGACTTCCTCGGCTTCAACCAGGAGGTGATTCCGACCAAGCTCCTCGGACTCGGCTCGCTTGAAACCGCGTCCGACGACTGGTTCGGCGACTTCAACGATTCCGGACTGTCCGAAATCGCCATCGGTCGCCTGCCCGGTCGTACGCAGGCCGAAATCAACGCGATGGTTTCCAAGATCGTCGCCTACGATCAGGCCAGAGGTCAGGCGTGGCAGCGCGACGCCGTCATCATCGCCGACAACAACGACGACGGCGGCAACTTTGAATCCGCCGCCGACAGCGTGGAAGCGGCACTGCCCGGTTCGTTCGCCAAGACCTCCGTCAAGGTCGGACAAATCGGCGGCGCGGCGGCCAGAACCCAGCTTCTTTCCGCTCTCAATGAAGGAAAAGGCTTCGTCAACTACCTCGGTCACGGCTCGGTTTCCAACTGGGCGGCGGAAAACGTCCTCACGAGCGGCGACGTCGCTGGCCTCGGCAATCAGGGACGGGCCGGGCTGGTGGTCGATATGGCCTGTCTGAACGGCTTTTTCCACGATGTTTATTCCGAAAGTCTCGCCAAATCGCTGGTCCGGGCCAACGGCAAGGGGGCGGCGGCGGCCTGGGCGTCCACCTCGTTGACGACCAGTCCCGGTCAGCAGGAGATGAACCTCGAATTTACCCGGACGATTTTCGGGACGCAGGAGACGCGCCTCGGCGACGCCATCCGGCAGGCGAAAACGGCGACGTTTGACCTGACGGCCCGCCGGTCGTGGGTTCTGCTCGGCGACCCGACGATGAAGATCGTCAGGTAACACGATCCCTTTTTTCCTTGGGGCGGTCCGTTCATCGGACCGCCCATTTTTTTTCAACAAGGAAAAACAGGTTCTTTCGGGTGGAAATTATCCCGGAAAAGCGCGTCCGATTCGTGAAACTTTGCGGTTTCATTCATCGTACGCGCGCGATCCTTAATAAATAGCCCCAAATCGGACCGGGTTTCGTGAATGGCGTTTCCCTTTTGAAACGGGGACAGCATTTCCACCGGTACGGAACCTCGAGCGTCAGCGAGTGACGGGCGAAACCGGATGCTTTTCAGCTTCCCGGCGAATGGCCCTGAGCAGAATGGCCCGCTGACGGGAAAAAGCCTCGCGCTTTTCGGGACTCGATTCTCCGTTGTAGTTGAACGGCCCCATTCCCGCGTCGAAAGCGATATTCAATGGGTCAAAGTCCCTGAATCTATTTCCGATTCCACAGAACGCCCGAACCAACCACTCCATTTTCACGCTCGGGAAAATGTCCGTCGCCAAATTCACGACGGGGTTGGCCCAGTCCTCAAGTTTTCCGTCACAGGAAAAGCCCGCGCGTGACAGGAATTCCGGGAAACGCGGGTCTTGAAAGGATTGGACGAGACGAATGAGCGGTACGTCGGCGTAACCGACCGAATCTTTCGAAAACAGAAAGCTCGCCAGTCGAGTTTTCTGTATCGAAGTCAAATTGAATCTGGAATTTGCCCGCGTGAGTTCCCTCCGCAGATAAGCCGAGGCGTCCCATTGCGAAAACGGAGTTTCCACATCCTCGATGAGTTCCACGACAGTGGGAAATCCGTCGTTTTCCGCCAGTGACGGGCGGGCAAGGTGTTTTTTGTAAAAAGCGACGTACTCCCCTTCGCGCCCTTCCGGTAAAACCCGTTCGGCATTTTCCGGAAAAACCGTGAAATACTGATTTTCCCCAAGGGGTTTCTCCATCCCGTCGATTGTTTTTGTGAGATGAAGCAGAACCCGATTCCCCGGTCGAAATCGTCCCGAATTTTGATGGGGATCGTTCCTGGCAATGGCCGTCAGGGCCGGGCCGGAAAATGTCCCCTTGAGGGTTTTCTCGATTGAAATATCGACTTCGGTATCCCACGGCAGCCAGGTCGGTTTCGGGCGGCGTACCCGCCCCACTTCAGGATCAAACGGGACTTCCCGAATTTCCCCGACCCGGCCGATGACGATCAGTTCGCTCCACCGGCTCAAAAGGTAGAGGGTATAGGCTGGTTCAGGTGAATGAATGCTATTGATAAAAAAATCGGGCCACAATCCCGAGGTAAGTTCAGGCGTGACGGATTCCCCTGACATCACCTCAATTTCCGCGGCAACCGTCCCGGCCTTCCCCTTCCCGGTGCCGAAAACGCCATATTTCCCGGGCGGGACGTTTTCAAACTTGAAGGTTCCAGCCCCGTCCGGAGTTACAAAACGACTTTCCCCGGTTTCCTCGGCAACCAAAACAAAGACGTTATCAGCCGCTCGTTCCTGTGAAAGAAATTTCGTTCCCGAAACCGTCCCGAAACCCGGCTTGTCCTGTCCCCCGCGAACAAACGCCGGAAAACCAACTCCCAACGACGCCATCGCCACCGTTTTCAAAATCCCGGTCGAAAATTGGCGTCGGTTCATCGGTTTCCTTCCCCGTTCAGGCCGTCTTTTCGCGCCGGACCTGCCGGAATCCCCAGATGAAAATCAGTCCGCCCACCAGCAGCGCCACCGGCATCATCAGGAGGCCGACCGAAAGCGTCTGGGTGGCGGGCGAAATCCGGAACAGATTTCCCAGAAATGTGATGAACCCCGGAATCGCGCGGCCTTCCTTCGCCGCATCCCGCAGCCACGTCGAAACCGCGCCGACCAGGTAAAGCGAAATCCCGTCGCCGAGGACGTGGATGCAGACCACGAGGAAACCGGTGGCGGTCGTCCGGAGTGTTGGCGAGACGAGATTCACGACCAGCGTGTTGACCGGGCCGTTTCCGAGGTAGACCAGCGTGATGGCGATGAAAATGCAGCTTTCGTACACGATGGGCGTCGGCGAAATGACCGCGATGAGCGTCGGAATCGCCGCCAGAATCGGGCTGACCGCGCAGACCAGAAAGTAGGCGTGGCGAATCCGGCGATTCAGCGCGTCGCCGATAATGCCGCCGAGGATCGTCCCGACCGCGCCTCCGACCACCGCGCAGACGCCGAGAACGGTGTTCGCCGACTTTTCATCGAGTCCCTTGTCGGTCTTCATCCATTCGGGCGCCCAGAACACGAGCGCGCCAAGGGCGAAGGTCACCGCCGCGAAGCCGAAACAGGTCGCCATGTAGCCGGGATTTCGTAACAGCATCCCGTATCCCGTCTTGAAATCCACGGGCTTGGCGTCGGCCATGTCTTCCGGTTCGTCCATCGCGCCGCGCTGCGGTTCCTTGATGAGAAACATCGCGAACGCCGCGAGCAGGCCCGGCAAACCCACCAGATACAAGGTGTTGCGCCAGCCGAGACTTTTCGGATCGCCCAGATAGCCGCCCATCAGAAATCCGATGGCCGCGCCGATGGGGACGGTTGATTGAAAAATGCTCATCGCGAGGCCGCGGCGACTTTTCGAAAAGAAATCAGAAACGAGACTCGGCGAAATCGTGGCGTAGTTGGCTTCCCCGACCCCGACCGCCGCCCGCGAAACGAGCATCTGCCCGAAATTTCGCGAAATTCCCGCCCCGGCGGTGGCGAAACTCCAGATGAAGATGCCCATCGCGATCAACCGCCCCCGGTGATAGCGGTCGCCCAGAAAACCGAACAGCGGCGAACAGAACGTGTAAATCCAGGTGAACGCACTGCCGATCAGCCCGAGCTGGCTGTCGGTGTAGCCGACGTCCGCCTTGATGTACGGAATGAGGGCCGAAAAAATGTACCGGTCAACGTAATTGAGCAGATTCAGGGCGGTCAGGACGGCGAGGACGACAAAGGCATACCACCCCACGCGCGGCTTCGTTTCGGAAGTCATGGGCGATTTCGGCTTTCAAAATGTGGTTGGCAACGTTCGGGCCTGAGCCTATTCGGCTTTGAGGGAAAAGAAAAGGGATCAGGGATCAGGGATCAGGGATCAGGGATCAGGGATCAGGGATCAGGGATCAGGGATCAGGGATCAGGGATCAGGGATCAGGGATCAGGGATCAGGGATCAGGGATCAGGGATCAGGGA
>JBDRAL010000123.1:0-37230 GCA_039793685.1 Blastocatellia bacterium NZW_1522
ACCACCGGAAACGAACCGAAAAAGGAAAACGCATCCCGGAGGGATGCGGAGAAACGCCTGATTCTGCGCATCCCTCCGGGATGCGAACCGCTTCGGGGTCCTTAACCGGTGGTGGCGGCAATGCCTGTGGCATTTACCTGACCACCGGCTATTTTCTTTACATCCCTCCGGGATGTGGAGTGATCGCACCCAATCGAAGACTGCTCTCATTTCCCGGCACACCTTCGGCGTGCCTCAAACACATTCGAAAAGTGCTCCAATCTCCGGTTCTGATGGTTGGGCAACCACGCCATTCCATAGTACGTTCCCGACTCCCAAGACCCTCAAGACCCCCGAGACTCCCAAGACTTCTTCTTCCAGACTCCAGACGCTCGACTCCAGACTCCAGACTTTTTTCATGCTTTTAATCCTCGATCTCGATGAAACGCTGATTCATACGACGACCGCGCCGCTGCGGAAGCCACCGGATTTTGCGTTCGACGAGTTTCTGGTGTATCGCAGGCCGTATCTGGATCGGTTTCTGGCGTTCGCGGGGGAACACTTTTCGGTCGCCGTCTGGACCTCGTCGTCGCCTGATTACGCGGCGGAAATTGTCCGGAACATCTTTCCCGCGCCGGACCGCCTGGCTTTTGTCTGGGCGCGCGACCGCTGCACGCCGCGTCTGGACCGGGAGACATACGGCATGGACTGGCTCAAGCCGTTGAAGAAGGTCAAACGGCTCGGCTTTCAACTTGAAGAAATGATCGCGGTGGACGACTCCCCCGAAAAGTACATCCGGAATTACGGGAATCTGGTGCGCGTCGCCCCGTTCGTCGGCGACACGGACGACGACGAGCTTCTCCGACTTGAACGTTATCTTCTTGTATTGAAGGAACTTCCGGACGTTCGCGCGGTGGAGAAACGCTGGTGGCGGATGCACCCGGCGGTCACCGGACGGACGCCGGACGGTTCGTCAGCAGGATGATGTCGGAAATCGGATTGCCCTTGGTCACCACGACTTTTTTACCGTCGCGCGAAAGCGCCGCCCAATAGATTTTCTCGGTTTTGATTTCGAGCAGCATTTCCGCCGGGGCATTGGGGCGCAGCGGCTGCCGCCAGACCCGCTGGGTGTCGCAGTAGATGAGGTTCTGGCCGTCGGGCGTCCAGTTCGGGACGTTGGCAATCCCTTCCTTCATCTGAAATTCCATCGTCGGTGCGCCCCCCGCAATGGGGCGAATGATCAGCCGCGACGGTTTTCCTTTTTCATTCACTTCATAGGCCAGCAATTTGCCGTCCGGCGAAATGCTCGGCGACGAGGCGTCGATGGTGTCGTCGGTCAGCGATTGCGGCGAACCACCCGCCACCGGGACACGCCAGACGCCCCAGCCGCCGCCGCGATAGTGGGAATAGATGATCGAGGCGCCGTCCGGGGACCAGCGCGGACCGGTGCCGCCGTTGTTCGTTACCTGGCGTGGCGCGTTGCCGTCGGCATTCATGACCCAGATTTCGTCGCGACCGCTCCGGTTTGACGTAAAGGCGATGGTTTTCCCATCCGGAGAAAGAGCGGGATAAAAATTCCGGCCCGTTTCCGTGAGCGGCGTCCGACGCGCGCCGTCCGGCGAGGCCGACCAGATGGCCGCCTTGCCGCCCGCGACCACGGTGTAGAGCAGATCGCCGCTCGTTCCCCATTCGCCGCATTCATACCACGCGGCCCCCTGAATCACCTGCCGGAGTTCGCGCGACGGACCGTCGAGATTGAACACGAACAGATTCGCCATCTTGTCCCACTGCATCGTGGCGAGCGACGAGCCGTCGGCGGTGACGGAAAGGCCGAAGTATTCGTTGAGATCGTTGGTGATGCGGCGGAATTCGGCGTCGGGCGTCGGGCGATACCAGAGTTGAAGCTGGTTGTTTTGCGGATCGCGGGCGTTGAGAAAAAGCGCCGTGCCGTCGGGCGTCCAGGCGGAAACGATGACGGCGGACTGACGCGGTACAAGGGTCTGCTCGCCGCCGCCGCCGAAAGGCAGGGTCGTGACCGAGAAATACTGCTTTTCACCCTCCGTTTCGCGATTGACCATGAGCAGCCCCCGGTCGTCGGGCAGCCATTGAATCGTCCGGAACAGCCGTTTCGCCATGGATTCGGTCGCGACCGTCTTTTCATCGCTTCCGTCAATCCGACTGGTAAGAATCGCCTGCACGCCGGGCGTCACGTTGTACCGCCGGAAAACCATCCGGTTGCCGTCGGGCGAAAAGGTCACGGGACCGTCGATTTTGCGCGTCACCTCGCGGGGCGTACCGCCGAGCGACGGAACCTGATAGAGAATGCCGCCGACCGGAATGTCGCGCGGCTCGCAGACGTAGTAAAGGTAGTTCCCGTCCGGCGAAAAGGTCAGGCCCCACATCGCGACGTCGAGCGGCCCGGCGATTTTCACGGTACTCCCGGTCGCCACCTGCCGGACCCAGATGACGGTGCCGCCTTCATAGGTCACATACGCCAGATATTTGCCGTCGGGCGAAATGGAACTGGCATCCGCCGTAACGCCGGTGGTGAGTTTCATCAACCGGATGTTTTCGACCGAAAAGGTCGGCGCGCGACGTGTCGCCAGCCAGCGGTAACCGCCGAAACCGAGTGCGACGACAACCGCCAGCGCCGCGCCGAGGGCGGCGATCCGGCCCGTTCCGCCGGTGTTCCGGACGGTCGGAGACGCGCCCGTCCGGCGCGACTGCCCCGTTTCCGTCGGCTTTCCGACCGTTTCATCCGTCTTCGGCGCTTTCGAAGAGCGTTCCGATCGTTCCGAACGTTCCGGCGGCAGGCTGATGGTCGGCTGGAATTCATCCGAATTCTGGTAAGGATCATTCGAACCGGTCGTCCGGGCGAGCCGGTCGCGGGCATCGAGGTCCTGCCGGAGTTCGCGCAGGTCGGCGAGCATCTCGCGAACCGTCTGGTAGCGCGCGTCGCGGTCCTTGCGAAGCGCCTTGTTGAGCATCCACTGAAGTTCGCGCGGGGCGTTCGGCAGAAAGCGCGCGAGCGGCGGCGGCTCGGATGACAGAATCGCCGCCAGTACGTCGCTGTTCGTCTGTCCGGTAAAAGGCATCCGGCCGGTGAGCATTTCGTACAACACGACGCCCAGACTGAAAATGTCGGACCGGGCGTCCACTTCGAGGCCGCGCGCCTGTTCGGGACTCATATATCTGACGGTCCCCATCACCGCGCCGGGATCGGTGTTGACGGCTGAAATCGTACTGACCGCGTCAAATGCCTCGCCGAGCGTCGCCTTCCGCGTCTGTTTCGCCAGCCCGAAGTCGAGAACCTTGACGTAGCCGTCGGGGCGGACCATCACGTTTTCCGGCTTGATGTCGCGGTGAATGATCCGCGCGCCGTGGGCCGAGGCCAGCGCGTCGCCGATCTGGCAGGCAATCCCGAGCGCTTCCACTACGCCCAACTCCCGCGCTTTCAAAAGTTTCCGAAGTGTCTGGCCTTCGATGAACTCGGTCACGATGTAGTGGAGGTCGTCCGTGTGACCGATTTCATAAATCGTGATGATGTTCGGATGGTTGAGCGAGACGATGGCCCGCGCTTCGTGGCGGAAACGGCGCAACCGGAGGCTGTCGCGGGTAAACTGCGCCGGAAGGATCTTGAGCGCGACCCGGCGACCGAGCTTGATGTCCTGCGCGAGCCAGACCTGGCCCATCCCGCCTTCGCCGAGCAGCGACAGAATCGTGTAGCCGCCAAGTTGCTGGCCACGCTCGACCAGTGCCGTCGAACGGGTTTCCGCCAACTCCTCGCCCGGCAGTCGGGTCTGGCGTTCCGCCGCTTCATCGTCTTCCGACAGCAGCGACTCGACCTCGATTCGCAAGCCCTCGTCGCTTCCGCAGGCGCGGGCGAGAAACGCGGCGCGCTCCGACGCAGGCAACTCAACTGCCTCGTTAAAGAGTTCGTCGATTTTCTGCCACCGATCGTTCATTACGCGGTCGTCGCAGGGCGGGGGGATTGGAAAACCGGGCCAAGGGGCGAAGCGCGGGGAATATACCGCAACCTTCCGCCGAAAGGACGAGCGAAAAAAAGCCTGGAGAAGAAGTCTGGAGTCTGGAGTCAAAACCAATTACGGACCAGGGGACTTGGAGACCGGGAGACAAGGAGAAAAGCGATTGACTCAAAAACTGACCGATGGAGAACGTTCCTTGTCTCCTTGTCTTTCAGTCTGAAGCCAGGAAGTCCGGATTTGACTCCAGACTCTCGACTCCCGACTCCCGACTTCTCAGGCAAAGCCCGCCAGCGTCCGCTCGACGCACCGGCGCAGCACGGCGTCGGTCGGGGCCGGATGCTCGCGGACCGCGCCGAGCCGGTCGGGCAGGATGAACCGGACCTTCCCGCCGCTGGCTTTCTTGTCGTACTTCACTGCTTCCACCACTTCCGCCGCCGAAATGCCGCGCGCCGACGGCATCCGGCCCACCCGCCGGACCGCCTCGGCCACCCGAGCCGCGTCAGCGGCGGCCAGCAGGCCAGCCTTCACCGCAATGTCGCAGGCCGCGACCATCCCGATGCCGACCGCTTCGCCGTGGCGGTATTTGCGGTAATTCGTCACCGCTTCGACGGCATGGCCGACCGTATGGCCAAAGTTCAAAATTTTGCGTTCGCCGGCCTCGCGTTCGTCGCGCGCAACCACGTCGGCCTTGATCCGGCAGCATTCGGCGACGATGTCGATGAGAAAGTCCTGCTCGGCGGCGGTCGGCGCGCGGTCCGGCGCGAGTCGGAACGGCATGGCCGCCGTCAGCCGTTCAAACAGGTCGGCGTCGCGAATCACGCCGTACTTCAGCGCCTCGTGCCAGCCCGCGTTCCACTCGCGTGCCGGGAGCGTCCGCAGCGTGTCGGTATCGGCCACCACGAGCGCCGGTTGATGAAACGCGCCGACCAGATTTTTCCCGAGCGGCCGGTTAACGCCGGTTTTTCCGCCCACTGAACTGTCGATCTGCGCCAGCAGCGTCGTCGGAATCTGTGCGAACGGCACGCCCCGCAGGTAGGTCGCCGCCGCAAACCCCGCCAGATCGCCGACCACGCCGCCGCCGACCGCCAGAAACGCCGCGCCGCGCTCGATCCGCCGCTCGATACAGAAATCCCACAGCTTTTCGGCGGTCCGGATGGTCTTGAACCGCTCGCCGTCGCCCATCAGAAACACTTCCGCGCCGATTTTCGCCGCGCGGAGGCTTTTCAGAACATCGTCGCCGTAAAACTTCCAGACGGTCGGATTCGATACGACGACGAAGGTTTTCAACCGGTCGCCGAACGCGGCCCTCGCGTACGCCCCGATGTCGCGGCGCAGACCCGGTCCGATGTGAATGTCGTAGGCGCGGTCAGCGAGCGCGACCGGAACCGTGGTGTGGGGAATGGGGCATGGGGAATGGGGCATGGCGGAACAGGCGGAATTTTCGATTTCAGATTTCAGATTTTCGATTTCGGGCCTTCCGAACCCGACGGATGGTACCGGTTGAACCGGTTTGATAGCCCGCGGAGCGGGCGGAATATCGTTAGCCTCGGATAGAGCGAGTCTTCGAGCGGAATCCGAGGTCTTCGAGCGAAATCCGTGGGCTTCGGGCGAAATCCGTGGATTCCGAATCCGTGGATTTTGCGGGTACCGATTCATTGACCGGCGTGATTGCTCGCCAAGGTGGGCGACGAATCGTTTTCACTGTCCATTGTCAATTGTCCACTGTCAATTCCCCCGCCCGCGCCGAGCCGTTGACACAGGCGGCGTCCTCTCGCTTCATGCTGCTCCCATGCGACCGTCCTACCTGAACCTTTTTGAAACCGGCGAGCTTTACGACCGGGCCGACCGGCTCGAAGCCATGCTCGCGAGTTGCGACATCTGTCCGCGCGACTGTCACGTCAACCGGCTCGAAGACGAAATCGCGAAATGCTTTTCGGGTCGGTTGCCGGTCGTTTCGACCTACACGCCGCACTTCGGCGAGGAGCCACCGCTCATCGGGACACACGGCGCGGGAAACATCTTTCTCGGAAACTGCAATCTGCGCTGCGTCTACTGCCAGAATTTCCAGATCAGCCAGAATCCGAAGGCCGAGCGACACAACGAAATTTCGCACGAGCGGATGGCCGAAATGATGCTGGAGCTTCAGGAAAAGGGCTGCCACAACATCAATTTCGTCTCGCCGACGCATTTCGTGCCGCAGATTGTCCGGTCGCTCGTCATCGCGGTCGAACAGGGATTGCGGCTGCCGATTGTGTACAACACGAACGCCTACGACTCGGTTGAAGTCCTGAAACTGCTCGACGGAATCGTGGACGTTTATCTTCCCGACCTGAAATACAGCGAGAACGAATCCGGCGAGGAACTTTCAAAAGTTGAAAACTACGTCGGGCATGCGCGGGCGGCGCTGGTCGAGATGCACCGGCAGGTCGGTACGGAACTGACATTCGGCGACGACGGCCTGCTCAAGCGCGGTCTCATCATCCGGCTGCTCGTGCTGCCGAACGACCTCGGCGGCATCAATGAATCGCTGCGGTGGATTCATGACACGCTGTCGCCCGACGTGGCGCTGTCGGTGATGGCGCAGTTCTATCCGACCAACAAGGTCAACCGCGACGACGTGATCGGAAGTCGGTACCAGCTTTTGAACCGGCGGGTGGGTATCGGGGAGTACGCCCGGGTCCTCGACACGATGGAACGGCTCGGGATGCGCGAGGGCTGGGCGCAGGACGTGGAATCGGCGTCGAATTACTACCGGCCCGATTTCAGCAATCCCGAACTGCCGTTCGAGGATATTCGGGATTTTTCATAGCAGTTAGCGGTTAGCAGTTAGTAGTTAGTAGTCAGTAGTTAGTAGTCAGTAGTTAGTAGTCAGTAAAAAGACTGAGCGTTGACCACTAACTGCTAACTACTAGCTACTAACTGCTTGCCTTCCTACCCATTCACCTTGAACACATAATCCGTGTCGTAGCACCGGACGTAGAGGAACCTGCCTTTCAGGATGAGGCATTCCGGGCCGGTCCGGACGGGGACCTTCTGCGCCACGTCGCCAGTCGCACGGTCGAGGACGTAGAGAAAGTCGGGTTCCTTGGTGAAGCCGTAGCCGCAGATGATGGCGTCATCCACGATTTCAAACGTTCCCGCATTGGCGACGAGCGGGGCGCTGCGCCACTTGATCGCGTTCGTCCGCAGGTCGATGGCCGTGATGTAGGCGTTCAGATTGAGTGACGACTTCGCGTAGGTGTTGTGGGCGTTCGCGACGTAGAGGATGTTGTCCTTTTCCGCCGCCCAGACGATGCGCTGATCGACAATCCCCTCGCCGTACTGTTTTTCGTACTGGATCGTCTCGGCGTCCTTGCCGGGCGAGGCGAGGTAGGACGAAAAGTCGTAGGCGTAACGGAACGCCGGGCCGCGTCCGTCGAGGTCATAGCGAACGAGAATCCGCCCGTCGGCGAAATCCTTTCCATACACCAGAAAGATCGCGTTGTCGGCCCCGATGCCCTTCACGAGTTTCAGGCCCCGGAATTCGCGCGGAACGTTTGCCGGAACTTCGCCGAGCGTCGGGACATCGGCAAGGCCGGGCGCGATGGAGTATTCGTTGAGCCGGGTTTGAGTCCGCTTGAACCAGGATTCGCCGTCGGTGACGGTGTTCGGGCGTTCGGAAGTGGCTTCGAGCCGGACGCGCGTTTTGCCGGGCTTGGCTGAAACCCGCTTGAACGGCGGCGAGGCGAGGGCGATGACGTTCAGCCCGTTGACGTCGGCCGACTGTCCGGCGGCGGGAAGCGACAGGAAGGAAGCGGAGAGCGCGAGCAGCGTCGCGCCCGAGAGGAAAAGCTTCTGAAATTTCATTTGGAAGTCTCTCAAAAGGTGAAGTTTCAATATCCGACCTTAAAAGCGTAGTCGGTGTCATAGCAGCGAACGAGCATTCGATTCTCGGTTTCGGCGACGAGATAGCTCGGGGCCGATTTGACCGTGACGGACTGGGCGATGCCGCCCGAAAGCGCGTCCAATACATAAAGAGCATCGGGTTCATTGGTGAACCCGTATCCGCATACGACCGCATCCGCGATGAGTTCGAAATTGTTCGAGTTGCAAACGAGCGGCGCGCTGCGCCATCTCACGGTTTGCGTTTTCAAATCGACCGCCGTGACGTAGCCATTCATCCCCCGCGAGGCGTCGGAATAGGTCCGGTGAAAGTGCGAAACGTAAAGCAGGTCGCCCTTCATCGCCGCCCATTGAAGGCTTTGTAAAACCATGTCGTCCTTTTCGAAGCCCGGCGCGTGCAGGAAGGACGAAAAATCGTACGCGAATTTGAACACCGGCTTCCCGCCCTCGACGACGACGTGCGCCACCACCCGGCCCTCGCTGTAATCCGGTCCGTAGATTAAAAGATGGCCCGGCGCGGCGGCGATGGCGCGAATGAGGTTCAATCCGGCGAATTTTCTGGGAAGTTCCGGCGGCGCGGGACCGAGCTTGGCTTCCGCGCCAAGACCGAACGTATTTTCAAGATGATGTTCCGCAAGCCGTATCTTGTTGCGGAGAAACCACTTTTCGTCATTCGTGACCTGATTCGGGCGGCCCGTGATTTCCGACA
Organism: Blastocatellia bacterium NZW_1522; assembly: GCA_039793685.1. GTDB lineage: Bacteria > Acidobacteriota > Blastocatellia > Chloracidobacteriales > Chloracidobacteriaceae > JAAFHI01. The sequence goes on from JBDRAL010000123.1 coordinate 8,557, forward strand.
CGCGGACGCCCGTTTTCCCGGAATGGGCCGGTTTGCGGTCGAACGACGGGGCGGGCAGTTTGACGGGCGTGATGTTCTCGACCGGCGAAACCGGAGTGGCGGCGAGGACCGGCAGTAGCAGCGTTCCGGTCAGGGCGGCGACAGCGACGGCGCGCCGCGCGAACGACAGATTCGAAATCCTCATGACGCGAGCGATTCTTCGACCGACTGCTTGAGAAGCGGCATCTTCTCGCGGGCGTCCCGCTCGGCGACGAACTTCCCGACCGCCTTCCATCCGAGGAAGGTGACCATGTCGGGGCGGTCGAATTCCATCCGGTTGCGGACTTCGGTCGAATGGCCTTTCCGTGTGAGTGTCCAGATGTCGCGACCGGTCATCCGGCCGGCGAACGTACACACGAGTTTCGTCTCGGTCTGTTCCACAACTTCATATTCGATGGGGTCGAGTCCATGCTCGACGAACTCCATCCGCAGGCGCGTTCCGACGCCATGTTTCTTGCGCGACAGGCATTTGACCGTCACTTCCGTCGGCGACCAGAGCGGCAGGAGTTTGGCGTCGATGAGAAAGGGCATGATTTCTTCGGGAGTGGCCCGGATCGTGATGCGTTCTTCGAAGGCGTCCATCAGGCGCGGTTCCGTTCGGGGAAGTGTCGGGGGAATTCGGCGGGCATTCTAAAGGTGGTTTCGTGGAACGCAAAGTCGCAAAGTCGCGAAGACGCAAAGGAGGTCCCAAATCTTTGCGTCCTTGCGCCTTTGCGTCTTTGCGTTCCTGTCCGAATTACTCGGGGTGGAGGTAGAACAGGCTCAGCCGGGGCACACCGTAGCGCGTCCGGAGCTGCCGCCCGAGGTAGTTTTCGAGCGTCTGCTCGTAAATCGGCTTGTCCATGCGCTTTTTGTACGGTTTGAGCGCCGCCGCCGCTTCCTTTGTCAGTTCGGCGAGCGTATCCGGCGGGGTGTCGGCGCGCAGGGCGTCAAAAAGCAGATCTTCAAAGGTCGTCAAGTCGTCCTCGACGCGCTGCATCGAGATTCCGGCTTCTTCCGCGCCAAGCCGGGCGACGAGGTCGCGCAGTTTTTCAGCGACGCGCCCGAGCGCCTCGCTGTACCGGATGTGCGGATATTCCTCGCTCGCGAAGCGCGGCACCGTCAGGCGGGCGCGTTCGAGATCGCCCGCCGCCAGTTCGAGAAAATTCGCCACGAGCGACGACGGAAACGGATCGCGCTCGTCGCTCGCCGGTTCGGCGGCGGTTTGCGCGTCATCTTCTTCCGTTGAACTTGAACTTTTGCCGACCTGCGACTGCCGCCACTCGACGAACGCCGTCATCACCGCCTGCTGGCAGTAGGCGATGGAATTCACCTTCCGGACGCGCAACAGCGGATTTGCCGGTTCCTTCTCGTCGCGCCGGTCGAACGCCCGCGCAATGCCCCGCAGGACGATATGCAGCGGAATTCCGTCGCGCTGCCAGCCTTCCATCATCGCCCAGTCGAGCGGCGAGACGAGCATGGCCGCGCCGCGCCGCGCGACGAAGGCTTCTTCTATCTCCGTGAAATAGTTGAAGTAATTGAACGCCTTTTCCCGCGGCGCGTCGGGGTCCGCCGTCACCGCCTCGGGGGCGGGCAGCTCGGCGACTTCATCCGGCTCGGGAAAGGGAAGCTCGATGGGCATGGGGAATTTTTGATTGAAGATTGAAGATTTTCGATTGAAGACCAGCGGAAGAATCTCGCCAGGACCGAAAACTCCGGCCTTGGTCGCTTCGAAAATCTTCAATCTTCAATTTTCAATCTTCAATCGGAAATCAGCTTGCTGAACGCTTTGCGATACGTCGCGAGATCGGCCCGCGTGTAGCACACGAACGTCACGCGCTCGACCGGGCAGCCGCCGGCGAGGACGTCGCGGACCGTCGTCAGCGCGATTTTGGCGGCGCGCTCCACCGGAAAAGCGTAGGCCCCGGTGCTGATGCTCGGAAAGGCGATGGTTTTGACGCCGTGTTCGGCGGCCAGCGCGAGGCAGTTCCGGTAGCAGTTGGCGAGCAGGGCGTCTTCGTCGCGGTCGCCGCCCTTCCAGATCGGTCCGGGCGTGTGAATGACGTGTTTCGCGGGAAGTTTGTACCCTTTGGTGATTTTCGCCTCGCCCGTCTCGCACCCGCCGAGCGTCCGGCATTCCTCAAGCAGTTCCGGACCGGCGGCGTAGTGAATCGCGCCGTCCACCCCGCCTCCGCCGAGCAGTGACTTATTGGCAGCGTTCACGACCGCGTCCGCCTCGAACGCGGCGATGTCTCCCTGAATGATGTCGATTCGGTCCAACATGATGAAAATGGAATGGACCAACCGCAGCCTGACCGTCAGGGAGGGCTGTCCGTCGCTTACGGCAGTGCGTCGAGAATCGCGTCCACCTTCTCCGGCGTGAGATTTTCGTGGAAGTCGAAGTTGATCTGCATCGCGGGCGCGGTCGAACACGAACCGATGCACTCGACTTCGCTCAGGCGGAAGCGTCCGTCGGGCGTTTTCTGGCCCGGCTTGATGCCGAGTTTCTTTTCGAGGTGTTCGCGCAACTGCCCCGCGCCGCAGAGGAAGCAACTGATCGTCCGGCAGAGCTGAATGTGGTACTTCCCGATTTCATCCGTGAAGAACATCGAATAGAACGTCAACACTTCGTAGACGTCGTTCATGTTCAACCCGAGTTTTTTCGCCACGAAGCGCATGCCGTCTTCGGAAATGCGGTTTTCCTCGTTCTGGACGAGATGGAGCAGCGGCAGGATGGCCGACCGCTTCTGCGGATAACGGGCGACGATTTCGTCGGCTTTCTGGTTGATGGCGTCGGAAAACATAGGGAAAAGGGATCAGGGGTCGGGGATCAGGGATCAGGGAAGGGATCAATCCGGGGTTCTGGGCTTTGGGTCTTGGGTTTTGAAGGTCCTGTTTCGCAGGTTTGGAATTTCTGAAGAAAACCCCAAACCCGAAAACCCAAGACCTAAAACCTGATCCCTGGTCCCTGGCCCCTGATCCCTTTCCGCTACCGGTCGATTTCACCAAGCACAATATCAAGGCTGCCGATGATGGCGACCACGTCGGCGATGAGCGCGCCTTCGCACATTTTCGGAATCGCCTGAAGGTTGACGAACGACGGCCCGCGGACGTGGCAGCGGAAGGGCCGTTCCGTTCCGTCGGCGACGATGTAGAAGCCGAGTTCGCCCTTCGAACCTTCGATGGCGTGGTAGACCTCGCCTTTCGGGACCGCGAAACCGTAGGCCGCGAGCAGGAAGTGATGGATGAGGGCATCCATCTGGTGCTTCATCTCGTCGCGTTCCGGCAGGACGATTTTCGGAGTGTTGGCCTTCACTGGTCCCGGCTTCAGGCGGTCGAGCGCCTGGCGGCAGATCTTCAGACTTTCCTCAAGTTCGCGCATGCGGCACATGTAGCGCGCGAACACGTCGCCGTCGTGCTCGACGGGGACTTCGAAATCGTAGGTTTCATAGCCGCAGTAGGGCGTCGCCCGGCGTACGTCGTAGTTGACGCCCGAACCCCGCAGGCTCGGCCCGGTCAGCCCGAGCGCCACCGCGTCCTCGCCGGAGATGATTCCGACGCCGCGCGTGCGCTTCTGGAAAATCTTATTGCCGGTGACGAGCGTGTGATACTCCTTGTAGGCCGCCGGAAGCGCGTCGAGGATGTCCTTCACCATCCGGTTGAAGCCGGGCGGCACGTCGTAGGGCAGCCCGCCCACGCGGAAATAGCTCACCGTCATCCGTCCGCCGCAGACGGCTTCATAGAGATTGAGAATCTTTTCCCGCTCGCGGAAACAGTAGAAGAAGACCGACATCGCGCCGAGGTCGAGCGCGTGCGTGCCGAGCCAGACGAGGTGCGACGCGATGCGCTGGAGTTCCGTCAGCAGTACCCGCAGCGTCTGCGCGCGCGGCGGAATGTCGTCGGTGATGCCGAGCAGTTTTTCGACCGCCATCACGTACCCGAGATTGTTGCCCATCGGGTTGAGGTAGTCCATCCGGTCGGTGATGACGATGTTCTGCTGGTACTTCTTGGTTTCCATCTGCTTCTCCATCCCGGTGTGGAGATAGCCGATGTCGGGGCGGACGTTCATCACCGTCTCGCCGTCGAGAATCAGTTCGAGCCGGAGCACGCCGTGGGTCGAAGGGTGCTGCGGCCCCATGCTGATCGTGATGGCGTTGTCGAGCGAGGATTGCTCGCGCAGCATCTCGGCGATTTTGTTCTGTGGGGTGTAATCAAGTTCGATGACGTTCGGCATGGTGTTCAGTCGCTCGGAAAAGTATCTCTAAAGAAGACTGTTTAATGCGGTACATAGATTCGTAAATCGTTCAATCTGAGTGTCTGTAATAAATTTCTGAAGCGCCGTAATATTTTCTGCAAAGTAACGAGCTGGCCGATAGTGATTGAAGCGATTATTTCCCGGTAAGGGGTTTTTTGAAAAATATTCCTCTAAGCGAACTGTAACCCTTGGGTTTGAAGACGAAAGGTCGGATTCGGAAATAGTTGTTCCGTATTCTCCGTTTACAATCCGTAGATAGAAATCTACCTCAAATAAATCCTCTATGTCGGCTTCTTGCTTCAAGGTAAATTGGTTATAAGTAAGGACTTTCTTCTTACTTAGGAGCTTTTTCTTATAAAGGTTCTCAATGGTTTGTTGGTCTTTTTTCTGGAGATCAATTAAGACTGTTACATTTAGGTTCTTTTGGGATCCAAGCAAGGCGACAAATGTGGGGACTTTATCTGAGCCTCCAACGGGCGTGATTGTCCAATTATGGCTTAACCCATCTTTGCCTAACTTGTTCAGGAAGCTTGTGATGGCTTGAAGGTAGATAAGGTCGGAAACGCCTTCAACTACTAATGAGTTGGGGCCTATAAAAAGTGATTGATAAATTTCATAACCTAATGCGCCTTGTAATGGGAAAAGAGTGTCTTCCGTTGCTTCTAGGATTTCAGAAAAAACTTTTGTCCCTTGCTTCTCACTTGGAAGATCATCGCTTTCCCTTTCAATAGAAAGATCTTGAACTATACGGACACGGTCGAAATGCTTTGAGTCAACCATGAACGGAGAGTGAGTTGAGTAAATAACTTGATGATTAGGCATTAACTCTACCTCGAAATAACGAAGTAGATCTTCCTGAGCTTTTGCATGCAGTGAAAGTCCAGGTTCATCAAGAAGGAGAATAAGATTTTTCTTTTCTTTCTTTAACTTGGAGTACCAAGCAAGAAATGAAAAAAACCAAACAAAGCCACGAGACCGAGACCCTAATGGAGTTGAGACATTATGCTTGGTATCTTGTACTCGCCCCAAAATATTTGTACCACCTCGCATTTCAGGTGGGTCATCTTGCTGTCCGGGGCGAATATCAAATTTGAGTCGCAGATGTCGGTTTTGAGACCAATATCCAAGTATTTTACTGGTTAACTGGCTTTCTGCTGCTTCTAGTTTTGAGAGTAAAGATTCCGTTTTCTTTGGGCTTAAAAGCTGATTAAGTTCAAGTCTTGCAATCTCAATTAGCCCAAGTAAAGGATGATCATGTTTTTCAAGCTTTTTAGATTGTACTCTTTGAAAGAGTTGATCTAAATTGTCTTGGCCCTTCATCTGATAGTACTCATCAAAATAAAGAAACTCAGGAATCCTTTTGTCTAAAAAGTCTCTGTAAATGACTTCTTGCAGGCCGCTCTTAGAAATTTTCTGGAGAAGAAGATTTAGCTTTTGAACTGACTCGGTTTGTTCGGAACCGCTTAATATTTCAATCATCAACTTGAGATCTTTTTGATGATTAAGTTGCTCGGTAAGAGTGATGGATAGATTTGCGTTACTTACCAAGAAAGCTACAGCTTCATCTTGGTTAACTTCAGGGGCAGTATAGTAGGTAGTATTTTCGTAGCCTTTTTTTAGTGTAATAGTTGGCTTTTTGCTTTTTAGGCAACTAGGACCAAATTTCTCTTCGACAAGTGATATGTCGCTTTCTTCCAGTTCAAATACAGCCTTAGTGACTATATCATCAACTTCTTCATCATTATCGACAGCATCCTGGTAATCATTTAAAAGCTGACGGGGGTATTCTTCAATCAAGTCAAATGACCCATCAGATGAGGCTACTGGATTTAACTTATAAAGCGCTTTTAAAAGTGCTGTCTTCCCAGCTTCATTCTTCCCAACTAGGCAGGTAATATCGCTAATCTCAAATTGATTTGAATCTATTATGCTACGAAAATTTTTTATATGAACGTTTACAAGTTTCATTTACTACCGCCTTTTTAAGACAAAGGTTTTTCTTTTGATTTACCATCAGTAGCCTTGTAGCGGAAAGTCCTTCCGCAGCGGGTGGCCTTCCAGATCGTCGGGCGTGAGAATCTTCCGCAGGTCGGGGTGGTTCGTGAACCGGATGCCCATCAGGTCGTACGTCTCGCGCTCCAGCCAGTCGGCGGTCGGCCAGACACCCGACACGGTCGCGATTTCGCAATCTTCCTCGGGAATCCGCGCCTTGAGCCGCAGCCGGAAGCCGTTCGCGATGGAAAACAGGTGGTAGACGGTTTCGAAACGCGGTTCCTCGTCGATGCCGCGATCCACGGCGGTCAGGTCCGACAGCAGGTTGAACAGCAGTTTCGGATCGTCGCGCAGGAAGCGGCAGACGGGCACGATGGCGTCGCGCCGGACGTAGACCGTCAGTTCGCCGTTGTGGACGATCACTTCCTCGATGGCGTCGGAAAACTGAAGGCGCAATTCCGACAGGGCGTCGGCTCCGCCCTTAACGAGCGCGACCTGCGCCGCCAGCGGGTCGATTTCCGTCTCGACGACGGCGGGGACGTTTGATTCGGGCGCTTCCACTACGCGGCGGTTCCTTCCTGCAACAGATTCTTGTCTTTCCGGTCGCGAATGCGCTCGGTCATGATTTTTTCCTGCAACTTCATCACGGCGTAGATGAGCGTCTCGGGGCGCGGCGGGCAGCCGGGAACGTAAACGTCCACCGGGACCACCTGATGCACGCCCTGCACGATGGCGTAGTTGTTGAAAATGCCGCCCGCCGTGGCGCAGGCCCCCATCGAAATCACCCATTTCGGCTCGGGCATCTGGTCGTAGATGCGGCGCAGCACCGGGGCCATCTTCCGCGACACCCGACCGGCCACGATCATCACGTCCGCCTGCCGGGGACTCGCCCGGAACACTTCCGAGCCGAAGCGCGCGAGGTCGTTGCGCGCCGACGTGGCGTTCATCATTTCAATGGCGCAGCAGGCCAGCCCGAAGGTCGCCGGCCAGAGCGACGATTTGCGCGCCCAGTTGACGAGGTCGTCCAGTCGCGCCGTGAGAATTTCCGGCATCGCGCCGCCGATTGTCGTTTCGAGACCCATACCGCAACTCCGTTCACGCCCGAGGGCGGAATCCGTCGTGTTCTACTTGTTCCAGTTGAAGACGCCCTTGCGCCAGACGTAGATGTAGCCGATGAACAGCGTCGCCACGAAAATCATCATCTCGCCGTAGACGAACACCTTCGTCGTCTGCGCGGCGAGCGTCTTGAACACCACCGCCCACGGAATCAGAAAGATGGCTTCGATGTCGAACAGAATGAACAGCAGACAGATCAGGTAAAACTTGACCGAAAACCGTTCGCGCGCGCTCCCGACCGGGTCGTTGCCGCACTCGTACGGCATGAGCTTTTCGCGCGTCTTGAGCCGGGGGCCGATCAGGCGCGACGTGTTCAGAATCATCGTCGCCACGAACGCCGCCAAGGCAAAGACCATCAGAATGGGGATGTAGTTCTGCATCGTGGAGGTCCGGAGGAGGAAGTGTTCGGCGCGGGAGGGAAAACCGCCGAAACGTACGTTTTGATACCAGCGTGATACTACGGAAGTCGGTTCGCGCCGGTCAAGCATCCTCAGTGCGCCGTGTAAGGATGAAGGATGAGGGATGAAGGATGAAAAAATGCGTTTTCGTCATACATCCGGCAGGAAACCCCTGATACCGTATTTTTCGTTCATCCTTCATCCCTCATCCTTCATCCTTTTCTTCAAGAATGTCGTTCACCGCTCATCGCGTTGCCCTCGCTGCCCTCGTCGTCGCCACGTTTATCTGGGGAAGTACCTTCGTGGTCGTGCATGACCTGCTCGACGGGAGCGGGCCGAACGCCGTCCCGCCGCTGCGCTATCTGGCGATCCGGTTCGGCATCGCCACGGCGCTGCTGGCGGTTTTCTGGGGAAAGTACCTGCGCGGCATGTCCAGCCGGACGTTCGTCCACGGCGCGACGCTCGGCGTGTTTCTCGGCGGCGGCTATCTGACGCAGGCGTTGGGGTTGGCGAACGGCAGCCCGTCGAAGGCGGCGTTCATCACCGGGCTGGCGGTGCTGTTCGTGCCGCTGTTCGGGACGACCCTCGGCATGACCCGCCTCACGCGGGGGAATCTGGTCGGACTGGCGGTGGCGTTCGTCGGCTTCGTGATGCTCTGCTGGCCGGGCGAGGGGATGGCGTTCCGGCGGGGCGATTTGCTGACCTTTGCCTGTACGATTCTGTTCGCCTTCCACATTCTTTTTACCGAACGCTACGCCGGGAAATCCGACCCGAACGCGCTCAACATCCTGCAACTCGGGCTGGCCGCGCTCATGCTCGCCGCCGGTTCGGGCGTTTTGCTTTTTCTGACGAAAAACGGCCTCGCGTTGCCCGGCCCGCTCGCGGCGGAGGCCAAACCTTTCGCGCTGACCGCCCGGCAGGGATGGCAGTTCGTCTATCTGATCCTGTTCGCGACGATCGTCTGCTATCAGGTTCAGACACGGGCGCAGCGCTACGTCTCGGCGACCCAGACCGCGCTCGTCCTGACGCTTGAACCGGTGTTCGCCGCGTTCATCGCGTGGAGTTTCGGAATTGAAAAACTCGGCCTTCGCGAACTCGTCGGCGGGGCGCTCACCATCGTCGGCGTTCTGGTGTCGGAGCTTTATCCGAAAAAAGAAGTCGAGCGCTCGGACTGAAAAGTCTTGAAGTCTGGCGTCGAGCGTCTGGAGTCCTGTATTCCAGGTTCGAAAACGCCCACGCCTCGTCACGCACCGGTAACGCATTTGGTGGAAGTTCGGAAACGCCCACGGAGTGGGCGAGAGCATAAAGCCCCGTCCGAAGCGGAGCGGAGGGCGGGGAAATCACGCAGTCATTGAAACGAACCCGCGAAGCGGGTGACAGCCGCTGATCGTTGCCGCTGTCGCCCGTTTCACGGGCTTGAATACGAATTCCGCCCTGTTACCCCGCCTTCCGCTTCGCTCCAGACGGGGCTTTACGCTCTCGCCCGCTTCGCGGGCGTATCGGACTCCAGACGCTCGACTCCAGACTATTCCTTCGGAAGAATCCGAAGCTCCCCCGCCCGCTCGCCGGGGACGGCGTGCCAGTTTGCCGCAAGTTGTAGATTCCATTCCTTTTGCTGGTCGAACGGCACATTCGGTGCCAGCGGAACGCGCGTTGAAATGATGTCGCCCTGCGCGTTCCGGACGAGGACCGCGCCGCGTGGCGCTTCCAGTACGCCCCACGCCGCAACCACCCGCAGCGATCCGTAAAAGGTCATCCGGTCGTCAACCGGCGTGACGTCGTTCGGGTCGAAGGAAAAGTTGAAACCGTCCGCGACGGGGAGAACAAGCGCCGGGCCGTCGAGAAAACGTGCCCGAAGGTCCGCCAGCCGGGCGAGGTGGGCCGTTTCGCGCTCGGTTTCGACGGCGATGAGGGTCGATCCGTCGTACCGCGCGGCCCGTTCGAGCAGGTTTGCTTTGGTCGGCTTTGAGTTTTGAACCCGCCAGGCAGCCGCGCACGCGGCGGCCATATCCTTTTTCTTCATGGCGCGCAGTTTTTGCCGCCAGGCCGGATCGGCGGCGTCGAGCAACACGCCGTAGGCCGGTCCCGAGACGTACGCGAAACTCCGCGAAAAGCTTTTCGCGCCGCGCGCGCGGCGCAGGGCCACGAGCGCATCCGCGACGGCGTCTTCCGGCGCGAGCGCCGCGCACCGGACGCCGGTGTATTCCGCCAGTCCTTCATTACATTCGAGCGCGTTTTCCTCCGTCGCGGCGGCGGAAGTCAGCGATTGCCGGTGATTTCTGAAGGCGATGGCGTCGGCAACGGCCCGGCGGCGGGTTTCACCCGTGGACACCAGCGCCCGTTCAAGCGCGCGCCATTCGAGTTGCAGCCAGACGCGCCCGTCGCGTGTGTCGAGATGAACGTTGCCGGGACTCGCCGCCGGAAGGCCGAGATCGTCCTGAATCCGGTGAAAACATTCATGCAGCATTAGCCGGACGCGGCTTTCCTTGGCCTGCGGAAGCGGCCACATCACCATCGTCCACCGGACGCCCGCCCAATCAAGCGCGGTATTGGCCGGGGAAACAGTTTCCGGGAGCGTCCCGGTCCAGACGGTGCCCTGTTTCGCGAGTTTTCCTTCGACGTCAGCCTGATTGGCGACGGCGAACTTGGTTTCCGGGTTAACAAACAGCAACGGGCCGTAAAGCGGCTTTCCCCAGAGCGCGCCTCCGTCGCGGTCTGAGGCAATCCGGGCTTCCTCGAACGCCTTCGCCGCCACGGCCAGATCAATCGGTGGGGTGTCATCGGGTTTTGAAAACGCCCCGAGCGGGCCGTTTCCGGCGAGAATCACAATAAAGAAGATGAGAAACGTTCGAAAAAAGGACATGAAGCCTCCTTCCCGCCGGTTGAGGCGGGTAATGAAAGAGTTTTATTCGGGAATCAGTTTCCGACGGGCATGATGGCGAGTTTCAGTTGAAGGCCGTCGGGCAGATCGTAGGAAAGCGTCGAACCCGCCTGACCGATGCCCGACCAGTTTCGGGCGAGGGGGCGTCCGTCGGGCGTCGTCGCGTCGAATGAAATCGTGACGGATCGTTCCGACGGCGGGCCGGTGACGTCCTCGATGTTCAGGGAAACCGACGGCAGACCGTTTCCGAAGACCATCGGGCTGGGGGTACGGAATCGGTTTTCGGTTGAAGTTCGGGCCACGGTCGCGCCGTTTTGCAGAAGTTCGGCAATGACGGCGAATCGGTGCGGGATGTGGCGCGCGGTCACGTTGAAGACGCCTCCCGGCGCGATTTTCGGAAGTTGAATGTCGAGCGGCGCATTTGCGGGCGCGGCGGGCAGGCGCTCCGGGACGATTTCCATCGTCAGCCGGTCGTCGCCACCATCGCCGAAGGGCAGCAGAAGAACCGTGTCCAAGAGTTCGAGGTTGAGGTCGTGGTACTGCGTATCTTCTTCATAAAGCGGAAGATCGCGTGGCGAGCGCCCGGCGGCCCGGCGCGTTTCGAGATCGACACGGAAGTTCAAACGGTTTTCCGCGACGCGGTCGGTGACGAAATCGGCTTTCAACCGATAGCGGGCGTCGCGCAGCGTGACCGAAAAATCGGTCCCGTTCGGCCCGGAAACGTGAGTTTCGCCGAGCGTCGTCCGCGTTCCGGCCCGTTCTTCCACCAGCCGGACGACAAAACGCAGCCGTTCCGTCGTCGGTACGGACGGCGCGTCACCGCGTGCGCGGCTCGCGCCCGTGACGAGCAGACAGAAGATGAGCAGTTTCAGGCGGAGATTCATCGGGCGGTTCCTCCCGTGGCTGGAACGTCGGTTCGTTTGACGATCCGGACGGTGGCGCGTCCGCCGCCGTCGAAGCGCGCGAGGTTGAAATCGCCGTCCGAACGGTCCGGACGGGTGGGCGCGTCGGTGTTTTTCACCGTCGGCGGTATGGGCGGTGTGCCGCGTCCGAAGAACCAGCCCAATCCGAAGGCGAGAAACAGCAGCCCGGCGAGCGCCCCGACGTACCCCGGCGCGAACCGCGTTTTCGGCGACGCGGGGGACGGTTCGAGTTTTCGGCGAAGTTGAACCAGAGCCTGCTCGGTTTCAGCCCCGTTCGGACGGTCGTCCCGCGCCGCGAGCGCGGCGCGGAGGTCGCGCAGGTCCGCGAGCGCGAGGCGGCAGGCGGCGCAGCCTGGAAGGTGGCGTTCGACGGACGCGCGGTCGGCGGTTTCACCGTCGAAGAAGGCGGAAAGCTGTTCGGGCGTCGGGCAGTTCATCGGTCAGTTCCTCGCGCGCCGGTGCGGCGGCGTCTCGATTTCGGCGCGCCAGCGGGCGCGGACGGCGGCGCGGGCGCGAAAAAGGTCGCTTTTGACCTTGCTTTCCGGGACGCCCAGCGCGAGGGCGATCTCGGCGTAGCTCATGTCCTCCAGTTCGCGCAGCAGAAGGGCCGCGCGCTGGTGTTCGGGCAGTTCGGCGACGAGTTTTAAAAGTTGACGGTGGGTTTGGGAGGTTGCGGCGACCTGCTCGGCATCCGGACGGGGACGCCGGAAGAAATCCACCACGGTCGCAAGCAGGCGGTGGCGGGTCCGGCGTTTTTGGAGTTCGTTGAGGGCGAGATTGCGGGCGACGCGGATGACCCAGAACCGGGCGTCTTCCGGGCCGAGCGCGTCGAGGCCGAGCCGATGCAGCCGTAGAAAACTTTCCTGCGCCACGTCGCGGGCGAGGTCGGCGTCGCCCGTCAGGCGGGCGATGAACCGGCACACCCCCGGATAGAGGTCGCGGAACAGGTCGTCGAATCGGTTTTCGAGGTCGGTCGGCATGGCGTTTTCTCAAAAGGGAAAACCGGCGAATCGGGAAAAAGTTGCAACCGCCCCGCGAATGAAACAATTGTGCGGAAACAAACGTTCACCTCGATGATTCACCGAAAATCCGATTTTCATCCCCCACTGGAGGCTCCCCGATGAGGCTTGCCAACCGATTGGCATTACTACTGCTCTTTTTCTGCGCGGTGACGGCGGCGGCACGGGCCGAGGAAGGCCGACTGCTGCGGTTTCCCGACGTCTACAAGGACACGGTCGTCTTCGTGTCCGCCGGCGACCTGTGGATTTCCTCGACGCAGGGCGGTCCGGCGCGACGGCTCACGAGCGATCCGGGTCTCGAACTCTTTCCGAAATTTTCGCCCGACGGAAAATGGATCGCCTTTACCGCCGAGTATGACGGCAACCGCGACGTCTATGTGATTCCCGCGACGGGCGGCGAACCGAAACGGCTCACCTACAGCCCGGACATGACGCCCGCCGCCGCCGAACGGCTCGGCTACGACAACATGGTTCTCGGCTGGACGCCCGATTCGAAGCGCGTTCTCTATCGCTCCCGCCGGACGAGCTTTTCGGCGTGGGTCGGCCAGTTGATGACGGTGTCGCTCGACGGCGGCCTGCCGGAGCAGTTGCCGGTGCCGCGCGGCGGCTACACAACCTTTTCGCCCGACGGGACGAAAATCGCCTACAACCGCGTGTTCCGCGAGTTCCGGACCTGGAAGCGCTATCGCGGCGGTCAGGCCGACGAGGTCTGGACCTATGACCTCAAGAACGGCGCGCTCGAAAAGCTGACCGACAACCCGGCTCAGGACAATTTCCCGATGTGGTCGGGCGATAAAATCTACTTCCTGTCAGACCGCGACCAGTTCGCGAACCTGTTCGTCTACGACCTCAAGTCGAAGCAGACGAAGAAGTTGACGGATTTCAAGGAATACGACGTGAAGTATCCGTCGCTCGGCGTCGGGTCCATCGCGTTCGAAAACGGCGGCTACATCTACCTTTTCGACCTCGCAACGCAGAAAGAACGCAAGCTGACCATCGAACTCAACGACGACCGGCGGCTGACGCGGGCGGAGTTCGTCAATCCGAAGGATTTCGTCAACAACTACGACATTTCGCCCGACGCCAAGCGGGTGGTGTTCGAGGCGCGCGGCGAACTCTTCACCGTGCCGCTCGAAAAGGGCAACACGCGCAACCTCACCAACACGAGCGGCGCGCATGAAAAATTCCCGGCCTGGTCGCCCGACGGCAAGTTCATTGCCTACGTCTCGGACGTGAGCGGCGAGGACGAGCTTTACATGATCGCGCAGGACGGAAGCGCCCCGGCGGTCCGCCTCACGACCGACGGGAAAATGGCCCGTTTCGCCCCGCTCTGGTCGCCCGACAGTAAAAAACTGGTTTTCGCCGACAAGGGACACACGATCTGGTGGCTCGACGTCGAAACCAAAAAGCTGACGAAGGTCGAGCAGACGCCGCACGGCGAAATCACCAACTATGCCTGGTCGCCCGACAGCCAGTGGATCGCCTACGGACGCCCCGAGGAAAACGGCTTTTCGACGGTTCAGCTCTACTCTCTGGCGCAGGCGAAAATCTTCCCCGTCACCGATTCGCTGACCGACAGCGACAACCCGGCGTTCGACGGCAACGGGAAGTACCTTTATTTCACCTCGAATCGCGACCTCAACGCCTCGGTCGGGAATTTCGAATACAACTACAGCTATCAGAAAACCACGCGGCTGTTTGTCGTGACACTTCAGGCCGACGCGCCGTCACCCTTCGCGCCGGAAAGCGACGAGGCGGCGACCGGTCCGGCGGGCGGAGGCGAAAAGAAGCCGGAAGCCAAGCCGGAATTTCGCGTCGATACCGACGGTCTGGCGGCGCGCGTCGTCGGCCTGACGATGCCTCCGGGCAACTACGGCGGACTGCTGGCGGGTAAAAACAAGGTTTTCTACGTTTCCTTCGGCAATTTCCAGTTGACCGGCAACGGCGGCGAGCGGCCGTCGCTGCGGATGTACGAAATCGACAAGAAGCGCGAAAGCGAAATCGCCCCGACCAACGGCTACACGCTGGCGGCGAGCGGCGAAAAGATGGTGATCCGGCTCGGCGGGACCTACCTCGTCATCGACGCCAAGCCGCTGCGGCCCGGCGAAGGCACGACGCTGAGTCTCGACAAGATGCAGATGAAGCTCGATCACCGCGCCGAATGGCGGCAGATGTTCAACGAGGCGTGGCGGCTGGAACGCGACTATTTCTACTCCGCCAACATGCACGGCGTGGACTGGCCCGCGATCAAGCGGCGCTATGAAGTTTTACTTCCGCACATCGGCCACCGTTCCGATCTGACCTACATCATCGGCGAAATGATCGCCGAACTGCACGTCGGGCACGCCTACACGGGCGGGGGCGAAGCCCCCACGCCCAAGCGGGTCGGATTCGGCCTGCTCGGGGCGGATTTCGAGGTCGCGGGCGGCGGCATCCGGATTAAAACCATTCTCGAAGGCGAAAACTGGCGGGAAGACCGCCGCTCGCCGCTGACCGAGCCGGGCGTGAACGTGAAGGTCGGCGAGTTCATCGTGGCCATCGACGGCGAGCCGCTGACGGCGACGACCAATCCCTACGCTTTACTTGAAAACAAGGCGGGCCAGACGATTACGCTGACGGTCAATTCCCAGCCGTCGGCCACGGGCGCGCGGCAGGTGAAGGTACGCCCCGTCGCGAGCGAGACGCAGTTGCGCTATTTCAACTACGTCGAGCGCAACCGGCGCTACGTCGAGCAGAAATCCGGCGGGCGCATCGGCTACATCCACATTCCGAACATGGGCGGCGACGGGCTGAACGAGTTCGTGAAGTACTACTATCCGCAAATCCGCAAGGAAGGGCTGATTCTCGACGACCGCTACAACGGCGGCGGCAACGTCTCGCGGCTCATCATCGAACGCCTCCGCCGGACGCTCGGCGCGATGGGCGCACCGCGCGATTCGACGCCGACGACCTACCCGGACGCCGTGTTCACCGGCCCGATGGTCTGTCTTTTCAATGAGTTGTCGGCGTCGGACGGCGACATTTTCCCGGCCATGTTCAAGCAGTACAAACTCGGCAAGACCATCGGCAAGCGGAGTTGGGGCGGCGTCACCGGCATCCGGGGCAACACCCCGCTGCTCGACGGCGGCTACGTCACGCGGCCCGAGTTCGGCTTCTACGGCGTGAACGGCGAGTGGATCATCGAGAACCACGGCGTCGATCCCGACATCGAGGTGGACAACCCGCCGTTTGACGAGTTCAACGGCAAGGACGCCCAGCTCGACCGGGCCATCGAGGAAGTCACGACCGAAATGAAGACCAAGCCGTCCGCGCTGCCGAAGCGCCCGGCGGACCCGATCCGGTAAAGGCAGTGGCCAGTAGTTAGCAGCCAGTAGTCAGTAGTTAGTGGTTAGTAGTTAGCAGTTAGATAAGCGAAGACTGACTGCTAACTGCTGACTACTAACTGCTAACCACTACCCCGACACTTTCCAGTGGCCGCTGTTTTTGGGTTTGCCGTCGGAGCCGGTTTCGACGACGCAGACGCGGTTGCGTCCGCTTTCCTTCGCGCGGTAGAGGGCGCGGTCGGCGAGTTCGAGCAGGTCTTTCGGCTCGTCGGCGTCGGTCGGCATGGCCGCCACGCCGAGGCTGACGGTCAGTTTTCCGCCCGGCTGTCCCTCGCGGCCCGCGAAGGGATGCTCGGCGACTCGCTTGCGGAGGCGTTCGGCGAGGACCGCCGCCTGATTCTTGGGCGTGTTCGGTAAAAGAATGACGAATTCCTCCCCGCCGTAGCGCGCGAGAAAGTCGCTGCGCCGGAAACAGCGCCCCATCACGCGGGCGAGGTCCTTGAGCAGACCGTTTCCGGCTTCGTGGCCGTTGGTGTCGTTGTAGTGCTTGAAGCGGTCCACGTCGAACAGGATGACCGACATCGGCTGGCCGTCGCGCCGGACCACTTCCGCCTGGCGGTTCATCTTTTCAACGAAATAGCCGTGGTTGAACAAACCCGTCAGCCCGTCGGTGATGGCGCGGTGGCGGGCGCTGTTGTACGCCTTGAGCATCGTCTCGAATTCGCGTTTCTGCGAGACGAGGGCCTTGACCCGCGCGACCAGTTCCTTGCGGTTGACCGGCTTGGTCAGCACGTCGGTCGCGCCGACTTCCAGCCCGCGCAGTTTTTCGGTCGTTTCGGGCGACACGGTGAGCATGACCACCGGGATGTGGCGCGTGGATTCCCGCTGTTTGATCAGCCGGCAGAGTTCGAAGCCGTCGCCGCGCGGCAGCGCCGCGTCGAGGACGATCACGTCGGGCAGCCGCCACGCCGCGCCTTCAAGCTGCGTCGCGTAAAGCTGCTCGACCGAGGCGTCGGCGACGGTCGGTACGACCACCTCGATGCCTTCCCCTTCAAGAACGAGCTTCAACAGTTCGCCGATTTCCGAACTGCTTTCGAGAATCGCCACCATCGGACGGAAACGCGCCTGCGCCGAATGCCGGTGCGGAAGCAGGAATGACACCCGGCAGCCGGACTCGTTCCCGCTTTCGAGCGAAACCCGGGCGCCGTGGAGAGAGATGACGCGGTTCGCGATGGCCAGACCGACATCCACACCGGGCGCGGCCGCGCCGTTTCCGGTCGCCTGGGTCAGCGCCTGATAGATCCGCTGACGCTGATCCGCGGCAAGGCCGACGCCGGTGTCCTGAACGGCAATCTCAAGATTCTGGAGATTGCCCGGCGCGTAAACCACTTCGCCGGTCAGCCAGACCGTCCCGCCCGCCGGAGTGAACCGGAAAGCGTTGTCGAGCAGATGCGACAGTCCGTCGCGCAGCCGTTCCTCGTCTCCGACAATCAGCTCGCAGGCCGGATCGGGCGTCACGATGAATTTCACCCCCCGACGATTCGCCACCGGCGTAAAGGTGGCTTCCAGCGACTCGAACAACCGGTCAATCTCGAATTCGCGCATGTCGAGCGGTTCGTTGCCCCGCTCCAGTCGCGACAGACTCATCAGATCGTCCACCACGCGGAGCAGGTCCTGTCCGCCGGTTTCAATCTGCTGAAGAAAATCCGCCTGCGTGGAGTTCAACGCGCCATAGGCCGTGTCCTGAAGCACTTCGCAGTATCCCAGAATCGCGGTCAGCGGCGTGCGCAGGACGTAGTTCACGTTGGCCACGAACCGTTCGCGGTCGCGATCCGCCTGCTCGACCGTTTCCGTCAGCCGCTCGACGGCGCTCCGCGCGGCCTCGACTTCGCGCCCCGACTCGGCCAGCCGCTGCTCGCAGACCGCGAGCTGCCAGTACAACCCGATTTCATTCAGAAATTCCGACCAGAACGGCCCCGCGTCCGGCACCGCCCGTGACAGCGTCGCGGGGTCGGCGTCGGGTTTCGCTTCGAGCAGCACCGCGCCGCACAGGAAATGGTGCGCGAACACCGGATGGAGCACGGCAAACGGCGCGTCATCGGAGGCAAAGCGGAATTCGGGAACTTCGGCCGGCTGGATGACGACCGGCTCGGTCGGCTGATCATCCAGCAACCGCATGACCAGCGCTTCAATGGTTTCCGAGGAAAATTCGGCGTATCCGGCGGCGGCGGCCACCCGCGCCTGACCGTGCGAAAGGACGATGAGCGCGACCGCGGAAACCGGATTTGACGCGCGGAGTCCCGACACGGCGGCATCAAGCCGACGCGCGACGGGCTGCGGAAGGCTGTCCAGTACCCACATCGCCGAAGCGGCGGTTCGGGCCGGGAGCGCGGACATTCGGTTTTCCTCTGAACGGTCGGCTGGGCGGGGTTGGACGGCTGAGGATGAACTCCGGTTACCACGCCGAGGATGACGGATTATGATTTCGTTCTTCGTTCGCCGCAAGCATTCCGCAAGCCGCGAAAATGTCGCGCCCCCGCGGACGCCGTATAAAGGTCGGCAAATCCTTTTCCTTCAGCAGCTTCTGGAAGCGCGTCACGCGCTCCGGCGCGGATGGACGGAAGGGTAATCCGGGCGCGGGATTGTGCGGAATCAGATTCACCTTCGCGGCGTTGCGCGCCCGCAGCGGCGCGAGCAGCCTCAAAAGATCGCGCGCGCAGTCGTCGTCATCGTTGACGCCGTCGAGCAAAACGTACTCGAAGGTAATCCGCTCGCCGTCGCGGAGCGGAAATTCGCGGCAGGCCCGCATCAGTTCCGCCAGCGGGTAACGCTTGTTGACCGGCATCAGGCGGTCGCGCAGCGCGTCGGTCGGGGCCGAAAGCGACACCGCGAGGTAGGGCCGGTCGGGTTCGCGTCCGAAATCGTCGATTTTCGGGACGATGCCGACCGTCGAAAGCGTGACGTGACGCGGCGTGATGCCGAGGCCGTCAGGGTCGGCGGCGACGCGCAGGGCGTCCATCACGTTTTCGTAATTCAGCATCGGCTCGCCCATGCCCATCATCACGAGGTTGATGTTGGCGAAGGTCGTCCGCCCTTCCGCCGCCGCGCGTTCCCGCTCGTCTCTTAATACATGAATGATCTGCCCGACGATTTCGCCCGCCGTCAGATTGCGCTTCAACCCGATGAGCGCCGTCATGCAGAACTCGCACATCATCGGACACCCCGCCTGCGACGACAGACAGATCGTCGCCCGGTCCGCCGCCGGAATCCAGACCGCCTCGATGGCTTCCCCGCCCTCGACTTCAAACAGATAGCGGCGCGTCCCGTCGCCCGAATCGAACAACTGCGTCCGCCGGACCGGCTCAACCAGCGTCGTTTCCGCCAGTTCCGCCCGCAATTTCTTCGGCAACTCGTGGATGTCATCGAGCGACCGGACCCACCGCCGCTGCACCGCGTCGAACACCTGCCCGGCGCGAAACTTCGGCACGCCGTGCAGCGCGAGAAATTCCGCCAGCTTCGGGCGGCTCATTCCGGTGAGGTGGGTGGGGGAAGACATAGCGGTCAGTAGTCAGTAGTCAGTGGTCAGTGGTCAGTGGTCAGTGGAAGAAAGGTGACGGGTTTCAGGTGAAATCCCCAAAAGGTTTCGGGTGGCGGGTTTCAGGTGAAATCCGGGTTTTGAGTTTCGAGTGGTGAGTTTTGAGTTCAAATTTGGCAAAGTGCGGCAAGGAATGCCCAGCGGGGGCAGTCTCGGAGTGGTTCGTCATAACCTGAAACCCGACACCCGATACCTGACACCTTTGATGAAACGATACACCCTTTTTCTCCTCCTCGTCGCCTGTTTGTGCCTGAACGTGACGGCGCGGACGCAACCGGTGCGCGCCGAACCGGGGCTGTCGTTCGCGATTTTGCCCGTACGGGTCGAGGACGGCGTCGGGGGGTATGACGAGGCGGGCGTCCGGGCCGGGCTGGCCGACGGGCTTTCGGGAATGGCTGGCCGGGTCGTTCCGGCGTCGCAGATCGCGGTCATCGTCCCGACGGCGGCGGACCTCGATTTCAACCCGACGGTCGAGGCGGCGGCCACGCTCGGGGCGAAACTGGGGAGCGAGTATTACGTCACAGGACGGGTCGTCCGGCGGGAAGAAAGCGGGTCCGACCGTCAAACCGGCCGGGTTGCCCGGACCGTCCTCTTTCTCGTCGCGGCACGGACGGGCGAACTGGTCGCCACGGTTTCAAACGTCGTCCGGCGCGAGACCGCCGATGAACTGGGCCGCGCCGAGCGGACGGCCGCGGCGGAAACCGCGCGCGAGCTTTACCGGCTCGCCGCCGACCACCAGCGGGCATTTCTGGCGAATGCGACCGATCCCGACGCCCCGATTTTCGAGGCCGCGCTCGATCTGCGCTCGGGCGACGTGCCGCCGGAGGTCATCCTGCCGGTCATTTTCCAGCGTCCGAAACCCGCGCCGACTGAAACGGCGAAGGATTTCGGAATCGAAGCAACCGTCACGGCGGAAATCGTCTTTCAGGCGGACGGAAAAATCGGCGGCTTCCGGGTCGTCCGGTGGGCGGGCTACGGACTGGAAGACGCCGTGCGCGACGCAGTCCGGCGCTATCGGTTCAAACCGGCGCAGCGCGGCGGCAAGCCGGTTGCCGTCCGTCTGATTGCCGAGTTCAAGTTCCGGACCGTCCGCGCCGACCCGGCTCAGGAATGACCGTCATCCTTGTCGGCCATTTCGCGCGCGGCCTCGGCGCGGGTCGCCTGATTGACGATCTTGCCGGTCATTTCGTCCATCGTCCCGCCGAACGTGTCGAGGTCCCCGACGAGCCGCGCGAGGTTCACCGGCAGGTCGGCGATGGCGGCGGACGACGTATCGAGGTCGTTTTTCCGGTCGGTCAGGTCAGCAAAGACGATCTGCTCGTCCTCGGTGAGCGTTCCCTTGTACTTTTTCAGTAAAAGTTCGCGGTAAAGCTGTTCCATTTCGGGCGTGAGAGCCATCGAAGCCTCCATTAAAAGTCGGGAGTCAAAAGGCAAAAGGCAAAAACTTGGGATTGAAGATTGAAGATTGAAGATTTTCGATTTTCCCAATCCGGCGGATTTTGCGGCTGAGAATTCGTTTCACACAAGCCCGCGGAGCGGGCGAAATATCGTTAGCCTCAGATGAAGCGAGTCTTCGGGTAATTCAGAATTGAGAATTGGGATTGAAAGCCCGCGGAGCGGGCGAAATATCGTTAGCCTCGGATGAAGCGAGTCTTCGAGCGAAATCCGAGGGCACGGGCGGGAATCCGGGGAACGCGGGCGGGAATCCGGGGAAAATGAAACGGGAATTTTCGATTGCGGACTCACGACTCCAGACTCCAGACTCTCGACTCCCAACCCTGAACTTTGGAAAGTCGCATGAAACTCGACCGTTTTTTCAAAATTGCTTCCTATGTGCTGATTTCGTGTGGCTTTCTGACGCTCGTCCTGACGGGGCGGGTGGATTTCATCGCGGGGCTGCTCTACGCCGCCGGGCTGGTGCTGAGCTGGCGCGCCGACGCCCCCGGCTCGAAGCTCCAGATCAGCGCCCGGACGGCCAACCTCGCGGTCGCGTTCTACCTGCCGTTCGGATACATCGACTTCCGCTACCTGAGTGACACATGGATTACCTGTCTCGTCCATTTCGTCCTGTTCATCTCGATTTTCAAGCTGTTCCAGATCAAGGAAGACCGCGACTGGGTATTTTTGTACCTGCTGGCGATTTTCGAAGTGCTGCTTTCCGCCGGTCTGACGATTGACGGGTTCTTCATCGTGCTGCTGGCGGTGTTCGTCCTGACCGGGCTGGCGACGCTGGAAACCTTCGAAATCCTGCGGACGCGCCGCCTCGCCGGACGGGTGATGGCGGAGACGGCGTTTGTCCACGACGGTTCGCAGCCGCGACCGGCGGCGCGGCCGGTGCGCTACCTGCTCGCCACCACGATCGGCATGGCGCTGTTCATCGGTCTGCTGACCGTGCCCATCTTTCTGATCATGCCCCGATTCAACACGGGGCTGCTTTCACAGAGTTTCAGCGACACGACTTCGTCCACCGGATTTTCCGACATGGGCATCGACCTCGGCGGGGTCGGCGAAATCAAGCTCAACACGCGAATCGTGATGCGGGTCAAGGTAGACACTCCCCTGCCGCCGGGCACGCACTGGCGCGGCACGGCGATGACCTTTTTCGACGGTCGCAACTGGAACAAGGCCGGGGCGTCGCGCCGTTTCAATCTCCCGCCTCTCCGTCCCGACGCTTACCTGTTCGCCAACCGCCGCCCCGCGAAACCGATTTCGCAGATCTTTTATCTGGAGCCGATTTCGACGAGCGCCTTTTTCTACTGCGGCGAACCGATTTCGGCGCGCGACCTGCGCGGGTTGTCGTTCGATGAAACCGGCTCGATCTACCGGACGGACGCCGGTCCCCAGACGGCCTACACGGTTCTCTCGGACCTCGGCCGACCGACCGAGGAAAAACTTCGCCGCGACACGCTCGCCTATTCGCCCATCGAACGCGAACGGTTTCTGCAACTTCCGACCACCTTCGACCCGCGCGTGGCGGAACTCGCCCGGACGGTCGCCGGAAACAAGACCAACGCCTACGACAAGGCGCGCGCCATCGAGGAATTCCTCCGCACGCGCTTCTCCTACAACCTCGAACGGAATCGGACCAACGAAGCCGACCCGGTCGCCGACTTTCTGTTCAACACGAAGGCCGGTCACTGCGAATTTTTCGCCTCGTCGATGGCGGTCATGCTGCGGTCGCTCGGCATCGGCGCGCGGCTGGCGGGCGGGTTTCAGACCGGGGAATACAACACGGTCAACCAGACCTACATCGTGCGCCAGTCGGACGCCCATGCGTGGGTGGAAGTCTATTTTCCCGAAACGAAAACCTGGATCGAGTTCGACCCGACGCCCGACGCCGGGACGAGCGGCCAGCCATCCGGGATTTTCGCCACCCTGCGGCGGTATGTGGATGCCATGCGGGTGTTTTATCTGGATTATGTCCTGACCTACGACTCGCAGCGCCAGCGAACGCTCGCGCGCGACGCGACTCAGAAAGCGTCCGAATATCAGTCACTGTGGCGACGGACGATCACGCCCTACCAGCGGAGCGCCGGAGTCTGGCTGGCGCAGTTCGACAAGCCGATTCTGGCGATGCTGCGCAGCCCGGATTTCCCGCGTTACGTCGGCCTGCTCATCGCGGGACTGCTCGCCTCGGTCGGGGGCGTCACGTTTTACCGCGCGCTGCGCCGGTTTCGCGCCGCGCCCGACCTGCTGTTCAAAAAACGCTGGCTGGCGTGGCTGATGCTGCCGTTTTTGCGCCGGGCGGCGCGCCACGACGCGCGGCAGTCGGCTGTGCTGTTCTACAACGAAATGATCGACATCCTCGCGCGGGCCGGGTTCAAACGCGAACCGCACCAGACGCCGACCGAGTTCGCCCGCGCGACCGGCCTCGCCGAAGCCGTCGAACTGACCGAAACCTACAACGGACTCCGCTTCGGCGGCGAACCCGCCCTCGCGCCCGAACCGCTCCGCCAGCGGCTCGACACGCTGCGGGCGGCGGTCCGGCGGAAAAAACGCTAATCGGGATTTTCGATTTCAGATTTCAGATTTTCGATTTTTTCCAATCCGGCGGGCTTTGCGGCTAACAATTCGTTTCACGGAAAGCCCGCGGAGCGGGCGACATATCGTTAGCCCCGGATGAAGCGAGTCTTCGAGCGGGAATCCGGGGAAAACGAAGCAGGAATTTTCAATTTCAGATTTTCGATTTCGCGCCTCGGACTCCAGACGCTCGACTCCAGACTCCAGACTTCCAATGGCGATTTACTTCTTCACCTCGACCGACGAATACGGTTTTCTCTCGAACTTCTCCCGGCATGAATTCGAACTCGACGGCCACCGCTGGCCGACCGTCGAGCATTACTTTCAGGCGCAGAAATTTCCCGGCACGCCGCTGTTCGGGCGCATCCGCAACGCGCCGGGGCCGAAGGACGCCAAAAGCCTCGGGCGGACGCGCGACGTGAAAATCCGTCCGGACTGGGACGATGTCCGTGATGAAGTCATGCGACGGGCGATTTGGCGGAAATTTGAAGTTCACGCCGACCTCGCCGCGCGCCTTCTCGCCACCGGCGACGAGGAACTCATCGAAAACGCCCCGAACGATTACTACTGGGGCTGCGGCGCGGACGGCACCGGCCTCAACATGACCGGAAAGCTGCTGATGGAACTGCGGACCGAACTACAGGGGCATGGGGAATAGGGCGTGGTGGAATTATGAATTATGAATTATGAATTGTGGCCCGTGGGTCGGGCTGGAGGGCCCACTCAAAACGGCATTCCCTCAATTCATAATTCACAATTCATCATTCATAATTTCCATGCCCCATTCCCCATCCCCCATGCCCCCGCCCCGCGCCGCCATCTTTGACTTCGACGGCGTCATCGTCGATAGCGAACCGCTCCACTTCATCGCTTTTCAGCGCGTACTCGCCGAGGAAGGCATCGCGCTCGCCCTCGCGACCTACGAGGCGCGCTATCTCGCGATGGACGACAAAGCCTGCTTCACCGCCGCCTTCGCCGACGCGGGCAAGCCGCTCTCGCCCGAACATCTCGCGGAACTGATTGAACGGAAAGAAGTTTCGCTCGCCGACGACCTGCGCCGGGCGCGGCTTTTTCCGGGCGCGCCGGAGTTCATCCGGATGCTCGCCGCGCGGATTCCGCTCGCCATCAACTCGGGCGCGCTGCGGAGCGAAATCGAACTGGTGCTGAACGCCAACGGCCTCCGCGACTGCTTTCAAATGATTGTCAGCGCTGAAGATGTGACGCACTGCAAGCCCGACCCCGAGGGCTACCGGCTGGCGCTCGCCCGGCTCAACGAAGGCCGCGCCGAACCGTTCGCGGCGGAGGAGTGCTTCGTCGTCGAGGACAGCGTCCACGGCGTCTCGTCGGCGCGCGGCGCGGGAATGCCCTGCATCGCGGTGACGAATTCCTACACCGCCGACCATCTCGGCCACGCGACGTTCATCGTGGAAAGCCTCGCCGGTCTGAACTGGAACGATGTCATTTTTCGGCTTCAAAATCCGAATGTCTGATTGCGTACAGTGATGGTAGGATGACGCGCCCCTCGGCCCTCACCTGCGCGTTTCGGTCAGTCCCGCCGTCACCTCCGATTTTTCAGTTGTCCCGGATTCTGAAACCGATGGCTCGCTTCGGCCGGTCCGTCATTTTCGCGTTCTTTTTTCTCCTCGCCGGCCTCGCGGCTCGGGCGGCGGACGCCTCGGCGTTCGTCTTTCAACGGCTGAATCAGGATCAGGGGCTGTCGAACAACGCGGTGCGCGCCATCGCGCAGGACCGGCGCGGCTTTCTCTGGATCGCCACCGAGGACGGGCTGAACCGCTTCGATGGGTTTACCTTCAAGGTCTACCGCAACCGCGCGGGCGACCCGCGCTCGCTGCCGGTCAATTTCGTTCGCTCGCTGTACGTTGACCACACCGGTACGCTCTGGCTCGGACTGTCACGCTCGGGCGTCTGCCGCTACGACGAGGCGACCGATTCCTTTGTCACTTTCGATGAAGCGCCGTTCCGCGACCAGGCGGGGCGGATTTCGGGGTACGTTCTCACCATTTTCGAGGACCACGCCGGAAACGTCTGGTTCGGGCACCAGTACGGCCTGGTGAAGCTCGACCGCGCCACCGGAACGTTCACCCGCCACACCCCGCCATTCGCGCCGCCCAACCCGAGCGACGTCAACAACCGGACCGGCGGCGGCGAGGGTCGCATTCCCGCCATTCAGAGCATCGTCGAGGACGCGCGCGGGACCTTGTGGCTCGGCACGAGTACGGGCCTGTTGACCTTCGACCCGCCATCCGGCCGGTTCAAGATTGCGCGGCAGGACCCGCACCCGACCAACGGCCTCGGCGGAGTCGGCGGACTGGTCGCCCACCCGGACGGACGGATTTTCTATTTCGCGGAAAGGCAGGGATTGTTCGCCATCGACCCCGCAACGCGACGCGAGACGAAAATTCCGCTGGCGGAGGCCGATCCCTTCGCCGGCTCGCCCGATTCCATCAGTTTCAACTCGGTCTTCGAAAACGACCATACGCTCTGGATTTCCGGCGATCAGGCGGGACTCGTGCGGGTGGACCTGCGCGACGGCGCGATGATTCGTCTGCGGAACGACCCGAAGCGTCCGGACTCGCTGCCGGGAAACCGCCCGCTCGCGCTCTTCCGCGACCGGGGCGGTGTCCTCTGGGTGGGCGACGGCGTGAACGGACTCGGCGGCCACGCGCCGTTCCGGTCGAAATTCCGCGCCTACCGGCACAACCCCTACGACGACAACTCGTTGAGCGACAACTACATCCGGGGAATCCACGAGGATCGCGCCGGAAATCTCTGGGTCGCGACGCAGCAAGGCGGGTTGAACCGCATTGATCCCGCCGGAACGGTGACGCGGTTCAGCCACCGGGACGGCGATTCCCGGTCGCTTCCGAACAACACGACCTGGGCGGTGCTGGAGGACCGGGCGGGCGTCATCTGGGTCGGACTGTTCGGGGCCGGGCTGTTCCGGCTCGATCCGAAAACCGGCGCGGTGACGAAACCGGCGCTGGAGCCGCCCGACCTGCTCGATCCGGGGATTCTGACGCTTTATGAAGACCGCCGGTCGAACCTCTGGATCGGCACGGGACGCGGAGCCTACCGCCTCGCCCCCGACCGCCGCGCGCTTACGCGGTTCGATCAGGACATCGGCATCAACACCGGCTCGCTCGGCAATGAGGTCCAGCAGTTTTACGAGGACCGCGCCGGGAACATCTGGATCGGCGCGACGCGCGGGTGCATCCGGCTCAATCCGGAAACGAAACAGTTCAAAGTTTTTCCGGAAGACGTGAACCCGAAATTCGTCGGCGGAGCCTTTGTCACGGGCTTTCTGGAGGACCGAAACGGCACGTTCTGGATCGTCTCGAAGGGCGGCGGCCTCGGACGGCTCGACCCGGCGAGCGACCGGTTCATCCGCATTCAGGAAAAGGACGGTCTGCCGCACAACAACTGTTACGGGATATTCGAAGACGCGAACGGCTTTTTCTGGATCAGCAGCGACGCGGGTATCGTGAAGTTCGACCCGCGCGCGATGACGTTCCGGTCGTACGGCGTGGCGGACGGCACGCAGGGGCGCGAGTTCAACCGGAACTCGGCCTACCGGAACCGGTCCGGGGAAATCTTTTTCGGGGGCACGCAGGGACTGAACCGGTTTCGCCCGGAAAACGTCCGCGACAACCCGTTTCTGCCCCCGGTGGCGATTTCGCGATTTACCGTCGGCGCACGCGAGGTGATTCCCGATGAAACCGAGCGGACAATTTCCTACGAGGAAAATTCGATTCGCATCGAGTACGTCGCGCTCGATTTCACACTGCCCGCGCGCAACCGGTACGCCTACAAACTCGAAGGCTTCGACCCCGACTGGCAGAACGCCGACACGCGGCGCGAGGCGGTCTACACCAACCTGCCGCCGGGCAACTACGTCTTTCGCGTCCGGGGAACGAACAACGACGGCGTCTGGAACGAAACCGGCGCGACGCTCCGGTTTCGGGTGCGACCGCCCTTCTGGCGCACCTGGTCCGCGTATCTCCTTTATGCGCTGAGTTTTATGCTCGCGGTTTACGGCGGGGTGCGGTGGCGGCTGCGGTCGCTCGTCGCCCGGACGCGCGAACTTGAGGACAACGTCGCCCGGCGCACCGAGGAAATCACCCGCAAAAACGCCGAACTCGCCGCCCGCAACGCCGAAATCGAGGAAAAGACGCGCGACATTCTCGAAAGTCTCGGCTACGCGCGGACGATCCAGCAGGCGGTGCTGCCGACCGAGGCGGCGCTGCGCGAGGCGTTCGGTCAGAGTTTCATTCTGTGGAAGCCGAAGGACATCGTTTCAGGTGATTTCTACTGGATGCACGTCATCGGCGGCCTGCGCTATCTGGTGGTGGCCGACTGCACCGGTCACGGCGTGCCGGGGGCGTTCATGTCGATGATCGGAAACGACCTGCTGAACCAGATCGTCGTCGAGCGCGGCATCACCGAGCCGGCGAAAATCCTTGAGGAACTTCATCTCGGCATCCAGCGGGCGTTCCGGCGCGACGACGCGGGAGCGTCCGAGGACGGAATGGACGTGGCGGTCTGCCGGTTCGACGCGCGCGCGGGCACGCTCACCTTCGCGGGCGCGCGCCGACCGCTCTACTTCATCGGTCCGGACGGCGAACTGACCGAACTCAAGGGTGTCCGCCACTCGGTCGGCGGCGGCCTCGAACGCCGCCCGCGCCAGTTCGTCAGCCAGACGCTCGACATCAAGCGCGGCGCAGCGATCTATCTCACAACCGACGGGTTCGCCGACCAGAACGGCGGGACGACCAACCGCAAGTACGGCGCGCGCCGCCTCAAGCAGTTCCTGCTCGATCACCTCAATTTCGATCCGGAAATCCAGCAGGCCGCGCTCGAAAAGGAACTCGAAGCCCATCGCGGCACCGAGCCGCAGCGCGACGACATCACCATCCTCGGCGTCATCCTCCCGCCCAAGCCCGTCCCGCGTCCCGACGCCGCCCCGCCCCGGCGACGGGCGACGGACTGAGGGGGAGTCGGGAGTCGGGAGTCGGGAGTCGGGAGTCGGGAGTCGGGAGTCGGGAGTCGGGAGTCGGGAGTCGGGAGTCGGGAGTCGGGAGTCGGGAGTCGGGAGTCGGGAGTCGGGAGTCGGGAG
>JBDRAL010000124.1:0-71333 GCA_039793685.1 Blastocatellia bacterium NZW_1522
CGTCAGGTTCACGTTGTCCCCCGGCATCACCATCTCCGTCCCCTCCGGCAGCTTCACCGTCCCGGTGACGTCCGTCGTCCGAAAGTAAAACTGCGGCCGGTAGCCCGTGAAAAACGGCGTGTGCCGGCCCCCTTCCTCCTTGCTCAGCACATACACCTCGCCCTTGAACTTGGTGTGCGGCGTGATCGAGCCCGGTCGCGCCACCACCTGGCCCCGCTCCACCTCGTCCTTCTCCACACCCCGCAAAAGCAGCCCCACGTTGTCTCCCGCCACCCCTTCATCCAGCAGCTTCTTGAACATCTCCACCCCCGTCACCACCGTCTTGCGCGTCTCCCGAAACCCTACAATCTCCACTTCGTCGCCCACCTTGATCTTGCCCCGCTCGATCCGCCCCGTCACCACCGTGCCCCGGCCCTGGATCGAGAAGATGTCCTCGATCGGCATCAAAAACGGCTTGTCCACATCCCGCTGCGGCACCGGAATGTAGTTGTCCACCGCCTCCATCAACTCCTCGATCCCCTTCTCCCACCGCTCCTCCCCGTTCAGCGCCCCCAGCGCGTTGACCCGCACCACCGGCACCTCGTCCCCCGGAAAGCCGTACTGCTTCAGCAGCTCCCGCACCTCCAGCTCCACCAGATCCAGCAACTCCGGATCCTCCAGCATGTCCACCTTGTTCAGCGCCACCACAATGTAGGGCACCCCCACCTGCCGCGCCAGCAAAATGTGCTCCCGCGTCTGCGGCATCGGCCCCTCCGGCGCCGCCACCACCAAAATCGCCCCGTCCATCTGCGCCGCCCCCGTGATCATGTTCTTGATGTAGTCGGCGTGCCCCGGACAGTCAATGTGCGCATAGTGCCGCTTGTCCGTCTCGTACTCCACATGCGCCACCGCAATCGTGATCCCCCGCGCCCGCTCCTCCGGCGCGTTGTCAATCGAGTCGAAACTCCGAAACTTCACCCGCGGGTTCTTCTTCGACAACACCCGCGTGATCGCCGCCGTCAGCGTCGTCTTGCCGTGATCGATGTGCCCGATCGTCCCCACGTTGACGTGCGGCTTGCTGCGATCGAATTTCTCCTTGGCCATAGTCTCTCTCTCGTACGGCGGCTTGCGTGACTTCCGCCGGATTCTATTGACTTGTACTGATTTGATTCGAAGACTCGGAAAACCTCTGGAGCCGATGACCGGGATTGAACCGGTGACCTCGTCCTTACCAAGGACGCGCTCTACCAACTGAGCTACATCGGCTCGAGCTCACCTTTCCGACTGGTGGACGGGGGAGGATTCGAACCTCCGTAGCCCGCAAGGGGCGGCAGATTTACAGTCTGCTGCCATTAACCGCTCGGCCACCCGTCCAGCGCCGGCCTTCCCCGCCCAGGCACACGAACTCTTCGCCGCTCGTCGGGGCTGGCAACTATGGATAATAGCACCGCAAAACGGCGGAGTGCAACGCGCACCGGAAACGCTAGGCCGGCGCTCCCGTGAGGATCACCCGGCGTCCCTCGATGCGGAAGTTGCCGGAAAGCACGATGCGGATGGCCTCGCTGTAGATGCGATGCTCCTCCTTGAGAATGCGTGCCGAAAGGGTCTCCACGGTGTCATCGTCGAGAACGGGTACGGCCGCCTGCAGAATGATCGGTCCGGCATCGAGATGCTCGTCCACAAAATGGACCGTGCAGCCGGTGATCTTGACGCCGTGCTCGAGGGCCTGCCGCTGGGCATCCAGCCCGGGAAACGACGGCAACAGCGCCGGGTGGATGTTCAGGATCCGGTAGGGAAACTCGCGGATGAAATAGGCGCTCAGGATCCGCATAAAACCGGCCAGACATACCAGGTCCACCTGATGCTTTTTCAGCTCGGCGACCACCAGCCGGTCATACGCCTCCCGCTCCATGCCTCGCGAAGGGATACAGACGGCGTTCAGTCCGCGCTGCCGTGCAATCTCCAACCCGCGAGCCTCCGGCCGGTTGGAGATCACTACGGCGATTTCGGCATCGATCCTGCCCGCCGCGACGTTATCGGCGATGGCTTCGAAATTGGAACCGCGTCCCGACAGAAGGATACCGAGGCGCTTCATTGATAAAGGACCCGCGTGGTGGCGCCGCGGGGCCGGCGGATGACACGCCCGACCTCCCAGTGCGGTTCTCCCAGACGCTCGAGCAGGCGCCGGGCTTGCGCCACGCGGCCGGCATCCACGGCCAGGATCATGCCCACGCCCAGGTTGAAGGTCCGGCGCCAGTCCTCCTCGGGGATCTTGCCCAGACGCCGGAGCAATTCGAAAACGACCGGCACCTTCCAGGAGCGGGTGTCGATTTCCGCCGCCAGCCCGGCGGGCAGCATGCGCGGAGTATTTTCCGTTATGCCGCCTCCCGTGATGTGCGCTGCTCCTTTGAGAAGTCCCTTGGCCGCCAGCGTGCGGAGCGGCCGGAGGTAGCTGCGGTGGACCTTCAAAAGCTCCTCGGCCACCGTGCAACCAAGTTCCGCGACAAAGGTTTCCGGACGATAGCCGGCTACTTCGAACAGAAGCTTCCGGGCCAGTGAATAGCCGTTGGTGTGCAGCCCCGTGGACGGAAGGGCGAGCAACACGTCGCCCGGGCGGATGGTACGTCCGGTGAGCAGCCGGGCGCGCTCGACGGCTCCGACAATGAATCCGGCAAGATCGTATTCGCCCTCGGCGTAGAAGCCGGGCATCTCGGCGGTCTCGCCGCCGATGAGGGCGCAGCCGTTGCGGCGGCAGCCCCGCGCCAGTCCCGCAACCACTTGCGCCGCCACACCGGCGTCGAGCTTCCCTGTGGCGAAATAATCCAGGAAGAACAGCGGTTCGGCTCCCTCGACCGCAATGTCGTTGACGCAGTGGTTGACCAGATCCTCACCGACGGTGTCGTGCCGGCCGGCAAGGAAGGCCACTTTCAGCTTGGTTCCCACCCCGTCGGCGGAACTCACCAGCACAGGATCCTTCCACCCGCTTAGCCGGTACCCGGACCCGAAGCAACCAATATCGGTCAGAACGCCTCGAGTGAAGGTGCGCCGTGCCAGGCGGCGAATCTGCGCCACGGCACGGTCGGCCTCCCGGATGCTGACGCCTGCATCTTCGTATAGAATTGCTTGTTTTCGAGCCGCCATGCGGCGCAGGAGAACTTACAGTATAACGGGTCATCATGCAACGGACGGCTAAGATTCTCACGGCGGTGCTCATCGCCCTGCCGCTGGCGGGCGAGGCCCCCGACGTGTACGCGATCCGCGGAGCGCGCGTGATCACCGGGCGAGGCCCGATTCTGGACCGCGCCACGGTGATCGTGCGCGACGGGCTGATCGTAGACGTCGGCGCTCAGCCTTCGGTTCCGCCCGAGGCCTGGGTGATCGAAGCCGAGGGCCTCACGGTGTATCCGGGGCTCATTGACGCACTCAGTTCGGTGGGGCTTCCCGAGCCTCCGGCAACCGGGACGGGCCAGCGCCGGGCGGAGGCGCTCCCGGCGGCCGAAGGGGCGCGGCCCGAAGAGGCGCCGATGAACGCCGCGTGGGTCCGCGCGGCGGATCTGGTGAACCCCGCGGACCGGAGAATCGAGGCCGCGCGCAATGCCGGCTTCACCGCCGCGGCGATCTTCCCGACGCGGGGCATCCTGGGCGGGCATGGAGCGGTGATCGCTTTGGCGGGCGACAAGGCGGGGGAGATGGTCCTCAGCCCGTCTGCCGGGCTTTACCTGAGTCTGACTACGCGCCGCGGCGTCTTTCCGGCTTCCCTGATGGGCGCAATCGCCTACATCCGCCAGACGTTCCTGGATGCAGCCCACTACCGGCAAGCCCGGCAGATATACGCGCGCAACCCTGCGGGGCTCCGGCGACCGGAATACGACCGCGCTCTGGAAGGGGTTCTGGCCGCCCCGCGCGTGCTGCTGCCGGCTTCGACCGCCGTGGAAATCGCCCGCATGTTGCGGCTGGCGGCCGAGATCGAGCAGAGCCCCGTTTTGTACGGCGGCCACGAGGCATGGCGCGTCGCCGAGCTGCTGCGCGACTCGGGCGTGCCCGTAGTGGTAAGCCTGAAATGGCCCGAGCGCGATCGAGATGCCGATCCGGACGCGCCAGAGAGCCTCCGCGTGCTCGAGCTGCGCGAGAAGGCGCCTTCGACGCCTGCCGCTCTGGCAAAGGCCGGCGTGCGGTTCGCCTTTTCCACCGGCGGTCTTGCTAACCGGCGCGAACTGGTGCGGGCGTTGCGCCGGGCCCTCAATGCCGGGCTGTCCGAACAGGACGCCGTTCGGGCGCTCAGCCTGCATGCGGCGGAGATTTATGGTCTCTCCGACCGCCTGGGAAGCATCGAACCCGGCAAGATTGCCAACCTCGTTGTGACCGGGGGAGATCTGTTTCAGGAAAGTACCGAGATCAAATATGTGTTCGTGGACGGCAAGAAATACCAGCCCGTCCCGGAGTCCAGAGAGGAGGCGCGACAATGAGCCGGGCATGGTGGGGTGTCGTGGCGGCAGCTTGCCTGTTAGAGGCGGCCGGGCCGCCCGTGGTCATCCAGAACGCTCACGTGCTGACCGTCACGCGAGGGAGCTTCCGCGGCTCCGTGGTGATCCGCGACGGCAAGATCGCCGAGGCGGGCGAAAAGACGCTGGTGCCCCCCGGCGCGCGGGTGATCGACGCCGGCGGGCAATACCTCATGCCGGGAATCATCGACTGCCACTCCCACATCGCCGCCGACAGCATCAACGAAGGCAGTGTCTCGGTCTCCTCCATGGTCTCGATCGAGGACGTCCTGGATCCGGAAGATATCGCCATCTACCGTGCCCTGGCCGGCGGCGTCACCACAGCCAACATCCTTCACGGAAGCGCCAACGCCATCGGCGGCCAGTGTGTGGTGATCAAGATGCGCTGGGGCAAAGATGCACGCGGCCTGTTGTTTGAGGGCGCCAAGCCCGGCATCAAGTTTGCGCTGGGGGAAAATCCGAAGCGACAGGGCTATGCACCCCTCGAGGGCCGCCAACCGCGCTATCCGGCCACCCGCATGGGCGTCGAGGATGTGATCCGCCAGGCGTTCATGGAAGCCAAGGCTTACCGGGAGTCCTGGCGGCAGTATCAGGAAAAGGTCAAGCGGGGGGAGAATGCCATCCCGCCGCGACGGGACCTCCGGCTGGAACCGCTGGTCGAGGTGCTGGAAGGCAAGCGCCTGGTACACGCCCACTGCTACCGCGCCGACGAAATCCTGATGCTGCTGCGCCTGGCCGAAGAGATCGGTTTTCGCATCAAGACCCTCCAGCATGTGCTCGAAGGTTACAAAGTGGCCAAGGAAATCGCCGCGCACGGGGCCGGAGCCTCGACGTTCAGCGATTGGTGGGCTTACAAGATCGAAGCCTGGGACGCGATCCCGTACAACGCGGCGCTGATGTTGCGAAAGGGGGTGTTGGTTTCGCTCAACTCCGATTCGGCCGAACTGATGCGCCGGCTCAACACCGAGGCGGCAAAGACGATTAAGTACGGGGGATTGACCGAAGACGAAGCGCTGAGCCTGATTACGATCAACCCGGCGCGCCAACTGGACATTGCCAGCCGCGTGGGTTCCATCGAGCCGGGCAAAGATGCCGATCTGGTCCTGTTCGACCGCCATCCGCTTTCCAGTTATGCGAAAGTGCAAAAGGTCTTCATTGACGGGGAGCTGTACTTTGACCGCGATCGGGATCTGAGTGCGCGCCCGGAGCGGGAGCAACGCCGGAAGGCGCTTCTGGAAAAAGCACGGGAAGCGGAGAAGAAACAACCGCAACGTGCGCGCGAGCGCGAAACCGGGAGGCCGCAATGAAACGGCTGCTTCGCTGGCTGGCCGCGGCCCTGGCGGCCCTCCCCGCCTTCGCCCAATCGTTCGTCATTCATGGCGCCACCGTGCACACCGTCTCCGGTCCGGACATTCCGAACGGCAGCGTCTTGGTGCGGAACGGCAGAATCGCCGAAGTGGGCCCTGCGTTGCGGCCGCCGAAGGGAGTTCGCGTCATCGAGGCCAAAGGGCTACATTTGTATCCCGGCATGATCGATTCGGCCACGGATCTGGGCCTGTCGGAAATCACCTCTGTGCGCGAAACCGTGGACGTGCGCGAACTCGGCGATTTCAAGCCTCAGTTGCGGAGCATCATCGCCGTCAACCCGTCGAGCGAACACATCCCGGTGACGCGCGCCAACGGGATCACCTCGGCCGTGGTGCTCCCCCAGGGCGGCATGCTTTCGGGCCAGGCCGCCCTGATCCACCTGGACGGCTGGACCTGGGAAGAGATGGCCGCGCGGCCCGCGCTCGCGATGGCCCTCCAGTTTCCCACCATCGACCGGACTCCGCAGGAGCAGGCGGGACCGCCGGGCCGTCGCATTCCGTACGCTGAAGCCCACAAACGCTACCAGGCCCAGTTACGCCGGCTGGAGGAATGGTTCGAAAGCGCGCGTCGCTATCAGCGCGCCAGACAGTCGCGGCCCGCGGACTTCAAAGTCGATCTCAAACTAGAGGCGATGCTGCCGGTTTTAGAGGGAAAGCTGCCCGTGGTGGTCACGGCTGTGCGCGAGCGGGAAATTCGGGAGGCCCTCGCATTTGCCGACAAACAAAAGATTCGCATCATTCTGGCAGGCGCCCGAGATGCCGCCAAGGTGGCTGCGGAGCTGAAGGCTCAGAATGTACCCGTAATTCTGCCTCGGGTACTGGAACTTCCTCTTAACGAGGACGATCCGTACGACCAGCCGTTTACCCTTGCATCCGAGTTGCATAAAGCCGGGGTGCGTTTCGCCTTCGCCAGCTACTCCAGCAGCTTTTCGCGGAACCTTCCTTACCAGGCCGCTGCATCGGTGGCCTTCGGCCTGCCCTACCAGGAAGCGTTAAAGGGCGTCACACTTTACCCGGCGGAAATCTGGGGATTGGGCGCCGATCTGGGCTCGATCGAGCCGGGCAAGATAGCCAATCTCATCCTCACCGACGGCGATCCGTTGGAAGTGCGCACTCAGGTCAAGCAGGTGTTCATCCGCGGCAAGGAAGTGGACCTGAACAATAAACATCGGATGCTGTACGAGAAGTACCGCAGCCGCCCATAGCGCTAAGTTCTGCTGGTACCATCCCTGGTGAAGTACCTATCACCCCGAGGGTGGGTCTTGGCGGAACGGAGAGCCTGGCCGGCACACGGTGATGCGGTAGCTAGCCGAAAGTCCGCCGGACGGGCCGGGCGAACCAAGTCCGAGGACGGCCTACTTAGAGAGCGATGCGAGCCGTACTGCAACGAGTGAGTGAAGCCCGCGTGGAGGTGGAGGGGACGGTCACCGGGGCGATCCGTTCCGGGCTCGTGGTCTTCGTCGGCATTTCCCGCGAGGACACACGGGCCGATGCTGAGTACCTGGCCGAAAAAATCACCGGTCTGCGGATTTTTCCCGATGAAACTGGCAAAATGAACCGGGACGTCAAGGAAGCGGGCGGTAGTATCTTGATTGTGTCCCAGTTTACGCTCTACGCAGACGCGCGCAAGGGACGGCGTCCGGGCTTCGACCGGGCGGCGCCGCCGGATGCGGCGCGGCCGCTTTACGATTACTTTGTGGAGGCCGTACGGCGGCGCGGAGTCCCGGTGGCTACCGGCATCTTTCAGGCGGTGATGTCGGTGCGGCTTATCAACGATGGTCCAGTAACTATTTTGCTCGATTCGGAGAAAACAATTTGACAAAATTTGCCGTTCGTTGGATGATGTTGTTTGAGGAGACAAAATGCCCAGAGTCGCCACGACACTACAAGATAGATCCTTCCTGGTTGCAGCCCTGGAAGGACTGGAGCTGCAACGCAACAGGATTGAAGAACAAATCCGGCAAATACGCGCCATGCTGGGAGCCCGCCGTGGTCGGGTAGCGGCTCCGATTCTGGCGACCGTGGCAAAACCGGCGAAGCGGCGCCAGCTCAGCGCCGCGGCGCGGCGGCGCATCGCTTTGGCGCAAAAGCGCCGTTGGGCGGAGTACCGCAAGCAGCGCGCCGCCATGGCGAAAGCCAAGGAAGCCTAGTCCGCGGTCGCCGGGCCGGCATCCCAGCCCAGGCGGCGGATCAGCTCCGCGGTCGGTCCCTCGCTCACGATTCTGCCTTTTTCAAAGAAGAGGGCGCGAGTGGTCGTCGCACAGGCGAAGGCGGCGTCGTGTGTGACCACGATCTTGGCTTGCGGCAGCGTGCGGAGCAGCTTCGCCAGATCACGCCTTCCCGGCGGGTCGAGAAAGGTCGTCGGTTCATCGAGCACGAGGATCTCCGGGTTCATAGCCAGCACACCGGCCAGCGCCGCCCGCCGCTTTTCCCCGGCGCTGAGGTGATAAGGCGCACGGTCGCACGCTGCCGCCATACCCGTGCGCACCAGAGCTTCGCGTGCGGCGCGCAGAGCCTCTGCGGGATCCAAGCCAAGGTTTAACGGTCCGAACGCCGCGTCCTCGAGCACCGTGGGCATGAACAACTGCTCGTCCGGATCCTGAAAGAGAATGCCCACCTTACGGCGGATCATGGGCAAGGTCTCCGGGCGCAGCGGCAGTCCGCAGACCCGGATGCTGCCCTCGCCTTGTAGCAGTCCGTTCAGATGCAGCACAAAGGTGGTCTTGCCGGAGCCGTTGGGCCCGAGGAGGGCCACGCTCTCTCCCGGGTACAGCCGGAAATCCACGCCCGCGAGAGCCTCCGTCCCGTCCTCGTAACGGAATCGTAGTCCGGAAATTTCGATCAGCGGCTCCACGTCCCGATCGCCTTCAAAGGATCCGCAGCGCCGTCGCGGTGGCCACAGCCCAGGCGGCAAACAGCCCGTCGGCGGCGCCAAAGCGCAGCGGCGACAGCAGCACAAAGTCTCCGCGGAACCCCCGCGCGAGCATGGCCCGATGAACGGCTTCGGCGCGGGCGTGGGAGCGCGCAAACAGGGTGCCGACGGCGCCGGCGGCCGCTTGCCAGCCCCCTCGGCGCAGGCGCCGGCCGGCTCCTCCGCGCGAAGCTGCCGCAAACCGCATGTGCTGGGCCTGCTCGGAAATTACGAACAGATACCGGTAGAGGATGTGAGTCACCAGTAACAGGAAACGGGGAACGCGGAAC
This sequence comes from Blastocatellia bacterium NZW_1522, assembly GCA_039793685.1. Lineage (GTDB taxonomy): Bacteria > Acidobacteriota > Blastocatellia > Chloracidobacteriales > Chloracidobacteriaceae > JAAFHI01. The sequence continues at coordinate 9,050 of JBDRAL010000124.1, forward strand.
GACTCCATGGCGCGAAGCAGAACCGGCGGCGATGTGGTGCCGGTCAGCAGCACCATCACCCACGCCGACAGAAAGCTCTTCAGCAGAACCGCAACAGCCCGCTCCGGATGCCCCGCTACCCAAGCCATGGCCCCAAAGACCGCCGCGAAGGGCAAGATCACGCACGCGCGCCAGAGCGTGCCGGCCAGAGGCAAGCCCGCGGAGGCGGCCGCGGCGCCCAGCAGCAGCGCATAGCCGCCGAAACGCAGCGCGGGCGCTCCGGGGCAAGTCCCGATCGCCACGACCAACGCCAGAGCGGCAACCAGCTTGGCCCGCGGGTCGCGGGCGTGAATCCAACTGTTTTTCCGGCTCCACTCCTCGAGGACCAAATGGTGCACTACACGCTCCTGCGGCGCTGGAGGAGTTTGGCGGTGGCCATCAAGACCGCGGCGGTGATTCCGATGCCGGCCAGCGCGGCCGCGGCTCGCCGGACCCAGCTCCCGGAAAGGAACCGGGCTTCGTAGTCGGCCAGCGGCGTTTCCCACAACACTCGCGCCCGATGAGCGATGCCGAGATTCTCGGCGAGCCGCTCCAGTCCGTCCGGCGCCGCGGAAGCCACCGCCACGCCTACCACCGCCAGCACCAGCGAAGCAGCCAGAAACCATTTCGTCACCGCAGGCCGGGGCGTCTGCATGCGGCGAATCCAGCCGGGATGCAACCGGTCGACTGACTCGACCACCACAAAGGTGATGAGCGCCTCGGCCAGCGCGTTCAGGGCGAACAGACCCCAAGCCAGGGGGAGCACGGCGCCGGGCATGGGTAACCCAGACAGCCGGAGCTCCGCCAGCGCCAGGGACGCGCTCACGATGACCGACAAAAAGCCGCCCACAGCCACGGCAAGCGCGGGCCGGGAGCCGCGCCCCCAAGCCCAGTAAGGCAGATAGCCGGCGGCCGCTCCCGCCAGCGCCATATTGAAGACGTTGGCTCCCAGCGCCAGCACGCCCCCGTCCTGAAACACTACCGCCTGCACGGTCAGGATTGCCGTCATGACCACGGCGGCCGCAGCCGGCCCCAGCGTGCACGCCAGAAGCGCAGCACCGAACAGGTGCCCCGAGGTGCCCGGCGCAAGCGGAAAGTTGATCATCTGCGCGCCGAATACAAATGCTCCCATCACTCCGAGCAGGGGCACGCTGCTTTCCTGGACCTCGCGTTGCGCTCTTCGCGCTGCGACGCCTACCAGCGGCACACTCACCGCCGCAAGGCCGGCCCAGACAGGGACGGAAAGAAAGCCGTCGGGAATATGCATGATGTGCCGATCCCTTACGGTAGCACGAAATTTGTCTGCGTGGCACGCCCCTGCCGCCCCTCGCGCCCTCCCTGCCGCGGCTTTGTAACGTATACTGTTTCGAGCCCCCCGCATGACGCTCCTCCCATCGCCAACGGGTCTGAAATCTCCGTTCGCCCGCCGGTCCGCTTGGATCATCGTCGCCGCTCACGCAACCCTGCTCCTCCTGATGACCCGTGATTATTTCGCTGACAACGACCTCGGCTACCACATCTCTCTGGCCCGCCAGTACGCCGAGCACGGCACTTATTTCTGGGACCGCCTGAACTGGGCCCCCACCGGCCGCCCGAACCTCCAAGGACCGCTGCTACATTTCGCCGTCGGCGTACTCGGTCGGATCCTTGGCGGAGCCGGCGACGACTACGTCTTCGCATTCTCGGTCTTGGCGGTCCTTCAATGGGCGGCGGCGATGTTCACGGCCATCTGGTTCGCGCGCCGCTATGGGGGCGACCGCGCCGCACTAATCGCCGCCGCGCTGCTGTCCGGAAGCGTATACGCTGCCGGTGCGTTTTTCGCGGGCGTTCCGTCCGGGTGGATTTTCATCCTTACTCCCTGGGCCATCCATTGCTTCCTGAAGCAACGCTATACCGCTTCCGCACTCTGCACCGCCGCCGCGATGTACGTCCACCTGGGCGGCGCCTCCACCGCCCCCTTCGGAGTATTCCTCGCGGCAGTCTTCACCCGCCGCTGGAAAGAACTTCTCAGGGTGGGTCTCATCACGGCGGTTCTGACCTCCCCCTATCTCGTGCACTTCCTCCTGCACCTGGACTGGTACACCGGCCGGCGCGGCCATGTCGCCGGTTCGATCGCGACCTTGATCTATCTGCTGGCGGCGGCGGGGCTCGTGTGGCTATTGCGCCGGCCGCGGGAAAATCTCTTCCTGCTGGTCTGGGCCGTGGCGCCGCTCGCCTGGCTCTACCAGGACTCACTGCGGTTCTTCCTCCAGTCCACGATCGCTGCCTCCGCCATCGCCGGCATCTTCGTCACGGACGTGCTCGGCCGCCTCGGCCGGCCCCGCTTGCAGGCGGCGGTCACGGCCGCCCTGGTTCTCGTGGCCACCGTATTCCCGCTCTCGATCCCGTCCCTGCCGGTTGAGTTTGCCTGGGCGGCAGGCCGCGGCTTCCCGCGCGAGCTCGATTGGAATGAGGCCCGCACTCTCGCCCGCGTCCTCGAGCAGGCCGGACTGGCAGACCGCATCGTGAACTCCTATTACGATTCCCTCAGCGCAGCCATGGCGGTCTACAGGCCGCTGCGCCAGGAGTTCGGCCACTGGGGCGAAGTTCGCCCGGCGGTCAACCCGGCCCGCGACCTCTCGGCTGCGGAAAAGGTCTATGTCCTGCCTCTGCCCCCGAACGACGAGGTCTTGCGCCGCCTCGAGCAGACCGGCTGGATGGCGGTTCACGGCGGCAGTGATCAAACCACCATCGCCACCCTCACGGCTGCTGCGCCCCTCGAAGAAGCCGCCGCCATCACCGCCGGAATCCTCTCCGAGGAAGCTGAATGGCTGGCCCGCAACGCCGTCAATAACCGCATGCCGCCCCCGGCGGACTTGTTCGACTTCAACCGCATTGTCCAGCGTCGCCGCCGCATGGCCCTCCAACGCGCCCGCGCGGGCCGGATTCAGGCGGCTTTGCTTGTTTACGCCTTTGCCATGGAGCGCGCCGACCGCGACCGGGCCCGTGGCGTCCGCAATGCTGCCCGCGCCTGGGGCGCCATCGCAAACTTCATTGGAGATGAAACCGCCATCGATTACATCGGCGACGCCCGCTTTGAACGCTTTCGCCACAATGTCTCTGAATGGGCCCGGACTGTGTCGGCGTTGCGCGACCAGCCCCTGGGCACGCCTGAAATCGATCGTTTGACCGGCCGCCTCTTCGACGATTTCTTTCGCTAGCCGCCCTACCCGGCACAATCGCCCTCGGTGACCTGACACGCCCCCGTCGCCCGCATTCCCCCCTGGCGAATAATATCCCTGTGACGCTCGCTCCCGGCAAACTGCCCGCCGGGCTCCTCGCCCGGCTCCTTTCTGTAGTTGCCCGCGGCGATCCCTCCGTGGTCGTGGGTCCCGGAATCGGCGAGGACGCTGCCGTGATCGATCTCGGCGGGCCCGAGCTGCTGGTGGCCAAAACCGATCCCATCACCTTTGCCCGCCAGGACGCCCCGCGCTACCTGCTGGCCGTAAACAGCAACGACCTGGCGACGGTCGGAGCCGAACCACGCTGGCTGCTGGTGACGGCGCTGCTGCCGGACGGCACGCCCCAGGAGGCCGTCGAGAGGCTGTTTGCCCAACTCCGCAGCGCGTGTGAGGAGATCCACGTCACGTTGGTGGGCGGCCACACTGAAATCACCCCCGATCTCGACCGGCCGGTGCTTGTGGGCTGCCTGCTCGGCACCGTGCCGCGCGAAAGCATGCTGCGCACGGCGGGCGCCCGAGCGGGTGACGCCATCCTGCTGGCAGGCGCGATCGCCATCGAGGGTACGGCGCTGCTGGCGCGGGAACACGCCAAGGCGCTGCTGGCTCGCGGCGTGGATGCGGAATCGGTGGCCCGCGCAGCCTCGCTGCTCGATCGCCCCGGCATCTCTGTCCTCCAGGCGGCGCGTGCAGCCCGTTCCGTCGCCCGGATCCATGCCATGCACGACCCCACCGAAGGCGGCCTCGCCACCGCCCTGCACGAGATGGCGGATGCGGCCGGCATCGGCCTGCGGGTCCGCCGGGAGGCCATTCCGGTCCTCGCCGCCTGCCGGCAATTCTGCGAAGTGCTGGGCCTCGATCCCCTCGGCCTGCTGGCTTCCGGGTCGTTGCTGATCGCCGTGGACCCGGCCGATGCGGGGGCCGTGCTCAACCGGCTCCGGGCCGCGCACATTCCGGCCGCCCACATCGCAGACGCCGTCGAGGCGGCGGCCGGCCGCACCCTGATCGGCCCAGGCGGCGCTGTGCCGCTCCCCCGTTTCGACCGCGACGAACTGGTGCGGTTTTTGGCAACGTAAGAGGAGGACTCCCAAATGAAATGCCTGCCAAAGCGTCAACTGGGAAAAAGCGGACTGGAGGTTTCCGCCATCGGTCTCGGCTGTATGGGCATGAGCTTCGGCTATGGTCCGCCCATGGACAAAAGCGAGGCGATCGCCCTGATCCGGGCGGCGGTGGAGCGTGGCGTCACCTTTTTCGATACGGCCGAAGTCTACGGCCCGTACGCCAACGAAGAACTGGTGGGCGAAGCCTTGGCCCCGTTCCGCGGCCAGGTCGTGATCGCCACCAAGTTCGGATTTAAGCTCGACCCGACAGGGCAGCGGACTTGGATCGGGCTGGACAGCCGGCCCGAGCACATCCGCCAGGTCGCCGACGGCTGCCTCCGGCGCCTCAGAGTGGAGGCCATCGATCTGTTCTACCAGCACCGCGTGGACCCGGAAGTCCCCATCGAAGACGTCGCCGGGGCGGTAAGCGATCTGATCCGGCAAGGAAAGGTCAGGCACTTCGGGCTTTCGGAGGCGGGCGTGCAAACCATCCGCCGTGCCCACGCGGTCCAGCCCGTCACCGCCGTGCAGAGCGAATACTCGCTGTGGTGGCGGCGTCCGGAGGCCGAAGTGCTGCCCGTGCTGGAGGAACTTGGGATCGGTTTCGTGGCTTACAGCCCCCTCGGCAAAGGATTCCTCACCGGCAGCATCGATGAGCACACCACGTTCGACAAATCCGACTTCCGCAACATCGTTCCGCGCTTCACGGCCGAAGCGCGCAAAGCCAATCAGGCGCTCGTGGACCTGCTGCGCGCCGTCGCCGCGCGAAAGCAGGCCACGCCGGCCCAGGTCGCACTCGCATGGTTGCTGGCCCGCAAACCCTGGATCGTCCCGATCCCGGGCACCCGGAAGCTGGAGCGCCTCGAAGAGAACCTCGGCGCAGCGGCCCTCGAGCTGACGCCGGAGGATGTGGGCGAAATCGAAGAGGCTGCCTCGAAGATCCCGGTCCAAGGGGACCGGTATCCGGAAGAGCTGGAGCGCATGACCTACCGGTGAAGCGTCGTCCGCAGGGGTTAGGGAGCACGCGGACACTCACCGCAAAAGGATCGCTGCTATACTCGTGATTCCGTGTTTCACCGCATCGAGAAACAACTGGCGCGGAGTGTCTCCGCACACCTGAAAGAGCGCCACGGGCTGGAGCTTCCGATCGTAGTGGAGCAGCCCCGGCAGGCCGCCTTCGGCGAGGTGGCCCTGCCGATAGCTTTCCACCTGGCCCGCCAGTGGCGCAAAGCGCCGGGCGCCATCGCCGCGGAACTGGCCCGGGAGCTTCCCTCTGTGCCCGGCGTGGCGCGGTACGAGCCGGCGGGCAACGGCTACATCAACGTGCGCTTCGATCGCGGCTGGTACGGACGCGCCCTCGTGGCCGGTCTCCCGGCGGCGCAGGAAACCGAGGCGGCGGGGGGCAAGATCATCGTCGAGCACACCAATATCAACCCCAACAAGGCGGCGCACATCGGTCACCTGCGCAACGCCGTGCTCGGGGATACCTTCGTGCGGATGCTGCGCGCGCTCGGCCGCCGGGTGGAAGTGCAGAACTATATTGACAACACCGGCGTGCAGGTCGCCGACGTCGTGGCCGCACTCCACTTCCTGGAGCAGAAGACGCCGGAACAGGTGGCCGCGCTCATTGCCGCCACGGACCGCTTCGACTACTACTGCTGGGACCTGTACGCCCGCATCTCCGCCCACTTCCAGGGCAACCCCGAGGCGCTCAGGTGGCGCCAGCAAACGCTGCATGCCATCGAAGCCGGCCAGGGAGTGCTGGCGGAACTGGGCCATCTGGTGGCGGATGCCGTCATGCACGCTCACCTGCGCACCATGCTCCGCCTGGGCATCGAATACGACGTGCTGCCGCGCGAAAGCGAGATCCTGCACCTCAAATTCTGGGCCACCGCCTTTGAACTGCTCAAGCAACGGGGCGCCATCGTCTTTGAGACCGAGGGCAGGAACGCAGGCTGCTGGGTCATGCCCGCGGCCGCGTTTTCGCAAGCCGCCGGGGAAGACGAGGGCAAGATCATCGTCCGCTCGGACGGTACGGTGACCTACGTCGGCAAGGACATCGCCTATCAGCTTTGGAAGTTCGGGCTTCTCGGAAAGGATTTTTACTACCGCCCGCTGCTGACCTATCCGGACGGCCGCAAACTTTGGGTCACCAGCGACCGGCCGTCGGAGGAGCCTGCGCCCTCCTTCGGCCGGGGCGAATGGGTCTATAACGTCATCGACTCGCGCCAGTCGTATCTGCAGGAGGTCGTGGCGGCCGGCCTGCGCGCCCTGGGATTCGAAGAGCAGGCCCGGCGGTCCGTGCACTTCGCCTATGAAATCGTGGCGCTGTCGCCCCGCACCTGCGCCGAACTGGGGATCCCGCTGTCGGAAGAAGATCGGAAGCGGGCGTACGTGGAGGTCTCCGGCCGCAAAGGCCTGGGCGTCAAAGCCGACGATCTCATCGACAAACTCATCGAGCGCGCACGCTGCGAGGTGGATCAGCGGCACCCCGAGGCGCCGGCCGAAGAGCGGGCGCGCGTGGCCGAACAGATCGCAGTCGGGGCGCTGCGGTATTTCATGCTGAAGTATACCCGTACTTCCGTCATCGCCTTCGATCTCCAGGAGGCCCTCAGTTTCGAGGGGGAGACCGGACCGTACGTGCAGTACGCCGCCGTGCGCGCGCGCAACATCCTCCGAAAGCTGGAAAGCCGCGGCGAGCGCCTCCCGGATTTTGCCGCCGTCCTGGATGAAGCCTCGATGGCCCGCCAGCTTGCCGAAGAGGACTTCTGGCAGCTCGTGCTCACCATCTCCAAAGCCGATAGCGCTCTGGAGCGGGCGGTGGAATCCGGTGAGCCGGCGCACGTGGCCAAGTACGCCTTCCAGTTGGCGCAGGCGTTCAACAATTTCTACCACGAGTACTCCGTGCTGCACGAGCCTGACGCCGAACGCCGCACCTTCCTGCTCTGGCTCACCGACTACTTCCGCTCCCAACTGGCGCGCACGCTGGACATCCTGGGCATCCCGGTGCCGGAGTATATGTAAGCCGGGCGAGGCGGATCCGGGTTTGTAGTATGCTGGGGGAGGAAATCCCCGAAAACGGAGCCGGAGATCTCGAATATGGTCAGAACTCGAGCAACACGGAGCTTTCTGTCAGCGGCGCTGCCCGCCGTTGCGCTGTTCGCCACGCTCTATTCCGGGAGCGCCAGAGCGCAGGTTTCCCAGCTCGAAGGCAAAGTCATCGGTGAAGACGGGGCGCCGCTGCAAAACGCGATCATCAAGATCGAACGCAAAGATATCCGGGGCAATTACAAGACCAAGTCCAACAAGAAGGGCGAGTACATCCACGCCGGTCTGCCCCTCGGTGTCTACCGGGTCGTGCTGGAAGTCAACGGACGGGACGTGGATGCGGTGGACAATGTGCGCACGCGCCTGGGCGAACCGGTGACCATTAACTTCAACCTGAAGGAACTCAAGGAGCGCCAGCAAGCTTTGGCGCGGGCGGCCGAAGCCGGTACGCTGACCCAGGAGCAGGCGCGCGAACTCAGCCCCGAGCAGAAAGCGGCTTTGGAGCGCGCCATGAAGGAACGCCAGGCGCAACTGGCGCGCAACAAGGCGCTGAATGACGCCTTCAACGCGGGCATGGCGGCACTCCAGGTCAAACAGTGGCAGCAGGCGGTGGACTCGTTCGTGAAAGCCGCGGAAATCGATCCCAAACAGCACGTCGTGTGGGCCAATCTCGCCGAAGCCTATGTCGGGCTGGCTGGCACCAAAACCGGCGCCGAAATGGAAGCAGTGATGCAGAAGGCCTTCGAAGCTTACCAGAAAGCAATGGAACTGAACCCCAACGACGCCTCCTACCACAACAACTATGCGCTGGCGCTGGCCAAGGCGCGCAAGTTTGAAGAGGCCCAGGGGGAACTGCTCAAAGCGGCGCAACTGGACCCCTCGCGCGCCGGCCAGTTCTACTACAACCTGGGCGCCGTGCTGGTCAATATCGGACAGCTCGAGCCCGCCGGAGAGGCCTTCAAGAAGGCGATCGAAGCCGATCCCAACTACGCCAACGCCTATTATCAGTACGCGGTTTACTTGTTCGGCAAGGCCACGCTTGCGCCGGACGGACGCGTCGTGCCGCCGCCTGGGACCAAGGAAGCTCTGGAGAAGTATCTCCAGCTTGATCCGAACGGCGCCTTCGCCGAATCGGCCCGGGGCATGCTGGCCACCATCGAGCAAGCCATTCAGACCCAATACGTGAACCCGGAAGCGCAAAAGAAGAAGACGAAGAAGAAATAGCTCCGACCGCGCGCGGGCCTGCCCTGCGAGCGTGGGCGCCGGAGGAGGACGCCCGGCGATGTTCATCCGAACCGTTGTTTACCTGCTCGTTGCCGTCCTGCTGATCACGCTCCTCCGGTACCTGATCGGAGCGATCGCCAGGAGCTTCGGGCAGTTGGCGGGTTTCAGAGACCACCCTGCGCGCCCAGGACCTCGCGCCGGCGGCGAACTGAAGCGAGATCCGGTCTGCGGCACCTACGTCGCGGCGGCAACGAGCGTCAAGAAAACCGTACGCGGCGAGGTGCTGCACTTCTGCTCGCCTGAGTGCCGGGACAAGTATCGCGGCTAGCCCGCGGGCTGTTGGTGGCGGCGCTTAGCCCGCCTTTTTGCTTGCGTCCGCCAGCATGCGCTCGAGTTGGCGCCGCAACTCCTTGGCGAGTCGCGGATCTTGCCCGCCGGTGGAGATTGCGATCTGCAAGTTGGCTTTGCGCACGCGGGCCGGCACCAGAAAATCACACTCGGCGAGGCTGTCGGCGACGTTGACGGGGATCCCCAGCCGGCGGGCTTGCTCGGCCACGGCGTGATTGACGGCGCGATCGCCGGTTGCGGCAAACACGAGCGTCATGCCCCGCACGTCGGAGCGGCGAAATTTGCGGCGGCGCCACACCAGCGGCAGCCCCGCCAAGGCCGGTTCTCCCCCGGGGTCCACCACCGTGACGCGTGCACCCGCCTCCAGCAGCCCGCGGATCTTACGCACTCCCACGCGCCCGCCGCCGACAACCAGCACGGGACGGCCCCGCAGATTCAAGAAAATCGGATACAGGCTCACGGCGACCCTGATGCTATCATGAAGGCGCATGGTCGAGCCTCCGCGCCTGCCCGTGCTGGTCATTGTGGGCAGGCCGAACGTCGGTAAGTCCACTCTCTTCAACGCCATCCTGGGGCAGCGGCGCGCCATCGTAGGCGACGAGCCGGGCATGACGCGCGACCGCATCGAGGCGGAAGCCCGCTACCTCGGCCGGAGGTTTCGCGTCGTGGACACCGGCGGCCTGATGCCGCATTCGCCCGAAATCATCGCCTCCGAAATTTTTAAACAGGCGCGCGTGGCGCTCGAGGAGGCCTCCTTCATCCTCTTCGTCGTAGACGGACGCAGCGAAATCACCGCCGCCGACCGGGAACTGGCCCGGCTGCTGCGCCGCCTGGGCAAACCCGTGGCGCTGGTGGTCAACAAGATTGACAGCCCCTCCCGCGAGCCCCTCGCCCATGAATTTTACGAGCTCGGCATTCCCGACGTGTTTCCCGTTTCGGCCGAACACCGCACCGGACTGGACGAACTGCTCGAACACACCACCCGCGACGTTCCGGTCGACCAGGAAGCACAGGAACGCTCGGAACCGATCCGTGTGGCCATCATCGGGCGGCCCAACGTGGGCAAGTCCACGCTGCTGAATGCACTGGTGGGCGAGGAGCGGGCCATCGTGACGCCGATCGCCGGCACAACCCGGGACGCCGTGGATGAGACCGTGACGGTGGAAGGGACCGCCTACACCTTCGTGGACACGGCCGGAATCCGCCGCAAGGGCAAGACCAAACTCATGGCGGAGAAGCTCAGCGTGGTCATGGCGCGCCGCCACATCCGACTGGCGAGCGTGGTGCTGCTGGTCCTGGACGCTACCGAAGGCGTGGTGGGCCTGGATGCCACCATCGGTGGATACGCGCATGAGGAAGGGCGCGCGCTGATTCTTTGCGTGAACAAATGGGATATCGCGCCGCAGAAAGACAAGCGGGCCTTCGTGACGCACGTGCGCGACCAGCTCAAGTTCCTGGAGTATGCACCCATCGCATTCGTATCCGCAAAGACGGGCGCGGGCGTGCGCGGGCTGTTTCCGCTGATCCGCCGCGTCTGGCAGGCCGCTTCGAAACGGGTCGGCACCGGGGAGCTCAACCGGTTCCTCCAGACGCTCGAACTCGGAACGGACCTGAAGATCCGCTACGGCACGCAGCCCTCGGTGCGTCCGCCCACCTTCGTCCTCTTTGCCGACGACAAAAAACCCGTCCACTTCTCCATCGAACGCTTTCTGATCAACCGCCTGCGAGAGCAGTTCGGTTTTGAGGGTACCCCGATCGTGCTCAAGTTCCGCTGAGCGCGGCGCTTCAGTCCCAAAACGACGCCCGAGAGGGCGCCTCCTCGCCGAGTCTCGAACGCCCCCAAGGGCCCGCCGTTCCCTTTCCCTCAGCCGCCTTGCGAGTCGTGCTGGCCTGTGCCGGCGATCTCCTCCACTTTGGTGCCGTGCGCGTCGATCCGCTGGGGCACGACGCGCCGCGCCGCCACCTGCTCTTCCGTAGCGCCCACGCCCCCACGCTCCGCCCGAGCCGCTGGATGCGCCGGCGCCGCGGCCTGGCCGGCTTCCTGCATCATGTTCACCAGCGACGTCTCCAGCAACAGCGCGGCGCGCTCCAGGTCGGGACGGTTCAACAGCCGGCAAACCTCGGTGGGAGAAATGGCTTCCAGTACGAGGGCGTCCCCGTCTTCGTAAGCCGCCACGCGGCAGGGCAGATAGGCGGCGAACCGCATGTCCTCGGCAAGCAGCGCCAGACTGAGATCCGGCTGGCACACGCTGAAGACGATCGCATCCCGAGGCGGGATGCGCTGCCGGTCGCGAAATAACTGACCAAGATGGATGGCCGAGACGATGTGCGCGCCGTGCCGTTGTGCGGCCGTTCGCAGAGCCGCCTCGACGGCTTCGAGCTTCAGCCCGGAACGGATGTGGAGCATGCGCTTCGCCTCCGCCTCGATCATAGCAGAAGCCCCCGGAAGCCGCTTACCGCTCCACAAACAGCTCCACGGCCTCGATCCGGCCGTCGCGGATGCGCTTCTCCAGAGACGAGTACCGCACCAGGCCTGCCTGCTCTCTCAGGCGCGCGCCCGTGCGGAAGTCCACGCGCAGCCGGTAGCAATCGCTGCGCTCTTTGTAGGAGTACTCCACGTACTCGACGCCGCTGTCCGCCGCGATGGCCATTAAGGCATCCCAAAAGCTCCGGCGGCGGAACAGACGCCGGGCCGAGCCGGCCTCGCGCGTCAACTCGATGCGGAAGCCGGCCCCGCAGAGCGCCACGCGCGTGCACCGTTCCGGGGCAAACGGCCGGCCGGGCTCCGCGTCCGGAAACGTCCCGAGCAGCGCATCGATTTCTTCGCGGCTCGCCGCACAGCCCTGCCAGCGGAAGCGCGTGGCGCCGCTGACGAGAGCGCCCCGCAGCAGCAGATCCTGCACGCGGCCCGCATCCTTGCCGGTTACCCCGAGCATCAATTCCACCAGCTCGCGAACCGGCATCTCGCGGACGACCACCGGGGTGATCGAGACCGACCCGGCCTCCTCGGAGCTGAGCTTGACGCGGATCGTCTCCGGCAGCGGCATCTCCCTTTCGAGTGTAGCGCCCGAGGCGCCTGTTAGAATCGGGAATCAGGAACGACCTCATGAGCCCACCCCATGCCGCCGATCACGTCTTCGGCTTTGCCACCCGCGCGCTCCACGCCGGACACCGCCCCGATGCCGAAACCGGAGCACGCGCCGTGCCCATCTACCAGACCACTTCCTACGTCTTTGAAGACACCGACCACGCCGCCGCCCTGTTCAACCTGCAACGATTCGGCAACATCTACACCCGCATCATGAATCCGACCACGGCCGTGTTCGAGGAGCGCATGGCGGCTCTGGAGATGGGCGTGGGCGCTTTGGCCGTCGCCTCCGGTCAGGCGGCCCAGTTCATCGCCATCACGAGCCTCCTCGGCGCCGGCGATGAGATCGTGGCCGCCGGCACGCTCTACGGGGGCACCTATACCCAGTTCGACGTCAGCTTCCGGCGCCTCGGCATTCACACCACCTTCGTGGACCCGGACGATCCGGAGAATTTCCGCCGGGCCATTACGTCCCGTACCCGCTGCCTGTATGCGGAAACCATCGGCAACCCGCGCATGAACGTGCTCGACATCTCGGCCGTAGCGGCGATCGCCCACGAGGCCGGCATTCCCCTCATTGTGGACAATACGTTCGCTTCTCCCTACCTGTGCAGGCCCGTCGAGCATGGCGCCGACATCGTGGTCCATTCCGCCACCAAGTACATCGGCGGCCACGGCACCTCGATCGGCGGGGTCATCATCGACAGCGGCCGCTTCCCCTGGCACAAAGGGCAGTTTCCGCAACTGCTGGAGCCGAGCAAGGGCTACCACGGAATCCGGTTCTACGAAACCTTCGGCGACTTCGCCTACATCATGAAGGCGCGCGTCGAAGGCCTGCGCGATTTCGGCCCCGCCCTGAGTCCGTTCAATGCCTTTCTGTTTCTGCAAGGGCTGGAGACGCTGAAACTGCGCATGGAATGCCATTCCGCGAACGCCCTGGCCGTCGCCCGGCATTTGTGCCGGCATCCTCTGGTGACGTGGGTTAACTATCCGGGCCTTCCTTCCAGTCCGTACCACGAGCTGGCGCGGCGCTACCTGCCGCGGGGAGCCGGCGGTATCCTCACGTTCGGGATTCGGGGCGGCTATGATGCGGCGCGGCGCTTCATCGAGTCGCTCCAGTTGTTCTCGCACCTGGCCAACGTGGGCGACGCCAAAAGCCTGGTCATTCATCCCGCCTCCACCACGCACCAGCAGTTGAGCGAGGAAGAAAAGCGCGCCTGCGGGATCACGAATGACATGATCCGCCTGTCGGTGGGGCTGGAAGAAATCGAGGACATCCTGTGGGATCTGGATCAGGCCCTGGAAGCCTCTCAGCAAGCATGACTCTGACCTCCAATGCGTGCCTGCTGCCGGCCGGCGGCGTTTCTGCCGCATCTCCGGTGAACCGCAGCCCCTTTGCGACCACGGACTTTCAACGGCTCCGCATCCTCGAGCGCTACCGCCGGATCGCCATGGTCGGACTGTCTTCCAACCCGTTCCGACCGAGCCATTTCGCGGCCGTCTATCTGCTGGCCGAGGGCTACGACGTCATTCCAGTCAATCCGCGCGAAACCGAGGTGCTGGGCCGGAAAAGTTATCCTTCCCTCCTGGACGTGCCTCCTCCGGTGGAGATCGTGGACATCTTCCGCGAACCCTCCGCCGTGCCCGCCATCGTCGAAGAGGCGATCCGCGTCGGCGCCAAAGTGGTGTGGATGCAGCTCGGCATCATCCACGAGCAGGCTGCGGCCCGGGCCCGGGCGGCGGGACTCGAGGTTGTGATGGACCGCTGCATCAAGATCGAGCACGCTCGCTTCTTCGGCGGATTGAGCACGATCGGGCTGAACACCGGCGTGATCTCGGCGCGTCCCCGCCGCCGGAGATGACTCCGGCCGGAAGCATTCTCGCCCGCGAGATCGCCGACCGCGGTCCCATCCCCTTCCGGCGCTTCATGGAGGTGGCTCTCTATCACCCCGAGCACGGCTATTACCGCCGGCCGCGCGATCCCTTCGGCCGGTACGGAGACTACTTCACCGCGGCGCAGCTCCAGCCCGTCTTCGGCATGCTGGTCGCCGCGCGTGTGCGCGCGCTCTGGCAAGACATGGGTTGTCCCGACGATTTCTGTGTCGTGGAGCTCGGCCCCGGGCGGGGTGAGATGGCGCCGGCATTCTCCGACTTTCGCTATGTCGCCGTGGAGTTCGGAGGCTGGTGGCCCGAACGCTTTTGCGGCGTCGTCTTCGCCCACGAATTTTTTGACGCGCTTCCCGTGGACCTGGCCGTATTCCGCGGCGGGTCGTTCCGGGAGCTGCGCGTGGCGTATCGCGGCGGGCGCTTCCGGTGGACGTGCGGGCCGCCCCTCGCCGGTGAGGCGGCGGCGTACGCCGAGCAGTACGGCGTCTTGCGCGAGGAGGGCTGGATCCTCGAGATCCCCCTCGCAGCGCTCGCCTGGATCCATGAGATCGCCCGGCGGCTGGAGCGGGGCTTCCTGTTCCTGATCGACTACGGCTACACGGCGCGCGAGCTGGCGCGGTTCCCGGAAGGGACCCTCATGAGCTACCGGCGCCACTCGGCCGTCGCCGACGTGCTGGCGCGCCCGGGGGAACAGGACATTACCGCCCACGTCTGTTTCACCGCGCTCGAGGACCGTGCCCGGGCCTGCGGTTTCCGGCGCGTCGCCTTCCAGTCGCTGGCGCGGACGCTGCTGGACGCGGGACGCCCCGACGAGTTCGCCTCCGTGCTGCGGGATTCCACCCCGGAAGGAAGACTGCGCCGGCGGTTGCAGCTCAAGACCCTGCTCTACGGACTGGGGGAGAGTTTCCGCACGCTGCTGCTGGCCAAAGATGCGGGCTGATAAAAAAGGCCCCGAAGACTCGGGGCCTTGAGTGATCCTGGCTGCCGTCCCCTCGTGGGGACCGGGCCGCTACTTCTTCTTCTTCGGAGCGGCCTTCTTCTTCGGAGCAGCTTTCTTTTTGGTTGCGTTCTTCATCGCTTGATTCTCCCTAAACATCGAATGTCGCGCGATCCTCGAAAAGATCGCAGCGTGATTCATATATAAAGTCAAATCGTCTGAAAGTCAAGAAAAAAATGCACGGTGTCTCCGGAAACGCCGCCGGGGCGACGGCGACCCCGAGCAAGAAAAACGCTGGAATGCCGAATTGTTCTAATAGGAACATGGGCCGGAGCATCGGAATGACGCGGCGCCGGGTGACGGCGGTCGTCGTCGCGCTCATGGCCGGCTGCGCCAGGAAGAAGCCGCCCGCGCCGCCGCCGGCTCCGGGACCCGGCTGGACGGAAACGGGCGTCGCCAGCTGGTACGGGCATCCCTATCACGGCCGCAGAGCAGCCAGCGGGGAGATCTACGACATGGAAAAGCTCACCGCGGCCCATCGGACGCTCCCCTTCGGCGCCCAGGTCCTGGTGCGGAACCTCGAGAATGATCGCACCGTCATCGTGCGCATCAACGACCGCGGCCCGTTTGTGAAGGGGCGTATTCTCGACCTGTCGCGAGCCGCCGCACGCGAGCTGGCCATGATCGGTCCGGGCACGGCGCGCGTCCGCTTGGTGGTGCTGGCTTCCGCCGCCCCGGTGGCCAACGGCTGGTTCGCGGTGCAACTCGGCGCCTTCCGCGAGTTGGCCAACGCGGAGCGGATGCGCGACCGGGCCCGTGCCTACGGTGAGAGCCGGCTCCTGCTGCGCGACGGCGATCCGCCCCTGTGGCGCGTGCTGGTGGGACGGGAACCCGCTCTGGAAGCAGCGCAGGCGCTGGCGGAGCGGTTGCGTCGGGATTTTCCCGACTCCTTCGTGGTGCGGCTGGATGAGGCCTCCGCTGACGGCCTATAATGAAGTCAAGAATGTCTTCGGACCGAACGGACGCCCCGCCGGTCCTCGTGGGGCAGTCCTTCCGGATCCGCCAGATCCTCGAACTCATCCAGAAACTCGGCCGCAGCAGAGTTCCGATCCTGCTTCTCGGCGAAACCGGCACGGGCAAGGAAGTCGTGGCGCGCGCCATCCACGCGGTGCGCAACGTCGGACCCTTCGTCCCGATTGACTGCTCCGCTCTGGCCGGTCCCTTGCTGGAAAGCGAACTCTTCGGTCACGTGCGCGGGGCGTTCACCGGAGCGGTCTCGGCCAAGACCGGTCTGGTGGAACTGGCCGACGGCGGCACCGCCTTCTTCGACGAAATCGGAGAACTGCCGCTGGAGCTGCAGGCCAAGCTCCTGCGCCTGCTCCAGGAAAAGGAATTCCGCCCCGTCGGTTCCGTCACCCGGCGGCGCGCCGACTTTCGCGTCATCGCCGCCACCAACCAGGACTTGACCCAAGCCGTCGAACGCGGAGCCTTCCGCCGGGATCTGTACTACCGGCTCAGCGTGGTCAATCTCCGCCTGCCGCCGCTGCGCGAGCGCAAGGAAGACATCCCGCTTCTGGTGAACCATTTTCTTGCCCGGTACGGCAACCGCCATTGCGTGACGCGGGAATGTCTGGAAGCTATGCTCTCCTACGACTGGCCAGGCAACGTCCGGGAACTGGAAAATGCCATCCAGCGCATGGTGGCGATCAATTCCGGCCCCCTGCTGCACACCGCGGACCTGCCCTCCGCTATCCAGCACCACCTGGAGGCGCGCAAAGCCGAACAGATGTCGGTGGCAGTGTCCGGAATGGCGTCGCGGCCCGCGGCGCCTGCTCACCGGGCGCGCGCCGACAGGGACCAGTTGCCGCTATTTCAAGAATCCACGCAGCCGGCGGCGCCTCCGCCCGAGGGTATCCTGCCGATGACTGAGCTCGAAAAGCGTGCGATCCTACAGGCGCTGGAATACACCAAAGGTGATAGAGTGATGGCGGCGCACCTGCTGGGAATCGGCAGGACGACTTTGTATCGCAAACTCAAGGAATACCGCATCACCGAGTGAAGATCGCCCTGGACGCCACATACAGCGTGGGGCCGGAGCCGACCGGAGTGGGCGTGTACTGCCGCGAGATCATCGCGGCGCTGGCGCAGACCCATCCCGAGGCGGCGTTCCTTTGTTGCTACCGTCCTCATCGCCTCCTCCGGGCGCTGGCAGTGCCGCTGCCTCCCAACTGCCGGCGCCGGGTGTTCACCGACACATGGGCGCCGGGAGTGGAACTGTTCCACGGCCTGAATCAGCGCCTGCCGCGCGCCCGGTTGCGTCGCGCCGTCTCCACCTTTCACGATCTGTTCGTGCTCACCGGGGAGTACTCCACGCCCGAGTTTCGCGCGCGATTCGCGGCTCAGGCGCGCGATGCGGCGGCGCGCTCGGATTTGATCATCGCCGTGTCGGAATTTACCGCCAACCAGCTCCGGGACCTGCTCGGCGTGGATCGCGGCCGCCTGCGCGTCGTCCGGCACGGCGTCCGGCTCCCTCCGCTTGCGGCCGCACGCCGGGAGCGCATGATCCTTCACGTCGGGGCGATCCAGCGCCGCAAAAACGTCACCCGTCTCGTGGAGGCCTTTGAACGCACCGGCGCGGGCTGGCGCCTGGTGCTGGCCGGCGGCTTTGGCTACGGCGCCGCGGCGATCCTGCAACGCATCCGGCAAAGTTCGCGCCGCCCCGATATCGAGGTGTTAGGCTATGTGTCCGAAGCTCGTCTGGCCGAGCTGTATGCGCGCGCTTCGATCTTTGCGTTCCCCTCCCTGGATGAGGGCTTCGGACTGCCCGTGCTCGAAGCGATGGCGTGCGGCGTGGCGGTGCTCACCTCCGGCCGCGGTGCGCTGGCGGAAGTGGCAGGCGATGCAGCCATGCTCGTGGATCCCGAGGATACGGAAGCCATCGCCGAGGGCCTGCGCGCCTTGATGGAAAACGTGGTGCTGCGCGAGGATCTGGCCGCAAAGGGACGGCAGCGTGCGTCTGCCTTCAGTTGGGAACGGGCTGCGGCGCAGACCTGGGGCGTCTACCAGGAGCTACTGGCCCCCTGACTGCCAAGCCGCCCCGAAACCCCATCTCCGCTTCAGCGCGGATCGTCCTCGAGGGAAATCTTGAGCGCCCGCAGGAATTTTTCGTCTTGAGAAGTCCACTTGATGCTGCCGACCTTGTGGTCGTGCGCCGGCCTGCGCCGGCCCGGGCTCCGCTCGGCAACCTCCTCACTGGAATCCTCGCGCTTGTTAAAGCCGATGGTCGCCTCCAACACCAGAAAGACTTCGTAGCCGGCGCGCCGGATTTCACCCAGAGCTTCGGCAATCCGCTCGGACTCCGACAGGGATTCGTTGATCGCGTTCCCCAACTCTTGCATGAGCTGCTTTAGCCGTTCGTCCAAGGTGCCCTCTTCGCCTCCAGCATACCACTTTGCCGAGCTGTGTCCAGCTCTTCAACATCTTCATCGGCGGAACCGGGCGTGAACTGTTACCATGAAATGCGAAGATGTCCTTCGTGCGGCAGTTCCTCCGGCACGTCCTGCCGGGAGTGCTCAGACCCTTGCGGGCGCTGTGGAACGAGGTCATCGGCTTTGTTTTCCTGGCGTTGGCCGCCATTCCGGTGCCGCGGGCTATCCGGAGCTGGCAGGAGTTTAATGAGACCGGCGAGGGACTCTTCCGCGTGGTGTTGTCGGCCATCTTTATCGGCATCATGGCCTGGTTCGGCATCACTTCCTTCCTGCGCGCCCGCAAGATCTCCCGCTCATGAGCGACCCTCTCGGACGGCCCGGCGAATTCCCCTTCACGCGTGGCATCTACCCCGAGATGTACCGGACCCGCCTGTGGACCATGCGCCAGTACGCGGGCTACGGCAGCGCGGAGGAAAGCAACCAGCGCTACCGGTTCCTGATCTCCCAAGGCATCACCGGCCTTTCGGTGGCCTTCGATCTGCCGACGCAGATGGGCCTGGACTCGGACGATCCGCTGGCGGCGGGCGAAGTCGGCCGGGTGGGCGTGGCCGTCTGCTCCCTGGAAGATATGGAGCGGCTTTTCGAGGGGATTCGCCTCGATGAAGTGACCACCTCCATGACCATCAATTCGACCGCGGCCATACTGCTGGCGTTCTACGTGCTGGCCGCCCGCAAACAGGGCGCCGACCTCGGCCGGCTCTCCGGCACCGTTCAGAATGACATCCTCAAGGAGTACATCGCACGGGGCACCTATATTTACCCGCCCCAGCCGGCCCTCCGGCTCGTCACCGACATCATCTCTTGGGCCGCCCGCGAGCTGCCGCAGTGGAACCCGATCTCGATCAGCGGCTACCACATCCGGGAGGCGGGCGCCACGGCCGTCCAGGAGGTGGCCTTTACGCTGGCCAACGCCGCGACCTACATTGAGTCGGCCTTGGAGGCGGGGCTCGAGGTGGACCGCTTCGCCCCGCGACTGTCCTTTTTCTTCAGTGCGCACAACCACTTCTTCGAAGAGCTCGCCAAATTCCGCGCGGCGCGCCGCCTGTATGCCCGTCTGATGCGCGATCGCTTCCAGGCCCGCAACCCGCGGTCGATGATGCTCCGCTTCCACGCGCAGACGGCCGGCTCGACGCTCACGGCCCAGCAGCCGGACGTCAATCTGGTGCGGGTCACCATTCAGGCACTGGCCGCGGTGCTGGGCGGCGCACAATCCCTCCACACGAACGCGCGGGACGAGGCCCTCGGGTTGCCCACCGAAGAATCGGCGCGCCTGGCCCTGCGCACCCAGCAGATCATCGCCTACGAAAGCGGCGTCACCGCCACGGCGGATCCCGCCGGCGGCAGTTACTATCTGGAGCAGTTGACCGATTCGATCGAGCAGCAGGCGCAGGGCCTGCTGGAACGCATCCAGGCCATGGGCGGGATGCTGCGCGCCATCGAAACCGGCTGGGTCCAGGCGGAGATTCAGGAGGCCGCCTACCGCTACCAGCAGGCCGTCGAGCGCGGCGAGGCCGTGATCGTCGGCGTGAACCGCTTCCGCATGGAGGAGCCGCAGAAGATCCCGATCTTCCACTACGATCCGCAGGTCGAGCGCAAGCAGGTTGAGCGCGTGCAGCGGCTGCGAGCCTCGCGCGATGCGGCGGCGGTCGAGCGTAGCCTGGCGCGGCTGGAGAGCGCCGCGCGCGGAAGCGAGAATCTGATGCCGTACATTCTGGAGGCGGCGGCTTCCTACGCGACCGTGGGAGAGATCTCCCAGCGGCTGCGCGCCGTCTTCGGCGAATACCGCTCCGCCGCCTGATTCAGGTGGGGCGGGCCTCCACCCAGAGCGACCGCGGGGGAACCACCAGCACGGCAACAGCGCAGAGCGCCGCCAGCACCAGAGCCGCGAAAGCCCGCGCGGGCGCCGTGATGCGCTTCAGTAGCCAGCCCTTGGGAACGGCGAAGTCCGCCAGCGCCAGACCGTAAGCCGCCAGTTGGGGACCGGCCAGCGTCCACCGCCAGGGCGCCGGCAGGGCCAGCGCCGACACCAGCATGGCCGCCAGCAGGTAGGGGAGAAGCAGGCGGCCCAGTTTCAGACTGACAAAGTGAAACCGCATGCGATTGGCGGCGCTGAACAGCCCGGGGAAGCTCCACAGCAGTTGCAGGACGCCGGCCTGAGTACGCACCTTGCGCCGGAATTCCGAAGCCACCACCGTGGGTTCGTCCCAGGCCACGGCCTCCTCTTCCAGCACCAGCCGGTAACCTTGCAAGTGCACCGACAGCGGTAAATAAACGTCATCCAGGAGCTGGTCGGGCGGGATGGGCCGCACCAGATGCCGCCGCACCAGGTAGATCGGCCCGGTGGCGCCCAGCATCGAATCCACCCGGGACAGATTGCGCCGGATCCAGTTCTCATAGCGCCAGTACAGGCCGGTGCTCTGTTCTTCTTCCGTCTCTCCCTGCCGGATGAGGAGATTGCCGCTCACCACGCCCACGTTCGGGTCCGCCATGGCGCAGACCAGACGCCTCAGGCAGTCCGGCTTGAGAACCTGCCGCACGTCGGTAAGCAGCAGCAGGTCGCCGCGCGCGTGCGGGAAGGCCGCGTTCAACGCCGCGGGCTTGCCTCCCGCAGGAACCGTCAGCAAACGGACGCCTTGCGGTTCGAAGCAGCGCACGATCTCCTCGGTGCGATCCGTCGAGCCGTCGGAGATGACGATGACCTCCAGCAGTTCCCGCGGGTAGTCGGAAGCCAACACGGATTCGAGCTTGCGGCGGATCCACCGTTCCGCGTTCCGTGCCGCAATGATGACCGTGACGCTGCGCGGTTCCCAGCCCTTGCGGACCGGTTTGGGAAACCACCGCGCCAGCAACGCCAGCCCCACCGGGTACAGCACGACCACGTACGCCACAGCCGCCGCCGCAATGGCGAACACTGCCCCAGCCGGCCCCATCACGATTTCATTGTGCACCAGCCCGAGCAGCCGCCTACTCCGCTCGCGAAGCCCGGGGTAGGATGCGTCGCCCCCACGAGGCCGCCCGTTCCATCACCAGGGCTCGGTGGTCCGGCCACAGGACCAGCACCGCCGCCCCTGCCCCGTACACCGCGCAGTGAAGCGCCCACAGTCCGAACAGTTCCATCCAGGAGTTCCCCGGCAGCATCCGCTTCCACAGATGCAGCGCCAGGACGGAAATCAGGGCAAGCAGCAGCGGGCGGGGATAGATCTTCCGGACGAACTCCGTCCAGGAGAGCTGAAACTCCCGGCAGAAGATCCGGCTTAAATTGAACGACCGGTTCAGGGCCACGAGCACGCTGAAGACGGCCGCGGCGCCCGCAATGCCGAAGCGCGGTAACGCCACCGCGCAACCCAACAGGACCAACACGGCTTCCGCCAGCAGCGACAGCGCGTAGGCCTCGTAGCGGGCGATCCCCATCAGGATCGAGGCGGAGATGAATTGCCCCATCCACAACGTGTAGCCCGCGATCAGCACCGGCAGCAGGATGCGCGCCTGCCCGGCAAACTCCGCGTTCACCCACAGCCGGCACACGTTCTCGCTGAACACGAACAGGAAGCTCGCCGGAAGGGCCCACAGCGTCAGGCAGTAGGTGTTCCCGTAGTGGGAGAGGCGCAGGATCCGCCCGCGATCCCCCTGGGCCATCCACGCCGAAGCGCGCGGGCTCGTCACCAGCCCGATGCGCCCGATCACGTCACCGACGTAGTCCAGGATCTTTTGAGAGACGGTGTAGTAGGTGACGTGACGCACCGGCAGGAAATAGGCGATCAGCGCAGGGATCCCCGCCTGGAGCAGCCGGGCTCCCAGCAACGCCGAAAACACCTGCCGTCCGTAAGAGACCAGCCGCCGGGCCATCTCCCACGTCACATAGCGCGGCGAAAGCTGCATTTCCGGATAGATCCGTACCGCCGCAAGGAAGAGCGCAACGTAAGTGGCGGCCTGCGTCGTCGCCAGAACGATGCCCATCTCCCAGAGCCCGTATCCGTGCCATACCACGACAACCACCAGCACGCTCCGGCCGAGCGTCGAGCCGATCGTGATCGCGTTGGTGAGATCGAAGCGTTGAAACCCCTCCAGCACCGCGCCGAAGACGTTAAACACCAGCCCGAAAGCCCAACTGAGGGCGATCACCCGGATCAAAGCCGGAAACTCGGGCGCGGTTACCTTGAGGTAGGTGGCGATACGCTCGGCGTTGAGCCACAGCAGCAGCAGTACCGCCGTGCCGCACATGCCGGAATACCCCAGCGCCGTGCTCACCAGCCGGTTCAGCTCGCCGGTGCGGTTGAGCGCCCGATATTCCGCCGCGTACTTGACCGTGGCCGGACGGAAGCCAAGATCGATCAGCCAAAAGTATTCCACGAACGACAAGGCCAGCGCCCAGACGCCGTACCCCTCCGATCCGATGCGCCGGATCAGAAACGGCGGCACCAGCAGGCCGACCACGATCAGGGCGCCGGCCCCCATCCAGCTCCACACAATGTTGAGCAGATACCGGCGCCGGCCCAGCAAGGTTTCCGCAGCGGCCGGCGTGGCAGGCGGCTCCGGACTCATGCCCTGCGCCTCGCGCGTGCACTTTCCGTTGGCCGCCCTCCGGCAAAATGACCCGGGAAGCGAGGCTTCATGAAGGCCGGACCACCGCGGCAGTATCCCGCTGCCGCAACGGCCCCTCGAACAGGCGGGTCGCCAGATCAATAAGCCGCTGGCGCAGCTCCGGTTCGCCGCCGCAGCTTTCGGCGTACCGGCGGCCCGCCTCCGCGGTTCGCAACCGCAGCTCGTCATCCTCCCAGGCGGCCTGGATGGCGGCGGCGAGGGCCTCGGCGTCGCCCGGAGGAACCAGAATGACCTGCGAGGGATCCAGCACGTCGCTGATGCCGGGACCGGCCGTCGCGATCACGCACTTGCCCATCAGCATGCTGTTCAGACAGGAGCTGATGCCCGAGGGAGCGATGCGGGAGGGCAGGATGGGAATCACCACCAGTCGCGCCGCTTCGATCATCCGGATCATGGACTCCGGCGATCCGTCGTCGTCCAGCAACCGCACGTTCGGCGGCAGCGCCGCCAGCGGGCGGGTGAAGCGCGACCCGTGGCGCGCAATCTGACCCCAGTCCGGGCGGGGAATCGCCGCCGGACAGCCGGCGCGTTCTACCGCGTCGAAGAACAGATCGTAGTCCCGCTCCGAGTAGCCGAAGCACAGCACGTACTCCCCATCCGGATCCACGCGGTAGGGATAGCGGTAGCGGATGTTCGGCTTGAAGGCCACGTACGAAGCCCGCTCGGCACGGATGCCGAAGTATTTCCGATAGCCTTCCAGGTCCCGCTGATAAAAAGAGAAGTGTTCCACCCTCGAAAGCAGCCGGCGCTTCAGAGGAAGCGTCAGCCGCGCCTTCCAGGTCTCCGGCTTGCGCAGCACCAGATCATTGGCCAGAATCGGCCGTCGCAGGAAAGGGCACAGGAAAAAAACAAAAGCCAGCTTGAGCGTCAACGTCACGTCGCAGTTGATCAGCAGCAGATCGGCGTCCCGGGCGCGCACGAGAAATTGCCAAAGCGTCCGGGCCGTCTTCGCCTCCCCGGGCGTCCCCGAGCTGGAGCGAAAGGTCTCGGGAAAGCGAGGGAAATTCGTCACGATGCGCATCGCCGTTGTCTAAGGCGCCGGTTCGCCGATCTCCGGCGGCTTGACCTTCCGGAAGAGCTTTCCCAAGATCTTGACGGCTCGTTCCAGCTCGCCCTCGGTAATGACATAAGGCGGAAGAAACCGCAGGACGCGTTCCTGCGTGCAGTTGATGAGCAGGCCTTCCGCCAGCGCCTCCGAAACCAGATCCTTGCCCGGGATCGTGAGCTCGACGCCGATCATCAGGCCGAAACCCCGCACCTCGCGCACGAAGCTGTGGTGGCGCGCCAGCTCGCAAAGCTCCCTTCGGAAGTATCCCCCCGCGGTGTGAATGTGCACGAGCTGCTCGTCCAGAATATCCAGAAACTCGAGCGCTACCCGGCAAGCCAGCGGACCGCCTCCGAAGGTGGAGCCGTGCATGCCCGGGCCGATCGTGGAAGCGGCTTTTTCGTTGGCCAGGATTGCCCCGAGCGGTAAGCCGCAGGCCAGCGGTTTGGCCACCACCGCGATGTCGGGCGCCACGGGCGGCTCTGCCAGTTGGTAGGCGAAATACGTTCCGGTCCGCCCCAGCCCGCACTGGATCTCGTCAAAAACCAGCAGCGCATCGAAGCGATCCGCCAGCGCGCGTGCCCGGCGAGCATACTCCACCGGCAGGGGAACCACGCCGCCCTCTCCCTGAATCCACTCGAGCACGATGCCGGCCGTGCGCTCGCTCACGGCGGCCTCGAGCGCCCCATCGTCGCCCGGCGCCACGAACCGCACTCCCGGCAGCAACGGCTCGAAATCCTTGCGGTACTTCTCCTGCCCGGTGACGGAAAGCGCGCCGAGAGTGCGCCCGTGAAAGGAGTTCTCCAGAGAGACGATTTCGTACTTCTCCGGATCAATCCTCCGCCCGTGCGCCCGGATCATCTTCAAGGCGCCCTCCATGGCTTCCGTGCCCGAGTTGCAAAAAAAGCAGCGAGCCAGCCCGCTGCGCTCCGCCAGCCGCCGGGCCAGCGGCGCCTGGTAGTCGTGGTAATACAGGTTGGAGCAGTGGATCAGAAGGCCCGCCTGCTCCCGCAGCACGCGCAGAATCCTCGGGTGCGCGTGACCGAGAGCGTTGACGCCGATGCCGGAAATCAGATCCAGGTAGCGGCGGCCTTCGGCGTCGTACAACCAGCAACCCTTGCCGCGGCGGAGCACAATCGGGTAGCGGCTGTAGTTTTGCAGCAGGTATTCCCGTTCGAGCTCGATCACTGACTCCACGGGCGGCTTCCCGGTGGAAGACGACACAAGAGTCATTGTTTCATGATACTGCACGGCCGGTGCGCGCCTGCTTGCGCGCGTCAGCAGGCCGATTTGTTATGATGCGGTGCGAAAAAATATTCGTGTCGAGGTCTCATCTCTATGTACTGGCTCGGGTTGGACGTGGGAACCGGCGGCAGCCGCGCGCTGCTCGTGGACGAGCGAGGCAACGTCAAAGCCGGCTTTACGGCGCCCCATGAGGAGATGCGCATGGAGCGGCCGTTATGGGCCGAGCAGCGCCCCGAAAACTGGTGGGAAGCCGCCCAGTCGGCCATCCGCGGCGTGCTGGCCGAAGCCGGAGCCACAGGCAAAGACATCCGGGGTGTGGGACTTTCCGGCCAGATGCATGGGCTGGTGCTGCTGGACGCCCAAGACCAGGTCATCCGGCCTGCGTTGATCTGGTGCGACCAGCGCAGCCAGGCGCAGGTGGACTACGTCAACCGCACCGTGGGCAAGGAGAATGTCTTGGCCTTTACGGCCAACCCGGTGCTGACCGGCTTCACCTTGCCCAAACTGCTCTGGGTGCGCGACCACGAACCCGGCAATTTTGCGCGCATCCGGAGGATGCTGCTTCCCAAAGACTACCTTCGCTTCTGCCTTACCGGCGAGTACGCCACGGAAGTCTCCGACGCCTCGGGCACATCTTTGTTCGACGTGGTCCGGCGGCGCTGGTCGTCCCAAATGCTGGAGCGCCTCCACCTGGATGCCTCCATTCTGCCGCAAGTCTACGAATCCAGTGAGGTGACCGGACGCGTGACCGAATCGGCCGCCGCGGCCACGGGCTTGGCGCCGGGCACCCCGGTCGTGGGAGGCGGTGGCGACCAGGCGGCCAGCGCCGTGGGCAATGGTGTCGTCGAACCGGGTATCGTCTCCTGCACGCTGGGGACCTCCGGCGTGGTCTTCGCTCACATGGACAGACCGGCCTATGACCCGCTCGGCCGGGTGCACACCTTCTGCCATGCCGTCCGGGGCGCCTGGCATGTCATGGGCGTCACGCAGGGAGCCGGCTTGAGCTTGCAGTGGTTCCGCAACCAGCTTGCCCCCGGCAGCGAGTATGATGCGCTCACCGCAGAAGCCGCCGCCGCTCCACCGCTGTCCCACGGTCTGTTCTGGCTCCCCTATTTGATGGGAGAACGGACGCCTCACCTGGACTCGACTGCCCGCGGTGGCTGGATCGGTCTGACCGCCAAACACACCCGGGCCGATTTGTTGCGCTCCCTGCTCGAGGGCGTCTCCTACAGCCAGAAGGACTGCCTGGACATCATTGAGGCCATGGGCGTCTCTGTGGAATCCGTGCGGGCCTCCGGCGGCGGAGCCCGCAGCGCCTTCTGGCGGCAACTGCTGGCCGACATCTTTGCCAAGCGCGTCGTGACCTTGGCCTCGCAGGAGGGATCCGCATACGGGGCCGCCATCCTGGCCCTCGTGGGCACAGGCGTGTACTCGTCGGTGCCCGAAGCTTGCCGCGCCGTCATCCGGGAAGTCGAGTCCGTGTTGCCGCGACCCCATGAGTCGCAGTTGTACCGCCGCGGCCACGAGGTCTACCGGACCCTGTACCCCACGCTCAAACCCGTCTACGGGTTGATCGAAAACCTGTTGTAGCCGCGGTCCGGGCCCGGGTTCCGCGCCTCTGAAAGCGCTTCCCCAACCGACCCAATCTGAGAGATACTCAAGGGTTTGGCCGTGGCGCCTCGGCCGTCACGGCCGGACACAGAAAGGAAGCAAGCAGATATGGTCGGATTCACCGGATGGGACTGGGCGGTACTGATGCTGTTTTTTGCGGGGCTGGCCGGCATCATCGTCTGGGTGCTCAAACAAAAAGAAGAGGACACGGCCGACTACTTCCTGGCCGGGCGCGACGCCGGCTGGGTAGCCGTGGGCGCCTCCATCTTCGCTTCCAACATCGGCTCCGAGCACCTCGTGGGGCTGGCCGGGGCCGGTTACGAGAGCGGCATGGCGATGGCCCACTGGGAGATGCATGCCTGGCTCATTCTGGTCCTGGGATGGGTCTTCGTTCCTTTTTATGCCCGCAGCCGCGTCTTCACAATGCCCGAGTTTCTGGAACGGCGCTATAGCCCCTCGGCGCGCACGTTCCTGTCGCTGATCTCGCTGGTGAGCTACGTGCTCACCAAGGTGGCTGTAACCGTGTACGCAGGCGGCGTGGTCTTCAAGACGGTGCTCGGCATTGACCAGTGGATGGGGATCGATTTTTTCTGGATCAGCGCGATCGGTCTGGTGGCGGTCACGGGCCTGTTCACGGTGCTGGGCGGCATGAAAGCGGTGCTCTACACCTCGATCCTTCAGGCCCCCGTGCTCATCATCGGCTCGATCGTGATCCTGTTCATGGGCCTTTCGGCCGTGGGCGGCTGGAGTGAAGTGGAACGGATTTGCGGCCCCAACATGAAGCTCATCCGGCCGGCCAGCGACCCGATGTTCCCCTGGACCGGCGTGCTGCTCGGATCGGCTCTCATCGGCTTCTGGTACTGGTGCACGGATCAATACATCGTGCAGCGGACGCTTTCGGCCCGCAGCCAGAAGGAAGCCCGGCGCGGGGCGATCTTCGCCGCCTACATGAAGTTACTCCCCGTGTTCATCTTCCTGGTCCCCGGCATGATCGCCTACGCCCTCAAACAGAAGGGACTGCTCCAAATCGAGAGCGCCGACCAGGCGTTCCCTACGCTGGTGGCGACGCTGTTGCCCGCGGGGCTCAAAGGCCTCGTGGTCGGAGGACTCGTCGCCGCCTTGATGAGCTCCCTGGCCTCCCTATTTAATTCCTCGGCCACGTTGTTCACGGTGGACTTCTACAAGAAGTTCCGGCCGCAATCGAGCGAACGGCACCTGGTGTTCGTGGGCCGCGCGGCCACCGCCACGGTAGTGGGCCTCGGCGTGGTGTGGATCCCGCTGATGAAGTCGGTCGCCGATGTGCTCTACGAATACCTTCAGATGGTGCAGTCGCTCATCGGGCCTAGCATCGCCGCCGTCTTCCTGGTGGGGATCCTTTCCAAGCGGGTCGGGGGGGCGGCAGGCACGGCCGGCCTGGTCGTGGGCTTCTGCCTGGGGATGTTCCGGCTCGTGCTCGATGTCTTCCGCGACCGGCTGACGCCGGGCGGCATCCTCTGGCGCATCGAGACCATCAACTGGCTGCACTACTGCATCCTCCTGTTCGTGATCACCATCCTGGTGATGGCGGTGGCCAACCGCTTCGGCTCCCCGCCGGATGAGGAGCGGATCCGCGGGCTGACCCTCGGCTCGGCCACGCCGGAGCAAAAGGCGGAAACCCGCGCGAGCTGGAATCACTGGGACGTGATTCACACGGTGATCATCGTGAGCGTGATTGTGGCGTTCTACATCCGTTTCTGGTAAGCTGCGCGCGAGCAACTGCGGAGGTTCACGGCCATGAAACGCCTGTTTGTGTCCGCCGCCGCCCTGAGCGCCGCCCTCGCGGCGCCGGTGGCGGGCCAGATCACTCTGGACAACGGCAAGGTCAAGTTGTTCATTCCCTACCGCGACTACTCGCAGGAGGAAAACCAGCGCATCCTGAAAATGTTTGACGGGCTTCGGGTGGCCGATGTCTCCGACGGCATGGACGTGGTCGGTCTGGCCGACGTGGGCATCGTGGATCCGGAGATCAAGGCGCTGTGGCGCGACACGGAAAACTTCACCCACCGGATCATCGGCATCGCCGTCACCGCACGCTACGTGCCCACCAACAAGCGGGAGCCGAAAATGGATCCTGCCACGATCAGCCGCTGGTACCGCGACCTCACCTCGGAAGCCTTTCAGGACGTGCTGTTCCCGGGCTCCGTGCTGGTGATCGACGCCACCGACGACGGCGAGTCGCGCTCCATCGGCTCCACCAACATCCGCAACTGGCAGAAGCGCGGCATGATCGGCGTGGTGACCAGTGGCGGTCTGGCCGACAGCGACGAGATCATCTACCACCGGGTTCCGGCCTACTACCGGCGCCTGGCCCGCGGCATCCGGCCGGGACGCAACGAACTGGAATCCGTCAACCGGCCGGTGACCATCGGCGGTGTGCTCGTGCGGCCCGGCGACGTGGTGGTGGCCGACGGCGACGGCGTCGTGGTGGTGCCGCGCGAGCGCGCCGAAGAGGTCGCGCGAGCCGCGCGCCAGTTCCTCGACAACGTCGGCCTCGAGCGCTGGAAGAAACAGCAGGCTAAGTAGCCTCAGCGCGCCCCGAATTCGTACACGGTCGTGGACCGGTACGTCTGTCCGGGCCGCAACACCGTGGAGGGGAACTGCGGCTTGTTCGGCGAGTCCGGAAAGTGCTGCGTCTCCAGGCACAAGCCCGACCGGTGCCCATAAACCCGGCCGCCTTTGCCTCGCAAAGTGCCGTCCAGAAAATTCCCGGAATAAAACTGAATCCCCGGCTCGGTGGTCAGCACGCGCAGCACGCGGCCCGTCTTCGGTTCCCAGACCTCGGCAGCCTCGCGCAGCGTGCCCACTTCCCCTCGCACCACGAAATTGTGGTCATAGCCGCGCCCGAAGCGGAGCTGTTCGTCCTCCTGGTTGATCCGCGCGCCGATGGCTGTGGGCGTGGTGAAGTCGAACGGCGTCCCGCGGACCGGCCGCAGCTCTCCGGTGGGAATCAGCCCCCGATCCACGGGAGTGAACTGGTCCGCGTTGAGTCGCAGCACGTGCCCCAAGATGTCCCCCTCGCCCGCCAGGTTGAAGTAACTGTGGTTGGTGAGGTTCACCACCGTGGGCCTGTCGGTGGTGGCGGTGTATTCGATGCGCAACTGATTGTCCTCGTTGAGGGTGTAGACGACGTTGACATCCAGGTTGCCCGGGTAACCTTCTTCGCCGTCCGCGCTGCGGTAGTGCAGCGCCAGGTGCTGGCCGGCCGCATCCGCGTACTCGCGGGCGTGCCAGACCACCTTGTCAAAACCCTTGACGCCGCCGTGGAGGTGGTTGTCGCCGTCGTTTTGGGCAAGCCGGTACTCCACGCCGTCCAGCGAGAAGCGGCCCTTGCCAATGCGGTTGCCGTAGCGTCCGATGATCGCACCGAAGTAGGGATGGCCCTTGAGGTACCCCTCCAGGGTGTCGAAACCCAGCACAATGTCCCCCGCACGGCCTTCACGGTCCGGAACGACGATGGAGGTGATGATGCCGCCGTAGTTGGTGATGGCGATCCGCACGCCCTTGGAGTTGCTGAGGGTGTAAAGCTGAACCGCAACGCCGTCCTGAGTCTTGCCGAATTCTTGCTTCATGATCCTGGTGGCTGTCGTTTCTCGCCGCGCGCATCCCGCCCCCAATACTGCGGCGCAGAGGAGCGCCGGCCAGCTTGCCGCGCGCATGAGGCCTCCTGCAATCGCTTGCAAAGTTACGATCATCCTCTGCGACTCGAGGCGCTGTCAAGCAGGGTCGTCTCCCCGGGTTGGGATTTCAAAATTTCCAGAAACACCTGCGCGGCGCGGCTGAACTGCTTGCGCTTGCGATGGATAATGCCCAGCGGGCGTACCAGCCCCGGCGCCTCGAGCGGCACCGCAGCCAGGCGGCCCTGCTCAATGTCGGCCCGCAGCACCGGAGCCGGCAAGATCGCCATGCCGGTGCCAAGCGCCACGGCTTCTTTCATCGTCTGGATGTTGTCGAAGTGAAAGACCCAGTTGACCTCCACTCCATGCTCCCGCAGGAAGCGCCGGATGTCCCGGCTGATGGGCAGGTCCTGATCGAAGCCGACAAAATCCTGACCGTCGAGCTCCTCCGGACGCACGCTCTGCCGTCCGGCCCAGGGATGTGACGGCGCCAGCGCCAGCACCATCTGCTCCTGCCGCCACGGTATCACCGTGATCTGCCGCCCCGGCTCGGGGTAGCTGACCAGTCCCAGATCCGCACGGTCGGCAAGCACGGCTTCGTAGACTTTCTCCGGGCGCAGGTATTCCACCCGCAACTCTGCGCCCGGAAGCCGCCGCCCAAACTCCTCTTCCAGGCGCGCCATCTCGGAAATGCCCACCGAGTATATCGAGGCGATCCGCACGGTTCCGCCAATGTGCCCGCGAACCTTCTCAAGCGCCGCCTCGAGCTCCTCATAACGCCGCAGGACGTCGCGGCAAAACTCGTAATAGATCCGCCCTGCCTCCGTCAGCTCCACCGGGCGCACACTGCGGTTGAGGAGTCGCACCCCCAAGGCCTCTTCGAGCGCTTTCAGGGCCTGGCTGGCGGCCGACTGGCTCACCTCGTTCATTTCGGCAGCGCGCGTCAGATTGCGTGTCTGCGCTATGTCCCGGAACAGGCGGATGGTTTCGAGATTCACATCACGATCATATCATAAGATCTAGTGATTGAAGACGGCATTCAGATTTTTGTTGACTAATGCTAGCCTGCCGCCGTATACTTGGAGAAACACCTGTTCTTCACACCCAACATGAACCGGGACGAAGATTTTGCTCACGGTTTTCCCACCCCGCAAGGGCTGTATGAGCCCCGGCTGGAACGCGATGCCTGCGGCATCGGCTTCGTCGCCGATATCAAGGGGCGCAAGTCGCACGACATCATCGTCAAAGGGATTGAGATTCTGATCAACCTGACGCATCGCGGTGCGTGTGGGTGCGATCCGGAGACCGGCGACGGCGCCGGCGTACTCATCCAGATCCCGCACGTCTTCTTTGCGCGCGAGTGCGCCCGGTTGGGCTTTACGCTGCCGGCGCCGGGCGAATACGGCGTGGGCATGGTTTTCCTGCCCGTCGAGCCCCATGATCGCCTCCGCTGCGAGGGAATCCTCGAGCGCATCATCCGCGAAGAGGGCCTGACGGTGCTCGGCTGGCGCGACACCCCGGTGGATGCCGACGCCATCGGAAGGCTGGCGCGGGCCTCGCAGCCCTACATCGAGCAGATTTTCGTCGGGCGCGCGCCGGGCATGGACCAGGACGCACTCGAGCGCAAGCTCTACGTGGTGCGCAAGCGCGCCGAAGCCGAGATCGCCGCCAGCGATCTGCGCGAGAAGGGGTTCTTCTACATCCCCTCGCTTTCCTCGCGCACCATCGTTTACAAAGGCCTGCTGCTGGCGCCCCAGATTGCCCGCTTCTACGGCGAGCTTTCCGATCCGGAAGTGGTCAGCGCCCTGTGCTTGGTCCACCAGCGGTTTTCCACCAACACGTTCCCCACCTGGCAGTTGGCGCACCCGTTCCGCTATATCTGCCACAACGGCGAAATCAACACGCTGCGCGGCAACATCAACTGGATGTACGCGCGCCAGAAAATTCTGGCCTCGCCGCTGTTCGGCGACGACATCAAGAAACTGTTCCCCATCATCACCCCGGGCGGCAGCGACTCGGCCATGTTCGACAACGCCGCCGAGCTGCTGTACCTGGCGGGCCGCAGCCTGCCCCACGTCATGGCGATGTTGATCCCGGAGGCCTGGGACCAGGATCCGACCATGAGCCCGGAAAAGCGGGCCTTTTACGAATATCACGCTTCGCTGATGGAACCCTGGGACGGACCGGCGGCGATCGCCTTCACCGACGGCCGCGTCATCGGGGCCACGCTCGACCGCAACGGCCTCCGTCCGGCGCGCTACCTCCTCACCCACGACGACCTGCTCATCATGGCCTCGGAGACGGGCGTGCTGCCCGTCAAGCCCGAGGAGGTCAAGTTCAAGGGCCGATTGCAGCCGGGCAAGATGCTGCTGGCCGATCTCGAGCAGGGCCGCATCATTCCCGACGAGGAGCTCAAGGCGAGCCTGGCGGCCCGGCGCCCGTACGCCGAGTGGCTCAAAGAAAAACAGATCACCCTGGACCGCCTGCCGGCGCCGCCCCGCTGGCATCCCACGGACTTCGACAGCATCCTCCAGCGGCAGCGCGCCTTCGGCTACACCGACGAGGATCTGCGGTTCATCCTGAGCCCCATGGCCGCCACCGGCGAGGAGCCGGTCGGCTCCATGGGCACCGACACGCCCCTGGCGTGCCTGTCCGACAAGCCGCAACCCCTCTTCCACTACTTCCGCCAACTGTTCGCCCAGGTCACCAATCCGCCGATCGATCCGATACGCGAAGAGCTGGTGATGTCGCTCACCAGCTACATCGGCACCGAGCGAAACATCTTGGAGGAAACGCCCGAGCACTGTCACACGCTCAAGCTGCCCCACCCGATCCTGACCAACTACGACTTGGAGAAGCTGCGGCGCGTTTCCTGGGGCGACTTTCTGGCTACCACGCTGCCCATGCTCTACCGCGTGGAGGGCGGCGAGGTGGAGCTCGAGCGGGCCATTGCGGGCCTCTGCCGCCGGGCGTCGCTGGCCATCCAAAACGGCTACACCCTGCTGATCCTCTCCGACCGCGGTCTCGACCGGGACTACGCGCCCATTCCCAGCCTCCTGGCGCTCTCGGCCGTGCATCATCACCTGATCCGGGAGGGCACCCGCACCCAGGTGGCGCTGATTGTCGAGTCCGGCGAACCGCGCGAGGTGATGCACTTCGCGCTGCTGATCGGCTACGGCGCCAGCGCCGTCAACCCCTATCTGGCCATCGAGACGCTGGAGGACATGTGCCGCCGCGGCTTGCTGGATGTCCCCTTTGAGACGGCCCTCAAGAATTTCAAAAAGGCCGTCAACAAGGGCCTCCTGAAAATTTTCTCCAAGATGGGGATTTCGACGCTCCAGAGCTATCGCGGCGCCCAGGTCTTCGAGGCCGTAGGCCTGAACAAGGCCCTCGTGGACAAGTACTTCACCGGTACCGCCTCGCGCATCGAGGGCGTCGGGCTCGACGTGCTCGCGCGCGAGGCGAAGATGAAACACGACCTGGCGTTCCATCCGGTGGGCGACTCGGACCCCGAACTGCCCATCGGCGGCAACTACCAGTACCGCGTGCGCGGCGAATATCACCTGCTCAATCCCCTCACGGTGAGTAAACTCCAGCACGCGGTGCGCAAAGAGAGCTTCGAAACGTTCAAGGAATATTCCGAGCTCATCGACAATCAGAACCGGCGTCTGTGCACCCTGCGCGGCCTGATGAAGTTCAAAAAGGGCAATCCCATCCCGATCGAGGAGGTGGAGCCCGCCAGTCAGATCGTCAGGCGGTTTGCCACGGGAGCCATGTCGCTCGGCTCGATCAGCCGCGAGGCCCATGAAACGCTGGCGATCGCCATGAACCGCCTCGGAGGCCGCTCCAATACCGGCGAGGGAGGCGAAGATGAGGAGCGCTTCCACGACGAGCGGTGCAGCGCGGTCAAGCAGGTGGCTTCGGCGCGCTTCGGTGTCACGACCAACTACCTCGTGCATGCCGAAGAGTTGCAGATCAAGATTGCCCAGGGAGCCAAGCCCGGTGAGGGCGGCCAGTTGCCCGGCCACAAAGTGGACGAATACATCGCCCGGATTCGCCATTCCATCCCCGGCGTCCAGTTGATTTCACCCCCGCCTCACCACGACATCTACTCGATCGAGGATCTGGCGCAGCTCATCTACGACCTCAAAAACGTCAACCCGCGGGCGCGCATCTCCGTGAAGCTGGTGGCGGAGGTCGGCGTCGGGATCGTGGCGGCCGGAGTGGCCAAGGCTCACGCCGACGTCATCCTGATCAGCGGCGACAGCGGCGGCACGGGCGCCTCCCCGCTTTCCTCCATCAAGCACGCCGGCGTGCCCTGGGAGCTGGGCCTGGCCGAGACCCAGCAGGTGCTCGTGCTCAACGACCTGCGCAGTCGCACCATCCTGCAGACGGACGGCAAGCTGTGCACCGGGCGCGATGTGGCGATTGCGGCCCTGCTCGGCGCCGAAGAGTTCGGTTTTTCCACGGCGCCGTTGATTTCCATGGGCTGCATCATGATGCGCAAGTGCCACCTGAATACCTGCCCGGTCGGCATCGCCACCCAGGATCCCGCGCTGCGCCGCAAGTTCGCGGGCCAGCCCGAACACGTCATCAACTACTTTTTCTTCGTGGCCGAAGAATTGCGCCAGATCATGGCGCAGCTCGGCTTCCGCAAGGTCGAGGACATGGTGGGCCGCGTGGACCTGCTCGACATGCGCGACGCCATCGACCACTGGAAGGCCAAAGGCCTGGATTTCTCCGCGATCTTCTACAACCCCGAGGTTCCCTCCCGCGTGGGCCGGCGCAAATTGATCCCGCAGAATCACGGCCTCGAGAACGCGCTGGACCACCGGCTTCTGGAACTGGCCCGGGAGGCGCTCGAGCATCGCCGTCCGGTCGAGGCCTCGCTGCCCATCCGCAACGTGCACCGCACGGTGGGCACGATGCTGAGCGGGGAGATTGCCCGCCGCTACGGCTCGGCCGGCTTGCCCGATGACACCATCCGGTTCCACTTCACCGGCTCGGCAGGTCAGAGCTTCGGCGCTTTTCTGGCCAGGGGCGTGACCCTGATCCTGGAGGGCGACGCCAACGATTACACCGGAAAGGGACTCTCCGGCGGCAAACTCATCGTCTTCCCGCCCCGGGGCTCTAATTTTGTTCCGGAAGACAACATCATCGTGGGCAACGTCGTGCTCTACGGGGCCACCAGTGGCGAGGCCTATTTCAACGGCATGGCGGGCGAGCGCTTCGCGGTGCGCAACTCCGGCGCGACCGCCGTGGTCGAGGGCGTGGGGGACCACGGCTGCGAATACATGACCAAAGGCACGGTAGTGGTGCTCGGCAGGACGGGACGCAATTTTGCCGCAGGCATGACGGGCGGCATCGCCTATGTCCTCGATGAAACCGGCGAGTTCGTCGCCAGCCGCTGCAACCGGGCAAGCGTCGATCTGGAGCCGGTCGTCGAGGACGCCGACATCGAGCTGCTGCGCGAGCTGATCCGCCGCCACCGCCAGGCCACCGGGAGCCGGCGGGCGGCCTGGGTGCTGGAAAACTGGGAGGCGCTGCTGCCCAAGTTCGTCAAGGTCTTTCCGCACGAGTACAAACGCGTGCTCGGCGTGCCGCGGCGCAACGAGGTCTACACCCCGGTCCCCTTCCATCTTCCCGAGGCGCCGCGGCCGGCCTTGTACGGCGACTGATCTGCGAAGCAATCCGTCATGGGCAAGATCACAGGATTCAAAGAATACGCGCGGGAGACGCCTCAACGGCGCCCCGTGGCTGAGCGGGTCAACGACTGGTTTGAAGTTTACCTGGAGTTTCCCGACGACAAGGCCCGCATCCAGGGAGCGCGTTGCATGGACTGCGGCGTGCCCTTTTGCCACACCGGCTGCCCGCTCAACAATATCATTCCGGACTGGAACGATCTGGTCTGGCGCGACCGGTGGCGCGAAGCGATCCGGATGCTGCACGCCACCAACAATTTCCCCGAGTTCACCGGACGAATCTGTCCGGCCCCGTGCGAAGCGGCGTGCGTGCTCGGCATCAACGAGCCGCCGGTAACGATCAAGGCCATTGAACGGGCGATCATCGACCGCGCCTGGAAGGAAGGCTGGATCCGCCCGGAACCGCCACAGGTGCGCACGGGAAAGCGCGTGGCGATCATCGGCTCCGGACCCGCCGGCCTGGCGGCGGCGCAGCAGTTGAACCGCGCCGGCCACTGGGTGACGGTCTTTGAGAAGGCGGACCGCATCGGCGGCCTGCTGCGCTACGGGATCCCCGACTTCAAGATGGAGAAGCATCACATCGACCGGCGCCTGGAGCAGCTCGAGGCCGAAGGCGTACAGTTTGTGACGCGGGCGCATGTCGGGCGTAACGTGCCCGTCGAGGATCTCCGCAAAGAGTTTGACGCGATCCTGATCGCCGTGGGCGCCGAGCAGCCCCGGGATCTCCGCGTGCCCGGGCGCGAGCTCGCGGGCATCCACTTCGCCATGGACTTTCTGCCCCAGCAGAACAAGCGCAATGCCGGCGACACGGACCTCGCTGCGGATTCGACACGGCGCCCGGAGCCGATCCTCGCCACAGGCAAGCGCGTGGTGATCATCGGCGGCGGCGACACCGGGGCCGATTGCCTGGGCACTTGCCACCGCCAGAAGGCGCTCTCCGTGCACCAGTTCGAAATTCTGCCCCGGCCGCCGGAAGAACGCTCGCCGGCAACCCCCTGGCCCTTGTGGCCCATGCAGTTGCGCTCGGAAAGCTCCCACGAAGAAGGTGGGATTCGCGAGTGGTCCGTCTCGACCATCGGATTCTCGGGCGACGACAGCGGGCACGTCAGAAAGCTCCACGCCGTGCGGGTGGGGCCGCCGCCGAACTTCGAGCCGATCCCGGGCACCGAGTTCAGCATGGACGTGGACTTGGTGTTGCTGGCGATGGGGTTCCTGGGGCCGGTACGACGGGATGTGCTGGAGCCCCTGGGCGTGGAGCTGGACCCGCGCGGCAACGTCAAGACCGACGAGAATTACATGTCCTCCGTACCCGGGGTCTTTGCGGCGGGCGACGCGCGTCGCGGCCAGTCCCTGGTAGTCTGGGCGATTTCCGAGGGCCGCCAGGCGGCGCGGGGCATTGACCGCTGGCTGATGGGAGAGACGAAGCTCCCATAGCCGGCCGCTCCGCCGCCGGAACCGCGCTCCACTGTGCCGCCTCCGGGCACTCAATGGATTCCCAGCCACGCCGCCAGCCTGGGCCATTGCTCGTGGAAGGCGATGGCCGAAATGCCGAAATAGAAGACCGCGCACGTCAGGAGTCCGGCCCGCAGCAGTCGGCCCGGGCGCAGGGCCGGCGGAAGCAGGACAAGGTTGACGTACAGGGTATGCAGCGCCGAGAAGCCCAGAGCGAAATTCATCATGACGCCGCTGGCGATGGCGAGCGCCAGCGGGTTCGGGGTCAGTCGCAAGGCGATGAGTCCCCAAACGCCGTAGGCGGCCAGGATCGCGTAGTAAACGTACTTGACCTTGTGCTCTTCCAGGCGGCGCAGGCGGCGCGCGCCGGTCCAGAGCACGTCGGTCCAGCGGCGACAGATGTTGTCGAGCTGGCTGACCTGCGTCGGCGCCATGACCAGAAAGCCGCAAAGCAACGTCAGAAACCATAACCACCGGCCGTGGCGCGCGGCGATGGCCTCAGCCGTCATGGCAGCCGCCGCGTGGCCTTGGATATCCGTTACCCCGCGGAGGAACTCGTAGGAGAACATCGCCGGCAACGCCATGCCCAGCACACAACCCGGAGCCCATAACGCCATCTGGTCGCGCAGGATGTGTCGCAGCCAGCCCCGCCATCGGCGCAGATTCTCCCCGCTAAGTTCAAAAACCTTGCCGGTGTGCGACAACTTGATCGTGCGGCCGCCCACCAGGCTCGGCAGCGCCCCGACCTGCGGCCCCATTCCCCAGCCTTTGTCGCGGGCATAGTTGGAAAAGGCGCTGTTGGTGAGGCCGCCGGCGCCCGCCACCGCGGCGAAAGCCGCCAGCGTCGCCCAACTGAATTCGCCTGCCGGCAGCGCACCAAAACGGAAAAGCCCCGAGCCGATCTCCCACCAGGTCTCCCGGCTCACCCACACCAGCGTCACGAAGCTGAGGAAACCGAGCACCAGGATGAGCTTCGCCACCATGACCTTCTCGATGGCGTTGTAAATCTTGCCGCCGAAGATCAAAGGAAGGAACGCGGAAAGGAAGATGGCGTAACCGAGATCGCGCACCAGGGCGTCCTCGGCGGCGGTAGGCAGCCGGCCGAGGATCACAGCGGCAAGCGGTACGGCGGCGTTGGAAGACAGGTACGGCCACAGCCCTCCCAGGTCATTGACGATGTAGACGGCGGTCCAAAAGCGCGGGCCGGGAGGAGTGCGGAAGTAGCCGACGAAGATCGGCTCGCCGCACCAAAGCGTATAGCGCATCACCGAGAGGTTGTAGAAGACCTGCATCAGGATCGAGAGACTGGCCAGCCACATTATCGTGCCGCCGTACTGGGCCGTCACCACAGGACCGAACAGCCACTCGCCTCCGCCAATGTTGGATCCGACCATCACGATGCCGGGACCGATGAGCATGGTCCAATGCCGCAGGCGGAAGACAGGAGGCTCCGGCAGTTCGGCCCGGTCCCAGGGGGGCAAGTAGCGGGGAGCGGCCATCACGGCAAGGGTAACAGAGGCGCTCTGCGGGGTGTCACGGAAGGGAGTGCACCGAAACGGCGCCGGCGCAGTTCGCGGCCGTAGTATACTGAGGCGCCCGGGCGCGATGTCGAAAGGAGCCGGTATGCTGCCCGACTATATCGC
This sequence comes from Blastocatellia bacterium NZW_1522, assembly GCA_039793685.1. GTDB lineage: Bacteria > Acidobacteriota > Blastocatellia > Chloracidobacteriales > Chloracidobacteriaceae > JAAFHI01. Next base: position 48,359 of record JBDRAL010000124.1, read on the forward strand.
GAAAACCGTGCCGAATCCTGTCTCCAAACGGGCGCCCTGGTACGTCAACACGGCGCCGAGTTATGCCGGCGTCTTCCTCTGGGTGGTCTTCTACATGAAGCTTGCCGAGGGCACCGTGAACCGCGCCGGTCTCGGGCTGTGCCTGATCGCTCTGGCCGTGGCCGGCCTCATCAGCTACGGGATGTTTTATCGCGTCCCGGCCATGTTGGGCATGCAGACCGGTTACCCGCTGTACGTGGTTGGCAGTTCGACATTCGGGACCCGCGGCGGCTACCTGATGCCGGGTCTGTTGATGGGCCTGCTGCAGATCGGATGGTTTTCCGTGAACACGTTTGTGTCGGCGGATTTCATTCTCAAGGGCCTGAAAGCAGACGCCGGCCCGGCCACACTGCCGTTCGCCCTCACCGCGGGGCTCTGGGCCTACGCGATGGCCTACGTCGGTGTCAAGGGAATTCAATACGTGGCGCGGTTCGCACTCTATCTGAACCTGATTCCGCTCCTCATGATCCTGTTCGTGTTCTTTCGCACGGCAGGAGGCCTGGAAAAACACGTGGTGACGGATCCGGCGCCCTACGTGGGATTCACCCTGCTGGTCCACGCGGTGGTCGGTTTCTTCGCCACGGCGGGGGCGGCCGGCGCCGACTTCGGCATGAACAGCCGCAACGAACGCGACGTGGAGCTGGGCGGTAAAGTCGGCATCGCGCTGGCGATCCTCGTGGCGGGGGGACTGCCCCTGTTGTCGGTGGCGGGAGCCAGGGCGCTATTCGGGGTTCAGGGCTATACATACGACGCCGTGATTGCCAGCATCGGCGGGCTTGTGGCCACCGGGATGTTTTTCCTGTTCGCCATCGCCTCGGTGCCGCCGGCGTGCTTTTGTGCGTTCATTGCCGGAAACAGTTTTGCCACGATGATTCCCGGCGTGCCCCGTTTGACCTCGACGATGATCGGAGCCACCGTGGCGCTGATTCTGGCCGTCACAGGCGCGGCTGCGGACCTGATCGGATTGTTCACCATCGTAGGCGCCTCCTTTGGCCCGATCTGCGGAGCGATGGCGGCCGATTTCCTGCTATCGGGGCGCCGGTGGGCGGGACCGCGGGAGGGAGTCAACCTCGCCGGTTACGGAGCTTGGGCCGTAGGTTTCCTGATCGGCATCTTGCCGTTCCTCCCGCTGGCCGAGACGACAAAAACCTACCTCCAGCCGGCCTCGGTCTACAGCTACGTGGCCGGGTTCGTTGTTTACTGGATTCTGGCCAAAGCCGGCCTCGAGCCCAGGGTCGTGCCCGTCCGTCCGGCCTGAGCCGTAACTCCGTGCGCTCCCGGACCGCAGCGCGATAATGGAACCAAGCCTCCGGGGGCTGCCATGAACTACGAAAACCTGATTGTTGAGTTGGAAAACTCCACCGCGGTCGTCACGCTGAACCGGCCGCAGCGCCGCAACGCCCTTTCTCTGGCGCTGATGCAGGAACTCACCGAGTGCCTGGATACGATCGGGCGCGATGCGTCCGTGCGCGCCGTCATCCTGGCGGCGGCGGGAAACGTGTACTGTTCCGGGCACGACCTGAGCGAGATGACAGGCCGGTCGGTGAATGACTACCGGCGGATCTTCGATGCCTGTACCGAGTTGATGACCAAGATCCAATCCATCCCTCAACCGGTCATCGCGGAGGTGCAGGGCATTGCGACCGCAGCGGGCTGCCAGTTGGTGGCGAGCTGCGATTTGGCGGTTGCGAGCCAGGACGCTGCCTTCGCGACGCCCGGCGTGCGCATCGGCCTGTTCTGCACGACTCCCATGGTCGCTTTGACGCGGGCCATCGGACGCAAGCGGGCGATGCAGATGCTGTTGACCGGCGAGATGATTGACGCGCACACGGCGGCCGAATGGGGGCTCGTCAACCGCGTAGTCCCCGCTGCGGAATTGCGTGCGGAAACGCGGAAGCTGGCCGCCAGGATCGCGGCTTCCAGCTCGCTCACCGTCGCCTTGGGGAAACAGGCGTTTTACGCGCAGATCGATCTGGATCAGGCCAAGGCCTACGCCTACGCCAAAGAAGTGATGACGATGAACTCTCTGGCCGCAGATGCACAGGAAGGGATCAGAGCCTTCCTCGAGAAACGGACTCCTTGCTGGGCGGGAAAGTAGTCCGGTAAAACGGTGGCGGCGCGGTCGCGGCCGGATCGCGAGACACCGGCGGAGCCTCTTCCGGGTGGTGATACACTGTGCCTTGTCTGGGAATCACCCTGTGGAGGTTGCGATGAGGAAGCTCGTCTTAGGGATGGCCGTGCTCGCTCTGGCGGCTGCGGCCCGGGGGCAGGATTGGGCGCGCCAGCGCCTGGAGAAATCGCCGCGTCATCAGGAATGGGTCACGGTGAAGCACGGAGACCGGGCCGTAGAAGCGTTCCTCGTCTTCCCGGAACGTAAGGACAAGGCGCCGGCCGTCGTGGTCATTCACGAGATTATGGGGCTCACCGACTGGGTGCGGAGCGTGGCCGATCAGCTCGCCGAGGCAGGTTACATCGCGATTGCGCCCGATCTGCTCTCGGGCATGGGGCCGGGGGGAGGGCGCACGAGTGCGTTTCCGAGCGTGGACGGGGTCCGGGAGGCAATCTCCAAGTTGCCCCCGGAGCAGATCACGGCGGACCTGAACGCCGTGGCGGATTACGTGGCGAAACTGCCGGCCTCCAGCGGCAAAGTGGCGGTCGCGGGTTTTTGCTGGGGCGGCAGCCAGTCGTTTCGTTTTGCGACGAACCGGGCGGATCTGGCGGCGGCCTTTGTGTTTTACGGCGCCGGACCCCAGGAAGCAGAGCCGATCAGCCGGATCCGCTGTCCCGTCTATGGCTTCTACGGCGGCAATGACGCGCGGGTCAACGCGACGATTGCAAAGTCCGAGGAACTGATGAAGGCCGCGGGCAAAAGGTTTGATTACGTCATCTACGAGGGCGCCGGCCATGGCTTTATGCGCTCCGGAGAAGCCCCCGACGCCGCCGAAGCCAACCGGAAAGCCCGCGAGCAAGCCTGGGAGCGCTGGAAGGCCCTCCTCAACAACCTCTGAAAATTCCGTCTGAAAATTCCGTCAGCCTGGTATGGCACCTTTTTTCCCGGAAAATGCTCCATACCAGGCTGACGGATTTATAGGAGCGTGGCGACCGCCTCCCTGAGGCGGGCATTGAACGCCTCGTGGGACTCCCCCGGAGCCGGGGTGAGCGGCGGGCCGAAAGTCACACTTACCGCGTGGAGGCGGATCCGGTTCGAGCCCCGCCGCCACACCTCGTACGTCCCCCGGATCCCCACAGGCACCGCCGGTATGCCGAGCTCCACCGCCAGAATCGCCGGCCCCTTGCGAAACCCCTTGAGCCTTCCGTCTATCGAACGTTCGCCTTCCGGAAACACGCACAACACCAGGCCCCGCCGGAGCCCCTCGGCGGCCAGACGCAGCGAACGGCGCAGCTCCCGGTCCGGACTCACGGGGATGATCTTGGCCAGCCGCCCCAGCCAGGCCACAATCCGTGAGGTGAAGAACTCGCTGGCCGCCAGAAAGAACAGGCGGCGCAGCAGCCGCGGCGGCAAGCCGCACGCCACCAGGAACGGGTCCACGAAGCTCAGATGGTTCGGGCACAGCAGGAAGGGATACTCCCGCGGCAAGTGCTCCAAGCCGCGGTAGCGGGCGCGAAGCAGCAGCCATGCCAGGATCCGGCCCGACCAGGCCAGGCACTGGTATACCGGCTCGAACCATCGCCTGCGCTTCAGGACCGAATGGAGCTGCCGGGCGTCGTCGGTGTTGAGCGGGCTTGCCAGAATCTCGCGCCACGTCACGCGCGCCTCCCCCGCCCCCGGACCCGCCTGGCGCCGTTCGATGGCGCCCAGCAGATCGCCTACCGTGAAAATCTCTGCGAGCTCCGCTTCGGTGAAGCACACGCCGAAGGCCTCCTGCACGCTGCTCACCAGCTCTACGCGCTCCAGCGACGTGAAGCCCAGATCCAACTCCAGATTCATCGAGCGGTGGATCGCGCAGTCTCCCTTCACGCCGCGGATCAACTGAAAGAGTGCGGCTTCCGTCGGCGTCTCGGGCTCGCTTGCGGTGGCAGCCTCCTGCGTGCGAGCCGGCTTGCGCTCGCGCACTTCGCGCTCGATCTCGAAACGTTTCAGCTTCCGCGTCGTGGTCCGCGGCAGCGGCTCGGTCCGGATCTCGAAACTGGTTACCCGCTTGTACGAGGGCAGTCGCTGGGACACCGTCTCCATCTGCCAGCGGATGGCATCGTAGGCGTTCACGATCTGCTGCGCTTTGAGATGATCGAAGTCCGGCACGATGACCGCGTGGAGGCGCTCGCCGGTCCCGGAATCCTCCGGGATCCCGATGACGGCCAGCTCCCGGATCTGCGGGCAGTGGGTCAGGTAAAACTGTTCGACCTCTTCCGGATAAATGTTCTTGCCCGAGCTGAGCACCACCACTTCTTTCTTCCGCCCCGTGATATGCAGGCACCCGTGCCGGTCCAGGTAGCCGAGATCGCCCGAGTGCAACCACCCGTCGCGCATGGCGGCGGCGGTGGCCTCCGGGTTGTTCAGGTAGCCCTTCATGACGTTCTCCCCGCGAATCAGGACTTCGCCGATTCCGTCCTCGCCCGGCGACTCGATGCGAACCTCGGTGTGCGCCAGCGGACGGCCCACGGAGCCGACCATGTGCGGTTCCGGCGACGCTACCGTGACCAGCGCGGCGGTTTCCGTCAGGCCGTAGCCCTGGACGAGGCGGAAGCCGAGATCGCGGAACCAGCGGGCCACGGCAGGATCGAAGCGCGCCCCACCCACGCACATCAGGCGGAAGCGCGCTCCGAAGCGCTCGTGAACCGGGCGAAACAACCAGCGGCCGAGACCAACGCCCAGCCGCTCGGCGCCGAACCGGGAGAGCGCCAGCAGCCGCCGGAACAGAAAGCGCTTCCAAACCCCCTGGCGGGCCACTTCCTCCAGGATGCGGCGCTGCATCAGGTAGTAGAACTGCGGCACGCACACGAAGATCGTGATCCCCTCTTCGCGAAACGTTCTCAGGATGCGCTGGGCGTCCAGGGACTGCAAATAGGTCACGCGCCCGCCCACATAGAGCGGGATGATGAAGTTGGTCATCAGCGCCAGCACGTGGTAGAGCGGCAGCACGGAGAGCATGTGGTCGTCTTCATCGGCGTGAATCACGCGCAGGATTTCGACGACGTTGCGATAGACGTTGCGCTGCGTCAGCACGACGCCTTTGGGCGTGCCCGTAGTGCCGCTCGTATAGAGAATGACAAGCTCGTCATCGAGGCTGCGCGGCGCCAGCGGGAGGGTCGGACAGCGGACCGTGCGCGCGAGGATATCGTCCCAGCTTTCGGCCCCCTCCGCCGGACCGCCCATCACCACCGCCGCAGGCGCAGGCCGGATGCGCTCGCGGATTTCACGCCAGGCCGGCAGCAACCGCTCCGACACCACAACGAGTTTGCAGCCGGCATGGCCGATGAGCCGCGCCAGCGTGGCCGGCTCGTGAAGGATGTCGAGCGGCACCACCACCGCGCCCGCACTCTGCGCCGCCAGGAATGCGATGCCCCAGCGAGGATGGTTCTCCATCAGGATGCCGACGGCGTCGCCGGGGCGGATGCCTGCCGTCTGGAAAAACAGACTCAGCTTCCCGGTTTCCTCCGCAATGCGGCGGTAGGTGAACGATTCCCGCCCCGAATCCGTGATGAGCTGAAGCGCGATGCGGTCGCAGTGGCGCGCTGCGATCTCATGGAACTGGCGGAAGAAATCCAGGGTCATGGCCCCGCGCTGCTAGCAAGATAGCACGCCGGCAGCGGTACGGTCGCGCGCTGCGGCGGCGCGCGCCTGCGCCTCGTCAATCCGCAGCATCAGGATGATGCCGGCCAGGAAGAAGGGCAAAAGAGAGATCACCGCGATGCGCTGGCTTCCGGTCCAGTGGGACAGGGAACCGAACAGCAGCGGCCCGAAGATGGAGGCGAGCTTGCCGGAGAGCACGTAAAACCCGAAGAACTCCGATTCGCGCGACGGCGGCGTGATCTGGGCCATAAACGACCGCCCCACGGCCTGCGTGCTGCCCATGCCGAGGGCGGCGCCGAAAGCCATCGCCCAAAAGACGGCCTTCGTCGTGGCCAGAAACGCCGTCACCACCACCGCCACCCACACGAGCAGCGTCAGAATTACGGTGCGGCGTCCGCCGATCCAGTCGGCGACATAACCGGCCCCGAGAGCGCCGGGAAAGGCGACGACGTTGAGCACCAGAAACAGCCAGATCATTTCGGCATTCGTGAAGCCCATCGTCGTCGTCGCATAAATGGCCGCGAATTTGACGACGGTGTTGATGCCGTCGGTGAAAAACAGCGAGGCCAGGATGAACTTCGCGGCCTCTTTATAATGCCGGAGGCGGGAAAGCGTCTCGCCGACGCGCCGGAAGCCCGCCGCCACGTGGCCGCGCAGGGAAAAGCCTGTTCGCGCGGGCGACTCGCGCAGAAATACGAAGGCGGGGAGCGCAAAGACCAGGTAAAAAGCAGCCACGATCAGAAATGCAGTCTGGTAGGCTGCGATTCCCGAAGGGACCAGCTCGCCCGCTTCCGTCTTCAAAGGCCGGCCGATCCACGGGCGGCAGATGAGCAGGCAAAGCAGGCCGCCCACGTAGCCCACGGCCCAGCCCCAGCCGGAGATGCGGCCCACGGTTTTCGGAGTGGAGACCTCGGGCAGAAAGGCATTGTAGAAAACATAGCCCGCCTCGAAGCCCGTCGTGCCCAGCACATAAAGAATCATCGCGGGCAGGACGTCCCCAGGCCCGACCCGCGACAAAAGCGCCGTGGCCAGAACGGCCTGGAGCGTGGTCAGAATCAGGAACAGTTTCTTGCGCCCCGAAAAATCGGCGAGGGCCCCCGCCACGGGCGACAAAAGCGCCACCAGACCCATGGCGAAAAAGTCAGATGCGCCCCAGAGCTGGTCCCCAAGGTTGCCTGCATTGACGACAACTTCGCGAAAGTAGACGGCAAAGGCCACGGTGATGATCAAGGTGGTGTAAGAGGAATTCGCGAAATCGAACAGGCACCAGGACACCGTGGCGGCGCGGGTTCGCATGCGGCGGTTGCGGCGATTGTAGCACACAAGCCGGAGCTTACAGACGCCGAGCCCGACAGCGGCCGACAGCGGTCGTTCCCGGGTCCCGTACGAATGAGAAACCGCGAAGGGCCGCTCAATGCGCCCTACACGTGCAATGTGATCTGCCCCTGCTGGCTCGGGGGAGATACCGACGGAGGAGAGTGCAAGGGCATCCTCGCCTACTACATCGAAAACGGAAGGGTCGACGGGGCCGATGTCGGCGGTCACACTCTCGTCGCGCTGGCGCACATACCCGGCAACATCCTCCAGGGCAACTGGAAGGTCCGCCTCTACATCGACGACCAGGCCTCGCCCGCCCAGCGCGACGCCCTGGTCGACGCCTTCAGCGGCAAGCTCGGCGGCCCCCTGGCTGACATTGCCCAGATGGTCGGCCAGGTCACCGGCGTCGAACAGGTCCCCATCCGGCTCCGGATGACCGAGACCGACGCCGCGCTCGAGGTCGGCGCCGCCATCGAAGCCTCTGGATGTTCGTGCTGGCCGCCGTCATGGCGGTGGAAAAGAATGTCTCCTGGGGACGCCGCGCCGCCCGCCCCGTCGGCCTCGCCCTCCTTGCCTGGGGCGCAGCGTTGCTGTGGCTCGTACGTCCGCTGGGATGAGCGATACGCCGGCGTGACGGCGGTACCCTTGATTCCAGATGCCTGACGAGGAGAAGTTCGAGCTTCGAGTTAACGGCGCCTCGAAGACAGCGCGGGCGCGGCACCATCGTATCACCCCATGCACCCCATGCTCACCCCATGCCACCCCATGCGCCCTCGGTTGACTCCCGCTTGCCGCCGATTTACAATCGTGGCAAAGTGCGGGAGTGGCGCTCATGAGCAAAGCCCAAGAAAGTGTCCCGAACGAGCAACCCGCCGGCCTGAGTGAAGACTCGCCGAACCAGAAGATTCGCGTCCTGATTGCGGACGATCACCCCATCGTACGGGAAGGTCTCAAGCGGCTTCTTGCCCTCGAACCGGATATGGACGTCGTGGCGGAAGTCGCCGACGGCAACGCGGTGGTGCCGACCATCGAACAGACGCAGCCGGATGTGGTGCTGCTGGACCTGCGCATGCCCGGCACGGACGGCCTGACCTGCTTGCAGCACCTGCAGCGGATAAACCACAAAAGTAAGATCATCGTGATCACCGCTTCCGAAGACAAGAACGAGTTCGTGCAGGCCATGAAACTCGGCTGTTCCGGAATCGTGCTCAAACAGACTTCGCCGGAACTGATCGTCAAGAGCATCCGGAAGGTGCATGCCGGCGAGATCTGGCTGGATTCGAATACGACCGCCGCAGTCATGCGGCAGTTTGCGGCGCAACAGGAGGCGGGCGCCGGCGGCAGAGTCCGGGAGCGGGCGCCCCTGAGCCAACGCGAACTGGAGATCGTCGCCCTCGTCGCGCAAGGCTATAAAAACAAGGAGATGGCCGAGAAGATGTTTATCAGCGAGCAGACGGTGAAGAATCACCTTCACAACATCTTCGATAAGCTCGGCGTCTCCGACCGTCTGGAGCTGGCCCTCTACGCCATCCACAAGGGCCTCCATCTCGGCCCCGGCAAGGACTCGGAAAAGAAGTAACCGCAAGCAGTTCTGCGCCTCCCACCCGGGGATCCGCAAGCGGGCCGCATCGGCCGGCTTCCCTCAGCCGCCCAAAACCCCTTGCAATCGGCTCCTTTTCGGACTAGCATTTGGGTGGAGGGTTCCAGATGAGGCTGTCCGTTATCCCGGTGATTCTGGCGGCCTTGGTGGCCGTACCCCTGCTGGTGGACGCGCAGGCAGCCTTCCCGCGTATGACGGCCGTCGAGCCGGCAAACGGTAAAGCGGGCGATGTGTTGAGCGTGACGGGCGAAAACCTCGGCAAGGAGAACGTGGCTCAGGTCTTCCTGACGGACGGAAAAAACGACTTCAAAGTCGAAATTACCGAACAGGCGGACACGACGATCAAGTTCAAGATTCCCGCCAACATCAAGCCCGGCCGCTTCAGCCTGATGGTTCTGACGACCGGGAGCCAGCCCAAGCTCATTGAACAACCGGTGAAGGTGACCGTCGAGTAAGAACCGGGGTCCTCGCCTAACCCCGGGCGGGACGCTGATAAGGGGAGCTCAGAAAACGGCGCGACTCCTGGGCCGCTTCCGATTGCGGCGCCAGGGCGATTGCCTGCCGGTAGGCTTCCACCGCGCGCGACCGCTCACCGCGCAAGTCGTAGATTTGTCCTAGCCGCAGCCAGGCGAAGGTGCCCGTGTTCAGATCCAAGTCGTGGGCGCGAGCGGTCACCCGCTTCATGTTCTCCAGAGCCGGATCGAGTTCGTTGTACCAGAACTGGATCGTACCCCGGGCGTAATAGATCTTTTCGCTCGGAAGGGTTTTATAACCCGGAGCGCCGGCGGCCTTTAGCTCCTCGATCTGCTGGATCGCAGCCAGTGCATTCTTCTTATCTCCCAGGTCACTGTACATCTGCGCGAGTTCGAAGCGAAACAGGTAATTGCGGGGAAACCGCTCGATCAGCTTGAGCAACAGCGGCACTGCCTTCTGGGGCAGGCGCTCCCGGCGGTAGACCGCCGCAAGCAGAACCTGGGCGTCGTAACGGTTCCAGTGGCCGTGCTCGGCCACATACTCCAGCGTGCGGATGCCGGCCTGCCGGTCGCCCCGGAATCCGGCCAGAAAGCCCAGCACCTTCCAGTGCCAGGGGAGGCTCCCCACCACGTAGTCGTGCACGCCCTGCATCAAACGCGCGTCCACATTGCCAGGATCCAGTTCCGTAACCCGGTTGTGCAACTTGCGGCCGTTGGTGGCATCCCGCAGGGCGTCCAGCCAGGCCTTGCGCACAAGGAAGTTGTAGTTGGCCCGGAGACCGTAGGCGACCCCCAACAAGTACATCGCGCGTGTGTCCTTGGGGTTGGACTTTAATCGGGCCTCGGAAAGAGATATGGACTTGCGGATCGCCTCTTCGAACCGCCGCTCGTCCTCGGGCGAGGGGTTCATCTTGGGCCGGCGCAGGAACGGGTTGCGGCCGGTCACCAGCTCGGTTTCGAGCGCCCCCGTCCGAAACATCTCGCGGTAGAGAATGGACATCGCCAGGTGGTTATACGGAGCGGGGTCTTCGGGAGTCCGCGCGATCTGGCGCGAGAATTCCTCGATCGCGGCGTCATACTCCAGGTTGTAGAAATGCTCGAAACCGGGCGGGAGCGAACCCTCCGCCGCGGCGAGCAGCGCGGCCGACAGCAAACCCGTCAGCGTGACGCGCAGCATCCCTCTGCTAGTTATTCTAACGGCCCGTCGCGAGCTGCCGGAGCGCCCACCGCGCATGCTCCGCAACGAGGGGATCGGGGTGAGCGGCCAGGCGTTCCAGAGCGGGACGGAGCTCCGGCCGTCGCGCGTTTCCCATGGCCACGGCGACGTTTCGCAAAAAGCCGCGGTAACGCGCGCGAGCGACGGCCGTGTCGCCGAACCGGCGGCGGAAATCTTCCTCGCTGAGTCCGGCAAGATCTTCAAGAGGCGGCGCGGCGTGTGCGGGCTGAAATTCAGGGTCCGAGCCGAACGGCGCCCTGCGATTCCACGGGCAGACGTCCTGGCAGATGTCGCAGCCGAAGACGTGGCGTCCCAGGGCGGTGCGCTGCTCATCCGGGATGGGTCCCCGCAGCTCGATGGTCAGGTAGGAAATGCAAAGGCGCGAATCGAGCGCCCACGCCGGTCCTCCGGCTCGTCCCGTGGGCACGATCGCCTGCGTCGGACAGGCCTCGATGCAACGCATGCAACTGCCGCAGCGGTCCGGCGGGGGCTCCGCGTCCGGCTCGATTGCGAGCGACACCAGCAGTTCGCCGAGAAAGAACCACGATCCGCGCGGCTGGTTGATGAGGCAGGTGTTCTTGCCGATCCAACCCAGTCCCGCCCGGCGCGCCAGGGCGCGTTCGAGCAGCGGCGCGGTGTCCACGCAGATCTTCCACTCAAACGGGCCGCATTCCTGCTCGAGCCGCGCTGCCAGCCGCTCGAGTCCGCGGCGCAGCACGGTGTGGTAGTCTTCGCCCCAGGCGTAGCGCGAGATCCAGCCCCGGTCCGGCTCCGTGGCCTGGATCGAGGATGGCCCAGGCGTGTTGTACAGTTTGCCCACGCAGATGACCGAGCGGGCCGCAGGCAGCAGCGAACGGGGATCGGCACGCATCTCGGCGCGGCGGCCGGTGAGGTAGGCCATCTCTCCCGCCATGCCCTCCGCCAGCCATTCCAGAAAGAAGCCGGCTTCCGGGACCGGTGCGGCCGGAGCCACGCCCGCCAGTTCAAAACCGCACTCCTGAGCCAGCAGGCGAACGCGTGCCGCGCTCAGCGACGTGGGCCCGGACTGGATCTGGACCGGCATGGAAATACTACGGGGCGGCGCCGCCGGGAAGTCTCCCCGTCATGATACCCGGAACCGGCCGATGGTGAAGAGCCCCCGACGCTCACGATACTCCCCGCAACCGCTTCGGTTTTGCGGCGAGATCCCCTCCTAGAGTACGGCGGTTTCCTCGATAAGGCGGCCTTCGGCGAAACGGGCCGCAGAAAGGGCCTCCGCGTCAATCAGGTCCGTTTTGCCCTGCACGATCAGATCGCTCACGATGCGCCCCGTCGCAGGCGAGTGCATGACTCCGTGGCCGCTGAAACCGTTGGCAAGGTAAAAGCCCGGCGCCTGCGGCGCCGGCCCGAGAACGGCATGGTGGTCCGGAGTCACCTCGTACAACCCTGCCCAGGCGCGCCTGGGGTTCACTTCCAGGCTCTCGAAGGCCGGAACGCGATGGACCGCCCGCGTCAGGATCTTCTCGATAAACGCAGGGTCGAAACTGGTCTTGAATCCCGGGGTTTCTTCGGGATCATTCCAGGCCATCAGCAGGCCCAGTCCCTCCCGGCGAAAGTGAAAGCCGTTGGTCATGTCGATGATCATCGGGAACCGCTCGGGAAGGCCGGCAAAAGGCTCCGTGGGCACGAGCATTCGCCGCAAGGGCTCGACGGGCAGTTCGATGCCGGCCATGCGCGCCACCTCCGCCGCCCAGGGCCCGGCCGCGTTGACTACGGTACGGGTGGCGACAGTCCCGGCGGTCGTTTGCACGCCGGCAACCCCCTCCGCGTCCACTGTGATGCCGGTCACCTCCACCCCGCGCCACAGCCTGGCCCCGTCGCGAAGCGCCGCGTTCATGAATCCGGTCATGACGCTGTGAGGGTCCACAAAGCCGTCCGTGGGGCAATAGCTGCCTCCCACAATGTCGTCCGCTCGCAGCAGCGGGAAAAACTTCACCACGTCCTCCGGAGCCAGAAGTTCCACACTCGTCAAACCCAATGCCCGCTGGCGTTCCTGATTGGCGCGCAGGTAGTCCAGGTGGGCCGGACTGGTGGCGAGGAACAGATAGCCGTGGGGCTTGTAGCCGGAAGGATAGCCTGTCAGCTCCTCGAAGCGCCGAAAGACCTCGATGGAGTACAGCGACATCCGGATGTTGACCTCGGTGGCGAACTGCGCGCGCACGCCGCCCATGCTCTTGCCCGTGGAGCCCAAACCCTGCTGGGTCTCCCGCTCGATCACGAGCACGTTCCGGCAGCCCGCCTGGGTGAGGTGCCAGGCGATGCTCGAGCCGACGATTCCGGCCCCGATGATGACAACGTCCGCGGTTTCCACGCTGCCGAGTATACTTCCCCCGCCCGGCGCTTTGCGTCAGTATTTGGGAACCGAGGGGTCTACCTTGTCGCTCCAGGCCAGGATGCCGCCTTTCATGTTCTTCACCTTTCGGAATCCGGCCTGGCGGAGAAAGTCCACGGCCTTCGCGCTGCGAACGCCGCTGCGGCAATGGGCGATGATCTCATCGGCGGAGTCCAGTTCGTGGACCCGGCGTGGCAGCTCGCCGAGGGGAATCAGCCGGGCGCCCGGAATCCGGCAGATCTGATACTCGTGCGGTTCGCGGACGTCAATCAGTACGAACCGCTCGCCGCGATCCATCTTCGCCTTGACTTCGACGGGATCGATCTCCCACTCCGACAAGCCGGGCTGCGGAGCGGGCTCCTGACGCGGGATGCCGCAGAACTGCTCGTAGTCGATCAGCTCGCCAATCGTGGGATGATCGCCGCACACCGGGCAGTCCGCGTTGCGGCGCAGCTTGAGCTCGCGGAAACGCATGGCGAGGGCGTCGTACAGCAAAAGCCGCCCCACCAGCGGCTCGCCCTTGCCCAGAATCAGCTTGACCGTTTCGGTGGCCTGAATGACCCCAATCAACCCGGGCAGGATTCCCAGGACGCCGCCCTCGGCGCAACTCGGAACCAGGCCGGGCGGGGGTGGCTCCGGGTAGAGGCAACGATAGCAAGGTCCGCCGGGATAGGCAAACACCGTAGCCTGACCCTCAAAGCGGAAGATCGAGCCGTAGACGTTGGGCTTGCCGAGCAGCACGCAGGCGTCGTTGACCAGATAACGAGTCGGGAAGTTGTCGGTGCCGTCCACCACGATGTCGTAATCTTTGAGAATCTCCAGCGCATTCTCGCTCGACAGCCGCACTTCGTGGGGAACCAGCTCGACGTGGGGATTGATATCGCGCATGCGCTCCATCGCCGAGTCGAGCTTTTTCCGACCCACATCCTTGGTGCCGTGGATGACTTGGCGCTGGAGGTTGGTCAGATCCACGACATCGAAGTCCACCAGCCCGATGCGCCCCACGCCCGCCGCCGCCAGATAGAGTCCGAGGGGCGCGCCCAGGCCGCCCGTCCCCACCAGCAGCACGCTGGCGCTCTTCAGCTTGAGCTGTCCCTCCATGCCCACCTCGGGCATGATCAAATGGCGGCTGTAGCGCAGGATCTCATCGTTGGAAAGCGAGACCGGCGGCGCTGTCGTGGCGGCGGGGCTTCCCCCCGCGATGCTCGGCACGATCGAAATCGTGTCCTCGTCCTTGACGGGGGTCTGCTCCCGGTTCAGATAACGGATGTCTTCGTCGTTGACGTAGACGTTGACGAAGCTCCGGAGTTTGCCTTCCTCGTTGTACAGGTGGCGCCGCAGCTCGGCGTACTGGCGCGTGAGGGTCTCCAGAATCTCCCCCACCGTCGCGCCGCGCACCTCGACGCTCTCCTGTTTCTCCACGTACTGTCGCAGCGGCGTAGGGATCAATACCTTAGCCATAGCTTGCTCCTGAATTCGGATAGATAAGCTCCTCGCGTACCGCGTGCGTCTGCTCGGCGTCCGGCAGCCAGCAGTTGGCGTGATCGAAGCGGCCGCCGCGAATCGAGAGCACCACAAACGAGTACCACGGACAGGAATTCTTCAGATCGGTCTCCGAGAAATAGGCGTCGCAATCCGGGTGGGAATGATAGATGCCGATTAGGCCCATGCCGCGACGGCGCGCCTCCCGCTCGGCCCGCAGCAGATCCTCGGGGCGCAGTTCGTACCGCGTGCGTCGCGGTCCGGTGGCCACGTTCTCCAGCGGCACGGCCGCCCTGACCACTTTGCCGGATCCGTCCGCCGAGCCGAGCATCGCGCCGCAGCACTCTTCCGGATACGCCCGCTCGGCGTGGGCCACCATCGTCTCCCAGGCTTCCTTTTCAATCTGAATCATTCCAGAAAGGTTCGCTCAAATATTTTGCCGCACCGTCCGGCAGAATCGTCACCACCATACCGCTCCGGCCTTCCTCCACCAGTCTCCGGCCGACTTGGCGCGCCGCCACCACATTGGCGCCCGAGGAGATCCCCACGAGCAACCCCTCCTCCCGCGCCAGGCGCCGGCACATGGCGTAGGCGTCCTCGGTTTCGATCCAGAGGTTGTCGTCCGCTACGGTAGGGTCGTAGATCCCGGGAACAATGGCGGTCGGCATGTGCTTGAGCCCTTCCATGCCGTGAAAGCCTGAGGAAGGCTGGGCGGAGATGCACCGAACCTGCGGCAAGTCACGCTTGAGCCGCCGGGAG
Source organism: Blastocatellia bacterium NZW_1522 (assembly GCA_039793685.1). Classification (GTDB taxonomy): domain Bacteria; phylum Acidobacteriota; class Blastocatellia; order Chloracidobacteriales; family Chloracidobacteriaceae; genus JAAFHI01. The sequence continues at coordinate 63,368 of JBDRAL010000124.1, forward strand.
GTGCCCACAAAGGTGCCGCTGGTTCCCATGCAGGCGACGAAGTGCGTGATCCGCCCTTGAGACTGCCGCAGGATCTCAACCGCAGTCGTCTCGTAATGCGCTTTCCAGTTCGCCGGGTTGTTGTACTGGTCCGGATAGAAGTACCGTTCCGGATCGGCCTCGTAAATTTCGCGGCACTTGCGGATGGCGCCGTCGGAGCCTTCCGCGGGATCGGTGAAGATCATCTCGGCCCCGTATGCCTTGAGCATGCGCTTGCGCTCGTCGGAGGCGTTGCGCGGCAAGCAGAGGCGCACGCGGTAGCCCCGGATGGCCCCGATCATCGCGTAAGCCAACCCCGTGTTGCCGCTGGTGGCGTCGAGAATGATCTTGTCCGGCCGGAGCAGGCCCGTCCGCTCCCCGTCCAGGATCATACTCAGACCCGCGCGGTCCTTGACCGAGCCCCCGGGATTGAAGAATTCGGCCTTGGCCCAGATTTCCACGCCCGGCAGATCGGAGGCGATCTTCTCGAGCCGGATCAGCGGAGTGTTGCCGATCTGTTCCAGGATCGAGCTCGTCGCGGGACGCGAAATCTTGGGATGAGCCACAGCCGGCAGCATGCAAATAGGAACCGCCCCTCGTCACTATTCTACGAATCCCCCCATTCTCCGGTCAACATTGAGGGAATGCCGCGCAGTCGAGGGTTGTTGCCCGCCAGGGATTTGGGCACAATAGCACCATGTGGCGCCGGTTAGCCCGGTCCTTGGCGAGGTCGATATCTCGAGCGGATGGATCATGAGGGTGTTGTGTGGAATTGCCTCCGCCCTTTTGGCGGCCTGGGCCCTTTTCGATCCTCGGTTTCGGAACAGCGAAGGCATACCCACGGGGGCCATCTGTCTGCCGTTCTCCCTCGCGGTTGCGGGTGTCACGGTGAGTCTGGCGTGGCGGACGGCTTGGCGAAAGCCCGTGCTGTGGTTTGTGCTGTTGCTGACGGGTCAGGCTGTGAGCCTGCAAATGATCGATGCCGGTACGCGCCTGCACTACCAGCATTACCGCCCGATCACGTGGATCCTGGCCTATCAACCGTGGCACCTGGCGTTCGTGTTGGTGCAGGCGGTGGTCGTGGCGTTTGGCTTTCGCGGCCGCTGGAGCGCCGTGCGGGACTGGCTTGGGGCTCACTTTCGCTGGTGGCAGTTAGCGGGCATCGCAGCCGTGTTCTGGCTGACGGCCGCCACGGTTTCCGCCGACGTGCGTCGCTATGTGGTGGAGTTGATCTTCGCCGCCTTCCTCCAGACTCTGAGTCTGGGCAACGTGGTTCTCCTGGCCTGGAGCATTCCCGAGCCCCAACTCTCCGCGGTGCGGGAACGGTTGTCGCAATGGCTGGATCAGCCTGCTTCTCTGAGCCCGATCCGCGACCCGGTCGTCGTCTGGGCGGCTGTCTGGGTCAGCCTGGTTGCCGCCTTTCTCAGCGTGGTCTCCTATGAGCGCCACCCGCACATCCCGGACGAAGTGGCCTACGTGATCCACGCCCGGTACTTTTCCGAAGGCAGACTGACGCTTGAGGCTCCACCCGTGCCGGAAGCCTTTGACGTGGACCTGATGGACCTGGATGGAGAGCGTTGGTTCTCCCCCGTGCCGCCGGGGTGGCCGGCAATCCTAGCGATCGGAATGGCCCTGGGCGTCCCTTGGTTGGTGAATCCGTTCCTTGCCGGAATCAACACGCTGCTGGCAGGGGTGGTGATCCGGCATTTGTACGACTTACGCCTGGCGCGACGTTGTGTCCTATTGCTCGCCGTTTCTCCCTGGCACGTTCTCATGGGCATGAACTTGATGACTCACACCGCAGCCCTCACCTGTGCACTGCTGGTGGCATTGGGCATGCTCAGGGCACAGCAGGGAGCGGCGGTTCGAGGGGGTTTGCAGAGCGGCCTCGCTACGGGGCTTGCAGCACTGATCCGGCCGCTGGAAGGGTTCACGCTCGGCCTCCTCGGCGGGGCGTGGATCTTGATCCAGGCGATTCGCCGCCTGGTGCGGCTGCCGGCGTTGCTAGCTTATGCCGCCGCAGCGGCGCTCACCACAGGCACGACGCTTTACTACAACCGGCTGCTGACCGGCGATCCTCTTACGTTTCCGATCATGGCTTACACCGACAAGCGCTACGGACTGCATTCGAACGCCCTGGGGTTTGGACCGGACCGCGGTCTTGGTTGGCCGATCGATCCCAACCCGGGCCACACGCCCCTCGACGCTTTGATCAATGCGAACCTGAACACTTTCTCGATCAATATCGAGCTCTTCGGCTGGAGTACAGGGTCATTGTTGTTGGTGGCGCTGTTTCTTCTGGTGGGCAGATTAAAGCCCGCCGACTGGATGATGCTGGCGTTGTGCACCGCGATATTCACGGTACACTTCTTTTACTATTTCAGCGGAGGCCCGGATTTTGGAGCGCGCTATTGGTTTCTCATGTTGACTCCATGCGTGGTCTTTGCGGCCCGAGGGCTGGACTGGTTGTGCCGGGCGCTGGGGCCGGGCAACGACGGGCGGGCGGTGGCGGCCACTGCGGCTTTGGCGCTGATGGCACTGGTGAACTATTTTCCGTGGAGAGCCGTGGACAAATACCACCATTATGAGGGCATGCGTCCGGATGTCCGCTGCTTGAGCAGAAAACATAACTTCGGTCGGAGCCTGGTGCTGATTCGCGGAGAGCGCCACCCGGACTACGCTTCCGCTGCCGTCTATAATCCGCTCGACCTCCGCGCCCCCGCGCCAATCTATGCTTGGGACCGGTCGGCCGCAGTCCGCCGGCGCGTCGTGGAGGCCTATCGGGACCGTCCAGTCTGGATTCTGGAAGGACCCACTGTGACCGGCGCTGGATTCCGGGTCAAAACCGGTCCTTTGCAAGCCACGGACGTTCTGACATCCCACGGGACACCATGAATCTCTCGCCCGGCTTGAGGGACTGCTACCGGGGGGTTCGCGTCGCAGTGACGGGGGCCTCCGGTTTCATCGGGCGTTGGGTGGCGCGAGGACTTTCAACATGCCGCGCTGAGTTGTTTCTGCTCGTTCGTGACCCAGTTGCCTCCGCGCCGATCTTTACAGGTTACAGTATCTGTGGGACAATCATCCCAGTGGATCTGACGTGCGGCCCGGCTGTGGAGGCGGTCTGGGAGCAGATCCGGCCGGCGGTGGTCTTCCATCTGGCGGGCTACGGCGTCGATCGCGCGGAACGCGAAGACGCAGGTTTCCGTGGCGTCAATGTCCAGGCGGTCGAGCACGCGGGCAGGGCAGCGGCCAAGTATCACGACCCGAGCTGGCCGTGGGTGCAATTCGTGCATGCCGGTTCGGTGGCCGAGTATGGGCCCATCGGCGGCAGTCTGGTCGAGAGTTCGCGCGAGAATCCGGCGACGCTGTACGGTAAGTCGAAACTCGCCGGCACGCGCGCCTTGGCCGGTTGCTGCGCCGAAACGGGGTTGAGAGGCGTGACGGCACGGCTCGCTACGGTTTATGGTCCGGGCGAACATCCGGGGCGGCTCCTGCCCTCCCTGCTCGAGGCGGCCGCCGGCACGGAACCCATCTGTTTGAGCGAAGGTTTTCAGAAACGAGACTTCACCTACGTGGAGGATGTAGCCGAAGCACTGATCCGCTTGGCGGTGACACGGCCCACGCCCGGCGACGTGGTCAATGTCGTCACCGGGGAGCTGACCACGGTGCGAAGCTTTGCGCAAACCGCGGCTCGCGTCCTTGGGATTTCTCCGACAAGGCTTTTATTCGGCGCCCTGCCCGTCCGATATGAGGAAGAGATGCAGCACGGCCCGATCTCTAATCTAAAGCTCAAGGAACTGACCGGATGGGCTCCCTCGATCGCGATCGAAGAAGGCATCCGCCGGACCGTTAACTTTCTGGCTCAATGTGCTGCTCAGGAAAGCCATGGCTGACCCAGTTCGCTTCTCTGAACCTGACCTCTCGCTGGTCATTCCTTGCTATAACGAGGAGGCAGTCGTACGCGAGACTGCCACGCGCTTGGTGGAGGCGTTCCGAGCCGCGGGTGTGCGCCTGGAACTTGTGCTCGTGGACAATGGTTCGGCAGACCGCACGGGCGCCATCATTGACGAATTGATCGCCGAAGGCATGCCCGTGGTGAAGGCTACGGTCGCCGTCAACCAAGGTTTCGGGCTGGGCGTTCTGACCGGACTCCGGCAGTGCACCGGGCGCTGGATTGGGTTCATGTGCGTCGACGACCAGGTCCACCCCCAGGACGTCGTGCGTCTGTATGAAATTGCTGCCAAGGCCAAGACGCCGAAGCTGTTCAAGGTTCGGCGGCGGTTCCGACTCGACGGACGCATGCGCCGGGTGATTTCCTTCCTTTATAACCTCTTGACGACTGCGCTCTTTGGAGACCTGGGGTCGATGGATTTGAACGCCAATCCCAAAATCCTCCCGCGCCCCTACATCGAGGCCATGGGCCTGCGTTCGACCGACTGGTTTCTGGACGCTGAAGTGATGATCAAGGCCAAGCGGATGGGCCTGCCGGTATACGAAATGAATATCTTCGCGCTCATGCGCGCCGAGGGCGTTTCCCACGTGCGTCCTGCCACCTGTTGGGAATTCATCCGGAATCTGCTCTATTACCGTTTCGGTGCGGGCCGCCGATACCTGGAGGTCCCTCCCGCCTCGGCGGTCCGGGCGGGGATACTCCAAACGCAGAGAATCTCTGGAGGAAGTTGATGGGTTCATCTCTGTCCGCCCGTTCCGACGCCGGACGTTTGTGTCGCAAGCGTACCTCCTGCCGGGTGTGCGGGAGTCAGCGCCTGTGTCGCTTTCTGTCTCTGGGCGAGATGCCCCTGGCTAACTCCTTTCTTTCCTCGGAGGAGGAATTCGAGGCTGAGCCGCGATTTCCCCTGGACGTTTATTTCTGCGAGGACTGTTCCTTAGTGCAACTCCTGGACGTGGTCGACCCCGAAATCCTCTTCTCGCACTACGTATACCTGACCGGAACGTCGGAGACCATGCGGGCCCATTTCCGCCAGTACGCTCGCACGGTGGCTGGCCTGCTTGGCCTGGGACCCGAGCATCTCGTTGTAGAGGTAGCCAGTAACGACGGAAGTCTTCTGAAGGAGTTCCAAGCTTGTGGGGTGCGGGTCTTGGGCGTGGAGCCGGCGCGGAATGTCGCCGAACGCGCCCGCTCTGAGGGAGTCCCCACGGTAGACGAATTTTTCGACACGGAGCTGGCCGAGCGCTTGCGAGAACGCTACGGCCCCGCCAAAGCCGTCGTGGCAAATAACGTGCTCGCCCACGTGGATGATCCCGTCGGTTTTCTACGGGGCTGCGCGAGGCTCCTCGGGCAGGACGGGGTGGTGGTCTGGGAGGTGCCTCACCTCCAGCAGCTCATTTCGCGGCTGGAGTACGACACCATCTACCATGAGCACCTTTCGTACTTCTCCGCCACGACGCTGGCGCGTCTTGCCGCGGAAGCCGGGCTCCGGATTGTGTGCACCGAGCAGGTGCCGGTGCACGGTGGTTCTCTGCGTATGTATGCAACGCGCGACGGAGGAGGCGGCCACGCCGCCCAGGTCTTGGCCCTTGCGGAAGAGGAACGGCGGCAGGGGCTCCAGCAAATCGACCTCTATCACCGCTTCGCCGCGGCGGTGGCCGAGAACCGGGCGGCTCTGCGCGCCTTTCTTGAGTCGCTCCGCGAGGCAGGGCGGACGGTGGCGGGCTACGGCGCGCCCGCCAAGGGCAATACCCTGTTGAATTACTGCCAAATCACTCCGGAACTCCTGCCCTTCACGGTGGACCGGAATCCCTGGAAGGTGGGCCGCTACACGCCGGGGATGCATATCCCGGTGTTGCCGGTATCTGTGTTGCTTCAGCGGCGTCCCGACTATGTCCTGATTCTGCCCTGGAACCTCGCCACGGAGATCATCGCTCAGCTCACGGACTATGCGCGGCGTGGCGGCCAGTTTGTGATCCCCATTCCTGAGCCAAAGGTGATCGGCGTATGAAGGTCGTCATCCTGGCAGGCGGTCGAGGGACACGGTTGAGCGAAGAAACCATAACCCGACCGAAACCCATGGTCGAAATCGGCGGACGGCCGATACTGTGGCATATCATGAACCTCTATGCGAGCCATGGATACAAGGATTTTCTGATCGCCTGTGGTTATAAGGCGGAGATGATCAAAGAATATTTCCACAACTTCGCCATCTTGAACAGCGATTACGTCGTGGACTTCCGGGACGGTTCCCGCGAATTAGTCAGCGGACACGGATTGGATTGGCGCGTCGGCCTGATTGACACCGGTCTGGACACGATGACCGGCGGACGCCTGCTCCGCCTGCGGCCATGGCTCACTCAGAGTACTTTCATGGTCACCTACGGAGATGGCGTGGGCGATATTGACATTACCGCTCTGGTCGCATTTCACCGCCGGCACGGCAAACTGGCCACGATTACGGCCGTCCGGCCGCCGGCGCGCTTCGGCAGCTTGGTATTGAACGGCGAGGCCGTGGTCGAGTTTTCCGAAAAACCTCAAGCGGGAGAAGGTTGGATCAATGGAGGTTTCTTTGTATTCGAGCCTCAGGTTCTGGATTACATTGCGGGAGACGACACGGCTTTAGAATGGGAGCCGCTGGAGCGCTTGGCCGCAGAGGGGCAGCTCATGGCCTTTCGGCACTACGGTTTCTGGCAACCGATGGACACCTTGCGCGAAAAGCAGCTTCTGGAAGCGCTCTGGCAATCCGGAAAAGCTCCGTGGAAGATCTGGCCGTGAGCTTCTGGCAGGACCGCAACGTCTTCGTAACGGGAGCCACCGGCTTGCTGGGTTCCTGGCTGGTCGACGAACTGCTGCAGCGGGGAGCGAATGTCGTTTGCCTCGTGCGCGACTGGGTGCCCGCTAGCCGGCTTGTGCGGGAGGGAATCCTGGAGCGCTGCCATGTCGTCCGCGGCGAACTCGAAGATCTCCAGGTGCTCGTGCGGGCGCTGAATGAATACGAGGTGAGCACTGTCTTTCACCTGGGCGCCCAGACCATTGTGGGGTGCGCCAGCCGGTCCCCGGTTTCCACCTTCGAAGCTAACGTTCGCGGAACCTGGAATTTGCTGGAGGCCTGCCGGCTCTGTCGCGGGCTCGTGGAGCGGGTGGTCGTTGCCTCCAGTGATAAGGCCTACGGAGAACAGTCCGTATTACCGTACACCGAAGACTTGCCCTTGCAAGGTCGCTTTCCCTATGACGCATCCAAATCCTGTGCGGAACTGATCGCCGCCAGTTATTACCATACTTATAGCGTGCCGCTTGCGATAACGCGATGCGGTAACTTGTTCGGAGGAGGCGACCTCAATTACAACCGGATCGTGCCGGGCACGATCCGATCCGCCCTTCGCGATGAACCCCCGGTCATCCGCAGTGACGGCAGGTTCATCCGGGATTACTTTTACGTACGCGACGCTGTCTCCGCCTATTTACTCCTGGCGGAGGCGTTGCCGCGCGAAGAGGTCCTGGGTCAGGCCCTCAACTTCGGCCACGAGCGGCCTGTCTCCGTTCTCGAAATGGTCGAGTTGATCCTGAGGTTATGCGACAAGACGTACCTCAAGCCGCGAATCCTCAACGAGGCCTCCCACGAGATTCCTGCCCAATCCCTGGACTGCTCCAAGGCGCGCCGTCTGCTGGGATGGCGTCCAAGGTTCACCCTTGAGGACGGCCTCCGCGAAACGATTGCCTGGTACCGCATGCATCTCCAGCCGGGAGCGCCGTCCCGGTTCGCTCCCGCGACTTAGACGCGGCGCGCGTTGCCGGCCGCTCTGAGCACAGCGGTAAGTGAGCTCGCCAGCGTGTCCCGGTACAGGGTCACATCGTTTGTGAATGATATGACCGAAAACCCCCTCTCCAGCCACTGGCAGGCCTGTTCGAGACTCCCGGGCTGAATGCCGGCCGCCTTGCCGTGCCGTCGCGCCGCCGCCGCCACCACGGCCAGCGCCTCGACAAACCTTGGATGCT
>JBDRAL010000125.1:0-3772 GCA_039793685.1 Blastocatellia bacterium NZW_1522
CGCTCTAACCAGCTGAGCTATGCGACCATCGCGGAACGCTCGCGCTAACACAGGCACGGGCCGGCTGCAAGGCAAGCCTTGGCGCCCCGCCAGCTCTCGCTGCCGGATCGGGCACCTGGTCGGAGACGCATCCTCCACATGATCGCATCGTGAGGCGATAGACGCCGCTCTCGCTGTGTGCCGGTGCGGTTGCCGCGCCGGGTGCGATGGTCGCAACGCAGGGTTCTCGGGGTGCATGCACGGTGTGCCGTGGCGATGGCACGAACGCCGGTCGCTGCCCTGGAGCCACTGGTGTAGAATCGCCCTGGTCGCCTGTCGGAGGGTAGCGTACTTGACGTGAAGACCGAGCCCTCGGATTGGAACACCTTTGATGGTCTTGCTCTGTGCGGTTACTCGGGTAGGCTGGCGAAAGGAGCGACAACAATGGTCAACGTGGGTATGTGGGCACGAGCGGTGCGGGCGATCCCCCGCATCAGTCGCGAGGAATGGGACGCGTTGGACGTCATCTCGCGGTGGCTGATTGCCTCGCGTTCAGCGGTGCTGGTCATGACATTCGTTTCGTCCGCGTTGGCGGGCTTGCTGGCGTGGCGCGACGGTGCCTTTCAGTTCGGGTCGTGGGCCGTGCTCACTGTGGGCTTGCTGTTGGCACACGCGACGAACAACTTGGTCAACGACTTCACGGATCACTGGAAAGGAGTCGATCGGGACAACTACTTTCGTGCTCAGTACGGGCCGCAGCCCTTGGAACATGGCCTCCTGAGCCAGGGGCAAATGCTCCAGTACATTGCGGTTACCGGTGCGCTGGCTTTGGTTGCCGGACTCACGCTGATCTTTTGGCGTGGCGAGGTGGTGTTGTGGTTGACGCTCGTCGGGGCGTTTTTCGTGCTGTTTTACACGTGGCCCCTCAAGTACGTCGGTCTGGGAGAAGTGGCGGTGTTGCTGGTCTGGGGGCCGTTGATGGTTGGCGGCGGGTACTACGTGATTACCGGCGGTTGGCGCCCGGGAGTCCTGTGGGCGAGCTTACCGGTTGCTTTGACGGCGACCGCCGTGTTGTTCGGGAAACACATCGACAAGATCGAGGCAGACCGTGCCAAACAAATCCGCACGCTGCCGGTGCTGTTGGGCGAGTCCAGAGCACGATTGGTTGCATTGGGTTTGTGTACGGCAGCGTACGCCGTAACGTTTGCGCTCATTGCGACGGGAGAGCTTGGCTGGCCCCTGCTGGTCGTGTTGGGCGCGTTTTCGTGGTACCGACTGGCGTTCCACGTTTTTCGCCGACCCCGGCCAGCCTCTCCACCGCCGGAATACCCCGCGAATGTGTGGCCGTTGTGGTACTCAGCGTTCGCGTTCCAGCATACTCGGCGTTTTGGCGCACTGTACCTAGCCGGAATGTTCCTCGACGCTGTGCTCCGGCATATCCAGTGAACGCTTGCCAGGTGAAGGAGACTGTATGCAGGACGTAGAATCACTCCCGGTCGAGCAGCTCGACATTATCAGTGCTCGCACGTACGGGGAGCACGGGTACCCCCACGCGGCGTGGACACGGCTTCGGCGCGAGGCACCTGTGTGCTGGATGCAACCGCCAGGGTACCGGCCGTTTTGGGCCGTGACCAAGCACGCCGACATTATCGAGGTGTCCACGCAGCCGGAGAAATTCCGCAGCGCCGGCCGATTTATTCTCTTTCCTGACGCGGACATGCCGGGCCCGAAACTGGAGGAAGACCCGCCACTGCGAATGCTGGTGAACATGGACCCTCCGGAACATCGGGTCTACCGCAAGCTTGTGAGTGGCTGGTTCACGCCCCGGGCCATTGCCCGCTTGGAACATCGGTTGACGGAGCTGACGAACGAGATTTTCTCGTCGCTAGGCCCTCCGGGAGAATGGATCGAGTGCGACTTCGTACGCGACGTAGCAGCACTGCAGCCGCTGCGGATGATCACGGAAATTTTGGGCATCCCGCGAGAGCGCGAGCAATTCGTTCTGCGCGTTACCAACGAGAACTTTGGCATCGAAGACCCCGACTTTCAGCGTTCCGGGGATACCCGCGAAGAGCGCCTTGGCTTTTTGCAGGAAGCGTTCGCGTACCTCGAACAGGTTACGGAAGAACGCCGCCGCCATCCGCGGGAGGATTTGTCGACGGTGCTTGCGCACGCCACCATCGATGGCAAGCCGGTACCGCAATTCGAGCTCTTCTCCCTGTACTTTCTCATCATGGTTGCGGGTCACGACACCACGCGGAACTCGATTTCCGGGGGCCTGCTCGCGCTCCTCGAGCACCCGCAAGAACTGGCGAAGCTCAAGGAAAACCCGTCGTTGATCGAAACAGGCGCGGACGAAATCGTGCGTTGGACCACCCCGGTGATCCATTTCTCCCGTACGGCCACCGTGGATTACGAGCTTCGCGGCCAGCGCATCCGCAAGGGAGATTCGGTGGCGCTGTTTTACCCCTCCGCGAATCGCGACGAAGAGGTGTTTCCCGATCCCTTCGTGTTTCGGCTCGACCGGGAGCCGAACCCTCACTTGGGCTTCGGAGTCGGCGAGCATTTTTGCCTCGGGGCTCACCTGGCTCGCTTGGATATCAAGGTGTTCTTCCGCGAATTCGCGAAGCGGATCGATGCTGTGGAACTGGCTGGGCCCGTGACCAGGCTTTACGCGAGCTTTGTCGGTGGCCCAAAGCGCATGCCAGTTCGCTTACGGTTCAAGCCCCCGGAAGCGGTGCGCAACTAAAGCAATTCGCAGCCTGGAGCTTTGCGGGAGCGCGCCGCGAATCGCGCGCTCCCGCAACCGTGTCGCTTAGCGACACACGAATGTGTTGCCGGTGGACGAGAAATCGCACCGCGGCCGCGTGCCACCGCTGGCATTGAACGTGTAGGAGGCACACTGCCCCGAGAGTGCCCGGCTTTGGTTCCCGAGCACCACCCGAACGGTCACAGGCGCTTGGGCGCTGCTCACGGTAAAGTCTCCCAGCTTCCCGGCGATCGAAACCGTGAACAGCCCCGGCACGCGTTTCGAGCTCGCTACCACCACCTTGGTAATGTCGCCTTGGATTCCATCAGGATCGCGGTATTTTGCTACGTGGCCGTCGAGGCTCAATGTCCATCCGGGGGATGTGCGGGAGACCGCAGCGCCGCCCGACACGATCCGCTGGAAGATCACGTTGCCGAACGGGTCGTAGACGGCGAACCGGATTCCTTCGGCAACTGGGTTGGGTGGAGGGCTTGCTGGATCCAACATCCACGAACCCTTCAAGGTGAAGTTTTCATCTCCGGAAGGCGTGAGCAGTTTGGTTACTTTCAGTCGGGGCGAGGTCAGTTGACTAGTGCCACTGCAGAACACGTCGGGCATCGGCGTCGGCGTGTCTGTGGGCGCCAGAGTCGGGGTGTCGGTTGGAATCGGGGTAGCGGTGTGGGTTTCCGTTGGTGTCGCAGTGTGGGTTGGTGTCCAGGTGGGCGTCTGGGTCGGGGTTTCCGTGAAGGTTGCTGTGGGTGGCAGTGTGTGCGTTGGGGTGAGCGTCGGGCCCCCGGGCGTAATGGTGTGGGTCGGTGTCAGGGTCAGGGTCGGGGTGTGCGTTGGCGTGGGAGTCAGGCTCGGGGTGAAGGTGAACGTGTGTGTTGGCGGAACGGTGAATGAGGGAGTCGGTGTTCGGGTTGCAGTGGGCGGCGGTGTTTGCGTTGGAGTTGGGGTGCGCGTGGCTGTGGGTGTGAGGGTCTGTGTTGGTGTCGGAGTTGCGGTCGGTGTCGGAGTAGGCTGCGCGCCCGGCGTGCTGTTGGG
>JBDRAL010000014.1:0-31434 GCA_039793685.1 Blastocatellia bacterium NZW_1522
GCGGGGGGAGCGCGGGGCGACGTTTCCGGAAATTGTCTTCGTTCCGGTCAAGCGGTCCGGATTGCTCGTCGATAACTGGTTCGGGAAAAAATGGCGGCGATTTCCGCTCAAGCCCGGCGTGTATCGCACCCAGTATTTCATCGGATACTGCGTGGCCACCGGTTATTTCGTCATCCCGGAGGGCGTCGGCCGGCCCTTCACATTCACCGAGTACAACATGGCCGCCGCCGTGCTTTGGGATTGCACGCTGAAAGAAATCGAGGATTGGAAGCGGCGCAAATACCAGACGGGCGAAAACAAAACCATCCCGCGAAAGCCTCGACCGCGCGGAACACGCGGGAAAAACGGGGATTCAGGAAAGGGTTCGCCGGACGGCGCTTGATTTCAAACTGACTGGAACGTCTTGTGCCGATGCTGTTACCGACGAACCGGAGGGAACGAAGGAATTGATTGAACCCGAAATTTCGACGGTACTTCCAACGCGCGAAGTCGCGCACCGAGCTCCATCTTGAACAAGGAAGAAAAGGATTCGTCCTTGAGGATGGGGAGGCCATAGTTTTTCAGCACGTCGGCGCACCAATTCCATGAATGGCGGCTGTCCCTCGCTCGACGATTCAACTCTTTCTCCAGCAGGCGGAACCCGCAAAGAAACACCACCAAAATCAAAACCCCGACCGGCGGGGGCGATGCGAACGGATTCGACAGGCGAACGAGAACGGTCAGCGTCAACCCGATGAGGATCAAAAAGAGAATCCCCTCCCCGATTCGAACGACGAGCAGCCACGTCGAGAAAAGAATCGTGCTTTCCTGGCGTTTCTCGGCAAAGCTCATCAGATCCCGCAGATCACGGGCCTGGGCTTCAGGGGGATGGGTTTTCGATTCGGAATTCGGGTCTGACATTTGATTTCGTGAACCGTGGCTTTTCAATCCCTCGGAATCGCTGTGCTTCGATGATCCCGTGGAATCACGAGCATACATCGGGTATTTTTAGTTGGGCAATGAAGGGGGGGCCTGCTTGAGGCCATTCCCCTCTGTCACTACTCTTTCGGCACACCCATTGCCGGATTTCATTGAAAAAAGGAGAAGTTTCCAGTGTCGTATCAACCCAAGAAAATCCCGGCGGCGGTCGCTTGGGTCGGCGCGTGGCTTTTTGCCAGCACGGTTTTCTTCGTTTTCTGCCACACCGCGGGCAATTCATTTCTTTCCCTCTACGAAGGTATCGAAATCCGAAACCCCTTAACCCGGTCCCTGATCCTCTTGATGGAGAGGAACTGGACAGCCTGGCTCGTTCTGTTGGCGGTCGGAGGGGTGGCCTCGATTTCCGGATACACGTTCCAGCGAAGAAAACCAGCCAGGTAGACGCGATTCTCAGGTCCCTGTCCCGTCTTCGATCGACTTCCATCCAGCCAAAGCCAGGCGATCCTCATAGTATGGAAATCTGGTGCGTCATCGACTCCGGAATTGCGAAAAGTTGACCTGGACGCTTGTAATTCTTGACTCTTCCCACTGCAAACTCGTGCCGGAAACCGGAGGCTTCATGTCTGAAAACGGCCATATCGCGGTTCGCAATTGTCCAGTTCGCTTCTATAACCAGTGTTCAAGGAAATGGGATGACCTTGAAACGACCGACCGGGATGAAATCCGGTTCTGTCATACCTGCCAAGAAAACGTACATCTTTGTGAAACCGATGCCGAAATGGTCGATCACGCTCGAAAGGGACACTGTGTCGCCAAGTTTCTCCGGGATAACACGGTCAACGAGGACGATTTCGGCTTTGTCATCGGACGGCCGGAAAAGAGCAGCCTCCCGTTCGACAAGGAGTACGGCAAAGAATTGGCAAAGAATTCAATTCTTCGTGAAATCGCTTATTCACCGGGTGATTGCCCCGAGTGCGGCTTTCCGCTTTATAACGGTCTTTACGGGGTGAGTTGCCTGTTGTGCGAGGATCCGACAGATACGACAAGTGGCCCAAAGTAACGAACCGGACGTCAATTTCATTGTGATCCATCCGAAATCGAATGGGAGATTCACGCGGTGAGTTGCACCAACCCGAATCAGAAACTGCGGGGGGCACTTGAACGACGCGGGTTTCTTTTTCGCCACGTCGAAGACTCCGTCCAGGTTTTCAGCCTTTCCGAGACCATCGCCCGGCCAGTCCACGCCGAATGAATCCAACGACTTGGTCTTGAACCTGCGCCTCGCCGCCGAAACCGTAGAACCACGTCGCCATCGGTTTTTTGCGACCGGGCTGTGGCCACGGTTTTTGGATTCCCCCTCCAGCGAAAAACCATCACTGCATAAGCGGTCTGCATTTCCGATCCCTTCTCGACGGCCCCGGTCAGCCGGCCATCGCGTCCGCGCCTGGGTGCGTTGTCGCCGTCGGCCATTCCAGCGCCGTCTCCCAGACGTTTCCGGTCTCTCCCGCCTCGCCCCGATCCCTGTCGAAATCCGGGAGCGCCAGAAACCCATAGGGCGACGCGACCGGGCGGACCTCCTTCAACGGAGCCGAGGCCTCGAAGAAAAACATCTCCACCCGTTGAGTCCGCCGGATAACCTCCAGGTAGGCGCGGGATTTGCCCGTTGGAACGGTTGCGTCAATTGCGATCACGACACTCGTCATGAGGGTTTCGTGGGTGCGGTCAAGGAATAGATCGACGTGAACCAGCGCATGGTCGGACAGGTTGTTGACGAACACCGTCAGGCCGGGCACGGGAACGACGGGTGTGAAGGCGAAATGCCAGGCACGCCAGCCGACGGGAAGCCGTTGACTGAGCGTGACCTTTTCGAGAAACGGGCGACCACGAAAAATCCGGTTCACCGGGATTTCCATTCGTGGCGTACGGGTCATGGATTTCACCTCGCGAAACGGTGTCGAAAAAATCACGACCGATCATGATTTGTGCAAAAAGGACTGTTTCCCGGTTGGGCTGAAAATGTATCCTGCGAGGCAACATTTTCAAGTCGCAATCGAGGTTCACCATGCCGAGATCAATGGCTCTGGTTGACCGCCACCATCATTTCGCGCGCGCCGTCCCGGAAGACGCGGCCAAACTCGTCGAGGATTCCCCGGACTCCGCCGAGACGATGACCATCCTCCGGGGGTGGCGCGACGAAACCCTCCATCTGCGCTGTGAGTGCCGGCTGGTCTTTCACACCGTCGAGCGCGACGGCATCTATTTCCTGCGACGCAATCCGAAACAGCCGATTGCCTGCCAGATGGCCTGCGGCATCGGCCAGAACCTCGAAGCCCTCAAGGACCTCAACCCTTTCAAGGAACCGCTTGGCCGTCCGGACGCCCCGCTCGGGCTGATTCTGCGCGGACGGGAAATCGAGGAAAACGTGGACAGCGATCCGGGTCCTGAAAAAGAAACGGCGGAAAGAAAAAAGCCCGATCCGGGAATGAAGTTCCGGTCGATGTTCTGGACGCTCTACACCATTCTTGAACGCATCGGGCTCACCGGTTGGAACGCCGAGAGCCGGGATTGGGACTGGAATACGTTCTGGGAGGCTTTCCATGCCGCGCTCGGGGAAATCCAGCTCCACAAGGACAGCAAGCTGAACGCCGCCGACATCGCGTGGTGTCCGACTCAGAACGTCAAAGGACTCGCCAAGTCCCTCGTCTTCCGTATCGCCGAGATTTGGGACCTCCCGAAGATCAAGCCCGAGGCGTGGGTCTTTTTCATCATCGAGCGGATCGACCCGGAGGGCTTCTTCGAGGCGCACCGACAGTCGCCGAAAACACGGGAACGGAAAATTCGAGACAAGGAACCGATCTGGACGCCCATTTCCTTCACCGCGAGGAAACATCAAATGTCGCTTGTCGGACGGACCGGGCCTTTCCTTGGGTTTGCCGTCGCCACTGTCAACCAGCGGTCGCGGCAAATCGAAGTCAAACGGGTCGCGCTTCAGGCGATCGCGGCCCCGAACTGGCCGCTGCCGGTCGAAAGCGGACCGGAACGAGACACGGCCTTCAGCCTTTGGCGGCTGGGTATCCCCTTTCTCAAGCCGGTCTTCGGTGACGGCCCGCTCCGACCGGACTTCGTTCTCCCCGGCCTTCGAACGATCCTTGAAGTTCAGGGACTGGACTCGGAGGAGTATCGGAAACGGAAGGCTGGCATCCATCGCCGCCTCTTCGAGATGCCCGAATATCGAGGTTGGGAACTCTTGACCTTTGACGTAAACAACGGTGAAACCATCAAGAGCCTTCAGGAAAAATTGAGGATTTCAAAATGGTGATCGAGACGATGCCGATAAGTGCCTCGAACAACGGGGCCATTTGGAAAATTCAGGAACTCCTGCACCAGGTAGAGCCGGATGTCGGTGAAACCAGGAATCACGGATTCCGGCGTTTCAAGCTCCTCTTGCCCTCCAACCATCCCAAATGGGCGCGGTCCTGGCAAAAACTCTGGACTCGGGCACAGGACGCCGAGCGCGACCGCCACGGATATTTCAGCAAGATGGATGACTGCGGCGTTCTGTATACCTTTCCCTTCCCTCCGGGAATCGACACGGAAACCAAGCTGAAAATGCTCGAAACATTCGCGTCCAGCCAGCTCGTGAGTCATCTGGAGGTGGCGGTGCTGATCGGGGTGAACGGCCAGGGGTTTGCGGCCGTGTGTCGCCGACCATTCCTGTTGGACGGCAAGGGCTTCGGTAATCCCAAAGTCGGGACTGACTCGGCAATGGCGAAGAAGCTGGACGACCGGTGGCGGGCCTTTCTGGCCGACGAAATGGCCAGGCCCGAAGCGTCCGCTTCCCTTCAGGAATCCAGGTCAATCGAGGAGTTGCTCGCCGCAATCCGGCTTAAAAACGACGATTGGGGCGAGCCAACACACGACCCCTGCCCCGCGGACGACATCCGGTCCGCCGAGGAAGCCTTTCGGGACGAATTCGGCCACGACTTCCCCGCAGCCTACAAACGAATCCTGGAGGTGACGAATGGGGTTTACTTCAACGGGATGACGATCTGGCCGGCGATGCCGGAAACGGACTTCGAGGAAACCATCCTCCAGGCCAACCGTAACCTGCGCGAAACGTTCTCGGAGGACTTCATCTACTTCGGGCAGAACGGCGAGGAGCTTTTCGTCCTGAGCCTGAAAACCGGATGCTTCTGCGCCATCGAGTTTGTCGGCAAGCCCGTCTGGGCGGAATTCGCCGACGCCGACGAATTGTTCCGGTTCATGTTGGAACGAAATTTTCAGGAATAAAAAATGGACGAATTTTTCCGATGTTCCGGGAAATTCGTCCAAAGCGCCTCCAAATCGTTGATTCCATTGGGCGAAATGGTGGAATAAAAAAAGCCCGGTTCAGGCAAAAACGTCCAGCAGGTAATTCAGAGGGTGGCGTTCAAGCTCCGGGATTGAAGTCCCGGCGGCCCAATCCGAAAAAATCCGGATCAGGCGAATCACATCGAGGTGTAGCCGGCGACCGGTCTCATTCAATGGCAGGGAGAAATCCAGGCCGATGCCGACGCCCCACTGGTTGATCGACGTTGTTCGAATCTCTCGAAGTTGTGAAAAATTTCCCCTTATCCACAAACTATCTTCGCCGTGGACGACTTCCACCAGAATATTGTCGTTATAAAAGCAGCAATGAGGTTGTAGCCACCGGTATGGTTTGAGTTCTTTCGCGATCGAGCGAAAGGTCCGGACGCCCCAATCGATGCGGTTCGGCCTGCCTGAATGAAAGGCGACCGAGATCCCGCCGGTATTCGGAGGGGAGTACCGGGCGACTCCCGGTTTCCATTCAATTTCGCCTTTCCACTTCTCCTTCCCTCTCCGATGAACCGCAAACCATGACACATTGGAAAGGGAATGACCCGCAAGACGCGACCAGTAGAGTTGGGTCGTCCCCGCCAGAAGCCGTTCCTGGGCCTCCCTGCTGACCCAGGAGGCGTATGATGCCTCAAGAATCGCTACCGGGTGTTGGTCGGCATCTGAAATTCGTACCGGCCAGTAAACGACGTCTGGATCGGCCAGCCGTTCACGAAGGGCGGAATGAAAGGCGTCGAGGTCCTCCGGTTTTCTCGACACCGGGAGCAGGTCCGCATGCGGGACGGATTTGAATTCTTCGTCCGTCAATTGAAATCGGTCACGGAAAAAGTCGAATTCCCCGAGAACCTCCATCGAAAACGCGGGAGGGAAAAAGGTGGCAAGTCGGGTTTGTTCCTCGAACTCTTCCCTGCTTCGCCTGCGGTCGGCGTCGATTTCCTTCATCCGGATCAAACCGTCAAGCAAGGCGAGCGCCTGGTCGGCATCCGGCTTGGAAGCTCCTTCCAGCCAGCCCCGGAAGGCTTCGACCGTGCCCCCTGGGACGGAGTTGATTTCACGCGCGAAAAGGTCGGTTCCGAGGAAACCGGCCCATTCTCGCAAAAGCAGTTGGAGGGTCAACTCATGGTCAAGAAACGGGAAAGCCCGGCTTGTGGGCCGGGCCTCGTTTTTATTGTTTTCGGCTCTCGTCATTTTATCCGTTTCGAAGGCAGATAGAGCTTCATTCCGTCACACGGCCATCATCTTCAGGTTAAACGAGTGACAGGAAAAAAATCAAGAATACACCCTATTCCCGTGCCTTCCATGGGAGCGGATTTAGGAATCAATCGCCCTTTGCAAAGCATTCCCAGCAAACTCTGGAATCCGTTCGAGTCCTGAATATCCACTTCGTCGAAACCTTCACCCCGCAAACCGAACAGCCGTCGGCGTCGGGTATGAGTTGGTTGAAATCACGAACCGGCGGAGAAAGGATGTTCGGAGACGGCGGCAAGTCAATGCGAAGCCGGGCTGGGAATACCTCGCCGGATTCCCGAGGTGGAAGGTCGGGTTTGTCGAAACAGGTCAGCACCGTCCTCAACGTCACGTCGTCGATCGTCGGAGGCGTCTCCGGCCCTTCCCATTTTTTCGTCAGCGGATTCCAGTCGTAGCGCCACGGATACCGTTCGAATGCCTTCGGGGAAAACTTCGAGCCTTTTTCCCAAGGGACCCAACCGGTATGCTCGACGACCCGCGCGCCGCGGTCCCGGTTTTTCTCGATGTCGCCCTCGACGAGGTTGTCGATACGTTCGATCTCCTTTTCCGAAACGGAAATCAGGCATTCGCCCTTTCCGTTGTAGAGCAAGAGCTTTCCCTGAACCTGGCCGCCCTTCAATTCATGGACGTAGTAGGTCTCCCGGTAGCGTTTCCCGGATGAGAAGAAGAAATCCACCATCCGGCCGGCAACGCATCGTTTCACCGGGTCCGCCTGGACGGATGGACGTGGGACCGGCGGTGTGGCCGAACGCGCGGCGCACTTCGAGCAGCCGTAACCAGCAAAGGTCAGCTTGATTTCCTCCGGTTCGGGATTTGATTCCCTAAATGATTCAAGGCTTTCACCGATTTTCGCCCTCCGCAAAAAGAAACGGCAATGGGGGCAGACGTTCCCCCAATACTTGGCCCCCGCGACCGGATCGAAACGTTCCTCCAGGTTCGCGCCTTGTTCCTTTGCCCACCTGGAAGGAATGGGTACGGAAGAATTGAAATCCGGCTGGAAGGACTCACCCTGTCCATAGCCAAGAAAGGCGACGGGAAAGGGTTTCTCGCACTTTGGACAAATTCCGGTGGAGACGACGGCATTCAACCTTCGGTATGAACTTTTGCATTTGACGCAGTGAGTTCTCGGGCAAAAGCTGACTTTGGTTGGAAGGAGATCGGGTTCACGCGAAAGCTTCTCGAGGTCGTCGAAGTCTTCCAGCTTGAATTCGAAGACCGGGATTCCGTTCCGAATGTAGAACTTCCGGGCGTTCATATCCGGGGGATGGGAGACGACGATTTCAAAGACGGCCATGACCCGTTGCTTTTCATCGACCAAACTCACATCGGGGACGAATTCTCCGACCGGCGCCTCGATGAGACAGGCGACGGCGGATTGAAAGGGACTCCCCTTGTGTTCCTCGCCGCAGCGGTCGCAGGTCCATTTCAGCCTGATCCCGTTTCCTTCGTCGAGAAAGCGGCGAATGGTTTGCGCCAGAAACTCCTTGCCCATCAGGTGAAGCAGGGTTTCGCTGGCCAGGCAGGGGGAAGGCTTGGCGTGGGCGAAATGGTGTTTTCGAATGTCTCCCTTTTTCGCCACAAGCGGCACGCCGCAGCCAGGGCACTGGCATCGGCAATCAAGACCGGAAGAAACCTCGGAAATATGAAGATACCGGTCTTCCCTTTTTCCGAACGGAATTTTGATCTCCTGAAGCATGACCACATCCGTATCGAGGTTGAAAATTAAATCGGGGCGAAGGACTGAGCAAACTCCGGGAAACGACGTCACCAGGATTCAAGGATCATCAGGGCAAGGATGGACCACCGGTCCAGTTCCGAAACCGAAGGATCGCGGTCTTGGAGTTTCTCGACGAAATTTCTCCGAAACGGCCCAAAGTCAACCGGGGTGTGGGAGGTGTGGAGGCCGGAGTTTCGTAGCGTTTTGACCGGCCACTTTTCCCTTGGAATCCGTTCCCATTCTTCCTTCGTTTTCATGTGTCCCCACCCTTCGGGGACATGTCCGAGGAACTCCGGCTGGTGGTTCGTCCCGATCCAAAGCCGATGCCTCACTACTACGGGCGCTACCCGGCTAATGGAGTAGTAAGTCGGTATCCAGCAGAAAAGAACCGGTTGTTTGCTCAATCGATGAAAGCGGATTTCCATCGCCGAACGCTTTTTGTTCCCGTAGACCAATCCGGTCTTCTCAATCGTTTCGGTGATGTCCGGCTTTTTGAGAAGTTTCTCCCGAAGTTCCAGAATCGAATTCCGAACCGGAATCGGCAACGGGCCAAGCCAGTCCCTCAACTGTTTCGGTGCGTCCGCGGGCACAATGACAAAAGGTTGGTAGGGGATGGGATGACGCCAGTTTTGTCCGCCGTCGAGGGTGGAAATCGATACCTCGAGGCCCTCCCAAGTCTGGAGGACCTCGAAGGTTTTAAATTCGATGGGCAGGGTGCAGTACTGGCGGTCAATCAGGTTGTGGGGGTGAATGACGGGACTGAGAACGACCAGCTCGGGGGAAAGTGACCAGTCGATTCGGTCAGGAAAGGGTTTTGCCGCCGTGAGGGCATGAAAGTATCGGGTCACTTGCTGGACGACATACCGGTCCTCAGCGTTCTTCAGCTCGATGATGACCGGGCGCCGGGAGACTCCGACCGCAAGAATGTCGCAGATCTCGCCATCGACCTGAAATTGCCGGGTAATCAGGTCAAAGCCCCAGAGAAGGTTCAGATGCCGGGTGATGAAAATCTCCAGGGCGGTCTCGCTGGCGAACCGGTAACGCTGTCCGTCTGGTACCAACATGCCGAAAAACCATCCTTCAATTGGCGACGGAAGACTCCGTCCGGATCAAAGCCCCGAAGTTCCTCTGGCAAGGGGAGGGAGAAAAAGGAAGCTGAGTGGTTTGCCGTCAACGGTATTCCCAAAATGACTCCGTGTGCGGAACCGCTTTTTTACAATCCCTGTTTGACCCCGGTATTTTCGAGAACGATCCCATTTGACGGTGGCGCACGATGCCACCGGTATTCGTCGCTCGGGTAATCATTCAAGGGTTTGGAGAACGACATATAAAAAATATGGTGCCGTACCTTTTCTACCACCGCCACCATTGACAATGTTTTCACTCAATTCGGCGTTGTGTTGAATCAGAAGTTTTTCCAGTAGGGTGACGTTTTGGTAAGAACTGGTTTCATAAACAAGGACCATTCGGTCAAAGGAATCCCCATACGACTTTGCTCGGGCGGATGGATCGGAGGTGATCCCAATTTTGAATTTTGAAACTTTGTTTCTCCTTGTCAAAGAGCTGATCCTTCTCACGACCGAAGACAGAACATTTCTTGGAAAACCGGTTTCAGCATTGTTTTCGATCTGAATTTCACCCATTTCCTGGTCTCTCCTTTTCCTTGATTCTTTCTATTTTTGACGTAAGTAAAAAAATCCTTGGTCTTTGAATTAGAGGATGCCGAGTTTGAACGACAACAAAAATCTCGCCATCAACCTTGAAACGCCAGCAAACAACGTCAAAGCCCCAGAGAGATTTCAAGCGTTGCGACGAGAAATCCTCCAGGGCCTCTTCATTGGCGAAACGGATCGGTCTCCATCTCAATCAGGCTGGTTACTCGCCCTTGGTTTTTTCTCTGGTCACAAACGTCCCGGAAATCTGAGCAGTCATCGAGGTTCGCAACTCATCGGCGGCTATCGCCAGGAGCTTCGCCGCGACGGCTTCGGCGGACGTGGCCTGGCCGAGGGTCACGCAGGTTTCGAGGAGCTTCAAGGTGGCCTGGTTGACCGGGACTGTGACGGTCAATGACGAACGGCCGCGACGCTTCTTCGGGGTTGCATCGGCGGCTTCGGGGGTTGTGGTTTTCTTCACTGCTTTTTTGGCTGCTGCCATTTGAGTTAGGTTCTCCTGAACTTGATTTTTCTATTTCGGCTTTAAATCTTTTTCAAAGCCTTCAAATTTATAATTCCTTGCAGTTCTCATCCGCAAGGAAAACCATTTTCTCACGTTTTTTCTGATTTTTACCAAAGTAAGTTGTAAAGGTATGTTGGCATCTCCAGTCACGATAAGAGTGAACGGATGATTCTGCAAAGCTGTTAGTAGGTATCAAACCTGATGTCCAATTTGGTGAGATATTTTACTGGCTGACCGTCCTTGGTGGCTGGCTTGAATTGAAAAGACTTGATACACCGGATCGCCTCATCCGTCAGTCCATCAGGAAGTTCACGAGTAACTTCATATTCCCCGACTTTTCCATCTTCGTTCACGATGACAAATATCGTGACCTTACCGGTCGTCTTGTTTTTTCTGGCTTCGGCTGTGTATTTCGGGAGCTGTGATTTTGTGAGGCTTGGAGGAATCAGCCCTGGCATGGGCGTGTCGAGGGAGTAGACGTCTTTTCGTTCCTGAAGCTTGGAGCGTTTGGGTTGTGGCAGCGGGGGTTGAATGATGACCGCCGTTTTTGGAGGTTGGGGCGACTGCGCCGCAATGGTCCCTTTGCCGACTGCGTCCAGCAACTCCCGAATGACCGGGGAGGACGTTGCGAAGGTGATACCTTCATTGGCCTTGAGCGTTGAAACGTTGATACCGACCAGCAGACCTTGTTCGTTCAGGAGCGGTCCACCGCTGCTCCCCCCGGCGATAACTGCCGTGTGTTGAATGCTCGCCCCGCCGTCGCGGATTCCGCCTACATATCCAGCAGAAAATGAGCCAAGCAGACCATCCGGATTTCCCAGCGCGAAGACACTTTCGCCGAGTTGAGGCAATCGGTTGGCAAGGCCAACGCGCGGGGCCGGTATCGTTTGAGTGGTTTCGAGAATGGCCAAGTCACAGGTCGGATGAAGAAACCACCGCGCGACCTTCAAGGTCGTCTCCGATCCTTCAAGGCGAACCGAGAATTGGCCATTACACCCACCCTTGAGGACGTGTTTCGCCGTAAGAATCGTTCGCGGCCCAATCACCACGCCACTCCCGAATTTTCCACCAGTAGCACATTCCTCAGATACTAAAACGAGGCTCGGAAGGGCGCGTTTGGCAATTTGCGCCGGGGCCAACTTCACTGATGTTGGCGGATGACCCGAGCGTTTCTGCTTTTGAGCTAAGCCCGTCGTTGGGAAAAGAGTGGCCACAAGGGCCAGCGTGATAACCGAATGGCGTAAAAGTGAAGTCAAAAGAAAGTGGGTGGTCATGGTGGAAATGTCCTCTTCGTTGATTCAATGGATACCGGGGCAGAAGCCATCGGGCCCCTGAGCAGTTTGCGATGTCACAGTCAAAACCAAGAGAAAAGCCCTGACTTCGCGGGCCGAGGGCCAACGAATCAGGGCGTTTTGAAGAATATTCAAATTCCTGAAAAAGGGAAGTTGAATTCCGGAACCAGTTCAGACTCCCATTACGTTCACTCACGTTTTTGACCCGCCTGGAGTCTAGCGAACCCCACGAAATCCGAAGAAGACAAGTGGAAGGGGCGCATTCGCCGAATTCAAGAACAACATCTTGACAATGGCATTGAGTCGGCAAAAATCATTCTCGGGGCGTGTCCCGCGCCATCAAGAAACGACCAGACTCATACAAAACCCAGAAGCGAAAGGAAAAGAAAATGTACGACGAACTCAGAGTTTTTTTTGAACTGAGATTTTCGCACGGGTCCGGCTGGACCTCCGGGATCATCATCTACCTGGTTACGGTGCTTGGAATCTCGCTCGCCGTTGTTTTCCTGCGGCAAGTCACTCTGCCGTATCGACTCGCTGCGCTCTTTATGGCAGTGGTGATGCTCTGCCCACTTTTGATTTTTCCGATCCTGACAAACGGTCTCGCAAAAAACCTCACAGAAACCCTCGAAACCAACAATGCCGTTTTTCAGAAAGAAGGAAACCGGGTGAAGATCTTCGAAAAACGTGAAAATCGACTGCTCGTGCAGTTGGAGGACGCCGACTATCAAGCCATTCGGCTGATTGCGAAAAGACATAACCTGGAGCTTCCGGCATATTGAGTTCCAACCCGGTAATGACACCACAATCTCGTTTTACTGCGCGGGATTGTTTTTATTGGCTGAAGGCTCGGACATTCACCGCCATCCACCCGACCTGCATTCTCGGCTTGTCAGAGCCTTCACCGGATATTTCAATCTGAGCGTGATTACCACCGTCTCACCGCACCCGGCATATCGGGCCGAAATCGATCGCAACAAAGCCATCAGTCTTCTTGTATGGAAGGCCGTGCAGCATCATCCGTTCAACCGCCAACTGGAGGACGCGCGCCGGATGGCCACATTCGAGTGGACGCAGGGAAGTTTCGGGATCGGCGACCGCACTCTTTTTGAATTCGATCGTTTTCTATCCAACGCGGCCAACCACCCGGACGCCGAGGCCCTCGTCGAGACGGCCCGGCGGCGGCGTGTCTCCCTGTCCGAGCTGGTCGCCGAACAGGTCGATCCAGACCGCCTTCCGATTCTGCGAACCTGGTACCGGCTGGCCGGCGAGGCGCTCCGCTTTGAAATCCGCCACGGCTTTTCGGACGGCAACCGCATCCGCCATCTCACCACCGTTCTCGCCGAACCGGACGACATTCGGGCAATCCCTTTCGAAACCTTCGGCGCTCGCTGGCGCGACACCCGGCACGCCGTCGTGTTGTTCACCGACGTGGCCCCGACCGGATTGGATGAATTCCAGCACGCCCTGCCCCTCAACTCCGTCGAGGCATTCCTCGCGCAGCGCGCCGCCCGCGTCCTGACCACCCCGATCTTTTGGAAGCCCGCCAAAGCCGAGCTCCGCCTTTTTCCGGCTCCGCCCATCCTCCAGGACGAGTCCGGGGAGGGGTATTTTCGACGGGTTGCGGGGATGCTTCGCGAGGCGGGTGCCGTCAAGGTGGTTATCGACGAGGTGTCATTCAACCTCGCCAAATCAGATCGTTAAAGCCGACTTAATTTCACGCTTTCGCCGTTGGAATTTCATTCCACCTGGTCGTCCATCGGGGCGTTCGCGTCTCCTGTCGCATTTCCCAGCCCGGCCCGGCCTTTTCCTGATCTTTTTCTGACTTTCCCTCGCTGAAACTCAATTGCATTTCCGCCGCTGTCTTGAGCGTTCCTTTCCCGAGCCGACGGTTGATCTTGTCAATGACCTCCATAGCCAGCCGGTCCTTTGGGGCTACAGGCGGAACAAAGAAATTCCTCTGTTCCGGTTGGACCGGAACCAAATCAAGCGCCATGAGGCCGAGTTTGCGGTACTTGTAGCCGACCCGAAACTCCCGCTCGACGATGGCGAGGGCGGCTTCGACCATTTCAGGTGTATGGGCAGTAGCGCGACCGAAGGCGATGGTCCCGAATCCGGTGTGCTGGGGCTCGTTTTCGTTGAATCTGCTGGTCTTGAAGAAAACAAGCAGGGCCATCGCCTGCCGTTCCTGGCGGCGGAGCTTCTCGGCCAGCCGCGTCGCGTGGTGCGCGGCTGCCTGCTTCAACTCGACGACATTCATCACCACCCGGCTGAAGGACCTCGACGAACACATCATTCGTTTCGGAGGGGGCGCAATCTCGATGGGAATGCAGGGCAATCCGCGCAACTCGTAGACGGTTCGCTGACCAACAACCGATAAGTTCGCTCTCGCCCAAGCGACATCGGCGTCGCGCAGCGCCCGCGCCGTCGTTATTCCTTGCTCCGTCAGAAACTCAGTACGCCGCCGACCAATGCCCCAGACATCGGCCACCGGGAAAGCTTCCAACAAGTTGTCGGCGTCGGGGTGACCGCTCAGGTTCAGAACCCCGCCGAATTCCTTTCGTTTTTTGGCGATCTTGTTCGCCGCTTTGGCAAGTGTCTTCGAAGTTCCGATTCCGACACAGACTGGAATCCCCGTATACCGGCGGATGGTTTCCCGAATCCGACGGCCAAGCCCCGTGAGATCAGGTGTTCCAGGACCGAACAGGGCGAAGGACTCGTCGATGCTATAGCGTTCAACGTGGGGGGTGAACTCCTCCAGGCACTCGACCACCCGGCGGCTAAAGTCCCCGTAAAGTTCGTAATTTGACGAAAGGACCTCGACGGCATGTTCCCTGACGATGTCCCTGATCTTGAACAAGGGGACTCCCATCCCGACCTTCAACCCCTTCGCCTCGTCCGACCGTGCCACCACGCAGCCGTCGTTATTGGACAGGACGACAACCGGGCGACCAACCAGTTCCGGTCGGAACACACGCTCGCACGAAACGTAGAAGTTGTTCCCGTCCACCAGGGCGAAATATTCCCGTGGACTACTTTCTGAATTGTTTGACACTTGACGTGACCACACCAAAGAGAACCAGTTCGATGTCGCCGACCACCTCGATTGAAGGGACGGCAGGATTCTCGGCCTGAAGCACGACCCGATCCGGGTATCGACGCAAGCGTTTGACGGTGAATTCGTTGTCGATGCAGGCGATGACAACGTCGCCGTCACGGGGCTCAAGCGACCGGTCAACGACGAGGATGTCCCCATCGAAGATGCCCGCCCCCGTCATCGACTCGCCGGCCACTTTCAGCAGGAACGTCGCGGCTGGGTTTCGAACCATGAATTCGTTGAGGTCGAGGTGACGATCCTCGAAATCCTCCGCCGGAGACGGAAATCCGGCCTGGACGGATTCGAAGTACGGAAGCGCGGTCGCGGAAACAGATTGGAAGTCCTCGAAATTACCGAGGTAGGAGACGGTGGACGTTCTGGCTGGAAAGTCCCGGAGTCGGGACAGGAGGTCCAGCGTGGGTGTAATCAGAACCAGGCGTGTTCGGCCATGCGGCGGCTTGGGGCCTTTCAAGACCCTCGTATCTTTTTTCATCGGCATCCTCGCGCCGGTCGTCGCCGGCTTTCCTTCTTTTCCCACTTCATTCCAGTGCGCCCTTGGGTGCGCCCGTCGGTGGGTTTTCCTTGAGCCATCCTTGATGGCATCCGCATTCAACCATGAGGATGTTTCAGATCGAATCCTTTTTTTGGAGCAATCCGAAAATCGTCCCATCGTTCAACCGATTTGGTGAACGAACGGAAACCGTCGAAGATTTTGTCAGCTTCTGCAAAAGGCGGTTGGCCCGGTCGAGGCGCAGTTTGCCAAGTTTCCACAATTCACTCAGAAGGGGGCTACGGTTAAAAAAGCGCGGCCCCGAAAAAGAATTGGCCATTGGCTCAAGCCCGTACTTCACTTTTACATAGTTGCCGATTTCACTATCCGCCAGGATGAAATCGTAGCGCGTGGCTTCATTCCAGATGAGCTTGGCATCGACGAAAGCGCCGAGCGCAAAACGCAATTCATCCTTCAATGCCGAATCAGGTAATGAATCAAGGTTTTCCTCGATCTCGGCTTTCGCCTCGATAACCAAAGCCG
Source organism: Blastocatellia bacterium NZW_1522 (assembly GCA_039793685.1). GTDB lineage: Bacteria > Acidobacteriota > Blastocatellia > Chloracidobacteriales > Chloracidobacteriaceae > JAAFHI01. Next base: position 15,837 of record JBDRAL010000014.1, read on the forward strand.
AATATTGGTCAAAGTTAACGCCGACTTCGGTGGCGGCAGCCAGCTTTCGTAACTTTTTGAGCGAGCCTTTGACTTCGGAAATGAGTTCGGGAGACAGGTTGGCCGTGGCCGGTTCACCTTCATCGAGTGCTTTTTGAAATCGTTCCTGTTGAATTCGGGCATCCTCGGCAATCAGCGCAAGTTTTTCCTTGCGGTTGTTGAGCGCCGCCGAAGTGAAGGTTGCAAATTCTGTCGCCGCTCCTCTGAAATCCTTGATGGCAAAATCGACGAAAAGGAGCAGGGTTTCCATCATCGGATTCATCGAAGCCTGTCCCAAGGCCCCGTTGTCAAAAAAGACGGTAATGGGGATTTTCTCCTTTTTCGTTTTGATTTCGATTCTGTAGAAGTGCTTGGCGAACTTTGAAACCTTGGTTTCGGTGATGTCCTGTTTCGAGATCGTGAATTCTTCCTTGGGATTCCCGGTCTGATCCAGAGTGATTTCTTTTTCACTGATTCGAAGTACCCCGATGACCGCCGAGAAGAGTTTCCACCGATTGACCGGAAAACGAATCTCTTCCTTCCCTTCGGTCGGGTCATAGGAGATGTAGGAAGAACCGTTTCCAACCACGAATTTCACGGCGGGAATACCGTTGACGACTTCCGGAATACCTCCAGCCCTTGAAAGAAACCCGGTGGATTGCGGTATCGCCGTCGCCCCAAAGGAAAATGCTGGCGAGACAATCGCAGTGGTCAAAAGGATCAAAAACAAAAGGGATCGCATTCTTTTTTCGCCTCCACAAGCGGGGGGTGGCATCGAGTGGGACTGCAATGTTCGCATTTCATTGTCCAGTTGTCGGTTGAATGGCGATTGAAGGTCTCTTCAAAGGTATTTTTTCAAATCGGCCCGAAGGGATCATCGTCATCCTCGATCTCGTCAACCGCCTGATACAAAACCAGGTCCGCCGGGTGAAGGTCAGCACGACGATCCGGTTGGCCGAGACCCCCGTCGAAATCAGGTGCGCCGCGCGGCTGATGATGGTCCGGGTCTTTCCTGTTCTCAGACCGGCCAGAACGAGTAGGTGACCGCCGGACCACTGGACGGCTTCGAGTTGTTCCGGATTTAGTTCCAACTAGGCATTCATTGAATGCCTTTCACTTGAAAAAATTCCTTGAATTCCGATGAGTTTGGGAAAACAAAGGCCCGACCGTGGAAATCTTCGCTCGCCTTTGGATAACCCAAAATCACCATTACGGGTTCCGGACACCGGTATGTAGGATCACGTTGAATCCTGAACATTTGATCGAGATCAGCTTGGCTTGGGGCAACATGGAAAGCAGGGTGGTAATGCCACTCACCGATGTAATAGGTCCGTTTTGGATTGTGCCATTTCCGATTCAGTGAGTCTGCCAATCCCTGGATACCGCGATGAAACCAAAAGGGCCCACGCCGTGAATCGAGGGGAGGGCCTGTAGCTTCCTGAATTACCGCGAAAGAGTGATTGTTAGAATATTTCCCAATTAGAATCCCGCCCGTTTCAAGGTTTTTCGCTCTCAAGCAATAGTTCCGACAGGCTTGCAGGACGGAATGTTCAATCTTCAAGCCCAAAGCCCCATCTTCTGTTTTTCCACACCAATCATTCATGTTTAGTTGGTTTTGCTTGGGATTCACACAAACGGAATCCTTGAAAGGTCTCATCGGGTTCAGCTCTTTCAAAGGCGCGGAAACGAACCCTGGCAACATCATTGGAAACAAATGACTCGATTTCACGCAAACAAATTGTGGCAGCCATGACGATGTCATCATAACGAGCTGGAAAAAGGGGTGACCAGCATCCTGCGCCTTCAAGGACTTCACCCTTCGATGACCAGTTTTCGGCATCCATCCCGAGGAATGGATTTACCTTTTCCATAAATTCCGAGACAGGAAACTCAAACCCCTTACAGCAATACGAGAAAAGTCGTCTCGCTTCAAACCCAAGTGAAAAAGAAGTGAAAACCCTCGGGATTGACCACCAACCCAAGCCAAGGTTGGAAAGCACGGCATTCGAACCAGTGCAATCACAGATGACTTGGAATGGTCCAAGCATTTCTTCGACTTGTTGTTTCGTGCCGGCAAAACGATCTCTGGTTTCCGTCACCCGGACATTCGGGGAGATCTGGCGGAGACGCCTTCCTACAGCCTCTACCTTATTCTTTCCAATTTCATCTAAAGTATTGATGTGACGGCATATATTGCCAGCTTCAATGGAGTCACCATCAATCAAGGAAATATCTTCTAGGCCACCCCGGACAAGGAGCTCGGCAAGAATTGAACCGAGTGCCCCAACTCCCAGAACTACCAACTTCATCTTTTTGAGCTTTGAAGAGGTGCCACCCCTGGCTTGAAGTCGGACAGGAGCCCAGTTCTCGGTAGGCAAATAGTTAATCAGTGAATTGTCTCCGAAAGCTTCCTTGCCGCCTTGAAGCATCCAGGGCGATGTACCCTTTGGGGGGGCTTTAAGACGTTTTGATTTTTTTGACCAGAAGTTGGGTAACTCAACGGCACACCAGAAAACTTCCCGAGGCTCTTCGCCGACTCTCAAAGGAATGGGGTATCCCAAAAGCAATATCCGGGGAGTTCCAGTGTTTCTCATTTTTTCAACAAAAAATTGGATTGCCTTTTCGGCATCGATACCTTGGGTCTGTCCAATCGCTTTTAACTGTCCCCAGGTTGTCGGGGTTTGCCAAGGTTCGAGTACGATTGTTTCGTGCCAGAGCCACCAAAACCCTGCAATTGGTTTTTCTTCGTTAGAGCAGGGCCGCCCCGACCAAGCCCGAATTTCTGAAAACCCGGAGTGAAAGCCGGTAATGACAAGAACGTTGGGAATATCCGTCAGTAACCCTGTACTGAGCGTCCCCCATGATCCGAAATGGGGTTTCCAGGAGTCGAAACAAGATTCGGATTCGTCGTGAACGAATCTCTGGCCCGTCCCTCCCCTGGCCATTGGGATGCTTGGGACTTCGAAAGGGTCACCGGGAGAAAGGAGTCGTCGCGTTGAAGCTGCCTCCAGCCAGGCAAGGGCGCGTTGGAGGTACCAGGCAAGGCGATTTTCAGAATCACCAATTGGATCGATGATCGAGGTTTGCACTCGCTCGGTCCGAAAAGGAGTAATGAGACAGATGCTCCCCTGCCTCATTTCCTGAGAGTTCCTCAGCGGCGGTTGATTATGGGTCTGGTGTGGAAACGTAATTTCAAGCCCGCCGGCGGCGGCGGGGAAAAACTCGATTTTCCCAAAAGGGTACAATTCCTCAACCAGTACCAGCCACTTCGTCGTTTCAGGAACAAATTCGCTGGGCGTCAGATTTTTCAGGAGAACAGAAAGAACCCACTTCGAATTTTCTGATTCAGACCGATAAATTGCCTCAACCACGCAGGCTTCCGGTATTGGGCCCCTGAAAATAGCTCCTTCCAATGCCTTTGGAAGGTCTGGTGGAATGACCTTCATGCAAACCTGCCACCTCCGGGGACTGAAGGTTCGGTCCTCGGGGTAAATCCTTGTTTCCCTGATCTGTCATTTTCGGGAGGCTTTGGAAACTTATTACCCAGAAGTTCCCTCCAAAGATTACCGCTTTCAGTTCGGTCTTGGGAGTTAAAGGCTTTGCGGGCAAGCTCAGAGCCGTCCTTTACCTGGTCATAGAAAAGCTTGAAGTCCTGGGCAGTAATCCGCTTCCACACATCATGGCTGGGAACACCATAATCAGGTAGAGATGGTTTCCCTCCGGAACTTACCAAAACTGCATATTGAGAAAAGATATTCTCAAGGGTCAGAGTGATTCCTTCGGCAACACTTTTGATGTCATCAGGACAACATTCACCAATGATCCGCTCAAGCGGGAAGCCTTTGGGATGCTTCGGTTCGTCATAATTGACCAGCCGCCACCATTTAATGGCCTTGACTACATTCACAAAGTGGCAATTCGTCTTTTTATTTTTATCCCTAGTCCATCTGATTTGCTCTAGCGGGTGTGTATCCTGCCAAATCTCAGCATTTCGATCAGGAATGCGTAAAGGATTGAGTTTCCACTCAACCTCGGTTTCTGAACGTTGTACAAATTGGGCGAGGTCTCCGTCCGAAGGGTTCCAGCATTCTCGACGGCTAAGAGAAACCCACGCTGGATTCAATTTCCAATCTTGAGCAACTTCAATGTCATCATCAGTAGTTACGGAGTCAGATCGAAGGATATCAATCTCAGCTTCAGAGGGAGCCGAAGTCACAACAAGATCAAGATCGACATAGGAAAGTTCGATTCCAATGGAGCGGCCCTGAAACTTCCATTTTCCTTTGTAATGCCTTTCAAGAAAACTTCGGAAAACCTCCATTGCATCGCTTGGCTTCTTGTATTCTTCTTCCGACAGCTTGGTAACGATAATGATGTCAACATCGGGACGTCGGTCGCCCTTCGGCCGGACCGCAGTGGAGCGTCGATAGCTTCCCTGTAAAAAATCAGAGACATGGATCTTCGAGATCGTTTCATCAGCGTTCAAACGTTCCCGAAGTGTTTTGTGGCCTCGAACTAAATCATCCTTTTGATTTTCCGTCGGCCTAATCTCAGACAAGAACGTTTTAAAATCAGTGCTCAATTCCATTTCTTACTCCTCCGGATAAGGAAACCGAATACTTGGTTTATATGATCCGCCTTGTTCTTGGTCAAAGTCAAATTCATATAGTTGGACTTTACCCAGATACTTCCGGTGCTGCCCAAGGAAGTAAAAAATTGAATTGGGAGCAGACATGAAAAGATGAACGAGGTTCTTTCCCCCTTTACTACTCTTTCTAATCAATTCTGCGATCTGATCAGCCAGATTGAGCGCATGATTGGCACCAGATACTGAAGTCGCTCCCACGCCTGAACTTATTTCGACATCGAGGATTTCATCTACGTCTGGAAATGATTTATCGATGTAGGTTTCAACGTCAGCAAAAACTTGGCGCGTCGCCGAAATTGCTAAAACAAGGTTTCCTGTCGCATTCTTTTTGGGATGGTGACGAACTGTCCAAACGTCCGAAAATGCTTTGGGTTTATAGGAAGCAAGATCCGGCTTCCAGGTTTCTGGGGCCAGTCCCTTTTGAACTGGGTACACTTTCGCTCCAGACTTTCTATCCAGCTCATACCCGGCAAGAAATGCGATTGAAGAATGACAATCAAGAAGGATCCCTCTCTCGATTTGGCGGTACTCTGGATTCCTCAAAAAGCTTCTAACCTCACTCAGGACCCGACCATTCCACGCGCGTTGCTCCCTGATAAAGCGACCTTCAAACAGGCCACTAACGCATACGAATTTTGAGCATTCGCTTTCCATTGATTCAGCAAATCGCATGAAGCTTCGAATACCGATTTTATCGGTTACTTGCGGTCCCATTGGGGAAAAAAGATCTTCACGTTCACACATTTCGCGAAATGAATCTCGGTCAAAAGTCGTTTTCCCTCCAGTTATGAACTGCTGGGTAAGGGAGTCATAAGCTGATTTTGCTTTGTCGAAATCAAGTCTTTTCAAGCCTACTGCAAGTAGTCGGTCATTAAATGCTTCCAGCAGACCAGATCTGCTCAAATAATCGACCCGTAGGCGAAGACTCCTGGCAAACTGGTAAAAATCAGATTCGTCAGCTTGCAGGTGATTTTTCCAATGGTTTCTTATTCTTCCAAGATCAGAGCCTGGCCCTCCAGAAAAAAAATTGTCCGGGAGGGCCCCGTCTGTGGAGTCACGAAGTAGGGGGGCAAGTTTGTCTTCTCTCTCCCATTGCCAATTACTGACTAAATGTAGCCTGACCCTACCTTTTTGTTCAGGGATATTCGACCAACCATCGAAAAATCTTTGAAGGAGCGACTTTTTTCCTTTTGTAAAATTTGGATCGCAAATATTTTTATGAGAGTATTCCTTACTTCTATCAAGGTGATACTTGATTTGAAAGTAGTCGGCTATGCAGGAATTTCCCCCGGAGTTTACGCCTGGTTCTTGATATTTAACGAAAACGTCATCGACCCCCGGAATAGAGTCGTGCTCGATTCCAACTTCGATTACACCCGAGTAAGGATTCAGTAACTCAATTGCTCTATACCAAAAGAACAAACCCTGAAAAATGTCACCTTCAATTTTGGCCCCGACCTGTTTTGCCATCACAATCTCCTAAAGCTATTTTTTGCCAAAATCTAACTCATTAATTGCATTCCGCTCTACTGTATTCTTATTCGAATCATACCGTTGAAGCGTGGCGATGTTGCGATGGCCAGTCATTGACATCACGTTTCTGAGTGAAATTCCCTGATCGAGCGCGATCGTTACGGCCGTATGTCGAAAGCGGTGTGGCGTCACGCCTGCTTGCTTTCCCCTTGCACCACCTTCTCCGAGTGCCTGGGCGGCATTCTTGATTCCGCAGTATTCAGCATACTGAATGACTGTCCGCCGAACGGTCTCGCCGGAGATTGCCCCTGAAGATTGCAAGCGGCCACCGCCGATGGCCTGGACGAGGGGTGACTCACCGAGGTGGGTACGCAGTGAACGTCGGTTTCCGTCATCCAGCCGGCGGTACTCGTCGATGAGGTCCTTCACATCCGTCGGCAGAGGAAGAAGTCGTTCTCTCCCACCTTTCACCGTCACCCGCAGGCCCCAGACGATCTCCCGGCCTTCCGGAGTCTTCGTGTCGAGGCGCACCACGTCCCGATTCTTCAACGAGCAGACCTCCGCGCGGCGCAGCGCGAGTCGTGCCAGCAGGTTCAGGATCACTGCATCCCTCAGTCCCTTGAGCGTCGTTTTATCCGGGGCGGCGAGCATTCGTCGCACGTCCCGAACTTCCAGGGCGACCGTCCGGCTGTTTTCGGGGAGCTTTGGCGGCGGAACGCGGCCCACGGACGCCGGGTTGAATGTCAGAAGGCCTTCGTCGACGGCCAGGCCATAAAACGTCCGAACGATGGAGAGCCGAAGCGACACCGTTGCCGGCGTTAGCTTTCTGAAACTTTCCCGTCCTTCCAGCATCGCGTCGCGCCAGGCAACCACGTCGTCCACCGTCGCCTGTGCCGGCGTCTTGTCGTGGCGGCGAAGGTACGCTTCCCAGATGTTCAAGGAATTCGCGATCGCACGCCGGGTCTGGGGCGAAGTGCTCTTGTTTTCATATCGCCGTCTGATAACAAGAAAAGAATCATCCAAATTTTTCACGCATCCCTCCTCTATCCAACGAGGACCGGCTCAATCCAGAGTATCTTTCGAAGCGCGCGGGCTTCACCGTATGCCTGATTTCGTAGGTGTCCGCGTCTCCAGTGCGGACGAACGGTCGCACGCCCGGTTCCGCTCCCCCCAGGCGCGCGTTCGCGGGCGGTACCGAATCCCCGACCGACGATGTTGGGTGACCAAAGAGCCGAGCGGCCCTTCCCGGCTTTCCTCACCATCGAGCCGCGACTCATCAGAGCCGGGCGACTTTCGACGATCAGGGCAAACTTCAGGACGAACTGAGCCAGTTCCCTGAGCCAGGCGTCCTCTTCCCTCGAAAGGGCGCTCTTGTACTGGATGTCCTGGATGTTTGCCGCCGGGCCGGTTTCCCCGTTGAGCGTCATCTCGAAAGAGACCGGAACACCCCGCGGACCGTCGGAGATCGTCATGGTGTAGATGGTCAAAACATCGTCGGCAACTTCAAATTCCATCCCGAAGGCGGAGTACACCTGCCCTCGACGCATCCGTGAATAGGCAATGAACGGGAGCGGGTTGCCGTCGGCATCCTCGAAAAGACCTTCAGGCAGCATCAGCAGGGCGGTCTCGTGCGGCAGGTGTGCCTCCGTCCAGAGGATGTCCGGTGGCGGGCTGGTCATCCGGACCGCTTCCCCGAAATCCCGGTGAACGAAGAGGGTCGGGACGCCCTGGTCGAGCAGATGCCAGGCGACGCGGTAAATGTTCTTCGAGGAGTGGTCCGGAAATCCTCGGGTTTGATCGACCGCCTTGATCGAGGAAAAAAACGAGATGCCGGGGATCTCGACGGTCCGAAAGCCGTCCACGCCGACGAATTTTCGGGGACAGCATCGTCCCCACAGTTCCGGATCGTACGCCTTGATGCGTTCCGCCATTTCAAGGAGGTTTTTCGACTCGGCTTTCATCGAGACACCCCCATAACCGCCGCCCCGAAGTCATCGAGAAGCTCGCGATCTTTCCTTCCGAACGTCAGTGTCGGGAAAAGCATAGGCGTTGATTCCAAAGGGGTTTACGGGTGTGGCAGCCTTGGGATTTGGATGAAACCTAAAAATCGGAAGAAGGCTCCAGTGCCTTTTGCATTCCGGCAATTGAAAGGGTGAGTGCGAGTTGAAGCGCAAAAGTTCCGGTCAGGCCAAGTGGGGTTCGCCCAGTAATGACGAAAAAACACACCATTAGAGATTTTTCCGTCCAAACCCCGTGAAAAAACACACCATAGGGACATTTCTGTCCATTCGGGACGCTCCTAACCAAGCGTTCCGAACTTTAGTAGTGGAATGCCGAACAGTGTCCGGACCTTCCTCGGGCAACCGGTTGTCTCAGAACGGGATTTACAGTTTCCCTTTGCCTTTTCCATCCGTCAATAAAGGTTGTCGCAGGGGTCTGAGGATCCGCCGTCGCATTTCTTCCTTCACTGGAAACGAATAATCGCCGAATACATTGATGTGCTCAAAGCGGACCGGTGAGAGGTACTGGAGGATGTCATCGTCAATGAGGAAGCCTTCGCGCCGAATTTGTTCGATGGCGGCTTGAATGTAGACGGTATTCCAGATGACGACGGCGTTGGTAACGATGGTCAGGCAGGTGGCCTGATTGAGCTGGTCCTCGATGGAGTGCTTTCGAATCCGACCTTCGTTGGCGCAAAAAAGATACTGGCGCAGCGCGTGAAGTGCTTCCCCCTTGTTGAGTTGGCGTTGAATGCGCCGTCGGTATTCAGGGCTCCCGAGGTAGCGGAGGATGAAAACGGTCTTGGCGAGTCGCCCGTATTCACGAAGGGAGCTGATGAGTGGAGAGCGCTTCGGTGCGGACTGAAGCTTCGAAAGCATGAGTGAAGCCGGTGCCCAGCCGGTTTTGACAGTGGCGGCGAGCCGCAACAAATCATCCCATCCGCGCTCGATCAGCGGTCGATTGATTTTGTGGCGCATGATGGCCTTCACGCGGTCACCCTTGATGTCGCCCAACCGGTACAACCGCTGGCTGCCGATGTCTTTTATCCGGGGGGAGAATCGCATCCCAAGCAGATCAAACAAGCCGAAAATGCCGTCGGTCACGCCGCCCGTATCAGTTGTGTGTTCAATGATGGAAAGCTCGGATTCGTTGTCCAGGAGGCCGTCGAGGACGATGGTTGCCTCGCTGACGGTGGCGGGAATGACTTTTGTGCCGAACTGGGAATGCTGGTCAGAGGTCCAGGTGTAGACCGAGAGGCCGCGTCCCATTCCGAAGTCTCGCGGGAGCGGAACGGCGGAGAGGGACTTGACGGCAACCGGAAAACGTTGCCCGTCGGAGGATGAGAATGTCCCGCCTCCCCATTGGGAGACAAGGGGGAGATGGTGGTGGAAATTGATCAATTCGAGGTTGGCTTCGTCCAGCCCCTCCTCTCCGAGATACCATCGTGAGGCCCACTCGATCACGTCCTCGGACAATCCCGACATTTCCCTCATTCGCGCGATTCCGAAGTTGCCGCTCTGGGCCAGCAGCGCTGCGTAGAGGGCAACCATTTCTTCTTCCTTGCGACGGCGGCGATTCCCGGTATGGGTCAGGTGCCGCGAGAATCCGGTCAGTCGGTCCACCTCGATGAGCAGTGTCGGGAGAGCGATTCGCGGAAGCCGGTCGGCCACCATCGCTTCAACCACAGCCACTGAGTCCGGACGTTCATCAGGGTCGAGCGGTGAGAGGATCAACCGGTCATCGCGATCCAGGGCGACCCCGCGTTTGCCCTCAAGCAGTTCGTCCAGCGTTGCCGCCGCAGTTTCGAGTTCGGCAATGCGCGCCTCGATTCGGTTATTTGGCGCAAGCGGCGCTTCGATCAGTCGTGCGGCTTCCTCCCGCATTTGAACCCATCGGACTTTCGGAATCAGATATCCGGTCGGGTCGGCGTACCGGCGACTACCCGTGACCCAAACGGTTCCGGCCCGAAGCGCGGCGCGAAGTTCCCAAAGGGCACAGAGTTCGTAAAACCGTTTTCCGACATGGCCGTTCTCGCCGATGACAAACGGTTTCCACTTTTCGGGAATGAAGCCAGTCGGTGGATCTTCGGCGAAACCACGTTTGCCTTTCGCCCACATGTCCTTCAGGAGATTCACCGCGGCCACGAGTGGTTCGGCGCCGGGGGCCGCCCGCCACGTAAAGGCGTCGAGGAACTGGTTCGTGAACTGGTGCAGATAGCCATAGCGTTGCCCGAGAAAGTCGATATGCGTGTCGTCAAGCGGACGTTCGATTCGGGCGCAATCATCAACGGCGGATCGAAATTTGTCCGGCGGAATCGCGGTGAAAATTTTGAGGCGCAGGTCGGCATCGGAAACATCCGGATCAAGCAGGATCTTTCCGACCAAATGAAACAGCTTCACCTTTTCGTTGGTGGCCTCGGCCACGGAGCGTCGGAACTCCTGAAGTTCCTTTTCGGCCCGCCGCGCGAGGTCCCTCAGGCAACGGTCATAGAGGTCGATGGCTTCATCGATTCGGTCAGCCAGCGTTTCCCACAGGAAGGCCACCAGGGTGGGGTACTTGCGTGAGTCGGCCAGGCGACGAAGCATTTGGCTATCGGAGGTTCGAGCGAATTTCGCGAGGGTCTTGAGCCGGTTGGGGTTGAAGGCGGACATATCCCACTCAGGGACACCGAAGTCTCTGATCTTTTGGATTTTACCGAGCGTTGCAAGAATATCTTTCGGCCTTGCCTTGTTGGCGACGGTTCTGAAATCGACGAGGGGTGAATGTCCGGCTTCAGAGTCAACCTTTATGAGAGCATCGAGGCGTTCGCGCAGTTCCTGGTTGAGGAGGGCGGAAACGGCCTTCCATGTCGCTTTCTCCGCCGCCTCCCGAGCGGTCCCGATGAATCTTTGAACGACGGTGAGTCCTGGACGAACGATTTTTCTCCCATGCAGGTGTTCGCGAAGCAGCGAATACAGCGTGTCGGGTCGGTCGTGTTCGAGCGCCCGATCACGAAGCCAGATTTGCAACGGCCTTCGGTCCCGGGCTTCGAGTTTTCGGTAACCGAGGTGCGTGACGATGTCACGAAAATGAGCGGTGCGGGTCTGTTCCCGCGTGCCGTATCCCACCAGGGCTTCGGGAGGCAGGTCAAGCTGGCGCGCGACGTAGGCGACAACCTCTGGCGGGGCATCGGTGATCGGCTCGGGAATGTACCCGAAATAGCGAAGGGCACACAGCCGAAGCGCAAACCCGAGGCGGTTGCCGCTCCCACGTTTGGCCTTGACCACGTCATGGTCGGAGGGCGACAGCGAAAAGTCACGACGGAGGTCTTCGGGCTCGATCCGTTTCACGAATCCGTCAAGGCTCGGGTACCTTTCCCGGCCCGGTCGTCTCGACGTCATGAACAGGTCCCTCTTCAACCGCTGGAAAGGGTACCGGACATCCAAGGGACCAGTGCCCTTGAACGCGACGTCCAGAGGTTGAGGCAATGAGCCCGACGCCTTTCGGCGAAACGGGAATCCCTGGACCAGTTTGGTGGCCAGGGCTGGTTCGCGTCCCGTCGGTGGATGGCGATCAAACGACGGTCGGCTTCATTCAAGGTGAAAAATGAGAACAGATCGGGTTCCAGAATTGTTTCAGGTCAGCCCGAAAGTCGGCCCCGATCCGCTTGGGAGAGCCATTGTCCGGCCAAATCAATGCTTCCCCCAAAATTCTGTCCGGAACGTTGCCGTCATTGAACGGAAATGTGGGGCGATACCCTTTGGTGATGGTAGCCAGCCCTGAAACGGGAAGGGAAGTCGAGCTTGCTTCCCCACTTGTAAGGCACTGCGTAATCCATTACGGGGTCGAAAACCGGCGGAATGAATTTGCAACGTGGGCGATGCGCGAAGACGTTGAAGGTCACGGGTGAAGTGGCCCGTCCGACTTCAGCGTGACCGTCAGGATATAGGTCGCCTTCCTCCGGGAAGGACTTTTCGGGGAGACTCGGAGTACATGCGGACCGGTCGTTGAAAGTGTGACTGACCATCGTTCAATTCCATCAAAGGACAGGGGCAGGATCTCACCATTCGGGGATTGGATTGCCCCCTCGACCGGAACAACCGACCCGAACGGTCGGGATGAAATCCGGATGACAACCATCTGCCCGGCCTGTCCGGTCAGGCGGTATTCCCCGACGCCTCCGTTTTCAAGGCCGTCCTTGCGGATAATTGTTTTCGATCCGGGCTTGAACTTCAGTTCCCTGGTTTTATTTGACGGTTCTTTTGCAAATGACTGATTTCCCGCCACCAGCCCTCCAAAACAGAGGAGCGCAATCAACCCCCTCGGAAAAAACTTCATAACCGGCCTCACTTCCTTTCAATCGATCCGCCTTCATTGGGAAAGCGCCGTTACCTCACGAGAGAGAAACTGGACGCCGGAGTCAGTTTCAGTTCCGAGCCGTGCCCGGTTCGAATGTCCCAATGCCTCATCCACAGGAAAAGGGTGAGCAGCCCCCACAGATGGTATCCGTAGTTCGCCCGCCGGAGCAGGTGGTCGGTGAGCAGCCGTTCCACGTATTTCCATTCGAAGAGGCCCGTCCGGCGGACTTCGGATTCCGTCAGCGTATCGAGCAGCAGTTCCCGGAGCGGTCCGCGAAGCCACCCATGCGCGGGAATATCCAGCCCTTCTTTCGGACGCTTTAGAATCCGTTTGGGGAGTTTGTCCTTCATCAGCTCGCGCAGGATGTATTTGAGCGTTCCCCCGCGGATCTTGAAGTTTTCGGGAAGTCGGGCGGCGAACTCGATGACGCGATGATCCAGAAACGGCGGACGGACTTCGAGCGAGTGCGCCATGCTCATCCGGTCGCATTTATAGAGAATGTCGTCGGTCAGATAGTAATGCTGGTCGGCATAAAGAAAACGGTCCAGTTTTCCGGCCGGCACATCCGGAAGGCGTTCCATCAGGGCGTGGGCGGAGGTTCGGGGAAGGTCGGGACAGAGCCGGCGTTTCTCATCGCGCGAAAACGTGCCGTTCCAAAAGAAGTGGGCTTCGGTTTCCGGAAGCAGCGTCCCCTCGAGCATGCGTTTGACCTTGTATTCGAGGCCGATCTTGCGGTCCGAGACTGGCCACCGCCGGGCGGCGGACAGTGCCCCGCGCCGGAAAACGCCCGGAAGGTGACGCATCGTCCGGGCGTAGCCGTCCGCCAGATAGGTCAGGTAGCCCCCGAACAGTTCGTCGCCGCCATCGCCGCTCAGAGCAACCGTGACGTGTTTGCGGGACATTTTGGACAGGTACCAGACCGGAACCGCCCCGGCGTCGGCGCTCGGTTCGTCCGAGTAGAAGGCCATTCGTTCGATGACGGCGGCGAGATCAAGTCCCTCGTTCATGTCGAATTCGTGATGGTCCGAACCGTATCGTCGGGCGGTTTCCCGAAAATACCCGCTTTCGTCGCACCCCTGGCCGGAAAATGAAATCGAGAACGTCTTGAGCGGGCGTGAAGACGCCTCCGCCGCGTAATGCAGGATGGTTGAGGAATCGAGGCCACCGCTCGACCAGATTCCGAGCGGAACATCCGCCACCATCTGTTCCCGAATCGACGAACGAAGCAGGCCGTCGAGTTCGAGCTTGGCTTCCTCGAACGTCAGGTTTGGGTCAGTGTCGAATTTGAGCGACCAGTAGGGCTCAATCGCGATGTTGCCCCCGTTCCATTCGAGCCAATGGCCGGGGGGCAGTTTCCGGATTCCCTCGACGAGGGTATAAGGGGTCGGAACGAAATTGAGCGAAAGAAAATGGCTCAAACCGTTCAGGTCGATTGTCCGCTCGACCGACGGGTGCGCGAAGAGGGTCTTGAGTTCCGAACCAAAGACAACGTCCTGACCGTCGTGAAAGTAGTACAACGGCTTGATTCCGGATCGGTCGCGTCCAAGCACCAGTCGGCTTCGCGTCTCGTTCCAGAACGCCACGGCGAACATGCCGCGCAGTTTCGAGAAACAGTCGGTATCCCATTCCAGGAAGGCTTTCAAAACGACTTCCGTGTCGCAGTTCGAGGCGAAGGAATGACCGAGTTGTTCGAGTTCAAGGCGAAGTTCGCGAAAATTGTAGATCTCGCCGTTGAAGACGATGACGGTTTTGCCGTCCGGACTCTTCATCGGCTGGTTTCCTCCGGCGAGGTCAATGATTTTCAATCGCACGGCGATCAGTGAAACCCGTTCGGAGACGAATCTTCCCTGTTGATCCGGTCCCCGGTGAAACATCGAGTCCATTGATCTGGAAAGCGCGCGCGACGCAGCCGCGCTTTGGCCCAATCCATGAAGGTGGGTAAATCCTGCGATTCCGCACACGGTTGAACACTCCCGTACCTGGTGTTTCGGAAAAATGTCGTCCACGCGGTTCTGATTCGAACCGGACGAACGCCCGAACACCGAAAAATGAAATGGGATTCTCAGGGACGATGAAGCCGTAAAGGGGGCATCGCCGATACCGGACGCAGCTTTCAATCGCGGAAAGAGGTCCGTTTACGTTCGGGAAGAATGCGCGGGAGGGCTTCGGGGCGAAGTCGGGGAGAACGCCCGTTCAAGCGTTTCGGGGGCCGAATAGGAAGTTAGGCCGCCAAGATTCAGGAGTTTGCAAATCCGTGGGCGGCAGGTCGCGTTTTCATGGAAAGGGTCGATTTGACTGGTTTGGCAGATTCCGGGGACACTTCCTCGAAATCCGGAAAGAGTCCCTTCCGGTAAACGGGGACCGAAGCCGGAATGGGCGATTTCCAGAAACCGGAATTCACCCGACCCATTTCCGATCCAGATGTCTGGCTCGGAAAGCGCGGAAGTTTCGGCAACGGCGATATCCGGATGATGATTGTGGCCGAAGTCTCCCACGAGGATCGCGACCGGACCGGTCTGGTCTCCACGCAGGAACACCGGCGATGCCGGATGGCTCGAAAGCCGAACCTCGATTTCGTACCCATTGGGTTCCAGCGTCCCGACCGCGGTGTCGGGTTTGCGGTCACCGTCGAAGTCACTCGTGACCACGGCCTCGTCTTTTCCCTGATCTTCCGTGAGAAGAACCGCTTCAACCGGTCGGCTTTCCCGTAACTCGCCGTTTTTGTCCTGAGCGAGGACGCCGATTCCGCCGACTGAAAGAATCCAGCCGAGGGCAAGCAAAACGGTCGGGAAAAACCCGAATATCCTTCGAGTCGTCGAGGGAATGTCCATGGTGAGGATGAAGCCACAATGTAGAAGTTCGCGTAAATGTACCAATTTTCTTAGAAAATTCCAATCTTTTGATCCGTATTCCCGAGGCGAAACTCCACGTCCGGCGGAGAGAAGTCGAGTCGATCAGTCTTCCGAAATTTGGAAGATTGTTCTTCGCCTTCGATGGCATGCCCCTTAGAATCCCGAGCCTTTGATGGATACGCATGTAATGGTCACCTCTCCATTGACCGTGGCCGTGTCGGGCAATTCTCCATTGGCGACACGGCCATTCTTTTTTCGAAGAATCCTG
>JBDRAL010000015.1:0-23847 GCA_039793685.1 Blastocatellia bacterium NZW_1522
TTCAGGGTGTTCCGGAAGGCAAGCCGCTCCCGACCAACGGCAAGCCGGGCATCACCATTCTTCCCTCCGAAGCCCCGATCACCAACGCCGTTCCCGACCCGAACCTCAAGCCGATCCAGCCGAAGAAGTAGGTGCTGAAAAAGGTGTCGGGTTTCGGGTGTCCGGTTTCAGGTTCAAAACCGGAAAGGGGCCAGGGATCAGTAAAAACTTCTTACAACTGCTTTTGACTCCCGAGACTCCCAAGACTTTCTTCAATCCGGACTCCAGACTCCAAGACTTTGAAATACTGACCTATGACATAAATCGCGATTTCACCCATCGCGATTTTTTTATTGCCCATAATATGACGAACGTCATATTATAACCGCATGCGGTATTCAAAAGAACATAAGCAGGAGACCCGGAACCGGATCGTCGCGGCGGCGGCGCGGCTCTTTCGCTCGCACGGTTTCGACGGTGTCGGCGTGGACGCGATCATGGCCGAAGTGGGTCTGACGGCGGGCGGGTTCTATGCCCACTTCCCTTCCAAAAAGGCACTGTTCACCGAAGCCATGAACGCCGCCGCCGAAGCCCGTCCGACGCGGGCCGCGACGGCGGCGGAAGAACCGTCGGCGGAAAAAATTCACGCCCTCATTGATGCCTACCTGAGCGCCGCGCACCGCGACCGGGTCGCCGACGGCTGTCCCCTGCCGACCCTCACGCCCGATGTCGCGCGCGCGGGCGACGAAGCGCGGACCGCCTACGAACGCAACCTCGACCGTTACCTTTCCGAAATTGAAACCCTGTTGCCGCCGGGCGAGATTCCCGCCGATGAACGCGCCGTCGCCCTGATGGCTCTGAGCGTCGGAGGTCTGCTTCTTTCGCGGGGCGTCCGGGACGACACCCGGTCACGAGCAATTTTGAAAACGTGTCGCGCCGCCGCGCGCCGCCTGTCCGAAACCTGACACTGCCCGCCCGGTCCTTGAGGGCCGGACAAAAACGGAGGTCCCTGATGTCCACCACCGCCACCTGGAATCCGACCGCCTGCATCCTGTGCAGCCGCAACTGCGGCATCGAAGTCGAAGTCACGGGACGCGAAATGACCCGCATCCGGGGCGACAAGAACCACCCGATTTCGGAAGGCTATTTCTGTCAGAAGGCACAGCGGTTGAACTTCTACCAGAATCATGGCGACCGGCTGACAACGCCCCTCCGCCGCACGGCCGCCGGTGACTTCGAGCCGATCTCATGGGAGACGGCGATTTCGGAAATCGCGGCGAAACTCGTGGCCATCCGCGATGAACATGGCGGCAAGACCATCGCCTACTACGGCGGCGGCGGACAGGGCAACCACCTCGCCGGTCCTTACTCGAAAGCGTTCCGCACCGCACTTCGTACGCACAATTTCTACTCGGCGCTGGCGCAGGAAAAGACGGGCGGCTTCTGGGTGGACGGTCGGCTCTACGGTCGTCAGAACTGCCACCCGGCGGAAGATGTCGAACACGCCGACGTGGTCGTCTTCATCGGCACGAATCCGTGGCAGTCGCACGGCATCCGCAACGCCCGGCAGGTACTTCAGGACATCCGCAAGAACCCGAAACGGACGATGATCGTCATCGATCCGCGCCGGACCGAAACCGCCGAACTCGCCGACCTGCACCTTCAGGTCCGCCCCGGAACCGACGCCTTTCTGATGGCGGCGATTCTGGCCGTTATCGTCCGCGATCATCTCATTGATGAAAAGTTTCTGGAATCGCGGACGAACGATGCCGCAGAGGTCATCGAGCATTTGAAGCGCGTGCCGATTGCCGCCTTCGCCGAACGCGCGGGCGTGGCGCTGGCCGACGTCGAATGCGCCGCGCGGCTCATCGGACAGGCCGAAACCTGTTGCGTACGCACCGACCTCGGCATCGAACAGACCCTCAACAGCACGCTCAACGCCTACCTGCGATCGCTGCTTTTTTTGCTGACCGGAAATTTCGGAAAGAAGGGCGGCATCAACCTGCACACATCGCTGGTTCCGATGATCGGCCACTCCGATGAAGGCGAAAAACAGAAGCGATCAGCGGTGACCGGGTTTCCATTCATCGCGAATCTGCTGCCGCCCGCGATTCTTCCGGCGGAAATCGACAGCGACCACCCCGACCGGACGCGCGCGCTCATCGTGGACAGCGGCAATCCGCTCGTGACCATGCCCGACACGACGGCCTACCGCGCGGCGGTCGCGAAGCTCGATCTGTTCGTCGTCATCGACGTGGCGATGACCGAAACGGCGCGGGCGGCGCACTACGTCCTGCCCGCGCCCTCGCAGTTTGAAAAGTGGGAAGCGACTTTTTTCAACCTCGAATTTCCGAAAAACGCCTTTCATCTGCGGAAGCCGTTGTTCGAACCGCTTCCCGGAACCCTTCCCGAGCCGGAAATCTACACCCGGCTGATTCGCGCGATGGGCGCGCTGACCGACGATTTCGAGGAATTGAAGTCGGCGGCAAAGATGAACCGGCTCGCCTTCGCGATGGGTTTTCAGAAGCTGATGAAGCAGCGGCCCGAACTGGCGGACTTCGGGGCCATCATTCTTTATGAAACGCTCGGTCCGACGCTGCCCGACGGCGCGAAGGCCGCGGCGTTCCTCTGGGCCACGGCGCACCAATTCGCCGCGAAAAACGCGGAGGCGGTTAAACGCGCAGGCTATCCGGGCGACGGCCCGATGCTCGGCGAGTCGCTGTTCGCGGCCATTCTCGGAAACCGCTCCGGAGCGGTGTTCAGCATCAATGAATATGAAGAAACGTGGAACTTTATCCGACACCCTGACGGCCGGATTCATCTCGCCATTCCGGAGATGCTGGCCGAGCTTGCCGCGCTCGACCCGGCCCCGCCCGCGCGAGATACGGCGTTTCCTTTCATCCTTACGGCCGGGGAGCGTCGTTCGTACAACGCGAACGCGATTTACCGTGATCCGGCCTGGCGTAAAACGGACCCGGAGGGCGCGTTACGGATTCATCCGTCGGACGCGGCGACACTCGGACTCTCCGAAGGCGATTCTGCAAAGTGTGAATCAAAACGCGGGGCGGTAATCGTGTCGGTGGCCTTCGACGAGGGATTGCGGCCCGGCCACGTCATCCTGCCGCACGGCTACGGAATGGAGCATCCGGGCGAAAACGGCGAACGCCGCCGCAACGGCGCGCGCATCAACGAACTCACTTCGGCTGAAGACCGCGACCCCTTCGCCGGCACGCCGTATCACAAATACGTCCCGGTCAGACTCTCCGCCGCCACGGCGTAACGGCAGCCTAAAACAGCAGCCTGACCGTCAGGGAGGGCTGTCCGTACCGTTCGAAACGAAACCGGGCCGGGGATGCGCTCCCCGGCCCGGTTTGTTTTTACCCTGAAGCCCTCCCTGACGGTCAGGCTGCTGTTCCAGACTCCCGACTTTTTAACGGGGGTCGTACCAATCGGTAATCGGGCGGCCGGAGAGGCGCGCGGTGCGACGCGGCGACGGCGTGGTGTACTGCTCGGGCTGGAACGCCGAGGTGCGGCGGGTCGCGTAGAACCCGGAAGGCAGCTTGCGTCCACGCGGGATTTCACGTCCGACGCCGCCGGCGGGCGCGGGCGGGGCGGTGTTCGTGACGGGCGGCGATGTGACGCGGCCCTGATAGAAATTGCGGGACAGTTTGCGGCCCGTCGGAATGTCGTTGAATTCGCGATAGGGCGAGAGGCGGCTCGGAAGGATGTCGCTCATCGTCGGGGAACCTCGCAGAAATGGATTTCGGACGCGCCAAGGTATTCGCGACGGAGGTATGAAACCGTACGAATCCTTACCGGACCCGGAAACCCGGGCGAAGTTTTACCGGAATCAGTACCGCCCGGCGCGGTCGAGGACGTCGCGCAGGGCCTGAAGCAGCGCTTCGGGCAGAAACGGCTTTTGCAGGAAAGCGTCGGCGCGGGCGGCGAGTTCGGCGGAGAGCGACTCCTCGCCGTAGCCGCTCGACACGATGACGGGGAGTTTCGGCGCGATTTCCCGAATCTTGAAGAAGCAGACGAGGCCGTTCATGCGGGGCATCATGACGTCGAGAATCACCACCGACACGGCTTTTCGGTTTTTCATGAGGACGTTGAGGCCAGCCTCCCCGTCGGCGGCGGTGAGGACGCGATACCCGTACTGCATGAGCACTTCGCTGAACAGACCGGTGATGAGCGGGTCATCCTCGATGATGAGGACGGTTTCGCGGCCCTCGAAGGTCGTCGTCAGCGTGTGGGGTTGCGGCAGGGCGCAGACATCTGGGATGGCGGGCAGGCGGATGTCGAAGCGCGTTCCCTTGCCCGGCGCGCTTTCGACCGAAATCGTCCCGTTGTGTGAGGAAACGATGCCGTGGACGATGGACAGGCCGAGTCCGGTTCCCTTCCCGATATCCTTGGTGGTGAAAAACGGCTCGAAAATCCGCCGGACCACGTCGGGCGGCATGCCTTCGCCGTCATCCGCGATGGTGAGGGTGACGCAGTGCCCGGTGCCGCAGCCGGAAAGAATGTCCTCCGGCAGATTTTCCGGAAAATGGTCGTTGCGGGCGCTGATGGTGATGTGTCCCTCGCGAACCATCGCGTCGCGGGCGTTGATGCAGAGATTGACGACAATCTGCTGAATCTGGTCCGGGTCGGCTTCGAGGAGCATCAGTTCATCGGGGAAGTCCTCGACGATCTCGATGGTCGGGGGAATCATCCCGCGGACCAGAAACACGCTTTCCGACAGAATCTGCTTGAGTGATACAAGTTGCCGCGAAGGGGCTTTGGGCTTTCCAAAAGCAAGCATCTTGGAAACGAGCGCCGCGCCGCGTTCCGCCGAGGTGAAGATTGCGTCAAGGTAGTGGCGGACCGGTTGCTGGTCGCCGACCTTTTGAATTGCCAGCCGGGTAAAACCGAGGATGCCGTTGAGCAGGTTGTTGAAATCATGGGCGATGCCGCCCGCGAGGCGACCGACGGCTTCCATTTTCTGCGCCTGCCTGAGACTTTCCTCAAGCCGCTTGCGTTCCTGGACGTCGCGCATGACGGCGATGAAGTATTTCTTGTCATCGATGACGAATTCCGAAACGGAATTTTCGAGTTGAAACAGGGTTCCGTCACGGTGCTTGGCGGTGAACTCGTAGGTCAGGGGTGCGTGTTCGCCGCGCAGGCGACGGCGGCTGAATTCGCGCAGCCGGGCGACCTCGTTCGGCTCACAGATCACGGAAAAATCGCGGTTGATGAGTTCGGTGGCGGATTCGTACCCGCACATGCGCGCCAGCGACCGATTGGCAAAGACAATGCGCTCGTTGTCTTCGGCAACGATACCGTCGAGCGTCGCGTTGAGAATGGCGTTGAACCACGCTTCGCGCTGCTGGACCTGCTCGGTGATGCGCTTGTTCTGGGTAATGTCCTGAAGCAGCGCGAGTTGGCACTCCTGATCACCGACTCGCATCATGACCGACGAAACGAGGCATTCGCCAATGTCACCGGAGGCGGTGCGGTAGCTGGCCTCGAAATCGGTCACCATCCCTTCTTCAAGGATTCGCCGGTAGTAGGCGTCGCGCTGTTCCGGCCTGGCCCAGAGACGGATTTCATTCGTGGTCCGTCCGACGATTTCCTCACGCGCATACCCGAGAAGCTGCGTGTAGGCAGCGTTGACGTCCACATGCCGACCGCTTGCGAGACTGATGATGGCGGTCGGCACGGGAATAATCTGAAAAACCTTGTAAAACCGGGCTTCGCTTTCGGCGGAAAGAACCTTGGCGGCCTGTTTGTCGCTGATGTCCTCGACAAAAAAGCAGACCGCCGTGGATTTCCCGTCGGCCTGGAAGTTGAGAGGTTCAAAGGTGGCGGAAAACCAGCGATGAGATCGTAGCGATTGATGAACGAACGATACCGAGCGGCCGAGACGAATGGATTCGCGACACCAGCCGACCCAGATGTTGAGTTCGCGGGTGGCGTCCTCGGAAAGCTCAAGACCGTTCAGGGACGAACCGACCAGTTGATCCAGCCGAAGATCGAACTCATCGGCCAGAAGCTGGTTGGCCGATCGGACGACAATTTCGGAACCGGAAAACTCGACCACGCCGATTCGCGCCGGCGAACAGTTGTAGAGGCCGTTCAGCAACGATTCGCGAAATGCGGCTTCACGAGACCTGGCACGTCCTGCAACGACCCGGTTCAAACGGTGGAGAAACAGCGCCGGTCGCAGCGGGAGCAGAAAACAATCGGCCACACCGACGGAAAACCACCCAGCCAATTCCTCGTCAGTTCGATTTTCGGCCACAATGACGGTTGGTAGACCGAGTTCTGCCAGCGCCAGCAGTTTGGAAGCCTCCGGTCCTTTTTCCTGCCCGGAAAGGGCGATGACCATCACGTCCGCCCGTACCGTCTCGGGACCGTTCGGGGTGGACACACGAACGACCTCAAAACGGCTATTCTCCAGCACGGCCAGCGTTTCGTTCAGGACCGGGCCGGATTCACCGAACAGCAGGACGACGGAGGGCGCTGTGCGTTCGACCGGAGACGAAGACATCGGTTCGTTCGGGGGCAGTACCAGGAATGTGACGTGGGGCGAAAATCCGATTCAGGTGGCCGAAAGTAACAGCGCCGCTCCCGGCGTACAAGTCAAAACCGAGGGCGGCGCCTGTTCGTGAAAGCTGATTCCGGCCGGGCCACCGGATTTAGTCGGTGACTTTTGCGTAACTCTTTGCCTTGGCGAGGGATTCGGTGATGAAGCGCCAAGTTTCCACCTGTGCCTGAACGGGTGTGAGCTTGACCTTCAGAACCTGGTCGAGGTGCTGCTGGGGTGAAAGGTTGGCCACACCACCCACCGGGAAGGAGTCGGAGAAAACCACCCGGGAGTCGATGGTATCAACCGACTCGCCTTTGTCGTTCAGGCTGCGTTCGCGCAGGCCGTACAAAACGTAACAGGCCGAATCACCTTTCACGAACAAGTACAGTTCAACCGCGTCAAACTTTCCGATGTACCGGACTTCATCAGCCTGCGAAAGGTCAACGAGCGGCTTGTTCTCGGTTTTGGCACTGGCAACCGTAGTCGAGATGTGACGTGACAGCCGACCGTCGGTGATGACAATGGCCTGAGTCCGCATGTTGTCCGGCTTATTGTACCCCCCGAAGGTTTCCTTCAGGCTGTCAAACGCCGTTTTGGCATCCAGATAGGCCTGACGAATTTCTCCATACAATGAGGAATTCGGGTTGGTGCGGTAAACCCGATCGACCCCTTCGTAAAAGCCCCGCAGCTTGGCATAGCTCTGTTCGATTTTGAGGTTCCACGAATCATAGTTCGTACGGTATTCGGCATAGGCCATCTGTTTCCGGTCCGGCCGCTTGATGGCCGCGTTCTGACCGGCAAGCTGCCCCTTCATATCGGTGACTTCGTTCTTGAAGGCCCGAATCGCCGCCAGAAGATCTGACTCCGAAAACGTCTTTCCGTCTTGTCCGACTACAGTTGCCCCGGTCAACGCGAAAAGGCCAAGCAAAACAACTGCCATGAAACGATTACGACGGAACCAAAAATAGAGCTTGTTCTGCGTCATAGGCTTCCGACTCCAATTCACATTTTTCAAAAGCGGACACGGACCGCATCAAGTCGCCGGCGACGAGGGGGGAGCGACGACCAAGGGGAAATCCAGCCGATTATGCCTCTTTTCCTGTTCACCGAAAAGAGGGTTTTTTCGCGTCGAGTGGTTGCTTGACGCGGCCGGGTACATTAGCGCACTTTTATAACAGGCGCATCACGCACTGCGTCAGAAATGAAAAAGGCCCCGGACGAATCGCGGGGCCTTTTTCATTTCCGGATGAGCGACCGATTCAATCAGCGCGCGAGTAGGATTTCACGCGGGTCAGAAACTGGTTCAGATTGTTGAAAACGTCGCCTCGGGCATCCACCGGAACGAGCGAAAGGGTCAGTGCTTTTTCCAGATGACGGGCCGCCGACCACTCCTTGCCGAGCGCGGCAACCGGGAAGAATTCCGACCGGACGAGCGACAGATGATACCGCTGGGATTTTTTCCCGGAATCGTCGGTCATCTGCTCCTTCCAGCCGAACAGGACGTAACAGGCCGCATCGCCCTTGACGAGCAGGAACATCTCAACCGCGTCAAATGTGCCGATGAACCTCGATTCGTCGGATTGAAGAATCTCCTGCGCGACCGCCGGGCGATCCTCACGGGGTTCGTTCCGGAGCGAGGCGGCGACGCGGTCATTCAATCGCCGGTCGGGCGACACCGTCGCAACCGCCCGCAGCGTCTCCGGCGCGGGCACCCCGCCGAAGGCCGCCTTGGCGGCGTCAAACGCAGCTTTCGCATCGAGGTATTCCTTGATGATCTGTTTATAGAGCGGCGAATTGGGATTGGTCCGGTACAGCCGGTCAATCCGTGAATAAAACTCGGCGAGTTGCCGGTACGCCTCCTCGACTTTCATGGCATAGCTCCCGAAAGCCGCCTGATACTCCTCGTAGGCGAGGTTTTTACGGTCGAGATGCCCCGTTCCCGCAGGGGCCTCGACTTCCGTCTTCAGGACGGTCATTTCCTCCCGAAGCTTTTTCAGACCGTCCAGCAGTTCACTGTCCGAAAGTGGTTTCACCTCCTGCCGGACCGGTCCTCCAAAAGTCAAAAGAGCGGGAAAAACCGAAAAAACCGTTAGCAGAAACAAGAAAAAGGCGTGACGACGAAACATAAAGACCTCTCGATCCGGAAATTCATCCCAAGAGGGTCATTTTCCATCGCGGTGTTTCGGTCAGGTGAAACCGGTGGAAACCGGTGTTACATTCCGGGAACATTCCGGAAGTTTTTCCATCTCCTTTCATTAAAAACCGCCGAGGGCCACCCGATGTCGCTCGATCCCGTCGCTTTTGAGATTTTCAAGAACCTGTTTGTCTCGGTCGCCGAGGAAATCGGCATCACCCTCCAACGGACGAGCTTTTCTCCGAACATCAAGGAACGCATGGACTATTCCTGCGCGGTTTACGACGGCGACGGAAATACCATCGCGCAGGGCGACCACATGCCGGTTCACCTCGGGGCGATGCCACTCTCGGTCCGGGCGGCCATCGACGCGGGACCGATGGCCCCCGGCGACGTGGTCCTCGTCAACGACCCGTTTCGTGGCGGCACCCACCTGCCCGACATCACCTGCGTGTCGCCGGTGTTCGTTGCGGGCTGCGAAACGCCCGCCTTTTACGTCGCCAACCGCGCCCACCATTCCGACGTGGGCGGCATGACGCCCGGCTCGATGCCGCTCGCGACCGAACTCTTTCAGGAAGGACTGATCCTGCCGCCGGTCAAGCTCATGCGTGGCGGAGAAATGGTGGCGGACGTGCTCGCGATCCTCCTCGCCAACGTCCGCACGCCGGTCGAGCGCGAAGGCGACCTCGCCGCCCAGATTGCCGCCAACCGGACGGGCGAGAAGCGGTTGAGGGAAATCGTCAAAAAGTACGGTCTCGATGAAACCCTGCTTTATGCCGCGGAAATGCAGCGGTACGCCGAGCGGATGACGCGGGCCATGCTGGTCGGCCTGCCGGACGGAACCTATGAATTCGAGGATTTTCTGGACGACGACGGCATCACTGACGATTCCATCCGCATTCGGGCCGCCGTGACCATCGCGGGCGACCGGGCGACGGTCGATTTCACGGGCAGCGCGCCCCAGACCACGGGTGGGGTCAACGCCAACTTCGCCATGACGCTGGCAGGCGTCGTCTACTGTTTTCGCTGTCTGATTGAAGAAGACGTGCCCTACAACGCGGGAATTTCAAAACCGATTTCCGTCATCGCCCCGGAAGGAACGATCGTCAACGCGCGGCGACCGGCGGCGGTCGCGGGCGGCAACGTCGAGACGTCGCAACGCATTACCGATGTGGTGTTCGGGGCACTGGCACAGACGCTTCCCCATCGGGTGCAGGCAGCAAGTCAGGGCACGATGAACAACATCACGCTCGGCGGCACCGACCCGCGCACGGGCGAGCCGTTCGCCTACTACGAAACGCTCGCGGGCGGCATGGGCGGACGCGCCGGAAAAGCCGGACTTTCGGGCGTCCACACGCACATGAGCAACACGCGCAACACACCGGTCGAGGCCATCGAACAATATCTTCCGCTGAAAATTACAAAGTACGCCCGGCGGACCGGCAGCGGCGGCGCGGGCGCGGCGGCGGGCGGCGACGGACTGGTGCGCGAGTACGAAATGCTCACCGAAACCGAGGTGACGGTCATTTCCGACCGGCGCAAAATCGCGCCTTACGGTTTGAACGGCGGCGAATCCGGCGCGAGCGGACGCAACACACTCGTCACGCGCGGGAAGGAAAAAGTTTTACCCGGAAAATTCAACCGCCGCCTCAAACCCGGCGAACGCCTGCGGATCGAGACGCCGGGCGGCGGAGGCTACGGAGCGGAGTAGTGGTCAGTGGTCAGTGGTCAGTGGTCAGTGGTCAGTGGTCAGTGGTCAGTGGTCAGTGGTCAGTGGTCAGTGGTCAGTGGTCAGTAAAGGAGCATCTTTCCCCGGTGCCAGGAATCAAGGTTTTTCACTGGCTACTGGCCACTGGCGGCTGACAACTGAACGCTCCCAATTCTCAATTATTCGGCTTGTCGCCGACCACGATGATCCGCCGGGAGGCGTTCTCGCGGTATTCCGACAGGTCGTAATCGCCGAACACGTTCCGGACGGTCAGCCCGGCGGCGGCGAAATAGCCCAGGATTTCCGGCAGCCGGATGTCCTTGACGTGTTCGACAAAGCGGAAATCCTCGCCTTTATCCGAAAATTCGATGGTTTTGACGATAAAACCGTCTTCGAGGCGGCGGTGGATGATGAACCGGATGTCCTCGACGACTTGTACGCTGAACGGATTGAGCCGGGGCACGACCCAGTGCGTGTTCATAAAGTCGAGGACAAACGTGCCGCCGGGCGCGAGTGCGGTCGCGGCGGAGGTGACGACCCGCTCGTTTTCCTTCGAATCGGCGAAAAAGCCGAAACTCGTGAACATGTTGAACGCGCAGCGGAAGCGGTTTTCGGCGAACGGCTCGCGCATGTCGTGGATGTGAAACCGCAAGGTCGCGCTTTCGTGCCGACGCGCCCTGGCGATGGCCTTTTCCGCCAGATCAAAGCCATCGACATCGAGGCCGTGTTCGTTGAGACAAAGCGCGTGGCGGCCCCGGCCGCACCCGATGTCGAGAACGAGGTCTTTTTTGTTCAGTGGAATGAACCGGACGAGGTTCTCGATGAACTGACAGGCTTCGCGCTCGTCGCGGTGACGGTACAACTTGGCATAGTAAGGCGTACCGAACCAATCTTCGTTTTCGTGGACGTGTGACATTGCTCTTCTTCGGAATTTTCTTATTTACCCGACCATCCAGTTTCCACAAAAACGAAGGCCGGAGCAATCGCCCCGGCCATTTTTCTTCCGCAATCGGCTGTTTTCTACTTCCAGACCATCTCGCACAACCACCAGATTGAGGCCGCGAAGCCGCCGTGAAGCATCGCGTGGGATAAAACCGTCACGCCGCGGCGGGTGCGCGACCACCAGCCGATCCAGCGGAGCGAAAAGATGAGTCGCGACCACCAGTCGTCGCGGACTTCGACCGGAAATTTGAAATATCGCAGACCGAGTGCGGTCGTGAGGTTGAAATCGGGCAACAGCAGGACCGGCGGAGGCGGTTCATTTCCCGGCGGAAGCTCGCGCAGGCGTTGAATGAAGGTCCGCTGGGCGCGAAAGCCGAAAAACCACGCCGCGAAGGCGAGTCCGGCGAGATAGACGAACAGGTCGAGCCGAAAGACGAATCCGAAAACCGTCCCGAGCAGGTCGGTCGTCCACGTCCACGCGCGCCCGAGCGGCGGCGAAACGATTCCCCACCCTTTTTCGACCTTGTTCCACGCCCGAATGTGAAACGGCTTCGGCGGGACCGGTTTCGGCTTCGGCGGCCACGCGGCGTGACCGTTGACGGTCCGGGTCATCGGCTCCCAACCGTTCGTGCCGTGGGGAAAAACGTATTTCGGATAGACCCGTTTCACATCCTGGAACGTCACCGGACGCGCCCAGGCAAATTGGCCCACGTTGTAACGGCTCCGCCAATAGTCGTTGTATCCCCAGAGTCTCCGCTGACAGACCGCCGCGGTGTAAAGAGCATCCGGCGCGGCTTTCGAATCGGGGAATTCATCCACGACCGACAAAAAGACTTTCAACGCACGCGAGACATTTTCGTGGTCCTGCTGGTAGCGCCACAAAATGTCTTCCTCGCCCGGCGCGCGATAATGATCCCCGACTTGCGAGGTATACAACCGGTCGTAACGCGAACCGCCCCACAGCGCCGGGTTGTAGAAGAGAAACTGGCCGCTCTGGTAGAGAAAACCGGCCTTCTGGTACCGAACTTCGGCTTTCTCATCGCGCGTTAAAGCGGCGTCTTCGCGTTGTCTGAACTGCTCCAGCGCTTCCACGGTCTGAAGATCGAAGCCGACCCAGTTGGCGGGAATTCCATCGACTGAAAACGATCCTCCGAGATCGTTGGGTGGCCCGATTTTGTATCGCTGCCCAGGACGCGGCCCATCTTTCCCGGCAATAAAAGTGTACCCGTAGCCTGCCCCCTTGACAGTCACCCGCCGCAGGGCGTCGCGGGCACGGTCAAGGCGTTCGTCACGCAAGTAGCGTACGCCGAGGGAATACCAAAGCATGTCGATTTGCGGATGATCCGGATGGCGCTCGATGAATCCGTGAAGCTGTTCCGGCGTCATCAGAATGTCGATGAGGTAGGCGAGATCGAAGTCGTACTCCAGCGCGAAATACTGCTCCAGCGCCAGATCGAAATCGCCCATTTCCTCCGCTGTGATGGCGAGTTGGCGACGGGCGCGTTCCTCGAAATCCGCGTCGGGATGTTCAGCAAGCAGACGTTTGAAATGAGCGACGGCGGCTTTGTATTCATGAAGCCGGAGTTCGGCGGCCCCGGCGACCCACAGCGCGCGGTGCATTTCGACGCCTGAAAGCCCTTTTTCAAGACTCCGTTTCGCCAGATCGGCGGCGGCGCGGTCATCTTTTCCAAGGAACGCCGCCATCGCCGAACGCAGAATGAAGACCGGATCGCCCCCAGCCCCGAGTTTTTTCGAAAAATCGGAAAGCCGCCGGATCGTCGTCACCCGCTCGGTTTTTCTACCATTCAGCGTGGCATAAGAACTTGAACAACTCTCCCCGTCACCAAAGACGAGCTGGTCGATTTCGGGGTAGGCATTGAAGAGTTCGTAGTAGGTGTAGACCCGCGCGACCGCCGGTTCGTTCGCAAGTACCCGTTGGACCTCGACCATGTCGGCCTCCGTGTCGCGGCCCCGGACGAGCGCGAGGGAATGGGCGGCCCGATAGCGCGTGTTTTCAGTCGGCGAGGCCAGCAACCGGTAGTACTCAATCAATGCCCCCGACCGGTTGCCGACGCGCAGGTCGAGAAAAGCCCGCCATCCCCGCGCGTCGTCGGCGTAGCGGCCACGCGGATATTCACGCAAAAATCCGTCGAAGTACGCCCGCGCCCGTTTCCAGTCTTCATCGGGTTCGGAAAGCCGCTCCGTCGAATCCGCCCACCCCGCCTGGCGCAATATTGAAACTCCGATCATGAAGGAGGCTGCCTCGCGCTTCTCGCTTTTCGGGAAACGCCGGACGACCTGCCGAAAAGCTTCCTCGGCCCCGTGATAATCCTTGTTCCGGAAAGCCAGGGCGGCCTTGAAATAGGCGACGTTATCTTCCAGGGGCGGCCCCGGCTTGAATTCGGCCAGTCCGCGGGCGCGCTCCTCGTCGGTCATTTTCCAGGTTTCGGCTTGAGGGGCTGTTTCATCGGCGTCGGTATTGATCGAACCGGAACGCTTTTCCACCGAGGGATTCGTCTCCGGTTCTTCCACCATCGACACCCGAAACCGGGCGTAGGCCACAAGATCTTCGGCTCTGACGCCCTG
Organism: Blastocatellia bacterium NZW_1522; assembly: GCA_039793685.1. Taxonomy (GTDB): domain Bacteria; phylum Acidobacteriota; class Blastocatellia; order Chloracidobacteriales; family Chloracidobacteriaceae; genus JAAFHI01. The sequence goes on from JBDRAL010000015.1 coordinate 13,918, forward strand.
TTTTCGCGCCGTGAGGGCGTCGAGCAGGTCGAATGCCGCGTTGCGAAGTTCCTGTTCCTTCGAATCCGGGCGATTGACGCACTCAGTACGTTCCAGCGTTTCCCGGAGTTTGCGTTCGCCGGTTTCGAAATCCCCCCGCAGCAGGGCCAGCCGGGCCGCCCGCCAACATTCAAGGAAATCGGACTCGCGATTTTCCTGAAGCGTCCAGAATCGATCATCATCGGCGGGGACTTTCGCAATGTCGGCGGCGGAAAAGGGACGCGTCTCGGGAATGCGCGGCAGCAGTCCCGCATCACGCAGGTTGTGGGACCGCAGCCGAACCGAGTGGTCGGAATTGTAAAAAACACCACAACCGTAGGCGACGCAGGTCATCACACCGGTTGCCATTGCCAGACGCAATCCGTTTCGCAAGAAAAAAGAAGAGGGCCGTTTCATCGAGGGCCTTCCTTCGCCGCCATCGGCGCGGCATCCGGTTTTGAAATTGAAGTGAAATGCACCGACCGGCGTTCGGGCGGCGCGGGAGATTCGGGAATCGGGGTGCCATTCAGCACGGCGGCGACAGCGTCGAGCGGAAGCGTTGTCGGATCGTCGGTCGCGGGCAGGCGAAACAGGCAGAAACCGCGCAAAGCCGGGCCGCAACTGGTCCGCGCGGCGTCGAGACTGGCCGCGAAGCGCTCCGCCGAGGGCGTTTCAAAAACCAGAAATTCGCCCGCGCGGACGCCCAGTCCGTCGATGACGAAATCGGTTTCGGCCCGCCAGGTTTCAAAAACGGAGTCGCGGTTGATGCAGCGGGCCGGGAACTTCCGGATTTCGGTGGCGGAAATGTCGCCGCGCAGGCTCAGGCGACGCCTTGAACGGTCGAAATGCAGCAGATAGCCGTAAGCCGCGATTCCGGCGAAGTAGGGATGGCCTAAGTTCTCGGCGCGGGCGACGGCGCGACCGACGGCTTCGGGTTCGGCAATCGGCGTCAGGTCGTCCAGCGTCTCGGGAATCCGCCAGCCGTAGCACTGGGGCGTCCAGAAATCGGTTTCTTTTAAAAGCTGTGGAAGTTCCGGCGCGTTCATCCACGTCGGCAATCCGGTGATCGAAAGCCCGTACCCGGCGGGGAGTCCGGCGCGGACGATCCGCAGCGTCTCGCGGTAACGACCCAGCAGCCGGGTCGGGCAGTCGATGTCGAGCTGGAGACCAACCACCGTCGCGCGCTCGCGGCGGGCGCGGTCACGGTCGGCGGCAAAGGTTTCCAGAATGCAGGCGGCAAGGGCGGCCGGTTCGATGCGTTCAAAGCGAAAAAGCACATCCGGCGTCGCGTTGTAGACGAGATGAAGCGGAAGCCGGTCGGGAAACGCCCCGCCCGCCGGACGGATGCGGCGAAGGGCATCCTTTTTGAGTTCAATCTGCCCGGCGCGCAGAAAGAGCGCGCTTCCCCGCCCCCGCCCGACCACGGCCCGAACGTCGTCCCCGGTGGGCGCGTCGTTGCGCCACGCCCAGTAGGCCACGGGAATCTCGGCCAGCGGTTTCGGCGAACGTGGTCGAAGGGTCAGTCCGAGACCGGAAAGCGTTCCGATGGCAAGCGCCAGACACAGCACGGCGCGGGGCTTGAGCGTTGTGAGCCACATCGTTTCAGAAAAGGAAAAAGTGTCGACGGACGCGGCGTTGACCGAGAGCGCAGCGGAGGCCAGGGCCGCGTCCGTCGAAAGCGTTGTCGGAAGCGAACTTCCGAGCGGAGGAGACTTCAGAACCGATGGTTGCGAAACGCGGCCAGTTTCCGCGCCGGTGGATTCGGCGAAAAGGAGGGGATTGACAGTCCCTTGACGGGAGGGCATCAGCGGCGCGGGTTGGAATCCACAAAGGAAATCTGTGGACATCCACATTGACCGAGGCATACTCGGTCATCGAAAAGGATGACGCCCGAAAATCCGATTCAGACAGGAAAACGACAATGGCGATACTGATTGCCGAAGACAACGTGGCGCAGCGGCGCTACGCCCGCGAGATCCTCGAACGCGCCTTTCCCGGCCACGCGCCGGTCCTCGAAGCGGAAGACGGCGACGCGGCGGTCCGGACGGCGCTCGAAGCCCGGCCCGTCGTCTGCGTCCTCGACATCCAGTTGCCGGGCCTGAGCGGCGTCAAGGCCGCGCGTGCCATCTGGCGCGACTTTCCGGGAGCGCGGATCGTCTTCTGGACGCAATTCCCCCACGAGGCCTACATCACGGAAATCCGCAAGCTGGTCAAATCCGTCACGCCGACGCCGACCTACGGATTCATCCACAAAAACAACCCGGAATCGCGGTTTCTGCGGTTCGTCGGCGCAGTGCTCGAAGACGGCGCGGACATGATTGATCCGGCGTTCAAGGATTCCTTTTCACGGCCGCAACTGACCGAATTTGAATCGGAAGCGCTGTACTATCTCGCGCTTGGGCTGTCAAACTGGGCCATCGGGCGCAAGTGCAGCCTGTCGGCCCGGGGCGTCGAATCGCGGCTGGCGACGCTGTATGAAAAGCTGTTGCCGCCGCCCGATCTCGACGAACGGGAAAGCTACGAACGGCTTGCCTTCAACCACCGAACCCGCGCCCTGAGCGAAGCGTTTCGCCGCGGACTGGTGACCGCCGACGATCTCGACAAGGCCGCCGCCGAGCTTCAGTTGTGGCTTGACCGCGACGCGGCGCGCTACCTCGCTGAATCACGAAGAAATTCGGCTTGAAGTGTTCTTCGCGGAATCGGGCCGCAGTGGTTGCCGGCGCCGATTTCGCCCCCCGAATCGCCGACGGGTACCGCTTCCGGACGGCGGCCCGTGACGGCGTTCCAATTCGCTCTTCAGGAAACCTCGTCACATGAAACGTTTTCTCTCGCTGGGCCTGATCGCCTTCGCCCTTTGCGCCGTCGGATGCACCGCCAGAGGCCGCGCCGAACGCGAAGTCGCCCGCCGCGGTTACAAGGCCGATCAACCGGTCGAACTCGCCGGTGCGCTGACCGTCAAGGTTCCGCGCGGATTCATTCTCAGCGGCGGGGCAACCCCGCAATTTCCCGGCGACAAACCCCACATCCAGTTTTTTCTGAATCTCGGCGCCTATGACGATTTCAACGGACCGAAGAATTTCGGAACCATCACGGTTCGCGCTTTTCCGCCGGTCAGGGACAACGGGCTGTCACTCCACTACCCGCTGAACCCGATGAAAGGGCCGAACGACGGCTACTGGCAGACGGTCCGGACGTTTTCTCCGCTGCTTCACGTCTATAAAAGAATCGGCACCGCGCCCGACCTGCGCTACTTCGCGGCGGTTGACACCGAGCGGTATTTCGCCGTCGAAATGTCGGTCCGGAAAGACCTCTACACGGAAGACCAGCTCATCAACATCGTGGACGACGCCGTCCGTTCCATCGAAATCAAACAGCCGGCCTATGACCAGTTGATGGCCAAAGCCACCGCCGAGTACGAGGAAGCCCTCCGCGCGAAGGAGAAAAATACCGCCGACCTTGAAACCCGCGTCGGAAAAATCGCGAAGGAATATGAAGAACCGACCGTGACGGCGAAAGGCGACGTGGTCGGCAAGGCCACCGAGGGCGGCGACCTCGAAGTCGCCATCCGGCTCGGTCAGGTTTCCGCCGCCGATCCGGAAGCCGAGGCGAAACGCTATCAGCTCGATGAAACGGCGTGGAAAAAGCTGACGACCGAGTTGCAGAACGCGCCCGACAAACGCCCCAACGACGATGTCGTGGCGGTGGCCTGTTTCCGCAACAAGCGCGGCGAACTCAACGCGATACGTCTCGAACCGGGCGAGGCCACCCACTACATTTATTGCGACGGTTGGGGAAAAGCGTTCGGGAAAGCGGTTCTCGCGGGAACGCCCGAAGGAACCGTCGTTTTCTGGCGTTACCGGATCGTCAACCTGAAACGGAAGCCGGAGCTGTTCGCCGCCTGGATCACCGACAGCGACAAATACCGGACGGCGGCCCGTGACGGCGCGCCGATCTGGAAAGTGAAGGCCGCCGGAAAATGAGCCGCCAGGAACGCTTCGGGGGAACCGCCGCCGCATTTTTTTTGTTCATCTTCATGATCTCCGGCGTCCCCCTGACGCACCGTGCGGCCACACCGGAGCCGTCCGAGCCGATGACGCCGGTTCAGGTGGATTCGAAATTGAATCTTCAACAATGGGGGGCGCTGACCACCTTCCACGGACTGCCGTCGGACACGGTCCGCGCCATCGCCCAGGACACCGCCGGTTACTTCTGGTTCGGAACTGACGCCGGGCTGGCGGTCTACGACGGGCGGCGCATCCGCAAACTCACCTTTTCCGAAATCGAAAACATCCGCATTCGGTGTTTGCGCTTCGGCGCGGACGGCGCGCTCTGGATCGGTACGGATGCCGGGGCGTTCACCCTTCAAAATGACAAACTCGTTCCGGTGCGGGGTACCGAAACCCAGCCAATCAACGCCATCGCGTTCGCGCGGGGCGGCGTGGTCCGGATGACCTCGGAATACGGCATTCTCTTTACCATCCGCGGCGACCGGACCGACAAACTGACGCCGGAAACCGTGCCGCTTCTATGGATTGACGAAAGCCGCCGCCAGCCGCTGCCCCTCACCGGTCTGGCGACGATCGGCGACACGACCTTCATCGGAACGCGCGGACGGGGCGTCCTGTCGCTCACCGGCAACCGGCTGGCCCTGGTTCCGAACGAATCGCGCCCGTTTTTCGTCTCCGAAATCCTTGTGGACGAAAAACAGGCGATTTGCGGCGTCGAAACTTCCGCGCGTGACGCGGGGACGCTGGCGGGCGCGACCCCGGCCGCGATGAAAAAGATTCCGGTCATCACCGGGACGGCTCAGGCGCTGGCGAAAGATGGCCTCGACCGGCTCTGGGTCGGAACCAACGGCGCGGGCGCGTTCTGTCTGCGGGGGGCCGAAATCATCGAGCATTTCACGTTCGGCGACACGTCGGGCGGACTGCGGAGCGACGTGGTGTTCGATATTTTCACCGACCGCGAAGGCGTGGTCTGGTTCGGGACCAACCGGGGCGTCTCGCGGCATGACCCGAACAGTCCGCGCGTCACACCGGTCAATGAAAATGCGGAATCGAATGTCGTCCGGTCGTTTCTCATCAGTCCGGACGGCACGCAGTGGTGCGGCACGCGTCGGGGGCTGTTTTTCCGCCGCAACGAACGGCTCGGCTGGCAGGACATCGCGGGCATCGGACCGCGCGCCGTCTACGCACTGGCCGCCCTCGGCGACGGGCGCATCCTCGCCGGGACCTCTTCGGGAACATTCATCGGCGACGCCAAGGAGTTGAACTTTCGCCCGGTCCCCACCACCCGGATGGGTCCGAACGACAGCAACCGGGCGATCTGCCGGTTCAGAAATCAGTGGTACGTCGGGACGTTCGGGGGCGGCCTGGAGCGGTTGAACGATAATCAGCGCCTACCGGTCGCAGGCGACACCATGCCCACCAATATCGTTTCCCTTTACAACGAAAACGATGAACGGCTCTGGATCGGAACGTCAAACGAGGGTGTCTTTACCTTTGACGGAAACCGATTTGCACGGGAACCACTTACCCGGACACTGACGCAGGCCATCTGGTGCGTCACCGGAAACCGGCGGGACGGCCTCTGGTTCGGAACGGAGCGCGGTTTATACAAACTCGCTGGCGAGCGGCTGCTCACCGTCGTCCCGGACGGCGACGTGCGAGCGGTCCAGGCACATGTACTTCCCGACGCCGTCTGGTGCGCCACGACCGACCGGGGCATCTGGACCTGCGCGCTGACCGCCGACGGCCGGACGCGACTGGCCCGGCTCGACACCGAAACCGGCCTGCCGAGCAACACCGGATTTTGCCTCTGGACCGGTGAAAACAACCTGCTCTGGATCGGCACGAGCCGGGGGCTGGTCCGCTACGGCGCATCCCTCGTCAAACCGCTCGTCAGGCCGATTCGGGCCTTTGGCACGCGTGAATATCCGCTTGACGGTTCTCCAATCCGCCTCAATTACCCCCAGAACAGCCTGCTGATCGAGGCCATCGCCATCAGCAGCCGGACGTTTTCGGAAAAGTTCACCTATGAATTTCAGGTTCTCGATGCGAAAGACGTCGAAATCCGGCGGGGCACCACTCGCCAGGGTCAATTCACGGCACAGGGACTCGTGGCAGGCACATATCGAATCCGCGTCACGGTCATCGGGAATGACCTGACTGCCTCCGATCCGGTTGAACTGGCATTCACCGTCGGACGCGCGCCGTTCCCGTTTCTGACGGTCATTCTCGGAACGCTGCTCGCCGTGGCCGTCGGCGCGCTCGCGTGGGGTTTCCGCCAGAACCTGCGGCTGTCTTCCACCAACGCCCTGCTCGCCGAAACCCGGCGGCAGGTGGCGGACGAGGCCGAACGCGAGCGCCGCCGCATCGCGCGCGACCTGCACGACCAGACGCTCGCCGACCTGCGCCGCCTTCAACTTCGTACCGACACGCTCAAGCGCGACCCCGACGCCGGGACTCGCATGGCCGAACTGCGCCGGGAAATCGAGGACGTTTCCGTTGAAATCCGCCGCATCTGCGAGGATTTGAGTCCGTCGGTACTTGAAAACGTCGGCCTGTCGGCCGCGCTCCGCTACGCCGTGGTTCAGACGCTGGCGCAACTTCCCGAAGAGAAACGGTTTTCAGATGTTTTTGATTGCGCCGACGACTTCGATGAAACGACCCGCCTGACGCTCGTCGAGCAGCTTCACGTCTACCGCATCGCCCAGGAAGCACTCAGCAACGCCGCGCGCCACGCCGAGGCGAAAAACGTCATCCTGAAACTGACCGAAACCGATCTCGAATTGCGGCTGACCGTCGAGGACGACGGAAAAGGATTTCAACCATCGGAAAACGGTGGCCGCGGCGTCGGGAACATCGAAGCCCGGGCGGGTATCATCGGCGCAACCGCCCACTGGGAGACACCGGAAAGCGGTGGCACGCGGTTCGTTTTGCGGAAAAAAAAGTCCGGAGTCCGGAGTCTGGAGTCTGGAGTCTGAAGTCAAATCCGGCGTTTAGAGCGGCTTTCGTTTGCTTGCGACCAGTTGAAGTTGATAGCCCACGGCCGGACCGCAGGGAGGCCGTGGGAAAAGAATAATGCGCGGAACCACATTTTTTTCCCATACCCTCGCCCGAGCGCTCCGGGTATGGGCTATCTTCTTGGGTCACACCCATTTGAAAACAGCTCTAAAGTTCCACGGTGGAGGAGCGGTTGGTCAATCCTTTATTCCTTGTCTCCCTGTCTTTTTCCGGACTTCAGACGCTCGACTCCAGACTCCGGACTTTTTACAAAGAAATTACCTCTCGGAAAAACCACGGTGACTTCGCGCCGGTAAACAGCCGAAAACCGGAATCCGAAGGGGAATCGCCCGTGGCCACCGAATCCGCCCGTCTGCTTCGCGCCGCCGTTCACCAGCACCCGCTGACCACCCGTCAGGGACTGCTCGAACGATTGTTCACGACCTATTTCGATGCCTTCGTCTACAACCAGATCTGGGAAGACCCGCGCGTCGATCTTGAAGCCCTTGAACTGACGCGGGACAGCCGGGTGCTGACCATCGCGTCGGGCGGCTGCAACGTCCTGAACTATCTGGCGACGAGTCCGGCGGAAGTGACGGCGGTGGATTTGAACCGCTACCACATCGCCCTGACGCGGTTGAAAGTCGCGGCGGTCCGGCACCTGCCGGATTACGAAATGTTTTTCCGATTTTTCGGGAAAGCGAACGACCGGCAAAACGTGACCGATTACGACCGGTGGCTCGCGCCGAAACTCGACGACCGGACCCGCGCTTTCTGGGAAAGCCGGACGCTCGGCGGTCGCCGCCACATCGAGTTCTTCGCCGACAACCTCTACGACCACGCCCGGAACGGCTTCTACATGCGTTTTCTGCACGGACTGGCCCGCCTGATGGGACGCGACCCGGCTCGCCTGCTCTCCGTCACCGACCCGGTCGAGCGCGGACGCCTGTTCGACGAAACGATTGCGCCCTATTTCGACCACTGGTTCGTGCGCGGGCTTTCGAAACTCCCATTCATCGTCTTCGGACTGGGCATTCCGCCCCGGCAATTCGAAGCGATGCGCCGCGAGACGCCGCGGAACATTCTCGCGATGTACAAGGCGCGCACCCGGCGGTTCGTCTGCGATTTTCCCATCGAGGAAAATTACTTCGCGTGGCAGGGACTGGCGCGACGCTACGACACGGAACACCGGGTGGCGGTCCCCGAATATCTCAAGGCCGAGCATTTCGAAACCTTGCGGGAAAACATCAACCGCGTCACGACGCACATCACGTCGCTCACCGATTTTCTGCGCACCCAGCCGCGCGGCAGCTATGACCGGTTCGTCTTCCTCGACGCGCAGGACTGGATGAAGGACGACGAAATCGAGGCGCTCTGGCGGGAAGTCCTGCGCGTCGCCCCGTCCGGCGCGCGCGTCATTTTCCGGACCGCCCCGGAAGCCTCGCCGGTCGAAACGGCGCTCCCGGCCTCGCTGCGGGAACACTTCGTCTACGAACGCGAACGGTCCGTTGACCTGTTCAGCCGCGACCGCTTCGCGATTTACGGCGGATTTCATCTGTACGTTGTGAAGTAGCGGACGGCAGCAAGTGGTTAGCAGTTAGTAGTTAGTAGTTAGTAGTTGAAATTGAATGATTTATCGTTGGTGATTTTTCGGTTTTCGGTATCCGACTCGGATATTTGGCGGTGTTCATCAGTAATTCCGTATCCCCACGCCCGGCGGCGGCAGGTTTCGACCTCCGCCGCTTTTTCATTTCCCCGCCAAATCCGACAGCGACTGACCGCCCACGATGTACGACAAACCACTCATCACGAACGACTAAATGCTAACCACTAACTGCTAACTGCTAACCGCTGGCCACTGACTACGGACGATTGCCGCGACGCGCATTGACGCTTTCCAGTCTTTCCCGGTATTGTCGCCGCTGAACGAACATTAAAAAAAATTCTCCACACCCTGACCCGTTCGCGGAATCGCCCGAGCGCCCGCCCGACGTGTCTCAACCATTTCCCCTACCTTCGAGTGAGGAGACTGAACGCATGTCCAGATTGCTTCCACATCAAGCTCCGGCGGCGCGGGCGGAGGTCCGTCTAGGTGCGTCAACCGGCGTCTTTCGCGCGTTTCTCCTGATGATCCTGTGCCTTGTGCTCGGTTCGCTCGCGATGGCGCAATCCAACACGGGACAGTTGCGCGGACGGGTCAAGGACCCGCAGGGCGCGGTCATCAACGGGGCAACAGTCACCGTCACCGAACAGGCGACGGGCGGCAAACGCGAAACGACCACCAACGATCAGGGCGATTTTCTGGTCCCGCTGCTTCCGCCGGGTAAATACCGGGTTGAAGTCAAAGCCAACGGGTTCAAAAACTATACCGCCGAAAACGTACAGGTTCTCCTCACCGACACGACGCAGACGGAAATCAGCCTCGAAGTCGGTTCCGGCGAAGGCGACGTGGTTGTGGTGTCGAGCGAAGCGCCGCTCATCCGCTCCGACTCACCCGCGCAGGGGCGCGTCGTGGAAGAACGCTCGATTCGCCAGCTTCCGCTGCCGACCCGCAACTTCCAGCAGCTTCTGTCCCTCTCGGCGGGCGCGACCGCCAACATTTCCAATACGTCGGAAGTGGGACGCGGCGACACTGCCATCAACGTGAACGGACAGCGGACGACGAGCAACTCGGTTCTCATCAACGGGATCGACGTGAACTCCATCGGGACCGGCTCGTTCGCCAACCTCGCCGTGATTATGGCAAGTTGACTTGGCCCACTTCGGCACGCTGATTTGGCCCCCCCCCTTTGGACACTTTTCGAATTCGATACTCTGGTTTGGCGGAAGAGACAGCCTGACCGGAGGAACGAATGACGAGGAGAAACAAAGTGGAATTGTTTGAGTCGATACGGCGTGAATTCGAGTT
>JBDRAL010000016.1:0-25443 GCA_039793685.1 Blastocatellia bacterium NZW_1522
AACACCACTCCCCCTCTCCAATTGGAGAGGGGGTTGGGGGGTGAGGGCAAGCGTTCCGGAAAAATCATCATAAAGGTGAATTTTCATGCCTGATGGTGACCGCCGCGGGCATGGGGTCTGTGGGCTATCAACTTCAACTGGTCGCAATCAAAAGAAAACCGCCGCTGCGTTCGAGGGGCAGGTGCTCTCCCCGAACGCAACCGCGGTTTTGACTCCAGACTCCGGACTTTTTCGTCCGGACTTTTACTTCACGCGCTGCTTGAACTGCTCGTAGAACTCGGTGTGACGGCTGGTCAGTTGCACCGGGCGACCGTCGATGAAGGCGTATTTCACATGCGTCTTCGGTTCGAGGATGTCGCCGTCGGTGATGATGACGTTCGCCATTTTGCCGACTTCAAGCGATCCGAGCTGTGCCCCGACACCCATGATTTCGGCGGGCGAAAGGGTGATGGCGCGCAGGGCGTCCTTCGGATCGAGGCCGAACGACGCGGCCATGCCCGCGTGATAGGGCAGGTCGCGGACGTGCGCGCCGCTGTCGCCGGTCGAAATCGCGTACTTGACGCCTGCCTTCTGGAGCTTGGCGGCGTTTTCATACAGCGTGTCGTAGGCGTCGTCGTCGCGCATCGGCAGGTCGAGGATGCCGGTGAGGATGACCGGAACATTCTTTGCCTTGAGTTCTTCCGTCACTTTCCACGCATCATTGCCGCCGACCAGCACCGCCTTGAGGTTCATTTCCTCGGCGAACCGGATGACGGCGCGGATGTCGGTTTCACGGTCGGCCCGGAAGAGGACCGGCTTTTCGCCCCTGGCGTAGGGCAGCAGGTCGCCAAGAACCACGTTTTCCGCCGGACGCGGCAGCGCCGGGTCCTTCGTGGCGGCGTCCATCGCCTTGCCGTAGTCGAGGGCTTCCCGCAAAACCCGCCGGAGTTCCTCGACGCGCCGGTTGCGCTGGTTGATGGCTTCATTGATGTTCGACGGACCGCCCTGCCGGAAAGCCGTGAACGGACCGCCGCCGCCGAGCGCAAGGCGCGGGAAGTTGACCACCAGCGCCGCCGTCGGCTGAACCGCCATCTCCTTCGGCGACGTGCCGAACAGGTTGATGATCGTCGCCTGACCGCAGATCGTGCCGCCTTCCGGCATGGTCACGACATTGGTCACGCCGTTGCAGCGCGTGACGCGGACGTGCGCGCTGTGTGGGTTGACGGCGATGATGGCGCGGGCGTTCGGGTTGAACTCGCCGAGTTCCGCCTGATCGACCGTGGCCGCCACGCTCTGGATTTCAACCAGACCGAGGGAGGTCGCCGCGTCGAACAGCCCCGGATAAACGGTCATTCCCTGGCCTTCGATGACCTGTGCGCCGCCGGGCGCGGTCGCGTTGGCCCCAACCGCGACGATTTTCCCGTCTTTAATCGCCACCGAACCGCGTTCGATGACTTCGCCGCTGACGGTGACGATCCGCGCGTTGCGGATGAACACCGCGCCGCGGGGCGCGAGGTCAAGCTGCTGCTGGGCAAAACCGAGGCTGTAAAGCATCGGCGTCAGGCAGAGCAGCGCCGCGAGGATGGAAAGAAGTCTTTTGGCACGCGGTTTTTCATTCCGCATTCCGCATTCCGCATTCGATATTCTTTTCATTGCTGCTGTTCCTCCGCGCCCTTCAGGCAGTTGTCCTGACCCTTGTAGGCCGGTCGGCGTCCACGCGGGATGCCCCCCGGCTGACCGCCTTCGCCGGCGCGGTTCGGATCGGCTTTTTCAAGTTCGGCGCGTTCCTTGGCGCGCGCTTCGCGGTTGGCGAGATCGGTCGCCCGGTCGAAAAACACGTCGCCGTCCACGAGGGTCATTTCGACCCGCGCGTAGACGCTGAGCGGATGCGCCGTCCAGATGGCGAGGTCGGCGTCCTTGCCGACTTCAATCGAACCGACGTGCTTGTCGATGCCGAGCTGTTTCGCCGGATTGAGCGTGATCATCCTGAGCGCGTTTTCCTCGCTCACATCGCCGTACTTCATCATCTTCGCCGCTTCGACGTTGAGCCGGCGCGCGCGCCCGTCGTCGTCGGAGTTGAGCGAAACGAGGACGCCCGCGCGTTCGAGAATCGCCGCGTCGTAGGGAATCGCGTCGTAGGCTTCCACCTTGTAGGCCCAGAAATCGGCGAAGATGGATGCGCCCGCGCCGTGTTTCGCGATTTCCTTCGCCACCTTGTAGCCTTCGAGCGTGTGCTGGAAGGTGCGGACCTTGAAACCGAAGTCGTCGGCGATGCCGATGAGCATCAGGATTTCTTCCGCCCGGTAGCAGTGCGAGTGGACGTAGCGCTTGCCTTCAAGCACTTCGACGAGCGGTTCGAGCTGAAGGTCACGGCGCGGCGGGAAGACGTTTTCGCCCTTCGCTTTCGCCGCGTTGTAGGCGTCCCACTGGCGCTTGTAGTCGCGCGCCCGCGTGAAGGCGTCGCGAATCACTTCCTCGACGCCCATCCGGGTCGCCGGGTAGCGGTTCGGGATTCCCGGCAGTCCACGCGGAATGTTGGACCGCTTCGGGTTTTCGCCGAGCGCGAACTTGATGCCCGGAGGCGCGTCGGGAAAGATGAATTCCTCGACCGGACGGCCGTACTTGATCTTCACCACCTGGTTCTGGCCGCCGATGGCGTTGGCCGAGCCGTGGAGCAGGTTGAGCGCCGTGACGCCGCCGGCGAGTTCGAGATAGAGCGCCGGATCGGTCGGGTTGAGGACGTCCTGAATCCGGCACATCGAGGTGACGGAGACGGAGCCTTCGTTGACGGCGTCGATCATCGTGTGCGAGTGGCAGTCGATGATGCCCGGCATGACGAATTTGCCGGTGGCGTCGATCACCTTCGCGCCCTCGGGGGCTTTCAGGCCCTTGCCGATTTTGGCGATCTTGCCGTTCTGGATGAGGATGTCAGTGTCTTTCAGCGTGCCGTTGGTGATGGTCAGCACCGTGGCGTTGCGGATGAGCGTGTCGCTCGCCTTGGCCGTCGTGTTCGTCGCCCGCGCGGGAATCGCGACGGCGACGAAACAGAGCAGCGCGAGGAGCGCGGTCAGTCGGTTCGTAAGTCGCTTCATGGTCATTCCTTCAATTTCAAAAAAGGCCCTCGGCGGGCGAAATTATTGCGGACGGCTTCCGGAGAAGGTGGCCGTACCCTGCGGCGAAACGATGGTCCCCTCGACCCGGTTGCCCGTGACGGTGCCGCTCACGGTGATGTCGAGCGCCTGCCCACCGGCGTTGATGTTGGCCGCCGCCTGAAAACCGTTGCCGGAAATCGTGCCGCCGGTGAGTTCGGACGTGCCGAAGGGCGTTCCGATCGTGCCGGTCAGCTTGCTGCCTTCCTGCTTCAGGTTGAGCGTGCCGGGAAACTGCTGCTGGCCGAGGGAAATGGTGATGCTCCATTGTCCGGAGAGATTCGCGCCTTCGGTCGGTCCGCCGGGACCGCCGGGACCACCCGGACGTCCGCCACCGCCGCCCGCCGCCTTCTTCAAGACAACCGGGTGCGCGCGTTCGGTGCCGGGATTGCCGGTGCCGCGAATTTCATCCGCCGTGTAAACGCCGTTGAAGGTGATTCTGAGCGACTGATCGCCGCGCTTGATGTTCGCGCCGAAGCTGAGCGTCGAAACCGAAGCGTCGTCGCCGATACCGGTGAAAATCGAATCGAGCGGACCTTCGCCGAGCGTTCCGGCGACCGTGCCCTTCAGGTCGCGTCCTTCGCGGGTGAAGGTGATGGTGCCGCCGGTCGGCTTGCCGTCCGGTCCCATCATTTCCCAGGTGCCCGCGATGTCGCCGGGAGCGACATTGCCGCCGCGCAGGTCGATGAGCTTCCCGTCGATGAACACGAACGCCACCTTGCGCTTCGCGTCGAACAGGTCGCCGCGCGTGACGGTCAGGTTGGCGATCTTGCCGTTTTCAATCGAACCGGCGCGGTCGGCGATGCCGAGCAGTTCCGCGCCGCCGAGCGTCAGCGCGCGCAGGGCCGCATCCGCCGAAAGACCGTTCTGGATGGCTTTTGAAACGTTGGAAATCGCGTCCGCCGGGGCCGCGCCGCCGCTCTGGAAGGCGAACGGAACGCCCGCTTTGGCGAGATTGGCGGCGGTCTTGAGGGCCGCCACGCGGTTGCGGAGCGTTTCGAGGGGTTCCGGATCGGCTTCCGGGTTCGGGGCGACGGTCCGTTTCGGGAAGTTCAGCGACAGCAGGACCGGCGTGTTCGACGCCTTGAGCCGGTCGGCGACGCGGTCGGCTTCGCGTCCGCCCGCGATGACGGCGCGGAGGTTGAATTCCTTCGCCACGTCGAGCGCGCGGTTGATCTCGCGTTCCGAGTCGGCGTACATCACGACCGAAATCTCGCCGTTGAGCGCCTGAATGAGCGCGGCCATCGACGGGTCGTACTCGGGGCGCTTCAGCCCGCGCGGATTCTTCCGGTAGGCGGCGTCCATGTCGCGCATCCGCTGGGCATCGAGGAAGCTCTGGCGGATGAGCGAGAAGACGCCCATCAGCGATCCCGGATAGCCGAAACCCGAGAGCGGCACGAAATTGACGTGCAGGGCGACGGGCGTCCGGACGACCAGTTCGCGGGGCGTTTCCCCGGCGAGGTTGATGACCGCCGAGCGGCCCATGAACAGACCTTCGCGGGGAATCGTGAGGGCGGTGGTGAAACCGGCCTGCCGGGCGGCGTCGAGGCCGTCGCCGGTCGCCTTGATGAGGTCGGAAGCGAGCAGTTCCGGCTGGAAACCGACCTGCCGGGTGGAATTCGGGGCCGCGCCGGTGACCGGGGTGGTGGGGGCGGCCTGAAAGCGTCCGCCGCCGCCGCCGCCGGGAGCGGCCGGGGCCGCCGCGGTGTAGCCGACGTTGGTGGCGGTGTCGATGAGTCCGGGATAGACGGTGAGTCCGCGTCCATCGAGTTGCTTGGCGTCGGCGGGCGGGGTGACGTTGGCGCCGACCGCGACGATGAGGCCGTCGCGGACGACAACGGTACCGTTTTCGATGGGTGCGCCCGCGACCGGTACGACGCGGGCGTTGACGATGGCGTATGTATTCGGTCTGGCGACGTCACCGGGGCGCTCGGATTGCGCCCAGACGGGGACCGACATCAGCCAGCCGCAGAGCATGGCAAAAAGAAATCGGTGTGACTTCATTCGGGTGTGGTCTTTCCGCGACGAAGGGATTCGGGGAATCTGGAATGATTCGGATGGCGGTGGATTTACACCATTCCCCCGCCGGTTGCCTAGCGCGGTTTCCCCCGCGGACTCTTCCGGAATCCGTTTCGTCGCCGTTGGTTTTTCGGTTGTGACGCCGGGAACGACAAATTCCTTCCCGAAGTTCCATTTCTAATCGCCGGAAATGAAAAAAAACCGCCGGACGACGCAGCGACCGGCGGTTCTTCGCACAACGAAGCCTGCGCTTCACATTACTGTGAACGCGCGTAGCTCCGCGCTTTGACGAGTTCCGTCTGGACCAGCTCGGAAGTTCTCCGGTCGTTCGGCAACGTCGTCATTTTTAACTTCAGAAGATTGTCGAAATGCTGTTGCGGGGTAAAACCCGAGGTCTGCTGCCAGTTGAAGGCATCGGTGCAGACCACCGCCGAACTGACCCGTTCGACGGGCTTGCCGTTTGCGTCGTTCGCCTGTTCGCGCATGCCGGTGATGGCGTAGTGGGCCTTGTCCTTGATGATGAACAGATAAACTTCGGCCTGGTCGAACTTGCCGATGTAACGGACTTCATCGGCGTCGAACAGACGGTCCACCAGCGAGGTTCCCGTCGTCGGGCCGCCCGCCGGTTTCGCCGCCGGGGCGTCGTCGCTGTTCACCGCCGCCATGTGCTTGTTGAGCCGGCCGTCGGTCAGGTTGACTTCCACCACCTGCATGGATTCCGGGCGCGGCACGGACGAAAAATTCGTCGAGATGCCGTCGAACATTTCCTTCAGGTCGGTGTAAGCCTGCCGTGCCTGAAGGTAGTTCTGGGAATTCGGGGAAGTCCGGTAGAGACGGACGACCTGTTCGTAGAAAAACTGGACGCGCTGACGGCACTGATTGACCTTGGCGTTCAGGCCGTCAAAGCCTTTGCGGACGTCGTCGAAGCCGCCGCGCTTGCGGCCCTTCGACTGGTTGTAGGCTGCAACCTGATTCTGAAGTTCGGCCAGTTCGCTTCGATAGGAGCGAATGACTCCGGCCAGTTCACCGTCCGAAATTCCCTCGCTCTGGGCGAAAACGGTCATCTCCGGTGCGAGGCAAGGGGCGCCCACGCACAGACTGACGCCGCAAAACGTCAACGCCAGCAGGCGTTTCGAAAAGATGTTCGGCATTGTCAAACTCCTCTCTCTGCCCCGCCAAAATGCACGGAGCTGAAAAGAAAAAACCGGGCCCGCGTTCAGCCGAAAGAGAAGCGCGAACCAATTCATATTTATGTTATCGGGATGACACGCTGACGTTACCCCACAAAAGAAGTGGTGTAAAGCTGATTGACTCGGATTTAGTTTGCTTTTTGCACTGTTTTTTCAGTCCAGTTCGCGCTTTGGTTCCTTCAGGGAACTTGGCGTGGACAACCGCCGGGCGTCCGTGCAGCATGGCCGGGAGTGTCTTGTCCCGGCGTTTGAACCTGTTCCCCCTTGGTTTCCGGCCTATGCAGCATCCGAATCCGTCCGAATCCGCCACTTCCGACAGTACGGGAAATTCCGCCGAACTCTCGCTCAACGAGACGCGGCCGATGACACCGGCGGCGGCCCCCTTTTCAATCATCCCGGAATCGCTCGTCGGGCAGACCGTGGCCGACAAATATACCGTGGAGCGTCTGCTCGGGCGCGGCGGCGCGGGCGAGGTCTATCTCGCCAACCAGATCGAACTCGACCGGCCGGTGGCCTTTAAAGTTCTTCGAACCGAAATCGCCGGACGCCCCGACGCCCTCGAACGCTTCCGCCGCGAGGCGCGCATCGCCGCCCGGCTGCACCATCCGAACATCGTTGCGGTCTACGACTTCGGAATGGTCGCCGACCGGCACGCCTTCATTGTCATGGAATATCTGCCGGGCCAGTCGCTGCGCGATTACATCGAGGCCAACCCCGGCGGGCTGGCGCTGCGCGACGCGGCGGTGATTTTCCGCCAGATGGCGGCGGGCGTGCATGCGGCGCACCTCGCGGGATACGTCCACCGCGACCTCAAACCCGGCAACGTGATGATCGAAACCGGGGTCGGCGACGAGCCGATCGTCAAGGTACTTGATTTCGGCATCGCCAAAATCGCCGACGAAGGCCACATCGAGGGCGTCAACGACCTGACCGGCAAGGCGCTGCTCGGCACGCCGCACTACTGCTCGCCGGAACAGGCGATGGGTGAAACGGTGGACTTCCGGGCCGATATCTACAGCCTCGGGCTGACTTTGTATGTGATGCTGACCGGCGTGCTGCCCTTCAACGGCCCGACGCCCGCCTCGATCATCGTGCAGCACGCGACGAAGCCGCCGAAGCCGCCGCGCGACATCCGGCCCGACATCCCGATCGCCATCGAGCGGCTGATTCTGAAGTCCCTCGCCAAGGCCCCCGACGAACGCCCGGCGACCGCGCTCGAATTCGCGGCGGGCGTGACGGCGGCGGCGGAGGCGGCCGCCGGGTTTGAAACCGTGGTCGGACCGATTCAGACCGGCACAAGCTTTCCCCTTCTGCCCGACACGCCGACGCCGACGATGTTCGACCCGTCGGGCCTGCTCCCGCTCGACCGGCGGCACGACACCGGCGAGTCGTCGGGGTCGTCCGGCTCGATGCGCGCGCGGCGGCGGCTGGCGGTGATTCCGTTCCGCAATCTGGCGGCCCAGCCGGACATCGAATTTCTCGGCTTTTCACTGGCCGATTCGATCATCAGTCAGATGGCCTACGTTAAAAACCTCATCGTACGGCCCACGTCGGCGGTCGAACGCCTTTCAACCGCGCTTGAAACGACCGAAATCGCCCGGCGCATCGACGTGGACACGATTCTGACCGGGACCTACCTCAAGGCGGGTGACCGCTTCCGGGTCAACACGCAACTGGTGGACGTCCATCCGAACGAAATCCTCTGGCGCGAGCAGTTCGACGTGCCGTTCGGCGACATTCTCGCGCTTCAGGACCGCATCACCGAAAAGATCGTGAGCGGGCTGAATATTTCGCTTTCGACCGAGGAAAAGGAAAATCTCCACGCCGAGACCCCGCAAAATCTGACCGCCTATGAACTCTATTTGCGGGCGAAGGACCACGGCGAGGGCGTTGACGGTTTCAAAAACGCCATCGACCTGCTGAAACAATCGCTCGAACTCGACCCGAGTTACGCCCCGGCATGGGCGGAACTGGCCGATTGCCACCTGATGATCGCCTTCGGCGGACTGGGCGGACGCGACCACTACATCGAGGCGGAAAACGCTGCCCGGCGCGCGCTCGATCTGAATCAGGGACTGCTCGCGGCGCATTTCGTGATGCTCGCGGCCTACGGTCAGACCGGACGGGTGACGGAATCCATGCAGACCTGCCTGACCCTGCTGCATGCCGCCCCGTCGAGCGAGTTCACCCACCTCGGCCTCGGCCATCTTTATGAGTACAACGGAGAACTCGACCGCGCGCTGCGGGCGTTCAACCGGGCGCGGCGGATCAACCCGATTCATCTGACGACCTTCACGCAGGCGGCGGCGATCTACCTCCAGCGCGGCGAGGATGAAAAGGCGCTTCAATTCCTGACCAACGACGTCTGCCAGGAACACGAATGCGGCACGAAAGCCTACCTGCTCGGCGTGCTGGCGTTCCGCGCGGGCGACCGCGACACGGCCTACCGGCATTTTTCAACGTCGGCGCGGGTGGACAACCGCAGCATTTTCGGACGGTTGAGCCTCGGCGCGCAGCTCAAGCTGGAAGGAAACAAGGACGCCGGACTGGCGATTCTGGAGGAAGTGAGCGGGAAGGTGACGAGCGGCGACTGGCTCTTTTTCCTCGCCCACCCGTTCATCATGGCCTTCAACCGGGGCGACCGGGCGCTCGACCTGCTCGAACAGGCGCTCGACCTCGGTTACTGCAACCTCGAAGGGCTGGAACGCGACCCGGCGTTCGAACCGATCCGCGAGGAGCCGCGCTACCGCGTACTGCTCGAACGCGCCCGCGCGCTCAAGGCCGAACGCCAGCCGCTGCTCGACCAGTTGATGGCCCTCGAAAACCGGCTTTCAAGTTCCTACAGCGGCACCGACAGCCTGTGAGGGAGCGCGCGCATCCCTGCGCGCAAGGAAATCTCCCCTCCCTCACGGTCGGGGTGCTGTTTTTCTCGGTTCAGTAGGTCTCGACGTGCCAGCGGTGGTTCTTGATGAGGTCTTCCTGGAAGGCGGACCACTCGATGCCGTGGCGCGCGGCGCATTCGGTGAACGCCGCGTCGATACCGTCTTCCATCCCGCGCAGACCGCAGATGTAGACGTGGGAATTTTCCTTCTGAAGCAGCGCCCAGAGTTCATCGACGTGTTCCGCGACGCGGTCCTGAATGTACATCCGTCCGCCCTTGGGGTTTTTCTGCTCGCGGCTGATGGCGTAGGTCAGGCGGAAATTGTCGTGCTGAGAAAATTCCTCAAGTTCTTCCTTGTAAAGGATGTTGGCCGACATCGGGACGCCGAAAATCAGCCACGCGAAGCCCTTGAAGTCGAATTCCGGGTTCTTTTCCTTGAACATCCGCCAGAGATGCGCGCGGAACGGCGCGATGCCGGTCCCGGTGGCGAGCATGATGACGGTCGCGTCGGGGTCGTCCGGCAGGAGCATCGCCTTGCCGGTCGGGCCGGTCATTTTCACGTCCGCGCCTTCTTCCAGCGCGCAGAGGTAGGTCGAGCAGCGTCCGTAGACGGTTTCCCCCGTCTCGGGATGGGCGTATTCAAGCCGCCGGACGCACAGGGTCAGCGTCTGGCCGTCGCCCGCGTCGCCGTGGCGCGTCGAGGCGACCGAGTAGAGCCGCAGCTTGTGCGGTTTGCCGTTTTCATCTTCTCCGGGGGGGATGATGCCGACGCTCTGGCCGTCGAGAAACTTCATCTCGCCGTGCGTGTCGAAAACGAGGTGGCGCACCGTGCCGATCCCGCCTTCTCCGACGAGTTCGACGTTCTGAATGCACCGGGCAGTCAGCGGACTTCCCGGACGAAACAGGTTCATCGGGACTTTTTTCTGTGTTTCCGTCATACGTTCGAAAGATGAGACCAAATGTGGAGGTGTCGCCGGGCGAAAATCGGCGGCCAGCCCGTCCCGACCGGGTAGGAAGATGACTTCAAGGTGAGAACGGGAATTTCCGGCTAAAAGAACGCGCGCAATGTAGCACGGCTTTCGCGGCGGTTGCACCCGGAATGCGATGGAAATTGAGAATGGAGAATTGAGAGTGGAGAATTTCAATTCCTCGTCCGGGAACTGAATTCTCCACTCTCAATTCTCCATTCTCAATTGCTTTTACTTGACCGCGTTCCAGCAGAAGGTGAATCCGGGTTCGCTCTGGGCGACGAGGAATTCCCAGCCGTGCTTGCCGGAGACGAGCCGGAATTCGTGCTTCACGCCCGCCGCCGTCAGAATTTCGGCCAGCTTTTTATTGCCCACGTCGAACTTGTAGCGATCTTCCGTGCCCACGTCGAAGTAGATCTTCAGCTTTTTAATCTTCGCCGCGTTGGCCTGCGCCAGATCGAGCGGGTTGTTCGCCTTGAAGAACGCCGCGTCGGGCGGGTCGCCGTAAAGCGACTTGGCCATGTCGTAACGCCAGACGCCGAGCCGATCGTCGGGCGATTTCGGCGGTCCCGGCGGCTCGATGAACAGCGCCGCGCAGTGGGTCGCCACCCCGGCGAACATGTCGGGATACTTGAACGCGATGTTCATCGCGCCATAGCCGCCCATCGAAATTCCCTCGATGAGCCGGTGCTTGGGCGAGCCGGTCGTGCGGTAGGTTTTATCCACGAACGGGATGAAATCCTTGACGATGGCGTCTTCGTAACGGATGCCCGCCTTCGAATTGATGTAGAAACTGTTTTCCCCGCGCGGAATCGCCACGATGTACTCGCCGACCTTGCCCGACGACCGCAACTGGTCGAGCGCGGCCTGAATCCCGCGCGCTTCCCAGTCCTTTTCGCTGTTGAACATCCCGTGGAGAAAAATCACCACCGGATAGCGGCGTTTCGGTTCGGCGGCGTAGGACGGCGGCAATGACACCGCGTAACTCACGTCCTTGCCGAGACTTGGCGACTTGAAGGTTCCGTATTCCACGGCGGCGACGGGCGGTGCGGGGGAGGCAGTCGCGGGACGCGGCGTCAGAAACGCCGCGCCGACCGCGAACACGAGGCTCGACATCAGTACGAACAGCTTTTTCATTGCTTCTGCGAACCGGTGGCCGCCGTGGCGGCGTTGGGGAAGTGGTTCAGGTTCAGCCGCGCGGCGCACTTGTCGGTCTGGTCGATGATGGCGGCGGCGTTGATGGCGGCGGCGATGCAGATGGTTTCGCTGATTTCTTCCTTGGTCGCGCCCAGTTCGAGCGCCTTCTTCATATGGCCGTCCACGCAGCCGTCGCACTTGGCGACGAGCGAGGCGGCGAGGGAAATCAGTTCCTGAATCTTCGGATCGAGCACGCGCCGCTCGGGCGTGTAATACAACTCCTTGTAATACGCGCCGTAGACTTTCTTCATCCGCGGTTCGAGCATCGTGTACGAGTTCGACACCGCGCCGTTCGCGGTCGGAATGTCCTGTTCGTTGTGGTCAGCCATGCAAAAACTCCTGGGGGAAAGGGATCAGGGAAAAGGTTTCGGGTGTCGGGTATCAGGTTTCAGGTCAAACCGATTCGGAAAAGTTTTCAGTGGTTCAAAACGACCGTTTTTGAAAACGGTTACATTCCCGGCTGTTTTTCCCTGAAACCCGACACCTGAAACCCGACACCTTTTACTTCGCCGCCGTCATCGTGTCGCTGTACATCCGGTCGCCGTAGTGAATCCTGATTTCAACCTTGTTCCCCTGCGGGACGAGGTTGAACTTCATCGCGTCGCTCATCGGAGCGCCGCTCTTGAACGTCACCGGCTTGGCCGCGACCGTCTTGCACTCGGGCGTTTCGGTGAAAACGTTGCCGGCCACGAGAAAAGTTCCGTTTTCTCCCTTGGGCGTGAAGGAAGCCACCTGAAGGCCCATCTGGTTGGCGAGGCCCTTCGGGGTGATGATCAGGACGTAATCGCCCGGTTCGAGGGTCTTGCCGAAGAATTCGGCCTTGGCCTTGAGCGTGATGTGGGCAATCGGCCACGTCCGCTTGCTGTAGTACTGGTTGCCGCCGTTTTCCATGTAGCCGAAGGTCGTCGGTCCCCACGGCAGGTTGAGGTAACGGATGGTCAGCCCGTCGCTGACCTTGCCCAGCTTGGCGGTCGCCGTCTGGATGGTCGTCGCCTTGCGCGGGTCGTTGCCGCCCATCTGCGCGGAGGCCGTCAGCGGCGTGGCGGTCGAGATGACGAAACCGGCGCAGAACGCCGTCAGCATCATCAGGGCCGAGGTGCGGAGCAAAGTCCGAAGTGAAAACGTCATTGTTTTTTCCTTTCAGAAAAAAAGAGTAAAAATCCGATTATTCGGGGCGAATGCCGCCGAGTATACCAATTCGGCGCGTTTCGAGCCTCCGAAAATACCGCTAAAGCCAATCATGACAAAAGATTGGCGAAATATTCCCGTTCCGCGCCGATTCTTTCCGGCGGACTATCCCTTCCCGTTCCGCAATGCCTTGCGGATGAAGGCGTCAACCTTCTCGACATATTCCTTCGAGGCGACTTCGTAGGCTTTCCCGTGCGCCGCCCCCGCCACGATGTATTTTTCGTTGAGCGGATTACGTCCGGCCTTGAACAATGGTTCGAGCGTCGTGTCGATCGGCATCCGATCGTCCTTGTCGCCTCCGATGAACAGAATCGGCGTCGGCGTCCGGCGAACCGCCTGCTCGATGTCGAACTCCGCGACGCTGAAGCCCATCCGGAACGCCGTGAGGTAGGTCATGATCGGCGCGAAGGGGAAGACCGGAAGTTTGAATCTGGGCGTGTCGTTTCGGATCGTGTCGCGAAAACTCAGAAAACTGCTGTCGGCGACGACCGCCGAAACGTCCGTCATCTCCGCCGCCGCGAGCAGCGTCGCCGCCGCGCCCATCGAGACGCCCATCAGAATGATCTTGTCGTAGGGCGCGCGCGACCGGACGTAATCCGCCGCCGCTTTCACATCGCGCCGCTCGGTCCAGCCGACCGTGCAGAATTCACCGTTGCTTTTGCCATGCCGCCGCAGGTCGTAGAGCAGCACGCCGTAACCCAGCTTCCACAACGCGACGCCGCGTTCGAGCATTTCATACCGCGAGCGGAACAGTCCGTGCGTCATGACGATGGTCGCGCCCTGCGTCCGGGAGTGAAGATACCAACCGGAAAGCCGCACTCCCGACGATTCGAATGTCACGTCCTCGAATTCCGCTCCGAGCATGATGGGGGTATCGGCGCGGTCGCGTTCAACTAGGCGAGTTCCCGCCTTCGTGACCGCAAAACTTAAAAGGTAGGGAAACCCGACCAGAACGACGAGAATGACCGTGAGCGGAATCGTGATCATGCGGGGAAGGCGGCGCGGACCGGAAAGGGAAGCGGTGGTGAGTTCGCCGGTGGATTTTTCGCGTTTCGGTTCCTCCATGAAACCGATGCAGATCCAGGCGGCCAGCGTCACGCCCGCGCAGATGAGGCCGACGCCGAAGAAGCCGAGCCGGGCATACGCCACGCCCGCCAGCCAGACCGTTCCGACGATGCCGAGTTGCGATACGCCGTTGCGGAGCGCGATAAACGCCGCGCGCTCCGTCGGCGGAACCATTTCACTGACCAGTGCCTGCAACGGCGCAACCCGCAGTGACGCGCAGAGCGCCGCGAAGGCGACCGCGAAAAAGAGGGCCGTCGTCCAGCCGAAGGTCGGGACGAGGAGCAAACCGACCGCCATCCACAGACTCGCCACCAGCGCGACCCGCTGCTTGCCGAACTTGTCCGCGAGCCTGCCGCCGATAAAGCCGCCGGCCACCGCGCCGATTCCGGTAATGCCGAACACGAATCCGGCTTGCGTTTCCGTCGCCTTGAACGCATCCGACAGCCAGACGCCCAGAAAGGCCGAAAAACCGACCAGCCCGCCCGAGACGAAACCCGCGCTGACGATGCCCAGTACCGTCGAGCGCGACCGCGTCGCCAGTTTCCACAAATTCGAGAACACCGTCCCGACGGTCAGTTTTTCCTCGGTCGCGGTCGCCGATTTCGGCAGTTCCGGCAGTCTGAAGACGTAGACCATCACCCCCGCCATCGCGACCAGCGCCGCCGCGCACCAGAACGCCGCCGCCCAGCCGAAACGGCCCGTCAGAAACGTGCCGAGCGGGACGCCGACCACGGGAGCCAGAAAATAGCTCACCGCCACGCCGCTCATCTGCGAGCCGCGCTTGGCGTAGCTCGACGCATTCGCCAGCGCCGCGATGCCGAGCGCCGACGTCAGGCCGCCCGAAATGCCCGCCACCGCCCGGGCCGCGTGAAACACCCAGACGTTCGGCGCGACCGCCGCGAGTATTGCCGCCGCCACGGCGAACATCGCCGCGATGGGCAACCCGCGCGTCGGAACGAGCCGCCGTCCGTACCCGCCGAGGGCGAACGCCACCGCCGCATTGAAAATCGAGTAGGTCGCCGCGCTCGACGCGACCGACGTCTTTGCCGCGCCGACGCCCGCCGCAATTTGCGGCGCAATCGCGCTGACGACCTGCGAGTCGATGAGCGCCACCAGGATCAGCAGGCAGACAGACCAGTAGGCGGCCTGACTTTGACGAGGAGAATCGGACATTCGAAGAAAGGATGAAGGATGAGGGATGAAGGATGAATTCGGAAAAGCGGATGACGGATTTTTTCATCCTTCATCCCTCATCCTTCATCCTTTGGAGGAGCGAAGCGACCTGCCGATCAGCCCGAGGCCGGCGGCGAGCGTTCCGAACATGAAAATCGCAGAAAGAAGGGTCGTGGACTGAAAGGAAACGCGCAAATTGAGGATGATGTTCAACAAAATTGCGACCACCCCGCCGACGGAGAGCAGCCAGCCGACGATGGACTTCGCGTTGAAGAACAGAAAACCGATGCCGACCATCAGCGCCAGCAGAATCGGCCCGAAGGCGGAATAGCCGTAAAACGACCAGAAACCGGTCGAAACAATCGTGTTGGTCGCAATCAGATAAAGACTCAGCGCCAGCAGGCCGACGCCGAGGAAAAAGCTCCCGATGCCGCCGGACGTGCCGCCGACGTTGCGCAAATTGCCGCGTTGCCGTTCAAGCGGTCCTCCGTTTTCAAAAAGTTCGCTGAATCGTTCGCGTTCGTCGGTTTCCGTGGGTCGGTTGGCCATGGCGCAACACCTCTCCGGTGAAAAATCGTCTTTTGACGGAATCACGATTCTCGACTGAAACCGGCCGGGTTTCAATCCGTTCCCGTCGGTTCCCGTCTCCCGCCGGTGATGAAACTGAGCGTCCAGCCGACCATGACCACAATGACGCACCCGATCAGGTTGAACCACAAAAAGGCGATGTCGGTGACGCGGCTGACCACCCAGACGCCGATCATTCCCGAAATCAGCCCGATGAAGGCGTTGGTCCCATTGACGCGCCTGACGAGAAAGGCGAGCACGAACACGCCGAGCAGCGAACCGTAGAAAAACGAGCCGTACTTGTTGACCAGTTCGAGCAGCGACCCCTGTTTCGTCATGAAAATCGCCGCGAGGCAGGCAAAACCGCCCCAGACCGCCGTCGCGACCCGTCCGGCGAGAACGGTTTTCGCGTCCGATGCCTCGGGATTGATCCATCTTTTATAGAAGTCGATGGCCGAGGCCGTGGCGAGGGAATTGAGTTCGCCGGAACTGCTCGACATCGCGGCGGCGAAAATGGCCGCGATGATGAGTCCGACCACGCCCGCCGGCATGGTCCGGACAACAAACGTCGGAAAAACGTAGTTCACGTCATCCGACCCGGACGTCACCGATTTCAGCAGCGTCGCGCCTTCCGTCCGGATCGCCGAAGCCTCCTTGTGGGCGGCGGTAAAGGTCGCGCGCGCCGCCGCGATCGTTTCGGGCGTGCCGGAATCGAGCGACCGCGCGTATTCGGTCGCCGCCTGCTGCCGCTTGTCGCTCGCCGCGGCGTAGGCGCTCCGCAAACGTTCGAGTTCTTCCGTCTTGTGCGCCGCCGCCACCGCCTCCGGGGCCACCTGCCGGAAAAACAGCGGCGACGGATTGAACAGATAGAAAACAAAGATCATCACCCCGACGAGCAGCATGAAAAACTGCATCGGAATTTTGATGAACGCGCTCATCAGGAGCGAAACGCGGCCTTCATCCACCGATTTTGCCGTCAGATACCGCTGCACCTGGCTCTGGTCGCAGCCGAAATAGGAAAGAAAGAGAAACAGCGCGCCGATTGTGCCCGACCAGATCGTGTAGCGCTCCTTGAGGTCGAACTTCCAGCTTACCGCGTTGAGCCGCCCCGCCGCCCCCGCCAGATGAAGGCCGTCAAGAAACGAGACCCCGGCGGGCAGTCGCGACAGGATGATGAACATCACGACCGACATGCCGAAGAAGATGACGACCATCTGCTTGACGTCGGTCCAGGCGACCACCCGGACGCCGCCGATCATGGTGTAGACGGTCGTCGTGGCCCCGATAAAGAGAATCGTCACGGCTTCGTTCCAGCCGAACAGCACCGCCAGAATGATCGCCGGAGCGGCCAGAATCACCGACACGCTCAGGCCGCGCGACACGAGAAACAGCAGTCCGGTGAGCGCGCGGGTCTTGGCGTCGAAGCGACGCTCCAGAAATTCATAGGCCGTATAGACCTTCGCCCGGTAGAAGAACGGCACCGCCGTCACGCAGAGGATCACCATCGCCAGCGGCAGGCCGAGATAAAACTGCACGAACCGCACGCCGTCGCCGAACCCCTGCCCGGTCGCGCCGACCAGCGTCACCGCCGAAAGCTGCGTGGCCATGACCGACAACCCGACCGCCCACCACGGAATGTTGCGTCCGGCGAGGAAATAACCCTCCGAGCCGCGGCTTGAACGCGACAGCCGGATGCCGTCCCACACGACGTAGACGAGATAGCCGATCAGGACGGCCCAATCGAGGAGTCTCATAGGCGAATATTGACCTTTGAAATAAAAATCGGCGTTCCGTCAGGAAAGCGTCTCGTCTTCTTCCAGCTCGGTTCGGCCGGCTCCGATGACGAGATTCCCGAAACCGTCCAGCGTGAAAACAAAGCCCGGCGGAATCACGGTCGTTGCCTCGCCCCCCGTTACAATGATGGGGCCGACTCCACCCATTCCCGGTTCGAGATTTTCGTACGGGCAGACCCCCGTGGGTTTCCGCTGCCGGTTGAACATCGTTTTCCTGAGCGCCATCGTCGGCAGGTCGGCGGCTTTCGGCTCGGAAAAAGGCATCCCCGGCTTGACCGTCAGCCCCGTGCCCGTGACGCGCGCGGTGACGACTTCCACCGCGCGTTTGGGATCGGCGTATCCGTAACGTTGTTCGTGTCGAACGTGAAACGCATGGACGAAGTTCGGCGTCAGCGGCAGAGAAATTTCATAGGACTGCCCGGCATATCGCACGTCAATCAGCCGCTCGATGACCATCCCGCCGTCGGCGAACCCCTCCCGCCGCAACTCGTCGCGCGCCGCCGTCACGAGCGGTTCGAACCGCGTTTCAAGTTCCGCGAAACCGATGTCCGACGCGGGCAGCAGCACGCTCTGCGAGTAATCCTTCCTGACGTCCGCGAGCAGCGTTCCGAGGGCGGACAGCACCCCCGCGAACCGCGGCACGATGACGGTCGGAATGCCGAGGGCGGCGGCGAGTTCGCAGGCGTGCAGACCGCCCGCCCCGCCGAACGCCACCAGCGCGAAGTCGCGCGGATCGAAACCGCGCTGCACCGAGACGAACCGCACCGCGCGTTCCATGTTCGCGTTGGCGATGCGGATGACGCCTTCCGCCACGTCGTTGACCGAAAGATGAAGTTTCGCCGCGAGGCGGTCCGCCGCGCGCTTGGCGCGGTCGAAATCAAGTTTCATCTTCCCGCCGAAAAACCGTTCGCCGTCGATGCGCCCGAGGAGAAAATTGGCGTCGGTGACGGTGAATTCGTCCCCGCGACCGTAGCAGGCCGGTCCCGGATGCGCGCCCGCGCTGCGCGGCCCCACCCGGAGCGCGCCGCCCGCGTCAACGTACGCAATCGAGCCGCCGCCCGCGCCCACCGTATGAATGTCGATGATCGGCAGGCGAATCGGGACGCCGCCCGCCTCCGATTCCGCCGTTACGGGAATCCGGTCGTCGAGCAGCGCCACATCGGTCGAGGTGCCGCCCATGTCGAACGTGATGACGCGCGAAAAACCCGCCGCCTGCGCGACCGCGCGCGCGCCCACGACGCCCGCCGCCGGTCCCGATAGCATTGTCCGGACCGCTTCCCGCCGCGCCGTCTCGGTCGAAATCGTCCCGCCGTTTGACTGCATCACCCGCACCGGACGCCCTTCGAGCGCGCCGCCCAGTCGCGCGAGATATTTCGCCATCACCGGCGCGACAAAGGCATTCGCGGTGGTCGTCGCCGTTCGTTCGAATTCCCGATACTCCGGCAGAATTTCATGCGACACCGACACCTCGAAACCCGCCTTGCGAAACGCTTTCGCGAGTTTCATCTCGTGCGCCGGATTGCGGTAGGAATGCAGCAGGCAGATCGCGACCGCCGTCGCGCCGCTTTCCCGAACGTCCTGTAAAACCTTTTTCACGCCTCCCGGCGTAAGCGTTTTATGAACCGCGCCATCCGCCAGCATCCGTTCCGCGACGCCGAAGACCAGTTCGCGCTCGACAAGCGGCGCAGGCGCGTCAACGAACAGGTTGTACAACTCTCGCCGCGTCTGTCTTCCGATAAAGATGACGTCCTCGAATCCGGCGGTCGTGACGAGCGCGATGCGCGCGCCGCGCCGTTCCAGCAGCGCGTTGGTGGCGACGGTCGTTCCGTGAAGCAGTTCGAACGCCGCCGTCGCGAAATCCGCGCCGAGCAGTTCGTTCAGGCCGGTCAGAATCGCCTGTGACGGGTCGTCCGGCGTGGATGGAACTTTTCCGACGCGCAGGCCCGCGCCATCGTGCAGCACGAAATCGGTGAACGTCCCGCCCGTGTCGGTGCCGACGCGCAGCGTGATCGGGGAAGGTTTCGGGTTTCGGGTTTCGGGTTTCAAAGGGATCAGGGATCGGGCATCAGGGATCAGGAAATGCAACGTCGGCGCATTATTCAGCCGATGGGACGGTTGTCCAGAGCCGGACACCAGTGATCAGCAGTCAGTGGTCAGCCGCCAGTCGCCAGCCATAGAATTTCTTTGCGCCTTTGCGCCTTCGTGTCTTTGCGTTCAAAAATCGTGACCACCGACCGATTCGGGGAGGCCGTCGGGCTTCGGTGAAAGTACAACCCCTCCAAGGAGTTTCGCAGATGTCGTCAGAATCTCTCCATCCGTCACGGCGCGCCGTGTTGCTCGGACTTGCTTCCGCCGGGCTGGCCGGGCTGGCCCTTCCGGGAATGGCGTTCGCCTCCGATAAAAAAACGGGCCGCAAACTTCCACAGCCTGATCCCGCGCTATGGGACCCGCCGCTTCAACCGGTAAAGGAAGGCTTCGCCGACGTGCCCGGCGGGCGGATCTACTATCGGGTCGTCGGCGACGGTCCCGGCACGCCGCTCATCACGGCCCATGGCGGCCCCGCCGCCACGCATCGCTACATGCGACCCTACGCCGCGCTCGGAACGGATCGCCCGGTTGTGCTGTACGACCAGTTGGGATGCGGAAAATCCGATGCCCCGGCGGATGACACTCTCTACACCACGCCGCGTTACGCCGCCGAACTCGACGCCCTCCGCGCGCACCTCGGTTTCGACCGTTTTCTGCTGCTCGGCCATAGCTGGGGCGGCTGGCTCGGGCAGTATTACGCGGCGAAATACGCCGACCGGCTTTCAGGACTGGTCCTCGCCGGAACCAGCGCCACCATCGCCTGCATGCAGTCCGCCGCCGATTCCTATCTCAAGGCGCTCGGTCCGAAAGCCGTCGCGACCATCCGCGAAGCCGAACGGACCGGCAAGACCGACACGCCCGAATATGGGGCCGTCGCCCAGAAGTACTACTCGCGCCATCTCTGCCGCCTCGATCCCTGGCCGGACTGGTTCATCGAAGAAGGCATGCGACTGTCCCAAAATCATGTGTATCTGCTGATGAACGGCCCGAACGAGTTCACTTTTACCGGCACGCTCAAAAACGACGACTACACCTCGCTCCTCAAGGACATCAAGGCGCCAACGCTCGTCATGTGCGGGCAGTATGACTACGGCTCGCCCGCCTGCTCGAAACGGCTGGCCGCCGGGATTCGCGGCGCGCGTCTGCGCGTCTTCTCCGGCCTTTCCCACATGAGTCACCTTGAAGATCCCAAACGGGTGACCGGCGCGGTGCGAGCCTTTTTTGCCTCCATCGGGAAGTAGCAGTCAGTCGTCAGCGGCCAGTGGTCAGTAAAAAAAGGGCGGCGGGATGAACGTTTTCATCTCGCCGCCCGAAATTTCCTTGTGCCTTTGCGCCTTCGTGTCTTTGTGTTCAAAAGTCGAAAAAGGCGACAAATTCGGTCAAACATTGACCTTTGAAATAAAAGTCGTTTCGGCTCATTTTGCGACGTGGCAGCCGAAGCAATTGTGGGCGAACGTCTTCGCCGGAGCGTCGGTGGGAGCCTTGAGCCAGCCGTCGGCTTCCTTCGCGTACGGCGTGTTTGCGTCACTCGCTTTCACGGTTTTCAGCAGCTCGAACGCCTTCGCGCGGTTTTCCGCGCCGCCGACCCGCAGGTACGCCTCGGCCAGTCCCATCACCAGCTCCCCGCGTGAATGGCTCGACAGCTTTTCAAAACGGGGCTTCTGCAACCGCAGCGTTTCTTCGTAATCGGCGATGACCTTTTCCAGCATGACCCGCTGTTGATCGGCGTTCGGCACATATCGCGAATAGGGCAGCAGGCACGCCGCGCGCGGCACGCGCACCGCCACGTCATGCGGACGAAGTTCCACCGCGCGGTCCATTTCCGCCGCGCCTTTTTTCGCCAGTTCCACGCCGCGGGCGAAATCGTTTTCACGAAACCGCTGGCCGGACGCGAACATCAGCCCGCTGCCGTGCCAGACGAGCGCCTCGGCGTGGTCGGGTTCGGTTTTCAGTTTTTCCTCGCAGGCTTTCATCCCGCGCGTCAGCGATTCCGCGTCCCCGGCGAACCCGGCGAAGAAATCGTTGCGAACCTGCAAGTCAAAGCGTTCGGTCGGTTTTTGAAACTTCGCGACGGCGAATCCGCCGAGCAGGCAGACGGTGAAGGCGACCGCGACGAAGCGGCGGAGCGCGTTTCGGCGAATGGACATGGTTTTTGTACTCCTCGATTGGAAATGACGAACCTGTCCGCGAAACGTCTTTTCCGTCAGTCGCCGTTCGGCGCGATCCCGCGAACGGTCGTTTTCGCCCCCCGAACGGTCGCCGGTCGCGTTCGAGCCGGTTGGCGGGTGTCCTTATCCTCTGCGAAAATCACGTCATGACGTGGCGAACCCAATTCGAACGAATGCGCGTGGCGCTGAAAGCCGCGCCCTTCGGCGTTCTGCTCGGTCTGCTGCCGTTTCTGGCCTCCTTCCGTTTCAGCAAGGCGACATTCTGGCCGGGACTGTTGCTTTCGCTCGTTTTTTCCGTGTTCATCACGTCGGTCATTTGCGCGACCTACTTCGCGGCGTTTTTCGGGCTGTCGCTCATCGAAAAACGTTTCGGCCCGCGCGAGCCGGGGTGGAAGTTCTATTTCACGACCGCCGGTTGCGGGATGGTCATCGGCGTGGCGCTCGCGGTTCAGCTTGAACAGTGGTTTTTCGGCGCGCGTCACGACCACCGCTGGCTGTTTCAGGGATTGCTCTGGGGCGGCGTGCTGACCGGGCTGTTCGGGCTGTACCACCTGGCGATGGAAGCTCAGGCGGAAATGCACAAACAGCGCGCCGCGCTCGCTGACGCACGGCTGCACGTTCTGGAAACCCAATTGCGACCGCACTTTCTGTTCAACGCGCTCAACAGCCTCGCCGAACTCATCGAGGCCCGGCGCGACGATGCCGCCGAAGCGGTCTACACGCTGGCGGACCTCTACCGGACGATTCTCGCCAGTTCGAAACGCCGCACCGCCGCGCTCGACGCCGAGCTGAACGTCGTCCGCGACTATTTGAGCCTCGAAAAACTGCGCTTCGGCGACCGGCTGACCTTTACCGTCACCGCGCCAGAGCATCCCGAACGCATTTTCGCGCCGAGCCTCGCGCTGCTGACGCTGGTCGAAAACGCGGTCAAGCACGGCATCGCCCCGGCGGTTTCCGGCGGCGGCATCGAAGTCGCCGTCACGCCGCTTCCCGCCGGCGGTTTTCAGGCACGGGTTTCAAACTCCGGCGAACCGTTGAAAAACACCGACCGCCCCGGCGGGACCGGTCTCGCCAACACCCGCGAACGGCTCGATCTGCTCTACGGCGGGGCGCACGGCTTCAACCTTTTTCAATCCGACGGACGGACCGTCGCGGAATTTCGTTTTTCAGGAGCGCGCATTGACTGAAAACGTTCACAACCGGCGCATCCTCATCGTGGACGACGAGGAACTCGCCCGGCAGCGGCTGCGCCGGTTCATCGCGGAAGCCGGTTCCGACTTCATCGTCGCCGAAGCCGACGGCGGTCTGAACGCGGTTGCGGCCATCCGCGACTTCCAGCCGGAAATCCTGTTTCTGGATGTGGAAATGCCGGGGTTGAACGGTTTTGAAGTCTTGGCCCAGTTCGAGACCCGACCGTTCGTCGTGGTGTTTCAAACCGCCTTCGACGAATTCGCCGTCCGGGCCTTCGAGGAATCCGCCTGCGACTACCTTTTAAAACCGTTCACACCCGCGCGCTTCCGCGCCGCGCTCGAACGCGCGCTGACCCGGCTCGCCGACGAATCGCGGTTGAAAGCCCTCGAAAACACCCTCGCGCGGCGCGACGGCGCGCTCCGGCGGCTGACGGTCAAGCAGGGAACGACCTGGCGCGTACTGGACGTGGCCGACATCCGGTGTTTTCTGAGCCTCGATCACTACACCTGCGCCTACTTTCACGATTCCGACCGTCTCCGCGAGGCCGTCACCGACCTGTCGCTCGCGCGTCTCGCCGAACGCCTCGACCCCGAGGTTTTTCTCCGCGTCCATCGCAACGCCATCGTCAACCGAGCCGCCGTCCGCGCGGTCACGACGACACCCGCCGGAGACACCGAACTTGAACTCGACGGCGGGATGAAAATTCCCGTTTCGCGCCGCCACCGCCGCGCCCTGAAGTTGAGTCTTGAAGGTTAATCCGCCACATTTCAGGAAAATGACTTTCGGCACATCCGTCCTCGATGCCTGCCCGGCTACCTTCCGCGAGCAGGATTTCATTCCATTGGCTGAAAAAAGGTATTTGACCATGAAAATACGCGCCTTGAGTGTCGCCCTTGCACTGGTTTTCGGGACGGTTTCGATTTTCGGACAGACATCGAAACTGTCGCCGACCGTTCGTGAATTCATTTCCGTGGACGCCCCGGTGGTCGCCCTGGCGCACGTCCGGGTCATTGACGGCACGGGCGGCGCGCCGCTCGAAGATCAGGTCGTCATCGTTGCCGACGGGAAAATCCGGAGCCTCGGCCCATTTGCCGGGACCAAAATTCCGGCGGACGCCAAAGTACTCGACCTGACCGGGAAGTCGGTCATTCC
Organism: Blastocatellia bacterium NZW_1522; assembly: GCA_039793685.1. Taxonomy (GTDB): domain Bacteria; phylum Acidobacteriota; class Blastocatellia; order Chloracidobacteriales; family Chloracidobacteriaceae; genus JAAFHI01. The sequence goes on from JBDRAL010000016.1 coordinate 23,769, forward strand.
CGGGCTGGTCGGCATGCATGAACACCTGTTTTACGTGGCCGGACTCGACCTCCGCACCGGTCGCATCACTTTTCGCAGTCAGCCGTTCAGCTTTCCGCGCCTCTATCTGGCCGCCGGAGCGACCACCATCCGCACCGCCGGAACCCTCGACCCGTTTCGCGACCTCAACGTCAAGAAGGACATCGACCGGGGCGCCAGTCCGGGGCCGAAGATTCACCTGACGGCGCCCTATCTGGAAGGCGGTCCGGTTCCCGCGATTCCCGACATGATCGACCTCGGAACGCCGGAAAACGTGGCCAAGACGGTGAATTACTGGGCCGATCAGGGATTTACGTCCTTTAAAGCCTACGTCAATCTCAACCGGGCGCAGCTCCGGGCGGCGGTCGAGGCGGCGCACAAGCGGGGGCTGAAAATCACCGGCCACCTCTGCGCCGTGACCTATGGAGAAGCCGCCGACATCGGCATCGACAACCTTGAACATGGGTTCTTCGCCGCGACTGATTTTCAGCCTGGAAAAGCCCCGGACCAATGCCCGCCACCCATTGGCGGAAACAGTACGCTGACCGCCAAAAGCCCCGAAGTTCAGGCCCTGATCAAAAAGCTGGTCGAACGGAAAGTCGCGCTGACCTCGACCCTGCCGGTTTTCGAGGAAGGTCCCGGCACGCCGCCGATCCAGCGCCGCGTTCTCGACGCGATGTCGGTTTCATCGAAGGCCAGTTGTCTGGATTACCACTCCCTGCTGCACGACGCGCGGTTCAAGTTTCTCGACGAGGCGCTGGCTCGCGAATATGCGTTCGAACGCGAATTCGTGGCGGCGGGCGGTCTGCTGCTGGCCGGCTCCGACCCGACCGGAAGCGGGTGCGTCGTCGCCGGTTTCGGGACCCAGCGGCAGGTGGAACTGCTGGTGCTGGCGGGCTTTACGCCGGTCGAGGCGATCCGGATCGCGACCTACAACGGCGCGCTTTTTCTCGGCGAGGCCGACCGCATCGGGACGATTGCCGCCGAAAAACAGGCCGATCTCGTGGTCGTCAACGGCAATCCGGCCCGGAACATCGAGGATATCGAGAACGTTGAAACGGTCTTCAAGGACGGCATCGGATACGACTCGCAAAAACTGATCGCTTCCGTCCGGGGGCAGGTCGGGGAGCGGTAACGCTTTCACCCGGGCAAGCCGGATCGTGGGCGGGAGAGGGCCTTCATTGATGGTCGTCGAACATGGTTTTTGCAAACTCGTTTGCTTCGACACTTCCGGTCACAATGTCAAAAAACACGTCTTGAATATTTTTGAACCGGAGACGTCGTTTCGCCGCTTCATCTCTGTTCAGCCATGGCGTCAGGAGGAACAACCCATGAAAAAACTTCTCATCGGCGCGACCGGTCTGGTCGTGGTCATCGGCGGGACGGCCTTCGCCATTTTCGGGCAGGGGCCGTCGAAATCCAAAAAACCGGCGGTTGAGAAAACGTTCGTCCGTCCGGAAGGCGTGATGAACGCGCCGTCGTTTTCGCAGGCGATTTCGGTCAAGGGTGGACGAACCGTCTACATTTCCGGGCAGGTCGCCTGGGACGAAAAGGGCGAACTGGTCGGGAAGGGCGATTTTCCGACGCAGTACCGCAAGGCGCTCGACAATCTGAAGAAAACGGTCGAGGCGTCCGGCGGGACGATGGCCGACATCGT
>JBDRAL010000017.1:0-36385 GCA_039793685.1 Blastocatellia bacterium NZW_1522
TGTTCAAAAAGATATTGGTCGTCGCCCAATTCATCGTCCCGTCAACCGTGAGCGTCCCGGTCCCGGAAAGATTCCCGCCGGTCAGCGTCAGAATCGAACCCGCCGCGACGGTCCCGGGGCCGTTCAGATTGAAAGTTCCCGAAAACACGATCAGCCCGCCCCCGCTCGTCGTCACGCTCAGGTTCGAGGTGGTGACGTTTCCGGTAAAAGCGACGGTACTCCCCCCGACAACGATGGAGTTGACGGTTCGCGAACCGTTGACCGTATAAGTGAAGTTCGAATTGAAAACGGCGGTGTCGTTGGGACCGGGCACGCCGTTTGGCGACCAGTTCGTCGGAACATCGAAATTGCCGCCGCCCACGTTCGTCCAGGTAAAGGTCGTGCCCTGCGCGTTGGCCGAATTGCCGAACAAAAACGATGCTCCGATCAGCAAGAACGCCGCCAGCGTCCATCGGATTGAGGATGAAATGAGGTAATGTGGATTCATGTCCGTCCCTGAAAAATCATTTTTAAAATCGGAGCGGCCGGTCCCGGAATGAATCCGGATCGTCTCCATCAACCAAAGGCGCGAAAACCGGCGCAAAAACCGCATTCCGCGAAAAAAAATTGGCGAAGTCGAAACTTCGCCGGAAACCCACGTCGCATTTCTCAAAACCGACCTCCGGACAATCCGGAGGAACGGTTCAAAAAACCTTCACCAAGAAAGGCGCGGAACGGTCGCGAAAAAACGCACCGGGAGAAAATTTTCTGAATCGGGTCGGAGCGGATTTTCGATATATTCGAGCGCCAAAGCCGATTTTTCGAGGGCAAGTTCACTTCATGGAATCCCACACCGAACTGACCGACCTGCTGCTTGCCTGGAATCAGGGGGACGACGATGCCCTGCGCCGCCTGATTCCGCTCGTCCATGACGAACTCCGCCGCCTCGCTCACCGCTACATGGCGGGCGAACGCGACGATCACCTCCTCCAGACCACCGCGCTGGTCAATGAAGCATTTCTTCGGCTCGTCGATTCCAGCCGGGTGAAATGGCAGAACCGCGCACACTTCTTCGCCGTCTCCGCCCAGTTGATGCGCCGCATCCTCGTGGACTTCGCCCGCGCCCGGGATGTCGCCAAACGCGGCGGCAATCTGGTCCGGGTCGATTTTGAAGAAGCCTTTACCGTCTCGCGCCAGCCAAGCGGCGAACTGATCGCCCTCGACGACGCCCTGAACGCGCTCGCCCGCTTCGATTCCCGCAAAAGTCAGGTCGTGGAACTTCGGTTCTTCGGCGGCCTGAGCGTCGATGAAACAGCGGAAGTCCTTTCGATTTCAGCGGATACCGTCCTGCGCGACTGGAATTTCGCCAAAGTCTGGCTGCTGCGGGAAATGGACGGAAAAAAGGATGAAGGATGAAGGATGAAGGATGAAGGATGAAGGATGAAGGATGAAGGATGAAGGAATGTTCGGGTTTGGCTTTGACTTGTCAAACGCTTTTCCGGACTCCAGACTTTTTTCATCCTTCATCCCTCCGCCTTCATCCTTTCCGAAAACCGTTCCCCCGCCTCCCCGCGTAGTTCCCGGCAACCGAAAACCTTTTGCCTCGAATTGCCATGGACGCTGAACGCTGGACCCGCCTCGAATCCCTGTTCCATGCCGCCGCCGTTCTCGACGGAGAAGATCGCGAACGTCTGTTGCGCGACGGCTGCGGCCCGGATGAAGAACTGCTCAACGACCTGAAATCGCTGCTCGCGAAACAGGAAGCCGCGCGAAGTTTCATCGAACGCCCCGCGCTGGAGCGGGCGGCGGAAATTCTCGTCGAATCCGACACCGCGATCCTGCCGGGCCGTCGAGTCGGGCAGTACATCGTGGGCGAACCCATCGGACGCGGCGGCATGGGCGACGTTTTTCGCGCCCACGACACGAAGCTCGACCGCGATGTCGCCTTGAAGGTCCTCCCGGCGGCGTTCCGGACCGACCCGGCCCGGCTGCACCGGTTCGAACGCGAAGCCAAAACCATCACCCGCCTCAACCATCCGAACATCGTCACCGTTTTCGACATCGGCCTCGCGGGAGACACCAGCTTCATCGCCACCGAACTGGTCGAAGGCAAAACCCTCCGTGCCCTGATGGCCTCGGGAAAACTCGAACCCGGCCCGGCGGTCGGCTATCTGGTCCAAATTGCGGAGGCACTGGCGGCGGCCCACACCGCGGGCATCGTCCACCGCGACATCAAGCCGGAAAACGTGATGGTCCGCCCCGACGGGTACGTCAAGGTTCTCGATTTCGGCCTTGCCCGGACCGTCCGCCGGACCGATCCCGAAGCCGAAACCCGCGAATCCACACTGACGACCGATCCCGGAACGGTGCTTGGAACCGTCGCCTACATGTCGCCCGAACAGGCGCGAGGCTACGACCTGGACGGCCGAACCGACCTCTGGAGCCTCGGCGTCATTCTTTATGAAATCCTGCACGGGAAACGCCCGTTCACCGGCGCGACCCAGAACGACGTCATTGCCGCCATTCTCACGTCCGAGCCGAAAATCGGCCTGGATGTTCCGGAAAACCTGCGGCTGGTCCTCGCGTACGCCCTCGCCAAAACAATCGGGAACCGGTACGCCGCGGCCGCCGATTTTCGTGACGATTTGAAACTGGTCGGGCGCGAACTCGACGGATACGAATCCCACGGCGGCCATTCCGGCGGGAATCTGGTGGCCCGATCCTTCGCGACCGATCCCAACGCCGGTGTCGAAACCCGAATCGGGCGGTTGAAAACGGTACTGAGAAAAAAGCCGCGCCTGAGCGGGCTTGTGGCGGGTCTGTTGCTGGTGACGGTTCTGGGTGGATTCGCCGGATTCCGCTGGTTGAAAGCCGGAGCGATCGGCGCTCCGCCGACGCCCCCAGTCGCCGCCGTCAAAACCCGCAAATCACTGGCGATCCTCGGCTTTCGAAATCTCCTCGGGGATTCGAACGACTGGATTTCCCCGGCACTGGTTGAAATGCTCCGTTCGGAACTGGCAGCGGGCGACCGGCTGCGGCTGATCGGGGGCGAGCGGGTGGCGCGGGTGAAGGTCGAACGCGACTGGAAGGACAGCGACGAACCGCCCGAAACCGCCGTCGCGCAGCTTCGGACCGAACTGGGCGCGGATTTTCTCGTCTACGGCGGGTTCACCCTCATCAAAAGCCGGGCGGGAAACCAGCTTCGCCTCGACGCGCGAGTCCGTGAAACCGCCACCGACCGCGTCGTGACCGTGATTGAAACCGGAACCGAGGAACAGTTGTTCGCCCTCGTCAACCGCATTGGCCTTCGATTGCGTGAAAAACTCGATCTCGGCGGACTGACCCAGAATGAAATCGCCGCGCTCAGGGCCACACTCCCGGCCAACCAGGAGGCGGCCCGGCTCTACGCCGAGGGATTGATGAAGTTGAGATTGTACGACCCGCTCGCGGCGCGTGATCTGCTCGAAAAGGCGGTCGCCGCCGATCCCGACTACCCGTTGAGCCACGCCGCGCTGGCGGAAACCTGGACCGCCCTCGGGTACGATGCCAATGCCCTGGCCGAAGGGAAAAAGGCGTTCGAGACCAGCGGGAAACTTTCGCGCGAGGAAAGCCTGAACGTGGAAGCCCGCTACCACGAGGCGGCGAAAAACTGGACCAAGGCGACCGAAATCTACCGGACGCTTTCCATCTTCTATCCGGACGACCTCGAATACGGCCTGCGGCTGGTTTCCGCCCAGACGGCGGCCGGCGGCAAGGACGCCTACGACACCGTCGCCCGACTCCGCGCCCTGCCGGATGCGGTCCGCGACGACGGGCTGATTGACCTGTCGGAAGCTCGCGCCGCCGAGGCGCTGCGGGATTTCAAGCGGGAAATCCAAGCGTCCAGCCGGGCGTCCGCCAACGGGGTCAAACGGGGTGCCCGATTGCTCGTCGCCCGAGCAAAAATGGCCGAAGGGTGGGCAAAAACCCAGATTGGCGAGGTCCACCCAGGCATTGACCTGCTCAAGGAAAGCGGGGGCATTTTTTCGCTGCTCGGCGACCGCGACGGACAGGCCGACACAAACCTGAAAATCGGGCTGGCGTATGCGCTCCTCGGCGAAAACGAGAATGCCGAAACAAGCCAGAACGAAAGCCTCGCCCTGTTCCGGTCCATCGGCAACAAACGGGGACAGGCACGGGCGCTGGTCGCCATCGGCAACGGGTACTTCGCCGCCGGGAAATACCCCGAAGCCCAAAAGGTACAGGAAGCCGCGCTCGCCATCTTTCGCGAAGTCGGCAACCGCAACGGCGAAGCGGTCATTCTCAACAATCTCGGGAATACGTTGCGGGAACTCTCCGATCCGGAAGGCGCGCGTCGGAATTACAACGCCGCGCTCGCCATTTTCCGCGATCTGGGAAACCGGTCGGGCGAGGCGACCGCGCTCGACGGCCTGTGTAGCCTGCTTTCCGACAGTGGACATTTCGCCGAAGCGGCAAAAGCTTTCGAGGAATCGCTCGCGGTCAAGCATACGCTGGGCGACCGCGAGGGCATCGCCAACAACCTCGTCAATCTCGGTTTCGAGCGGGAACGCCTCGGCGACCTCGCGGGAGCGGGCAAGGCATTCGAGGAATCACTTGAAACCGCCCGCGCGATTGAAAACAAAAGCCGGATCGGCATCGCGCAGTACCGGCTGGCCAACCTGCGCTTCATTTCCGGCGACTTCGACAACGCCGAGTCACTTTACCGCGAAGCCCTCGCGGCTTTCCGTGAAACCGGCGAAAAGAACTGGATTGCAGGAACGAATCAGGCTTACGGTCGCCTGCTCGGCGAAACCGGACGCGCGGCGGAAGGCGAAAAACTGATCCGCGAAGCGCTGGCGGAATTCGAGGCGGAAAAGGTTCCGTACCAGCACGCCTCGGCATCGGCGGCCCTCGCCCGGATTCTCGTTCGACAGGGAAAAACCGGCCCGGCCCGCGCCGCGCTCAATCAAGCCAAAACATTGCTGAAAAAAGACCTTCCGGCTTATTACGGAATCATTGAGGCGGAACTGCTCGCGACCGAAGGAAAATTTGCCGAAGCGCTGAAGGTTTTACGCGCCGCCAAACCCAAACTGGCGGAAGGCGAAACCCAGTACCGCCTCGAAGGCGACCTCGTGGAAGCCGAAATCCGGGTCAGACTTGAAAAACCGGCTGACCCGGCCCCGCTTTTCGCGCCGGTTTTGAAAGAAGCCACCGAAAAGGGATACGGGTGGTTCACGAGGCGAGCGAAAAGCAGTGGCCAGTCGTCAGCAGCCAGTGGCCAGTAGCCAGTCGTCAGAACACCACAAAACGCTAACGGATTCCCAAAAACGAAAGCTCAGAGAGCGCTTCGGCAGGGCAATTGAAGTTTGTCCCAGCGGCTGAACGGCATCGTCATTCGTCACCGAACGGGTCTCCGTGCAATAGTTGCTCTCCACCAATTGCATCTCCGGATCACAACCGGGTTGACGTCCAGCAATGGAAAACGGAGACCGGCCCATGACCGCATCGGCTCGTAAAATTCCACGGAAACACCCGCGCCTTTCCGATCTTCGCGGGGCCGCCCGACTGGCGACCCAGGCCACCTCGAACGTGACCCATATCGCCGAAGGCGTGCATCAGGCGGTGTGGCGCACTCTTGGAGCGCCGACTGGAAATACACCCGGACGCACCAGGGGAATCACGGGGCTGGTGTACCGGAGCATCCAGGGAGTCACGGAGCTTGTCGGCCAAGGGATTGACGCCACGCTGATCAGGATGGAGTCGCTACTGGGATCGGACGGAGATCCCGCCCCGCTGGAAACACCCCGCCGGGAAGGGGTTCTGGCCGCGCTCAACGGGGTGATGGGCGACCGGCTGGCGGCCGACAACAACCCGCTCGCCATTCCCATGACCCTGCGCTACCGGGGCCACCCCCTGAACTGGCCGGTCGTTCCATCCGCGGGCGAGACGCGATCAAAGGTGCTCCTCCTGATTCATGGCCTGTGCATGAACGACCGCCAATGGCAAACGTGCCACGAAAATCAGACCGTTAACCATGGCGAGGCGCTGTCTTCGGGACTGGGGTACTCCCCGATCTACCTCCGGTACAACACCGGCCAGCACACCTCGCACAATGGACGCGAACTTTCCGCCCAGCTTGAAAAACTCGTCGCGCACTGGCCCGTGCCCATCGAAGAACTGGCCGTGGTGGCCCACAGCATGGGCGGGCTGGTCATCCGGAGTGCCGTCCATTACGGCCGGCTTGAGAATCTGGCCTGGCCAGAGCGGCTGAAAAAAATCGTGTTCCTTGGAACGCCGCACCACGGTGCGCCCCTGGAACGTGCCGGCCACTGGGTGGACCGCCTGTTGCCGGTCACCCCCTACAGCGCGCCCTTTTCCCGACTGGCGCGGCTGCGCAGCGCGGGCATTACCGACCTCCGTCACGGACATGTCGTGGAGGAAGACTGGCACGGCCACGACCGGTTTCACCGCCGCGCCGATTCCCGCCGGATTATTCCGCTGCCTGAAGGCATTGACTGCTACACGGTGGCGGCCACCACCGCCCCCAAACGCGGCCTGCTGGCGGACCGGCTCATTGGCGACGGGCTGGTGCCCCTGCACAGCGCGCTCGGTCACCATTCGGACAAGGCGCGATGCCTGAAGTTCGAGAAATCTTCCCAGTGGATTGCCTACCGGATGAACCACTGGGAGCTGTTGAGCCATCCCGAAGTGACCCTGCGAATGATGAAGTGGCTGGATTCCTGAACCGGTCACGCGCGACACCGGCCTTTTCCAAACGCCCCCACGCCGGAACCCGACGGGGCATCTTTACCGAGTTGGTGGCGGTCAGAATCCGAGCTTCGCCAACTCCCGCGCGGCGCTTTCGGCGTAGCTCGAATAGCCCAAACGGACGTGAACCAGCATCGGATACAGGTTGTACAACCCGCATCTGGTTTCGAAAAAGCCCGGTTCAATCGGTCGCAATTCGCGGTAACGGTCGTAAAAGGCGCGTCCGAAGGTTCCGAGCATCCGGACGAACGCCAGTTCCGCTTCCGGGTGGCCGTAGTAAATCGCCGGGTCGATAAAACCCGTCACCCGGTCGCCTTCCGCAAGGACGTTGGTCGTCCAGACATCGCCGTGCAGCAGCGACGGACGCGGCGGCTCGGCGATGAAATCAGCCAGTCGGGCGCAGAGTTTTTCGATTCGTCCGAACAGTTTTGAAGCAAGAACGCCCTCCCGGACCGCCGCCTCGCCGAACGCCAGCAACCGCTGGTCGCGAAAAAAAGCAATCCACGAGTCGTTTTGAAGATTCGGTTGAATCAGTCCGCCGATGCGCGTGTCGTATTCAAAACCGAATTTTTCAGCCGTTACGTCATGAAGTTCCGCCAACAGTTCCGCCGCGTGCCGTTCGGCGTTGGCCGAAAACCGGCTGGAACCGGGCAGCAGCGTCATCAGAAGCAGTTCATCGCTCGAAAAAAGAACGTCGGGAACGGGAAGCCGGGAACGCGTCTTCAAATACCGCAGCATGTCGGCTTCGCGGGGGAGCGTCCCGCTCCGGGCGCGGTCAACCTTGACGGCGACCGGCGGGCCGTCGGCAACATCCGCGCGGTAGACCTCGCCCACGCACCCGCCCGTGAGCGGGGTCAGGCGCGTGACGTACAAACCGAGTTCATCCGAAATTCGCGTTGAAAGATCGGTCATTTTCCGCCCGCCGCCGTCCGCGCGGCCTGTTTCATTCCCGCGCGCAGTCGCCGATACACGCCGCCACGCTCCTTCAAAAGTTCATGGCTCCCCTGTTCAACCAGTTTGCCCTTGTCGAACACGAGAATCCGGTCGGCGTCGGTGACGGTGTTGAGCCGATGCGTGACGGTGACCACCGTCCGGCCCTTCCCCAGCTTTTTGACCGTCGAAAGAATTGCCGCCTCGGTGCGCGGGTCGAGCGCGGAAGTCGCCTCATCCAGCACCAGAATCGCCGGGTCGCGGATGATCGCCCGCGCGATGGCGATGCGCTGCCGCTGGCCGCCGGAGAGTCGTCCGCCGCGTTCGCCGACGGTCGTTTCATACCCGTGAGGCAATTTGACGATGAAATCGTGGATTTCCGCGGCCCGCGCCGCCGCGATGACCTCGGCGTCGGTTGCGTCGGGCTTGCCGAGCCGAATGTTTTCCCGAATCGAAGTATTAAAAAGGATGCTTTCCTGAAACACGACGCCGATATGCGACCGGATGGAGTCCCGTTCGACCTCGCGCAGGTCGTGGCCGTCCATCCGGATGGTCCCGGAGGTCGGGTCGTAAAGGTTCAACAGCAAATTCAGAAACGTACTTTTCCCCGAACCGCTCGCGCCGACCACGCCGATGCTCGCGCCGACCGGAATCGTCAGGGAGACATTGCGGAGAACGGGGCGATTCCCTTCGTACGCAAATGACACATCCTCGAAAACAATGTCGCACGTCGGTCGCGGCAACGGCTCGGCGTGGGGCGCGTCGCCGCCGCGCGGCGCTTCGCCGAGCAGGTCCTCGATGTGCTGGATGCTACCCGCCGAGTGGATCATCGTCGGGATGAACTGGCTGAACCAGCCAATGTTGTAGCTCAAATCCCAGAAAACGCTTTCAAAGGCGATGAGCGTCCCGATGGAAATCCGCTGGTGGAACGTCAGCCAGGCACCGAACCCCAAAATTCCGATGTGCAGCAGCAACACGGCCGTGTGGACGGACCGTTCGACCATTTCACTCAGAAATGTCACGTTCGCCGACGCCTGAATCAGCGGACGGTTGCGCTTCAGAAACCAGCCCCGCGACACCCCGCGCAGGCCGAACGCGCGCACAACCGTCTGCGAAACGACGTTTTCCTGAACCAGACTGAGCGTTTCGGCTTCCAGTTTCTTCTTTTGGTAGGTGGCCTCGACCGCGCGCGGCGAAAAGATGCGCGGCCCGAGCATCGTCAGCGGAAAAATCAGCATGGACGCGAGCGCCAGCCGCCAGTTGAGCCAGAACAGCAGCGCCACGGCGGTCGCGAGTTCCAGCAGGGGCATCAGGCCCCACGCCACGCCGTACAACACGGCTTCCTCGACTTCGCCCAGATCGCTTGAAAAACGCGAGACGATGGCCCCGACTTTCGTCCGTCCGAAAAAGCCGAGCGGGAGTTTTTGAAGGTGTTCGAACAGGCCGCGCCGGATGTCGCCCATCACCGTTGCGGCGAGTCGCGCGTTGTAGAGTTCGCGCCAGATGCCGACCGCCGAGACGACGACGGCCAGAATCCCCAGAACCGTCAGAATCCAGACAAGCGCGTCGAAATCCTCTTCCCAAAGGGCATCGTCGATCAGATATTTCAGCGACAGCGGAAAGGCGACGTTGTAACCGGTTTCAATCGCGACGCCGAGCGACAGCCAGGCAATGCCCGCCCGATGACGGCGCAGATGGGGAGAAACGAAGTTCCAGACCTTCCGGAACGCGCCGACCGTCTCGCGGGGGTTGTAGACGCGCGATTCCTCATCATCGTCTTCATCTTCCGATTCATCCTCGGAATCGTCGTCTTCAAGGTCCTCGTCATCATCTTCCTCTTCGGGAAGTTCTGATTCGTCCTCGAAAAACCCCGAATCGTCATCCGGCGACACCGGTACGGTCCCCGAAGACTTCGGAGACGCCGGTTTGCCCCTTTTTTTCTTGCTCCGACTCATAAAACCGCCCCGATTTCACAAACGAGGCCCCATTTCATTCTTCGTATTCGTCCCAGAATTCATCAACCAGTTCGCGCTGGGTTTCAAGAACATCCGTAAACCGTTGAAATGCAACCGGATCTTGTTCCTTCAACTTCAAGGTCAGCGCGTCCGACTCGGCCAGAATGAAGGCCGGGACCTGTCCCGCGACGGCCAGTTCCAACGCCCGAGCCTCCGGCATTCCAACGAATTCGGTCAGTACGCCCCGGCAATCGGGCGCGCCGCACAGGCAGGTCATCCGCCACGGCTCGCCTTCTTCCAGCCCGTCGTCGGCGGTCGTCATGCTCGAATAATCAATCGTGATTTCCTCGCCCGCCGCGATGTCGCGGACCGCCACGAGCGGCACGGCGTCATCCACCGGCGCGGCCCAGTCGGCATACGCCACCGTCGGACGGCAGCCGTGGTTCAAAAACCAGAACGGATGCCGGTCGGTCACGAACCAGTACCACCCCGGCGCGACCGCCGTGCAGCGATCCTGATGCTCGTCTTCCGTGTCCTCCCACGGAATCAGTTCCGACGTTTTCTCATCCCAGAATTCCAGCCGCAACACCACTTCCCCCGCCCGAAATGCTTTTTTCGCGAACAATCCCATCCCGACGCCGGGCTTGTCGGCAACGGAACGGGCTTCGAGGTACGGGTACGAGGTGAATGCGTGTGACATGGTGAAGATAGTCTGGAGTCCGGACTTAAAGTCTGGAGTCTGGAGTCGAGAGTCTGGAGTCAAAACAAAGGAAAGTTAGGGAAAGTTAGAGCTGATTTCGGTTGGGTACGACCCTCCAGCCGAGACGTGAATGTCGAGCGTATTGGATCTAGCCCACGTCCGGAGCGCTTTGGCGAGGACGTGGGGAATTGCGTGAAACAATTGAATTCATTGAATTTCATGGTGAAACATGTTTCCCGTAGCCTCGCAAAAAACGCTGCGGCTACGGGCTAAGCCCAATATTCAACCCACCCACGCCGCGGTGAATTGGTCGCACACAACCGAAAACCGCTCCTAACTATTTGTTTTGACTCCAGACTCCAGACTTTCGACTCCAGACTACTCCTTGGAGTAGAAACAAAACCGCAGGCTCTCCAGATCGGGATACCACCGGTCGTCGCCCTGGTTGTATTTCTCCTCGCACTTCCACAGGCGGGCGAGGGTCTTGTCGTCGTCCTCGTCGATGGCGAGCGAAAAGCCGTACCGCTGGAAGACTTCGCCCCATTCCCAGAGCGACATCAGCGTTTTCACGCCGCGCAGCAGATTCCGCCGCTTGAACAGTTCCGGGTTCATGTCGCAGGTGATGCTGGCGAAAATGACGCCGACCCGCGCGACGCGATGCAGTTCGCTGATGGCCCGTTCGAGTTCGTTTTCCGGGACGTAGCCCAGACAGGTTTCATAGACGAAATCGAAGTGATTGTCGGGAAACGGCAGCTTGCGGACGTCGCCGAGCAGGTTGCGCTTCCGGAGGTACTTCGGCGTCTGCGCGTGGATGTATTTGCTCTTTTCGACGCCCCACGCCTTGATGTCGTACTCCGCGAACTCCTCCAGCGTCAGCCCGTTGGCCGAACCGGCGTCGAGTAACTTGTATGGCGGCTTCTCGCCCCAGACGATCTTGATGAGGTCGCGAACGTATTTCGCGTCGAAATACTCGTCGAAAGTGTCTTCGTAGGACTCGTTGTCGTGATAGCGGTCGAAGTAATCACGGTCGATGCGGGTTTTCTGGAGAAAACGCGCCGGGTCAATCGTGTCGGTCACTTCGATAAGCGGCGGAACATAAACCTTGGTCTTCTTTTTCTCGTCGGAATGACCATTGCCGTTCGCATGACCATTGCCGTTTCCGTTTCCATTGCCGTTTCCATGGCCGTTGAGGCACGGCCGCTTCAATCCGGCGGTAATCCTGAACAAATCCCGCTTGAGTATCAGCGAATAGAACAGATCGGTCGCGTAATCGGCGGAATCCAGCACGCCGTTGAGCGTCGAGTCGAACAGGTAGTCGCCGACCACATAAAGGCCGTCGTGTTCCTCGGGTTCGGGCATGTGCGAGGCGCGGATGTCCTGCATCGGATAGCCGCCGGGCTGGGCGTTGACCGACGCCAGCCAGCGGTGAACCTTCGCTTCGATTTTCTGCGATTTGGCAAGTTCGTGGAGTTCGTCGGGGAGCGAGGCGATGGCTTCGGCGATGAGGCGTTCGTCGTCGAACGACCCGTAAGTCAGGGCGTCCGTCCCGCCGAGCAGCCAGCCGAGCACGCCGTATGGGCCGACGTCGTGCCGCGCGCCTTCGTCATACACGCAGCACCCGCCGAAGGCGTCGCTCATGAACCACGATCCCTTGATTTTCTTCCGCCAGAACGGCGTTTCGAACAGCACCGACACCCGGACGTAGTGGGCGGGCCGGTCGTAGTACGAAATATGCCGCGTCATCGCCCGCCGGAGTTTTTCCCCGCCCCACTCGACCGTGTTGAGCCAGTTGTGGGCGAGCGAGACGAACACCGCGTCGAATTCACGGGTTTCAACGACCCGGTTTTGCCGAAAATGAACGAGGTAGGTCCCCTTTTCGGTGCGCTCGACCTTTACGACCGGCGCTTCCATCACGAATTCCACCCGCGTCAGGGATTCGCGTAACCGGAGGGGCAACAGTTCGATGCCGCCGACGATGGAATACAGATCCATGTAGCCGGGAACGTCCATCAGGAAGTTCTTGATGCCGTTGAGGCCGTTGGTCAGGTGCGGCTCGGTGGCGAGATCGCTGTGGGCGGCGACCTTGAAAAACTTCCGGGCGGTGTCGTCCGGGACAGTTTCGAGCAGTTCGGCGCAGGTCATTTTCGCCAGCGGATGCTCGTTGTCGTCTTTCCAGTTCCCGTCGTACCACCGATCTTTCGGCAACGCCTTTTCGGCGCGGGCGCGGAACTCGTCAATCGCCTTGAGCGTGGCCTCGCCGCATTTGCGCCGGATGTCGTTGCGGTTGTTGAGGATTCTTCCGTCGAGCACGACCGTTTCGCCGTCCATCGGGACGGTTTTCAGGCCGAGCGATTCGATGAGCTGGCGCAGCGGGTCGGGACCGACCATGGCGTAGTTGTAAATCTCGGCAACGCCCGCTTCATACATCACGGGGACGGTCGAAAACCGGCTCGTGACCATTTTCCCGCCGGTGCGTCCGCTCGCCTCGAAGACGGTTGTCGTGCAATCCGTGCCGTACTTTTGTTCCAGATGATGAGCGGTCATCAGGCCGCCCGGTCCACCGCCGATAATTGCTATCCGATACATACAATTCATCCCTCTGGGGGGCTTTAGACGAGGAAGTTTCCAAAAAGGTCGGAGTATCCCACAACTCCTTCCGATTTTCTTCAAAAAAACCCGGCTGGAGTCTGGAGTCTGGAGTCTGGAGTCGAGCGTTCGTTTTTCTTTTCCCGGTCAAGTTCTTTTTTCCGAATCCGCACAACCTCGGATATTGTTTTCGGACTTCATCGTTCATCGTTTTCCTGACTCCAGACTCTCGACTCCAGACTCCAGACCTCCATGCTCATTCCCCTTCCCATCGGCACCTCCGTCGTCACCCGCGCCGCGGCCCCCGGACGCCCGGTCGGCGCGGTCGGTTCGATCGTTTCCGCGCCCGAAACCGGCGACGGCGTGTATGTGGTCCGGTTCGGCGACGGCGGCGAGGCCGAATTTCGCCGCGAAGAACTCGGCATCCGGAAGCACATCCGGCGGGAGGGGTTCGAGGGGCCGGATTCCGAAACGGATGAATCGCTCTGGGAGACGATCATTTACCGGTGCGTCGTGGGGTCGCGGGCGTACGGGCTGGACTCGGCGGCGTCCGACACCGACCGGCGCGGGATTTTTCTGCCTCCGGCGGAGCGGCACTGGTCGTTGCGAGGCGTGCCCGAGCAAATCGAGCGCAAGGAATCGGAGGAATGCTACTGGGAACTCGAAAAGTTTCTGGGGCTGGCCCTGAAGGCGAATCCGAACGTGCTGGAATGCCTGTATTCGCCGCTGGTCGAGGAAACGACGCCGATTGCGAATGAACTGCTCGGGCTGAAAGAAATTTTCCTGTCGAGGCTCGTCTACCAGACGTACAATGGGTACGTCATGTCCCAATTCAAAAAGCTCGAGCAGGACCTCCGGACTCGTGGCGAAATCAGGGAAAAGCACGCGATGCACCTGATTCGGCTGTTGCTTTCGGGAATCACGATTCTGCGCGACGGATTCGTGCCGGTCCGGGTCGAGGAACACCGCGACCGCCTGCTGGCGATCAAAACCGGGGACATGCCGTGGGACGAGGTCAACCGGTGGCGGCTCGACCTGCATCGGGCCTTCGACGCCGCGTTCGCCGCGACGAAACTGCCGGAACGTCCGAATTTCGAGGCCGCCGACCGCTTTCTGATTCGGTCGCGCCGGGCGATGGTGTGAGGAGCAACCTATGGAATTCAGTGACGACCCGCGTTTGAAGGCGGAAATCGCCGAGCATCCCTACCGGCTGCTGTTCGTGACGATCAGCGGAGCGCACCTCTACGGGTTCGCCTCGCCGGATTCCGACTACGACCTGCGCGGCGCGCACCTGTTGCCGATTCCCGAGGTCATCCGGCTCGACGTTGGCCGCGAAACCATCGAAAACAGTCACATGCGCGAGGAACTCGAAATCGACCTCGTGACGCATGACATAAAAAAGTTCTTTTCGATGCTGCTCAAGAAAAACGGGTACGTGATGGAGCAGGTCTTTTCCCCGCTCGTGCTGCACGCCGCGCCGGAGTTCGATGAACTGCGCGACATCGCCCGCGAGTGCCTCACCCGCCACCATTCGCACCACTATTTCGGGTTTGCCGATACCCAGTGGAAGCTTTTCGAAAAGGAAACGCCCCGGCGGGTCAAGCCGCTGCTGTACGTCTATCGGGTGCTGCTGACCGGAATTCACCTGATGCGGACGGGCGGCATCGAGGCCAATCTCGTCGTCCTGAACCATGAATTTCAGCTTCCGTGGGTGGACGACCTCATCGCCCGCAAGCTCGCCGGCTCCGAACACCAGATGCTCGAAGACGAGGACGTGGATTTTCACCGCGACCAAATCGAACATCTGAAGGGCAAGCTGGAGGATTCCTTCAAACAGAGCGAACTTCCCGAACGCCCGGCCGGACGCGACCGGCTGGACGACCTGCTCGTTCGGCTGCGGCTGCAAACGCTGTAAACGTTCCGGTTAGAGCGGTTCTCGATTGTTTGCGACCAAACTCACCGCCGCGTGGGTGGGTGGGATATTGGGCATAGCCCGTAGCCGCAGCGTTTTTTGCGAGGCTACGGGGAACATGTTTCGCCATAAAATCCTATGAAATCAATATTTTGACACATTTCCCCACGTCCTCGCCAAAGCGCTCCGGACGTGGGCTACATCCAATAAGCGCGCCATTCACCGTTCGGCAAGAAGGTCGCACGCAATCCAAAATTGCTCTAAAACAGTTCGTCCAGCATTTCGAAGTATTTCCGGCGTTCCGGCTGATCGGATACGCCGAGGCGCGACAGAAACGTTTCAACCGCCGGTTCGGAAACCTCATGCGCGAGGTTCTGGCACGCGAAGGCGATGTCCATCCAGCGGTCGGCGACGCCGCCGCGTCCGAGGTCGATGAAGGAAATCCGGTCGCGGTCGTCGAGGAACAGGTTGCTGTCGCCGAGATCGCCGTGTGAAAAGACCAAGTCTTCAACGAACGTTTTGGATTTCAACCGTGATACGAGGTCCTCGGGCGTCCGGACGCCGGGGTACACCGACAGATCGGCCTCGCGGTCGATTTTGCCCATCCGCAAGAGTTCGTCGAGTTCGGCCAGACGGACCGAAATCCGCGAATCGAAGCGGCAATCAGCGATTGAAATGGTTTGAAGCTGGCGGATTGCCTCCGCGAACGCCTCGACGCAGCGGTTTTCATCGGTGGTGAAGTCGGAAAGCGGCTTCCCCGGCACGGCGCGCGTGATCATGCACTGCCACGTCGCGTTTTCGGCGTACAACAAAACCTCCGGGACCGACACTTTCCCCCAAAGCCATTGCAGAACGCCGGCTTCCCGCCCCACGCTGTACGTCGTGGAAGAAAAAAGGCGGTGGGAAAACTTCAGGAAAAAGCGGTCGTTGCCCCTGCGGACGGCGTACACCCGGGCCGGCGACTCGCCGACCCGGTCACGAACGACCTCCGCGCCCTCAAGGAATTTGAAAACCTCCGGCGGGAGGTTGAAACGCATCTTCATCATCTTGGTCTTGCCGGATTTGTTCGGCGCGGGCAAAAAACGTGCCGTTGGTTTATCTTTTGAAAAACGTTTTCATCCACTGGCGGGAAAGCCAATGAAACTTACCCTTTCAACCTGCGCCGTACGAAGTTTCCGCCCCGGAGACGAGCCTTCCCTCGCGACCCACGCCAACAACCGGAGCGTCTGGCGGAATCTGCGCGACCGGTTTCCCCATCCCTACACCGAGGCGGACGCGGCCGACTTCATCGAACTCGCCACCGCCGCCGACCCGGAAAGCCATTTCGCCATCGCGATTGACGACCGGGTGGTGGGCGGCGTCGGTTTTCAGCTTCAAACGGACGTGTCGCGGCTGTCGGCGGAGTTCGGCTACTGGCTCGGCGAACCGTTCTGGGGACGCGGCATCGCGACCGACGTGGCCCGGGAGATGGTCGAGTTCGGGTTTGAAACCTACGGACTGAGACGGATTTACGCCACGGTTTACGCCTGGAATCCCGGCTCGGCGCGCGTTCTGGAAAAGGCCGGGTTCAATTTTGAAGGCCGGTTGAGAAACAGCATTTTCAAGGACGGCGAACTGACCGATTCCCTGATGTACGCCGTGGTCCGGTAGCGGCGACATGTATTAATAGGATCGCGCGCGCGTACGATGAACGGTGGTTCAAAGTTTCGGGAATCGGAAAGTTCCCGGAAACCTCGCCACGCTCAAGCCCGCGGAGGCGGGCGACATATCGTTAGCCTCAGATGAAGCGAGCCTTCGGGTAATTGAGAATTGAGAATTGAGAATTGCGGATTGAAAGCCCGCGGAGGCGGGCGACATATCGTTAGCCTCGGATGAAGCGAGTCCGCGAGCGAAATCCGAGGTCTTCGAGCGCAATCCGAGGGTTTCGAACGGGAATCCGGGGGAATGGGCCGAACGATCGTTCTCAATTTTCTTTCAAATTCCATGATCCGTTTTCCTTCGGATTGTCGCGTAATCGTTCAGGGATACTTTTCGGACGACAATTTTCAACCACGACAGGAGGAAACACCGTGAATCTTCGAAATGGACGGTGGATTTCGGCATTGCTGTGCGCGGGACTGCTCGGCGTCGGCGCGGTGGCGCAGGGCGATCCGGATTCGGGCACGCGCGACGCCTTCATTTCCTCGCGAAAAGCGCCGGCCAAGGCGCGGGTGGCCCGGCGCGCCAATCGGGTTAACCCGGACAACGCGGCGAATCGCCCGCTCGGCGTCGGATACACGCTGTTCACGATGAACAAGGCGGGAAATCCGGTCCGGGTCAGTCCGGAGCGGGATTTTCATACCGGAGACGCGCTGCGGCTCGTTATCGAATCAAACGCCGACGGTTATCTGTATGTCTTCAATCGCGACGGGAAAGGACCGGCCAAGATGATCTTCCCCTCGCCCGCGCTGATTTCCGGCGCGAACCGGATTCGGGCGCACGTTCCGTACCAGATTCCCTCGGCGCACGAGGAACCGGAACGCCAGTGGTTCAAATTTCTGAGCGAAACGGCGACGAAGGAAGAACTCTGCCTCGTGGTGACGGCGGAGCCGATTTCGGGAATTCCCATCGGGTCGCAACTTGTGGCCTATGGCGAAACGTACGGACGGGTGAGCTGGTCCGCGACCGACGAAGTCTGGGACGTGATTCAAACGGCCCTGAACCGTCCGTCGCGTGAAACCAAGACCTATCTGGTCGGCACGCGGCAGAATCCGAACGAAACCAACGCGGTCACCCGCGAAATCGGCCTCGGGCCGTCCGATCCGGCCCCGTCGAAGGTCAAGTTCAACGCCGATCTGGCCAACCGCATGCTCGTCGAGCGGATTCAACTGCAAAGCGCGGGGAAACGCTGAACGGGAGAACACTACATGATGCACCGACGTCCGGAATCCCTCGGGCGGCGACGGCTCACCGGTTCGCTTCGGCGGATCGGCGGGGCCGTCGCCCTGTCGCTTTCAATCACTTACGCCGTTTTTCCCGTCCTTCCGGTCAGGGCGGGCCAGAACCCGCCGCCGACCGCCGCCGAGGAACGTCCGCTGGGCGTCGGTGAATCGGTTCCCCTGCCGCTCGCGGATGACCGGAAAACCTGTTTCGTCATCCGGCTCGAAAAGGGCGAGGCGGCGACCATCGAAACCGTCCGGACGTTCGTGGATCCGGCGGTCACGGTCGATTTTCCCGACGGGACGAAGATTACGGAACTCGGTATTCGCGGCCTGCGAACCGGAACGTCCCTGTTTTCCATCGTCGCGCCCGCGTCCGGCGACCACAAACTGACGTTTTTCCGGAAATCCATCTCCATTCCGGAAGCGGCGGTGAAAATCACCTTCCTGAAAAAAGGACCGGCGACGGAAACCGATCAGGCGCGTTTCGACGCCCACCGGCTTTATCGCGAGGGTGACGCGCTTTTCAAACAAAAGACCCCCGACGCCCAGAAGGCCGGGTTCGAGCGGTACGCACAGGCCGCCGACCGGGCGAAGGCGTCCGGGGACCGGGCGCTCGAAGCCGGAATCGTGTTTCGGACCGGCCTGCTGCGGCTCAACTCGAACGAATATCCGAAATCGCTCGAAGCCACGACGAAAGCGCTTGAACTGTTCACGACGGCGGATGAAAAAGCCGGGG
Source organism: Blastocatellia bacterium NZW_1522 (assembly GCA_039793685.1). Lineage (GTDB taxonomy): Bacteria > Acidobacteriota > Blastocatellia > Chloracidobacteriales > Chloracidobacteriaceae > JAAFHI01. Next base: position 18,488 of record JBDRAL010000017.1, read on the forward strand.
TCGCCTCCGCGCTGCACCAGATCGGCGTGGCCTATGCCTATCTGAACGACCGCCCCAAGGCCATCGAGTTTTACGAACGCGCCCTTTCGGCCTGGAAGGAAATCGGCGACCGCGAGGGCCAGGGCGCAACGCTTTCCGACCTGGCCCCGGCCTATTCCGCCCTCGGCCAGAAAGTCAGGGCGCTGGAAATCTACCAACAGGCGGTTTTGACGCTTCGGTCCATTGGCGACAGCAGCCGGGAAGCCTGGACGCTCAACAACATGTCCACGGTCTATTCCCAAATCGGCGAACCTCAGCTTGCCCTCGATTGCCTGCGAATTTCCCTTCCGCTCAGCCGACAGGCCGGGGACAAGTCAAACGAAGCGCTGGCCCTCAACAACATGGGCCGCGAGTATTACAACCTCGGCGACTATGAAAAGGCTGATGAGTTTCTGAGACAGGCCATTGAATTGTGGGCTTCCACCGACAATCGGGGTGGTCAGGCCAACGGGCAGTCCAACCTCGGCCAAATGCGGTTGACCGCCGGCAAGGCGAAGGAAGCGGCGGAAGCCTTCGGTCGCGCCATCGAACTGTTCCGCTCCGTTTCCGACAAGCGCGGCGAGGCCCAGGTCCTTTCTTTTCTGGGGTATGCCCTGACCGATGCCAAGGATTACGAAAAAGCCATTCAAGTCCTTGAAGAAGCCATTCAAAAGTTGAAAACGATTGATCAGCGGTCCTACGGCACGGCCATCGCGGGCCTCGGCAAAGCCTTCGCGGCGGCGGGACAGCCTGAAAAGGCGGCCGCGAAATACCGCGAGGCGCTCGAAATCCACCGGGCCGTGGGCTACAAAACCGGCGAATCCGAAACCCTGTACCATTTTGCCCACCTCGAAGCGGACCAGGGGCATCTGGCCGAGGCCAGAACCTACATCGGCCAGTCCATCGCCACCCTCGAACAGATTCGGACCAACGTCACGAGCCAGAGCCTGCGGGCGTCGTTCGTGGCGGGCAAGCGGAAGTTTTACGATTTTCAGACCGACATCATCATGCGGCTGGAGAAGGCGAAACCGGGCGGCGGGTTTGATATCGAAGCCTTTCAGACGATGGAGCGGACGCGCGCGCGCGGCCTGCTCGAACTGCTCCGCGAATCCAAAGCCGATATCCGAACCGGCGTCGATCCCAAACTGCTTGAACAGGAACGCGGGCTGCAACAGAAACTCAACGCCCGCGCCGACGCGCTTGTCCGGTTGAAGGCCAACCCGGCAACCGCCGAACAGGCGAAGGCGGCGGAAGCGGAGATCGCGGTTCTGCTCGAAGAACTCGAACGGACACAGGCCGAAATCCGCAAGGTCAGCCCGCGCTACGCCGCGCTCACCCAGCCGGCGGCAATTACGATGGAGGATGTGCGGGCCTCGCTCGACGCCGATACCGTTCTGCTCGAATACTGGATGGGCGACGCCCGAAGCTACGCCTGGCTGGTTTCAAAAACCGGATTGAAAACCGTTCAACTTCCCGGACGCGCCGACATCGAGAAATTCGCCCGGCAGGCCAACGAAGCCATGAAAGTCCGGGGGCAACGCCATCTCTTTTCAACTGAAAACCAGTTTCGTCAGGCGGTCGCGGAAAGCGACCGGGTGTTTGAGAACGCCTCAACCGAACTGAGCCGCCTCCTGCTCGCACCGCTGGCGAACGACCTCGCCGGGAAACGGATTCTGGTGGTCGCCGACGGGGCGCTGCTTTTCATTCCGTTCGCCGCGCTTCCCGACCCCGCCGCACCCGGATCTCCGCTGATCGCCGCGCATGAGGTCATCTCGCTGCCGTCGGCGGGCGTCCTGAAGGCCCTGCGCGACGACAAAACCAATCGCAAACCGGCGGAACACCTCCTCGCCGTCATCGCCGACCCGGTCTTCGACAAATCCGACCGCCGGGTGAAGGCGGGTTCGCGTCCGGTGGGCGCGGAAATCGGCGGCACGCGTGAAATCGGCCTTCAACTGTCGCAAAGCCAGTTGCAGCAGGCGGCGAAATCGTCGGGCATCGCCGAAGCCGGGGATGAACTCGTGATTCGCCGGATTCCCTACACCCGGAAGGAAGCCGAATCCATCCGCCGGTTCGCGGAAAAGACTGAAGCGACGGTCGCGCTCGACTTCAACGCCAGCCGCGACTTCGCTCTCGGCCCCGACCTTTCGAAATACCGGATCGTACATTTCGCCACGCACGGCATCATAGACACGACCCGCCCCGACCTTTCCGGGCTGGTGCTTTCGCTGGTGAACGAAAAAGGCGAGCCGCGCGACGGTTTTCTGCGGATGACCGACGTGTACAATCTGCGCCTGCCCGCGGAACTCGTCGTCCTGAGCGCCTGCCAGACCGGACTTGGAAGATCCATGTCCGGCGAGGGATTGGTCGGGCTGACCCGGGGCTTTTTCTACGCGGGCGCGCGACGGCTGGTCGTCAGTCTGTGGAGCGTGAACGACGAGGCGACGGCGGACCTCATGACAGATTTCTACCGGGCCATGCTCAAGGAAAATCTGCCCCCGGCGGCGGCGCTCCGGCGGGCGCAGCGGGAAATGGCAAAATCGAAGCGGTTTTCCGCGCCGTACTACTGGGCCGCCTTCAATCTTCAGGGGGATTGGCAATGACGCTCGCGCAGGGTTCCGAGTCGGGTACTCCGGCCAACGTCACCCAACTCCTGAATCAATGGATGGACGGTGACCGGAAGGCGTTTGAAGCGCTCGTTCCCATCGTTTACGGCGAATTGCGCCGCATCGCGGAAAACGCCATGCGGCGCGAAGCCATCGACCACACCCTGCAACCGACCGCGCTGGTCAATGAAGCGTACCTTCGCTTGGTCGAACAGCACGGCATGCGCTGGGAGAATCGGGTTCATTTCTACGCCGTGACGGCCCAGATGATGCGGCGGATTCTGGTGGACCACGCGCGTCATGGATCGCGCAAGAAACGCGGCGGCGGGGTTCGCCCGGTAACGCTCCAACTCGCCGCCGAACTCGCCGCGCAGGAAACGGTGGACATCGTCGCCCTCGATCTTGCCCTTGAAAAACTCGAAGCGGTCGCCCCCCGCCAATGCCGCATCGTTGAACTCCGCTTTTTCGCGGGACTCGACATCGACGCGGTCGCCGCCGCGCTCGGCGTCTCAGCCCCGACCGTGAAAAGGGAATGGGCCATCGCCCGAACCTTTCTCTTTCGCGAACTTCGTCAGGAGAACACGCAATGACGCCGGAACGGTGGCACAAAATCGGCGAGATTTTCGCGGCGGTCATGGATGCCGATCAGCCGCAGCGGACCGATCTGCTTTCCAAGCTGTGCGGGACGGACGCCCTGCTGCGGGCCGAAGTGGAGTCCATGATCAGCGCCCAGCGCAGCATCGGCGATTTTCTCGAAGCACCCTCGATTGACGAATTGCCGACTGATGCCGGGGTGGCGAATCTTCCAACCGATTCCGGCGAAAGAATCCCCGTCAAGGACCTGCTCACCCCTGAAGCCGTTCAACTCGGACGCGGGCTGACGGTCGCCGAACGCTACGTCGTGGAACGCGAACTCGGACGCGGCGGCATCGGCGTCGTCTATCTCGCGCGCGACCAGCAACTCCACGCCCGGCTGGTGGTGGTGAAAGTTCTCATGGACACCGGCTCGGCCTCCAAGTGGACGCTCAAGAAATTCCTCCACGAAAGCGAAGCCCTTTCCCGCATCGACCACCCGAACATCGTCAAGGTGTACGACCGGGGCACGCTGCCCGACGGACGCCGCTACATCGTCATGGAGTATGTGCCGGGGACGACCCTGCGCGAGGAAATCAAAGCCGGCCCCCTGCCCCTCGGCCGGACCGCCCGGATTCTTGAACAGATGGGCCGCGCGCTGCACGCCGCGCACGGGGCCGGGGTGTTCCATCGCGACCTGAAACCCGAAAACGTGATGATCCGCGAGATGGGCGAGGGGGAAATCGACGTCAAGGTGATCGACTTCGGCATCGCCAAGGTGACCGATCCCGTTTCGACGAAGGTGACGCTTGAAAATGTCTACGCCGGGACGCTGCACTACATGGCCCCGGAACAGATGGAAGACGCCCCCTGCACGTCGGCGGTGGATGTCTACGCGATGGGCGTTATCGCCTATGAAATGCTGACCGGGGAACGTCCGTTCCAGCTTTCGACGAGCAATCTGGCGCTCGCCTTCCGCCAGTTGACGGACCAGCAGAAAAGCGGCGTGCGGAAATCGCCCCGCGAACTCCGGACGGAAATTCCCTCGGGGGTCGAATCGGTCATTCTGCGGGCGCTGCGTTACAACCCCGGCGAACGCTATCAGTCGGCGAAACAGTTTACCGAACACCTGGCGAAATCCCTCCGCGGCGCGGACAGCGACGACCTTCAGATCGACACCGTTCCCAGCATCGCCCCGTGGGAGCAATCGCCGCCGCCGACCATCATCTCCGTACCAGTCAAAAAAAATCAGATTGCCCGGCATTCGGTCATGGCCGCGGCCGTCGCGGTCCCCCTCATCTTCCTCGGAATCTGGTGGTTTCTCCCTCGTCCGACCAGCCAGTCAACCGAACCGGTCAAACCACCGGTGACCGCCCCACCCGTTTCTCAGTCCGCGGACCTGCTTGAACTTCGGCTTGAAAAATTCCAGACCACGCCGGGCGCGCCAAGTACCTTTGTCCTTCCGGATACTCAATTTTCTCCGGGAGAGGGATTCAAACTCCGCTTTCTTCCAAAACGCAGCGGATTTTTCTATGTCCTGGCCTCGACCGACCGCAACCGCCACGCCCTTCTCCTGACCGGGACGCCGACGCTCGAAAACCGCGCCACCACCGACAGCGAATTTGTCTTCCCGAAAGCCAACGATGCCTTCCTCGGTGTAAAGGGAAATGCTCCGGTGACGACGTTTCGGGTCGTGTTTTCTCCGGCTCCGCTGGCGGTTCCGGGTTTTCTGGCGGGGAAACCCGGCGTCGAACTCACGGCTGAAGAGGAAATCGAATTCCAGCGGTTCTGGCAAAGCCTGCCGACGCTCGAAACCGCCGCCGACACGTCGAATCAAAAACCGTTTCTCCGGTATCGCACCGCCGGAAAGGATGATCGCCCCGTCCGGTTTGAAGTCGTCATCCGCAATCCCATCGGGAAATAGGACGATTGCGGAATGGGGCACAACCAAGACAATTCAATTCTCCCGCCCCTCAGAATTTTATAGGATGAACTCGTCGAACCGTCCTGAAAGCCCGCAACCTGGCGTCCGCAAATAGCCCCCGATGATACGAGTCTTCGAGCGAATCGGGGGGAAACGGACGGATGGGGTACAGTTCTTCAAAAGGTGTCCCGATTTCAGCCCTATCGACGTACAATGTCCGGAATCGCCTTGCGATCCCTGATTTTCAGCCCCCCTATTCCCGCAAACGAGTAAGAATCGTCGTGCCCCCTCGTCCGGCATTCCGCTTATTCATCGTTCCGGTCGTTCTGCTCGCGGCGTTTTTGTTGGCCTCCTTCGACAACCGCGCGCGACTTGCCGGGCCGCAAAACTCTCAATCCGGTCGCCAGATGACCCGCGACAGGAAAGCCCCAACTGGCGAAAGCCGCGTCGCCCTCGTCATCGGTAACGCCGCCTACCGCAATGCCCGCAAACTCGACAATCCGGTCAATGACGCACGGGCGATGGCGCGGGCGCTCAGGGAATGCAGTTTCGATGTGCTGGGGCCAAACGGTGAGGGGTACACAAATCTCGATCAGCGAGGCATGCGCGCCGCCATCAAGGAATTCGGCCAGAAGTTGCAGGCCAACCCCGGCGTTGGGCTGTTCTACTTCGCGGGTCACGGCGTCGAGGCCAACGACACCAACTACCTCATTCCGGTTGAAGCCGCCCCAAACGACGAAACCGATTTGAAGTATGAAGGTTTCGATATCAAGGATGTACTGGACCAGTTCGTCGGCAACCGGCTCAACATCGTGATTCTGGATGCCTGCCGGGATAACCCGTTCGCACGGAGCTTCAAACGGACGCGTGGCGGCGGCGAGGGTTTGAAACAGGTGGAGGCCCCGACCGGGACGCTGATCGCCTATGCGACCGCGCCGCACCAGACGGCGAGCGACGGAACGGGCGTGAACGGCTTGTACACGGAGCAACTGCTGGAAGCCATCCGGGTGAAAGGCCTCACGATCGAGCAGGTCTTCAAGCGGGTTCGGGTCAAGGTACAGGAACGAAGCAAAGGGACGCAGATCCCGTGGGAAAACTCTTCTTTGAACGGGGATTTTTACTTTATTCCCGAAAGTAGAGACTCGGCAGCCACCGGGGTGAACACGAACCCAGGCCCGGTAAAGCCGGTTGATTCCGGGGCGGTTGAACGAGAGGCCTGGGAAACAGTGAAGAACAGCGCGGACCTAGAAGATTTCCGTGAGTTTTTGAGGAATTTCCCAAACGGGATTTACTCCGGAACAGCCAGGGTGAAATTGAGGAAACTTGAAGCGGCGGCGGTGAAACCCACCCCTCCAAAACCGACGGGAACCGGTAAATCGCCGCGCCAGCCGGTTTCGAAGCCCACCGCGCCATCGCCGGGAACGCAGATAGAGGGGGTGGCGGGAATCAAGTGGGTGTACATCCCAGCGGGGGAGTTCCGGATGGGATGGGAAAACGGTGAGCCGGATGAAAAGCCGGTTCATCGGGTACTGATCAAGGAGCCGTTCTGGATGGGCAAATATGAGGTGACTCAGGAGCAGTGGGAGTCTCTGATGGGAACGAATCCAAGTTCCTTCACTGGGTGCCCGCAATGTCCGGTTGAGAATGTGAGTTGGGATGATTGTCAGGAGTTTATACAGAGGCTGAACGCGCAAAGTGATGGGGTTACATATCATTTGCCGACTGAGGCGGAGTGGGAATACGCCTGCCGCGCGGGGACGACGGGCGATTATGCCCGAAATCTGGACGCGATGGGGTGGTACGACGGAAATTCAGGGGGTAAAACGCACCCGGTGGGTCAGAAGCAGCCGAATGCGTGGGGACTGCACGATATGCACGGGAACGTTTGGGAGTGGTGTTCGGATTGGTACGGAGCCTACCCAAGCGGTTGGGTAACGAATCCGACCGGTCCCACGACAGGCTCGCGTCGGGTGCTTCGAGGCGGAAGCTGGAGATTCTCCGAAGCGGCTTGCCATTCGGCGTATCGCGGAATTAATCCGCCCGGCAGCCGAAGCAACTACCTGGGCTTCCGCCTCGTGAGGATACAAAAGTAACCATTGGCTCTTTTACAATTTCGCCTGATGTCCGGACACCCTTTGGAAACGCTTGTGGATAAAGGTCGAAATTGTCTTCGTCCCGAACGGACGAAAACCCGGGTTCAGCTTCCCATCTTCGGTCACTGGATTCGCAGTCCGCATCAGCAAACCCGTACCTCCGAGCAGCATTTCAGCATCAGGCGTCAGGGTACTTGCACTTTGCTTCAGGGTGTTTGCACTCCTCGTCACCGTATTCGCACTTTGCATCATGGTTCTCGCACTTTTGTTCAGCATTCCCGCACTCAGCGTCACGGTATTCGCATTCCGCGATCCGGCTTTCGCATAATGCGCCACGGAAATCGCACTTTGTTTCAGCGTGCTTGCACTTGGTGAAACGGCGTTTGCACTCCGCGTCACGGGAAAAACGTGGTTATCCACAGTCGGGCAGCGCGGGTTTCCGGTCCACCAAACCGTGTTCCGGACAGTCCCCCCGACAAAATTCGAACTATTCTTGCGTCCGTTCCGAACCGGAGAAACGCTCTCCGCGAACGGTCAAACAAAATTCAGTTTTCGATTTTACAACCGAGAAAAAAGCGAGTCAGACAATGAACACCAAGGAACGCAAACAGTACGAAACCATGTTGAAAATCCGGCAGTTCGGCGAACAGCATGCCGCCGACTTCCCGGTCGGCACGTTTGCCGGGGATACCTTTACCGCATTGAATCAAACCATCGAGACGCTCAGACAGTTTGCGCTGGCCGAAGACACCCACCGGACCGGCAAACGCCAGGGAACGACCGTGAAATCCGTCCAGCGGGAAAATCTCGTCGAGGATTTGCGGGCGATCAATCGCTCGGCCCGCGCGATGGCCCGCCGGATTCCCGGCGTGGATGAAAAGTTCCGCGTCCCGCTGCGCGGCTCAGACCGCGAATTCATCACCACCGCCCGCCGGTTCGCTGCCGAAGCGGAGTCTTTGCAGGTGGAATTTTTGAATTACGAACTGCCCGCCGATTTTCTCGCCGACCTTCGCGAAGATATTACGGCCTTTGAAAAATCTCTCGAAGACCGTACGGCGGCGCGGTCCGGCGTGGTGACCGCCACCGCGGCGATCGACGAAGGGATGAGCGCCGGTCTTGGAATCATTCGCGACCTCGACGCGGTGGTCCGCAACCGGTATCGCAACGACCCGACGACCTTGGCCGCGTGGGTCAGCGCCACGCACGTTCCCCGTCCGGTGCGCGTTGCGAAAACAAAGGAAGCCGCCGCCTGAGTGAATGCGTGGAGCGCGCGCACCTGCCCGCAAGGTGAAACGAAAATGCCGAAGGCCGCCGATCAAATCGGTTCGCCTTCGGCGCTTTTTATTTGGTCGGTTTGACTCGACCGGTCATCCGGCTCGGCTTTGTATCCGGTTGTGCCCGAGCTGCCATAATCGTGGAGCCAAAGAAGGACACAATAAACCTGAAACGACGGAGTGAGGGAAGAGCAATTCGAAAACGCAAGGAAGCGGACTGCCCCGGCGCAAGCGTCGGAATTGCCAACGGCGTGATTGCACCGTCAGTGGATTGCACTGCTCCCACAAGACCGCCGCTTCCGCAGGTCGCGCCATCCGCCGTAATGAGCCGGAATGGCAGAGCGGGCGGCGCGCCACCGGCTTCCGCCAGATCAACCACCCTGGCATTGACGCCCGAGAGGGTTTGACCGCCCACGTTGGTCAGGGTCGCATCAATGAAGTAATCATTTGCATAACCGCCACATCCGGAAGGCAACACCCCCTGCCCGGTCACGACGAACGAAATTTGGCCGTTGATGGACGTCGCCGCGGACTGCGTCACCGTGAACGACTGTCCGGCGATGGTGAATGTCGCGGTTCGTTCCGTCCCAAATGGATTTGGCTGCGCCGTTACCATTACCGACCCGGTCACACTCCCGAGGTTCGGCACTACCGTGAGCCACGCCGGGATGGTCCCTGACACCGACCACTCACAGCCCGAAGTGGTGGAGACTGTCACCGATTGGGCCCCTCCGGCCGCCGCCAAGGTTGCGGAGGTTGGGTTGATTGAAAAGGCACAAGGATTCAAGGACCGAACGAAGATATCCAGATTCGCATTCGAATCCGCACGCACCAGATTTGGAGAGGTACTTAAAAAACCAAAAACCCTGCCATCCGAACTCATTGTCAGCCCGGTTTGTGGCGTTGCCGCACTGGAACCATTCGTACTTTGACTGACCAGTTCAGTCGTCCCGGCAACCATATTCCGAAAATAGAATTGGGCCACACCACTTGTAACCCCAGCAAAATTCGACGCACCGCTCAAGAATCCGACAATGGTTCCGTCGGCACTGACAACCGGATTATTGGAAGAATTATTTCCCACGACCCCGGCCGTACTCTGACTGACGAGGACCGTCGTCCCGGCAACCAGGTTTCTCAAATACACCTGAGAACCACTCGCCCCCGTGACCAGATTCGTTGAAGAGCTTTGGAATACAACCACGGTGCCGGCGGCGTTCACGACAGTTGTGGTGGAAGTTCCATTTCCAATCGCACCGCCCGTACTTTGGCTCACCAACGATGTGGTATTGGTATCCAAATTTCGAGCATACACCTGACTACCACTTACCCCCGGAACCAGGTTCGTGGCAAAACTGAAAAATGTCACGATCGACCCATTTTCGCTGACCGAAATTGAGGAGTAACTATTGTTCCCGGCCACTCCGGCGGTACTCTGGCTCACCAGCACCGTCGTTCCCGTGATCAGATTCCGGGAATAAATCTGTTGTCCGCTGACTCCGGCAACCAGATTCGTCGCCGAGGTGGTGAAAACAATCTGGTTTCCACCACTTCGGACAAAGTAGGAAAGAATGTTGCTGTTGGCAGGGGCGCCACCCATCCCTTGGCTTACAAGTTCCGTTGTCCCGGCGACCAGATCCCTCAAGTAAATCTGTTGCCCACTCACACCCGCGACCAGGTTTGTGGCCGAACTGATGAAAAACACCTTTGTTCCGTCAGAATTGAACCCTCCGGTCGAAGAAGAGCCATTTCCCGCAACCCCACTTGAACTTTGGCTCACGAGCGCCGTCGTCCCAGTATTGAAGTTTCGGAGATATACCTGCTGTCCGCTCACCCCTGCGACAAGATTTGTTGCCGTGCTTCCGAATACGGCAAGGTTCCCGTCATTGCTCGTGGTCGGCAAGTCCGATGGATTGTTTCCGGCCATTCCATCGGAGCTTTGACTTACCAGCACGGTTTCACCCGTGTTCCGATCAAACCGGAACACCTGAATGCCACTTGAGCCAGCCACAATATCCTCTGCATTGTTTCGGAAAAACACATACCGACCACCTCGGTGAATGACCCCGGATGAGGTCGTACCGTTTGCAGTCCGCCGCAGCCCTGCAAGATTTGAGTCACGCGGGCACCCGATCACGGTTGTACCGTCACTCAAGTTGCGGATGTAAATCTGATTGCTGCTTGCCCCGGGGACAAGATTGACCGCGGTTGTTTGAAAAACGACCAATGTTCCATCCGCGTTTATCAGAGGAGAGGTCGCAGTTGCAGCCGAGGCAGCCCCACCCGTGCTTTGGCTCACCAGACTTGTCGTTCCGGCGACCAGATTTCTCACATAGATCTGAAGCCCTGTAACCCCGTTCACAAGATTCGAGGCTGTACTCTGAAAGGCGACCGCGGTCCCATCGGCATTGATCACGGGAACGAAGGCCGCGGCATTCGAAATGACCCCACCGGTACTCTGGTTGACCAAAAGAGTCGTACCCGCCGCAAAATTTCGGACAAAGGCGTTTTGCCCGGACACACCCGGAATCAGGTTACCGGCGTTGGAAAGAAAGGCGACAATATTCCCGTCCTGACTGATTGTCGGGGTTGATGAGCCGCCGTCTCCAATGGCCCCACCGGAACTTTGATTCACCAGGACCGTCGTCCCGTCCGCCAGGTTCCTTGCGTACAACTGGAAATCGGTCGCACCAGCCACCAGATTCGTTGAATTCGATTGAAATACGATGACCCTGCCGTTGCCACTGATGATCGGCAAATCCGAGATCATATTTCCAACCGCTCCTCCTGTGCTTTGACTGACAAGGACAGTGGTTCCAAGAGCCAAATTTCTTGCATATATATGTTGCCCGTTTGCTCCAGGAACGAGGGTCGCGGAACTTTTAAACGCAATGACTGACCCATCCGCGCTGATGGCCGGCAGTGTCGAAAAATCGCCACCAGGCAGGCCGGCGGTGGTCTGGCTCACCAGAATGGTGGTCCCGGCGTTTAAATTCCGGAGATAGATCTGGGTATGGCCCACACCTGCGACCAGATTCGTCGCCGAACTGAGAAAAGCCACCAGGTTTCCGTCGGCACTGATCGAAGGAGCCGCCGCAGTGCCATTTCCAATTGCCCCCGAGGTGCTTTGACTTGCCAGAGTGGTCGTTCCGGCGGCGATGTTTCGAACGTAAATCTGCTGGATACCAGTTCCACCGGCAACCAGATTCGAAGAATTGCTGATAAATGCGACGATGTTTCCGTCAGCGCTTATGACCGGAGTGGCAGATGAATTATTTCCGACTGCCCCACCGGTGCTTTGGCTGACCAGAACGGTCGTGCCGGTCAGGCGATCGAACCGATAGATCTGGTCAAGTCCCCATTCGACCCCGGGCACGCTAAGGCCATTCGCACTTGTATAAAACAGATATCGTCCGTTCTGACTGATCTGCGCAGTTCCGGCACCCGAGGTAACCCCTGCCCCGACATTGAATGATCGTCCGGCGACCGACGCAGCGTCGGTCGTTTGGGCTGCCACCGGGAAAGCTCCCCCAAATGAACTGCACAAGATCGCACCGAATACCGCGACCAGTCGGAATACCAAGGAAGCGTAATTATTCATGACTGTCCCTTTTGGTTTGAACACACCTTCTCCGACGAACCAGTCCGTTTGCCACGGAAAGGAAACGATCCAGACGGTTCGGTGTCGAAATGTTGTATCTGACAACAATGAATGAGCGTGGGGAAACGGCTGAACATTACCTGCTCTGTTAGGCAATGAAAAGAAAAAAGACCTAATTCTCCTGAACTTTTTTTCGAGTCGGTTTCAGGAATTGGTGTTCCGGGCGGTGCCCGCTTCCCCCTCCAGCCGGTCGGTCGCTCTTCGACGGGGCGGCGCAAACGGTGCCGCATCCTCCCGGAACCGGACACCGACCACAGTGATGTCGTCCCGCTGATCCTCGCCCTGCCGGTGCCGATCCAGTTCGGCGGCCAGCGTTTCACCCTGTTCCTTCAACGGACGCCCGCCCAGCCGCTCCAGAAGGTCCTTTAACTGCTGGCGTCCGAATTTTTTCCCGTTCGGGTTGCTCTGGTCGGCGAATCCGTCGGTCGCCAGAAACACCGTCGCCCCGGCCATCGGAACCTCATGCGAAACCGACGGCAGGTCCTTCCCTCTTCGTTTTCCGCCGAGGCTGTATCGCTCGCCCCGGAATTCAATCAGGACGCCGTCCGCGCCAATCACATACAAGGGCATTTGAGCGCCCGCGAACCGCAGGGTTTGGGTTCGCGGATCAAACCGGCAGACGGCGACATCCATGCCGTCTTCCCCCTGTTCGGACGTGTCTTCCTGCTTGAGCGCGCGCCGGATGCCGTAATGAAGTTCGGTCAGAATCGCCGCCGGATCATGAATTCCCCGTTCGACGATGACCTGATTGAGCAGATCGTTTCCGATGACCGACATGAACGCTCCGGGAACGCCGTGCCCCGTGCAGTCGGCAACCACCAGAAAGGAATACAGGCTGCTTCGATGCAGCCAGTAAAAGTCGCCGGACACGATGTCCCGCGGCCGATAGAGAATGCAGTGTTCGCCGAACAGCGTTTCAAAGTTGTCGTCACTCGGCAGGATCGCCCGCTGGATCGTCCGGGCGTAGGCAAGGCTGTCGAGGATGTTCTCGGTTTTGATCGCCAGTTCGTCACGCTGCCGCGTCACTTCGGCGGTGCGTTCGGCAATGACGGCTTCAAGTTTCCGGTTCTTTGCCAGCAGCGAACGGTTGCGCCACCGAATGACCCCGAAAAACATGGCGGCAAACCCAAGGGAAAAACCCACATACGCCGGGAGGGTTTTCCACCACGGGGGCAGGATGCGGAAGCGAATCGTTGCACCCGTTTCATTCCAGACACCGTCGGGGTTTGCCGCACGGACGCGAAAGACATAGTCGCCCGGCCCCAGATTGGTATAGGCCGCCTCGCGTTTGGTCCCGGGCGAACGCCAGTCCGGGTCGAATCCTTCAAGTTTGAACGAATACTGATTGTGGGACGGCGCACCGTAGTCAAGCGCCACGAATGCCGCCTCAAGCGAGTTTTCAAAATGCTTCAGAATCAGCGGCGACTCCTCCACCTGTCGCGACGTTCCGTTGATTTTGAATTCTTCGACCACCACCGGCGGGACGCTCGAATTCAATGCCATGGCTTCAGGCTTGAAGATGTTCAGTCCGTTGGTCCCTCCGAAAAAGATTTCCCCGGCCCCATTCCTGAAAAATGAATAGCGGTTGAATTCCTTTCCCTGAACACCATCGGTGACGCCGAATGCGCGGAAACTCATGGATTTCGGATCGAATCTGACAATGCCCTCGTCGCTGCTGATCCAGAAAAACCCCTTCGAATCTTCAAACAGGCCGTAGCAATTGTTGTGCGGGAGTCCCTGACTGACCGTGATGTGTGAAAACACCTTGCGCTCCGCATCGAAACGGCAGATTCCTCCGCCTTTCGTAGCCATCCAGAGGATTCCGGAACGGTCTTCCATGAAACAGGCGGCGTGAGCCGTGGTGTACTCATCCCCGAACGGGAAGGCTCGCCGTTCACCGGTTTCCGGATTCAGCCGGATGCACCCGCCCATCAGCCCGAACCAGAGATTTCCGGCACGATCCTCAAAAATACTCTGGACCTCTCCGCCGAACCGCCCGCCGATGCCAAGAAACTCCCCCTTCGGCACGACGGTCCGCCGGTCCGGAGAAATTTCATACACGCCGACCAGTCCACCCAACCATAACCTCCCCTTTCGGTCTTCGAGAATCACCTCGGTCCCGAAACCCTCCGGAGCGGGAATTTCAAAGGGCTGGAAGGTGGTTGCCCCCGGATCGCGAAACACCAGTTGATTTCCCGCGCCAATCCACAACCGTCCCTTCCGGTCTTCATACACGGCAAAGACGGAATCGGATTTCGGAAAGGTCGGGGTTATGGCGTCATGGCGGAAACGAGTCACCGTCCCGGTGGTCCGGTCAATGCAGTTCAACCCGCCGAACTGGGTCCCGACCCAGACCTTGCCCGTTCTGTCCTCGCAAATGCCCCGAATGTAGTTGTCGGAGAGCGAATTCGCGTCCGTGGGATTATTCCGGAAAACCTGAAACCGGTTGGCGGTGGGCGACAGTTTCAGAATGCCCCTGGAGTTGCTTCCGACCCAGAGAATTCCGGACCTGTCGCGTAAAAAATTGAAGCCGATCAGCTCGCTCCGACCGGGCGAAATGCTGTCGTCATTGGCATAGGTCGTCTCGTTCCCCGTGCCAAGGCTGAAATGCGAGAAGCCTTTATCCAGGCGTTCCATCCAGAGACTGTCGTCCCGGTCGAGATAGGCATGGAAAGGAATGGCACGACGGGCAATCCCCTTTGACACACCGGGTTTGCCCTCCCGGTCATAAAAGGCGGTGACCTTTTTCGTCCGCGGGGAAACCAGCGCAAACCCGAGATACGGGCGGAAGACGCACAGGTCGCCGTCGGTCCGGAAACCGAGCAGGATGGAAAGGTACTGGTAATCGTCGGGCTTGCTTGCGTCAGGCGTGTGGTCGAGCAGGACTTCAGTAAACCGGCGACTGCCCCGGTCGAACAGCATCACGCCACCGCTTCCCCCAATCCAAAGGCCGCCATCGGGGCTTTCAACAATCGAAGAAATGCCTCTCCCTGCTCCGGGAATATCGGAGGCCGGGTTGAACAGCGTCGTGCGGGCCTCAACCGGATCAAACAGGGCCAGTCCGTAATCGGAACCGATCCAGAGCCGGCGGTCCCGGTCCAGATAAATGGCATTGATGAAGGGTCGTAAATTCCCCTGCCCCTTGAACGGAAAAAAGTGGGTAAAGGAGTCAGTGACCGGATCGTAGCGACTGATTCCCTCCCGTCCCAGATTGGCCCACAGGGTGCCATCCGACAACTCGACCACCCAATGAACCAGATTCCGGTAAATCGAATGGGGATCGCCTTCCCGATGGCGGTACACCTTGAAGGAGAGGCCGTTGTACCGGCACAACCCGTCATCCGTGGCCATCCAGAGGTATCCGCGGCGGTCCTGCGTGATGCAGCCGACCGCATTGTTCGGAAGCCCGTTTTCCTGCGTCAGGCGCTCAATGACTTCCGTTGAATTGCGGGCCGATGTCGGGACGGCCAACCAGGCGACCAGCAATGCCAACCTGATTCCAAGGAAAAACGGATTCCGAGAATGCTTGACCATGCTTCCCTTTCCTCTCCGGCGGGATGAGGGGACCCTGGAACAAGGAATCGAGGCGAACGAATCACCGAAATGACGGGAGTGATCCCGAGGGCTGGCTTTGAAAACCAAAGATGGCGGGGAACGAATTGTGCAGCCCGAACCTGAAATTGTCCAGATTCAATCCGATGGTGAGACAGGGGATTCAAAACAAGGAAAAAAATTAAACTAAACAGTTTAGTTTGCGTACAATGAGAAAAAAAAAGAAACTGCTTCCCAAATTCAAGGAGCGCATCGTGGCGAGAACACTAAAAAAAGCCGAAACCACGCCAGGCGCGGCGGAAACACCGCCCCGGCGCGGCCTTTCCGCCGAAAAGAACGTGGCCATTCTCGAAGCCGCGATTGACGAGTTCATCGCGCACGGCTACGCCGCGACCAGCATGGACCGCGTCGCGGCGGGCGCGGGCGTCTCGAAAGCCACCGTCTACAGCCATTTTGGAAACAAGGAACAACTTTTCGAGGCGCTCATCCGCCATCTCACCGGCAGCATTCGCTATCTGGCGTTCGAAACGCCCGAGGCCCTCGCCCTGCGCGACGACCCGCGCGCGTTCCTGCGCCACATCGCGATGAATATCCCGAACGACCCGAAAGTCGCCGCCCGGCTCATTCCCTTCGCGCGGACCATCATCGGCGAATCGGGGCGTTTCCCCCAACTGGCGCAGCTTTACGTCAAGGTCATCATCAAGCCGGTTCTCGAAACCATCGCGGGTTATCTCGCGTCGCGTCCGGAACTCGGCTTCAAGGACCCCGAGGCGAGCGCGCGCCTGTTCATCGGATCCATCGTCTACAACACAATGCTGAACGAGATTTTTCAGGCCAAAACCATCCTGCCGATGGAGCGGGAACGGATGGTCGATAACCTCCTCGACGTCTTCCTTGCCGGCTCCGAAAAAGCCGGGAAGCAGTGAATCCCCCCGTTCACCCTATGAAAAAACGTCTTCCCATCCTCATTCTGCTGGTTCTCGGCATCGGAGCCGCCGTCGGTTGGTATTTCTGGAAAAGAACCTCGCCGGAGCCGCCGCCCACGCTCTACGGCACGGTTCAGTCCGAGGAAATCGAAGTCGGCTCGAAAGTCGGCGGACGCATCACCGAGATTCTCGTCCGCGAGGGCGATCAGGTTGTGGCCGGTCAGCCGCTCGTCAAATTCGACATGGCCGAACTGGCCGCCCTGCGCGCGCAGGCGGCGGCCACCGTCGGACGCGCCGAAGCCGAACTTTCAAAACTCGAACACGGCGCGCGCCCCGAGGAAATCGCGCAGGCCGACGCCGTCGTGAGGCAGGAAGCGGCGCGGCGTGACGCGGCCGTGACGGGACCGCGCCCGCAGGAAATCGCGCAGGCGCGAGCCGATCTTTCGGCGGCGCGCTCGGAACTTGAAAACGCGAAACTCCGTTTCGAACGGGCCGACCAGTTGTTCACGAAAGGCGACATTTCAAAACAGGCGCATGACGACGCCGTGGCCCGCCGCGATTCGGCGTCCGCCCGAGTGGAATCCGCGAGCCAACGCGTCCGCCTGCTTGAAGAGGGGACGCGCAAAGAAGACCTGCGCGCCGCCGAGGCAAGCGTCAACCGGGCACGGGAAGCGGCCCGGCTCGTCCGAATCGGTCCGCGCGCCGAAGACATTGCCGCCGCGCGCGCGGCGGTCCGCGAAGCCAAGGCCCGCGTCGCTCAAATCGACGCGCAGCTTGCCGAAGGCGAGATAAAAGCCCCAACAAAATGCCGAGTGGAATCGGTCACGGTACGACCGGGCGACCTCGTCGGACCGAACGCCAAAATCATTCGGCTGCTTGAAAACGAACAGGTGTGGGTGAAGGTCTACGCCCCGGAACCGCTACTTGGAAAACTCAAGGTCGGTCAATCCGTAAAGATAAAAGTGGACGCCTTTCCGAACCGCTTTTTCAACGGAACCATCGAAAACATCGCGAATCAGGGCGAGTTCACGCCGCGCAACATTCAAAGCCGCGACGAACGCTCGCATCAGGTTTTCGCCGTCCGGGTACGCATCGACAACCGCGAGGGCGTCTTCAAGTCGGGCATGGCGGCGGAAGCGGTTTTGAACGATGAACGATGAACGATGAACGATGAACGATGAACGATGAACGATGAACGATGAACGATGAACGATGAACGATGAACGATGAACGATGAACGATGAACGATGAACGATGAACGATGAACGATGAAC
>JBDRAL010000018.1:0-96018 GCA_039793685.1 Blastocatellia bacterium NZW_1522
TTTTGACGCGCTGTTCACGGATGAAACGCCGACCGGACGCGACCTCGTCGTGGTGTACCCGCAAACCGTCGCCCTGCCGCCCGCCGCGACCCGCTTCGACGTCGGCCAGACGCGGCAAAAACTTTCCGGCGGCATCGGACTTTCCCTGCTCACCGACGCGCCGACCACCGAAAAAGGGTTGTTGAAGGAAATTTCGGGGCTGGAGGACGTCCGGCTGGTCGGGTTCATCCATCCCGACGCCGCCACGGCAAAGGCGGTCGCCACGTCGCAAAACTTTGATTACGGCGCGACCAATTTTCAGGACGCCGTTTCCGACGGAAAAACCGACGCGGCGATTCTCATCGGCGGCCCGGATGATTTTCCCGTCCTGAAAACGCTGCTCGAATCGCGCGTTTCCACCCTCGCGCTCGGATTCCCGTTTGAAACCGAAGCTGACCTGCGCGCGCTCAACGACGCGGTCCGCAACGGCAACACCCTTTTTCTGCCTGGATTTACAAGATTGTTCGCGCCCGCCGTCCGGGAACTCGAACGCCGCGTTTCCGGCCAGAAAGTCCTTTCGCTGACCTTCACCGCGCACGAACCGCTCGGCCCGGACGCCGAACTACTTGAAGAACGCCTGCTTTTTCGCGCCGCCGAAGCCGTCGCCGTCGGATCGTTCCTGTGCGAAGCCGTGCCGGTGCGCGTCCTGGCGCAACAGGCCACCGAAAGCGCGACGACGTCACTTTCCGCGCTCGTGGCGATGTCGAACGGCGCGAGCCTGCACCTGTCCTTCACCGCCGCGCCGAACATTTCAAAAGCGCACGACCGCCTCGAACTCATCGCGACCGGACTCCGCGCGACGAGCGAAAACCTTTTGAATCTTGAACTGGTAAAGGGCGAGGACGTCGAAAAAGCCAGAATTCCCCACGCCGATCACCGGCGCGCGGCGCTCGAAACCTTCGCCGCCGCCCTCGAAACCGGCGCGGCGGCCCCGATTCCCTTCGAAGCCGCCTACATCGCGCTCCGCACGGCCTTCAAAATCCGCGAATCGCTCGAATTCGGAAAAACCGCGTCTCTTTCTGAGTCTTGAGTCTGGAGTCGAGAGTCTGGAGTCAAAACCGGACTCTTCGGAAATGGACAATTGACAGTTGGAGGTGAAAACGGGGTTTCATTGTCCATTGTCAATTCTCCACTGTCCATTTCCTTTGGGCTTTGACTTCAGACTCTCGACTCCAGACTCCAGACTTGTCCCTAGTCTCCAGACTTTATTGACACCGCTTTCAAACCCGGTCACTTTCCGTCACCCCTTCCGCCCCGGATCACCTTGTCTGATCCCTGACTTCTGATCCCTGATCCCTGCCTTTCATGTTTCGCTCGCTCGCCAGACTGGTTCGCGCGCCGCTTTCGAAGCCGGAAGTTCCTGAATCCATTGAAGAAGCCGCGCACGCGGCGGATGAACCCGCGCCGCTGCCGGCGGCGTGCGCCGCCCGGTTTGCGGAAACCGCCGCGCTGCTCGACCGGCTTTCACCCGAAACGGCCCGCCGCTACCGGATGCAATCCCCCGCGCTGGTCGCCCGTTTCGGCGAACCGGCCTTTCTCGCCGTCTCCGACCTGTTACTGGCTGCCGGACGGACGCCGCACGTCGCGCGACTCGATGAAATCCACTGCCGGACGATGGCCGCGCTCGCGGTCATCGCCGCCGAACCGGGGCTGTGTCCGGGCGCGCTCGCGGAGGCTCTTCCGCTCTACCGCAAGCGCCCGCTCCTCGGCGCGATGGCGCTTGAAGTCCTCGCGGAACACCCTGAACTCGGCGTTCCCGGTTTTGAAGCGTGGCTCGGCCGCGCCGCCGAACTCTGCGGTGAAAACGTCGTCCGGCTCGAATCCTTTTTCAGTCTGAACGCGAGCGCCGCGCGCGCGGCGCTCGACGCCTGTCTGCCCGGCCTCGCCCTCGCGGACGTGACCGGGACGCTCCGTCACTACCTGCGCGCGCTCGCCGACCGGCCCTTCCGCATCGCGGCGGCGGAATCCGATGATCCCGGCTTCGCGCTTGATGTGACCTCCGGCGACGACTCGCTGGTCACGCTGCCGCGCCGGGTCGCGCTGTTCGAGGAACGCGAACGAAATTTCATCCTTTATAAGATATTGGCCGCGCAGGGCGCGGGACGACACCTTCACGGGACCTACGCGCCGGACCCGGCCGCGCTCCGAATGACCTATGAAGCGACGCGGGGCTACTTCGAGGGACTCGGCGAAGGCGCGGGCGGTCTGTCGCACATCGACTTCGCCGCTGCCCGCAATACGTTGATTGAACGGGTTTTACCGGCGCGCCCGGCGGTTGTGACGGTGGGCGCGACGCTCGGGCTGTATCCCGACGGTGGCGTTGCGCGATCAATTTTCGAGGCGGTCGAGAGCGCCCGCGTCCTCGCCCGGATGCGCCACGCGTTCCGCGGGGTCGCGCGCGACACCGAAACGCTCGCCGCGCCGCTGCTCGCGAGCCGGAAAACACTTCAGGGCGCGCACCTCACCTCGGCGGCGGTCGAACTTTTATTCCGGCTGGCGCTCGTCGGGTCGGTCGGCGGCACGGTCGAGGCCGAGTACGCCGCGTTGACCGCCTCCCTCCGCGACGCCATCGCCCCTTGCCTCGCGCCGGGGGCAACCGTCGCCGACACCCTCCGGGCCACCCTCGACATTCATCGCCTCCTGCCGCCCCCCGCGCTCCAGCGGGATGGCCAAAGCGCCATTCCGAATAATTCAGAATTGAGAATGGAGAATGGAGAAGTGCCGGGCGGGGTGAATGACGAATCGCAAATCGAGAACGGAGACGTTTCAACCGATGAAACTCCGGAGGGCGTTTCCGACGACGCGCCCGAATCCGCGCCGGAGGAAATGTCACCCGACGCAGATCTAAAAACTCTCAATTCTCAATTCTCAATTCTCAATTATCCGGAGTGGGATTGCCGGATTGGCGATTACCGCGCCGACTGGTGCCGGGTCGTCGAGCGTCCGCTCGCGGGGGAGGGAGTGGCAACGCTTCCCGAACTGTCGCCCGGCGCGGTCGCGATCATCCGGCGCGAGTTCGAACGGTTGAAACCGCGCGAAACGGCGTGGCGGCATCCGTTCGCCGACGGGGAGGACATCGCGCTCGACGCCGTCGTGGAACATGTCGTGGAACGTCGCCGCCGGGCGGTCCCGTCCGACCGGTTGTACGCCGCGCGCGTCCGCGACCGGCGCTCGGTTTCCGCGCTCATTCTGCTCGACGCCTCGCGCTCGACCGGCGAACCCATCACTTCCATTGCCGGAAACGAATCGCGGCGCGTC
The DNA here is from genome assembly GCA_039793685.1 of Blastocatellia bacterium NZW_1522. Classification (GTDB taxonomy): domain Bacteria; phylum Acidobacteriota; class Blastocatellia; order Chloracidobacteriales; family Chloracidobacteriaceae; genus JAAFHI01. Next base: position 3,298 of record JBDRAL010000018.1, read on the forward strand.
ATCGACTGCGAAATGGAAAGCCTGCTCGCGTTCGGCGCGGCGCTCGATCACATCGGCGACCGGTTCGCCCTCTGCGCCTTCAACAGCCGGGGACGCGGCGACGTACGTTTTTTCAGGTTGAAAAATTTTACCGAACCGCTCGCCGCGCTTCCCGAACGCCTCGCCCGGCTGCGTCCGACGGACAACACGCGGCTCGGGGCGGCGGTCCGGCACGCGACGCGCCTGCTCGCGCGCGAGGCCGCGCGCACGAAACTGCTCATTTTACTCAGCGACGGCATGCCGCAGGACGGCGATTACGGCGACGTCGCCTACGCCGTGGCCGACTCGGCCCGGGCGCTGGCGGAAGCGCGGGCGCGCGACATCAAGACGCTCTGCGTCGCCGTGGATGCCGGACGCACCGACGCGCACCTGACCGCGATGTTCGGCGCGGGACATTTCATCCGCGTCGGCGACCCGGCGGAACTCCCCAACCGCCTCCCGAAGCTGTATCGGAAGTGGACGAAATGAACGGCGAATGATGAATTATGAATTTTGAATTATGAATTTGGCGCATGTTTCGCCAAGCTGTCTCTTCTTTACTGATCCTCCAATTCATAATTCATCATTCAAAATTCATAATTGGCTCGTCCGGATTCGGTGGTGTAGCAAACAGAACAGTTTGCGGGACACGGGCTAAGGTGCGGCACTCGAAAGAGAAACCTTTTGTGTCCCTGTTTCATTTTTGGAGAGAACCACGACGATGCCTGTAACCATCGAACTTTCTTCGATTTATCTTCCACTGACCAACAACGTGCGGGCCGTGCCCGTGGATGCCACGACCGTGGCGGACGCTTTGGGCAAGCTCACGGCCAAGTATGAAAAGCTCGGCAAGGAGATTTACAACGGACGCGGCCAGAAAAAGGATTCCGTCAGCGTCTACGTCAACAGTTGCGACATCAACTCGATGGACGGCGTGCAGACCCGCGTCGCCAACGGCGACGTGGTGACGGTCGTGCCGTCGGTCGGCTTCGGACGGCCCTATACCTTCTGAGCTTCGTTGACAAACCCGCCGCCGAAAGGCAAAACGCGGAGTCCATCGTGATTCCGCGTTTTTATTTTCGATCCATGCGATTCCTTCTGCTCCTTTTTCTCATGTCGGCGGTGGCGGCCTGCTCGAACGAGCCGCCGCGCCCCGTGGTCAAGCCGCCGAAGGGCGATCCGCGCCTGCCGGTAACGCCGAAAAAAGAAACTTCGGTGGACGCCCTCGACGACCCGACGGCCGCTCCGGAAGCGGTCAAGGCCGCCATCGAAGCCCAGCGCAAGGTCAAAAACGCCGCGCTGAAGAATTCCGACGAATCGCCGATTCCCGCCGCCGAGCGGGCGAAATTCAATGGATTGAAGTACTTCGAGTTCGATCCGAAATACCGGTTCGTTTGCAAACTCACCCCCTGTACGTCAAACGCGCCGATCAAAATGGCTGCGACCAAGCCGAACGACGACCGGGTTTACCGCTGTTTCGGCGTCCTGAACTTCACGGTGGACGGCGTTCCCTGTTCGCTGATGGCGCTGAAAATGGATTCGCCCGCGCCGTTCGACGATTCGAGCGAGCTGTTCGTGCCGTTTCAGGACACGACCTCCGGCAAGGAGACCTACGGCGCCGGACGCTACATCAATCTGGAGCAGAACGAATCCGGCCAGTATGTGCTGGATTTCAACCGGGCCTTTAATCCCTACTGCGCCTACAACCCGAATTTCAGTTGCCCGCTGCCCCCGCCCGAAAATGTTTTGAAGGTCGCCATCCGCGCGGGCGAACTCCCCTACCACTAAAAGTCGGGAGTCTGGAGTCGAGAGTCTGGAGTCCGAGGTTCAACGTCCAAGGTCCAAAATCAAAAATCGAAAATCTGAAATCGAAAATTCAAACTTCCGACTCCCAAGACTCCCAAGACTTTTCCGTTCCTGACTTCCAGACTCACGACTCCAGACTCCAGACTACAACGATGTCCCATCCCGACTACCTGCTCTACGCCACCGCCGCCCACAACACCGTCAGGTGCGTGACGACCGTCACGACCAATCTCGTACAGGAAGCCTGCCGTCGGCATCTGACGTGGAAGACTGCGTCGGTGGCGCTCGGTCGGGTTTTGACCGGTGCGGCGCTCATGGCCAGTCAGATGAAGGAGATGGAACGGCTGACGATTCACGTCGAGGGGCGGGGGCCGATTGGAACCATTTCGGTGGACGCCGACGCGCACGGAAACGTACGGGGGTTCGTCCAGAACCCGCAAACCGACATGCCGCTGCGGCCCGACGGCAAGCTCGACGTCGGCGCGGCCATCGGAAAGGGCGTTCTGCACGTCATGCGCGACGCCGGTTTTGAAATCGGCTTTATGAAGGATTCCTACCGCGGGTCGGTGCCGCTCGTTTCGGGTGAAATCGCGGAGGATCTGACCTACTACCTGACGAATTCCGAGCAGATTCCGTCGGCGATGAGCCTCGGCGTCTACATGGACAAGGGAAGCGGCAACGTGGCGGCGGCGGGCGGCTTTCTGATTCAGGTCATGCCCGACGTCACGGAAGACATCGTTGCTCATCTGGAACAGGCGGTGATGAATGCGCCGCCGAGTACCGACATGATCCGCAACGGGGCCACGCCCGAGGACATTCTCGAAATCGCCCTCGGCGGCCTCGAACCGACAATTCTCAGTCGGAAGCCGCTCATGTTTCGCTGTTCCTGTTCGCCGGAGCGGGCCGAGGCGATCATTTCCGCCCTCGGCGTCGCGGAAATGCAAAGCATTCTGGAAGAACAGGGAAAAGCGGAGCTGACCTGCCACTACTGCAACATGACCTACCACCTGTCGGGCGACGACCTGACCCGGCTGATCGCGGCGGACCACCAGTAGTCAGCAGTCAGTGGTCAGCAGTTAGTAGTCAGTCGCCAGTGGTCAGTCAACGCCCGGTTTTTGAAGAGGGTAGCCCATGGCCAGACCGAAGGGAGGCTATGGGAGTGGTAGGTGAATCAAGATGAATTCCGACCCGATACCCGATACCCGACACCCGACACCTTCGATCGCCGAACGCCTCAAGTCCCGCGCCTTCGAACTCGGTTTTTCAAAAGTGGGAATCGTCCCGGCGGACGCGCTGGCGGACGAGGCCGTGCGGTTGCGCGAGTGGCTCGACCGGGGCTACCACGCGACGATGGGCTGGATGGAGCGGACCTTCGACCGGCGGACCGACCCCCGGCTGGTATTGCCGGGGGCAAAGACGGTCGTGGCGGTGGCGCTCAATTACGACACGCCGGAGCGGCATTCCGACGCGCCCGACGCGGGCAAAATTTCGCGTTACGCGTGGGGCGACGACTACCACGACGTCCTCGGCGACAAACTCGCCGCGCTGCTCGACTGGGTGAAGGCGGAACTTCCCGGCGTAGCGGGCAAAGTCTGCGTTGACGCGCAGCCCGCGATGGACAAGGCGTGGGCCGTCCGGGCGGGATTCGGGTGGATCGGGAAGCACTCAAATCTGATTACGCGCGACTTCGGCTCGTGGGTGTTTCTCGGCGAACTGCTTCTGGACGTTGAACTTGCCTATGACGCGGTCGCACCGATGGCGGATCACTGCGGAACCTGTACCGCCTGTCTCGATGCCTGCCCGACCGGAGCGATTGTCGAGCCGTACGTCGTGGACGCCCGCCGCTGCATTTCCTTCACAACCATCGAATCCAGGTGCGACGACCCGGAACTGCCGACTTCCGGGTGGATTTTCGGCTGCGACGTCTGCCAGGACGTCTGTCCGTGGTCGCGTTTCCGGAAGCCGACCGGCGAGCCGCGATTTGTACCTCGCGACGGCGTCATCGAACTTTCTTACGCGACGGTCGAGGCCATGACGCCGGAGGAATTCTCCGGAAAATTCGCCGGTTCACCGGTCAAGCGGACCAAACTCAAGGGCCTCAAGCGCAACGCGCGCGGCGCGCGTTGAGCAAACCGGCGAAAAACCGGTGACGCAGTGTGCGCTTTCCGACAATTTGATTGACGCCCGAGCGTAATCTTTTGTACTTTTCCCCGAACCTTTAGCAGCACTCTTGCAACCCGAAGGCAACCTTGTTGTAACGCCTTGCCCCTGGGTCCGGTTCACTTCAGCAGTGCCAAAACTCTGACGCCTCGCGGAATCCCCCCTCTGTGTCTGTGTGTCTGATGGACGTTGACTGTCCGGCGCGCGCCTTCGGTGCGTCGTCCGGATTTTTGCGCGTCGGCGGCTGGTGTCCGGGAAACATGGTTGTGGAGGACTTCCGTGTCCGGAACGGCAAAGCGGAACGCAGGCGAGTGCCGATTGAAGGGACGCTCTTATTTCAATGGAGGAAAGAGGTTGAATATGACCACTCCCAATCATCTTCTCTGGCGCGGCGCGACGCGGATGTGCATGGCTCTGCTGGCACTTCTGTTCTGCGTGGTTCCCGTGCTGGCGCAGAGCGATTCGGCCCGGTTGACCGGTACGGTCACGGATTCGAGCGGTGCCGCCGTCAGCGGCGCGACGATTACCGTAACCAGTCTGGAAACCGGCCGTATTGTGACGGCGCAATCCGATGAGAATGGTGGCTATACCGTTTCGGCTCTGTTGCGCGGTCAGTACCGCGTGGAGGCCAAGCGGGATGGTTTCAAGATTGTGAAGCAGGACATCACGCTTGAAATCCAGCAGGTTGCCACGCTCGACATCACACTCGAAACCGGCGCGGTGACGGACGTCATCGAAGTCAATGATGACGTGCCGCTCGTTTCGCAGGATTCATCCAGCATCGGTTCGGTCGTTCAGGGCCGGCAGGTGACGGAACTTCCGCTCAACGGTCGGAACTATACTCAGTTGGCCGTCCTCATCCCCGGCGTCACCCGCGGTGTGCCGGATGGCGCCGCGACCGGCGCGCAGGGCAACGTCGAAACGTTCCGGAACGGTGATTCCGGCGGCGGCGCGGCCCTCGCGGTCAACGGTCTGCGTCCGCAGGCGAACAACTTCACGCTCGACGGCGTGGACAACAACGAATCGCTGGTCAACTCGATTCTGACCTTCACCCCGGTCGAAGCGATCCGTGAATTCCGCGTTCAGACCAGCATCGCCCCGGCCGAATACGGCCGCGCGGGCGGCGCGCTCGTCAATGCGTCCATCAAGTCGGGTTCGAACCGGTTCCATGGAAGCGGATTCGAGTTTCTCCGGAACAGCGTTCTTGACGCCCGTGACACGTTCAACAACGGCGGCAAACCGCTTTTCATCCGGAATCAGTTCGGCGCCACGATTGGCGGACCGGTCAAGAAGGACAAGATCTTCTTCTTCTTCAGCTATGAAGGTCTGCGTCAGAAACTGCCCGGCAACGTCGAAACCGCCACGGTTCCGACGGCGCTGATGCGGCAGGGGAACTTCTCCGAACTGCTCAACCCGGCGCTGACCGGCGGCGGCACGTTCACCATCACCGACCCGATTACCAATACGCCGTTCGCGGGCAACATCATCCCGGCGGCCCGGATCAATCCGGTCGGACAGCGTTACCTGAATGCCTTCCCGCTGGCCAACAACGGCAACCAGATCTTCGGGAACTATCGCGCCATCCGCGTCGACCTCCAGAACAACAACAGCTACGACGCGCGCGGCGACTTCAACATCACCAACAACGACACGGTGTTCGTCCGCGGTTCCTACGGCACGAACATCTTCGACCGCACCTCGCGCCTGCCCGCGCTCCCGGCCGGTTTCGCCTCGGGGAGCAACGAAGCCCGCGTGCGCGCGATCGCCGGCGGCTGGACGCACATCTTCACCCCGAACCTCATCAATGAAGTTCGCGGCGCGGCCAACCGCATCCGGTACGGCTACCTGCCGCCGTTCAGCGACCGGCAGATTTCGGCCGACCTCGGCATTCCGAACGCCAACACCAGCCCGCTGCTCGGCGGCGGCGCCCTGATCGGCGGTTTCAACGGTCAGCTCGAATACACGGGTGACTTCGGCCCGTACCTCGTGCCGCAGAACACCTTCCAGATTCTGGACACGCTTCAGTACACGGTGGGCAGCCACACGATCCGCGGCGGTTTCAATCTCCTCCGTCGTCAGGTCAACCTGTTCCGTCCGAGCCGCGGGAAGGGCTACTTCTTCCTCGTCGGCAACGGCAACGCGGACGGCACCCGCATCACCGGCTATGAAGTTTCCGACGTTCTCGCCGGATTCGTTCAGAACTACCAGATCGGCACGCCGTTCGGCATGGTCGGCACGCGGAACTGGGAAACCGGTTTCTTCATCCAGGATGACTGGCGCGTCAACCGCCGTCTGACCCTGAACCTCGGGGTTCGGTACGACCTGTACACCTTCCCGACCGAAGTCGCCAATCGTCAGGCGAACTTCAACCTCCGGACCGGTCGCCTCGACCTTGCCGGTCTGAACGGAAACTCGGAAAGCCTGATCCCGACCGACAAGAACAATTTCGCACCGCGTATCGGTTTCGCCATCGACGTGTTCGGCAATGGCAAGACCATTGTCCGCGGCGGTTACGGTCTGTTCTTCTTCCTCGATCGCGGCGGTATCGACAACCAGTTGGCCCAGAACCCGCCGTTCTCGGGCTTCCAGACCTTTACCTACCAGAACGGCTTCCGGATCGCCCTTTCGGGACAGGCGCCGCTCAGCAGCAACGACTCCCGTCTCGCGACCGCCGCGCTGCCGCTCGGGACCTTCCCGTCCGACATCGCGACCAATCCGCGGAACGTTTCGGTGTTCGCGGCCCTGCCGACCAACACCAACAGCTACACCCAGCAGTACAACCTGAGCGTGCAGCACCAGTTGACCAGCGACATGGCCCTCCAGGTCGGTTATGTCGGAACGTATGGTGGAAATCTGACCTTCTACTACGACGCCAACCGGGCGCAGTTTGGCCGTCCGCAGTTGTTCCCGACCCTTGGCGGTTCGATCAACGTTCAGGACACCCGCGGCAGCTCGCGCTACAACTCGTTGCAGGTTCAACTGACCCGCCGTCTTTCCAAGGGCTGGCAGTTCCTCGCCTCCTACACCTGGTCGCACACCATCGACGATGGTCTCGGCGCGTTCGACACCGGTCAGCCGATCGATCTGCGTCAGTTCCGTCTCGAACGGTCGTCGTCCGGTCAGGACCTCCGTCACCGGTTCGTCTACAGCTCGCTGTATGAACTTCCGTTCGGCCGCGGCAAGCGTTTCGGTTCGAACTGGAATTCGGTCACGAACTTCATCCTCGGCGGATGGCAGATCAACCCGATCCTGACCCTTCAGAGCGGTACTCCGTTCAACGTTTCCGCCGGAAACAACCGTCCTGACGTCGTTGCCGCCGGCACGGCCGGCGCGCGCGTCGTCAACGGCGTTTCGCTGCTTAACGTCGCCAACGACACCCGTCCGGGGACCCTCGGTCGCAATGCCTTCACGGGACCGACCTTCAAGAACCTCGACTTCTCGCTGTTCAAGAACTTCAGCATTTCGAAGCTCTATGAACCGCTCGCCGGTCAGTTCCGCTGGGAAGTGTTCAACCTGACGAACACGCCCCAGTTCTCGAACCCGAACGGCAACTTCTTCGACGGCAACGTTGGCCGGATTCAGGGGACGCGCTATCGCTCGAACCGCATCATGCAGTTCGCGCTGCGCCTGACCTTCTAATCCGAACGAACGTCGTTCGACGTACCTTTACGCGGGCGGGAAGCGATTCCCGTCCGCGTTTTTCGTTTTCAGCGGTTTCCAACCCGATTCGAAATCGCTAATCTCCGCCGACACATTCCAGCCACATTCCAGTTCCAAGGATTTGCAACGCTCGTGACCCAGTCCGTGCCTTCCGCCGCTCCCGACCGCCGTCGGCTCACCGAACAGCTCGTCCAGCTTGAAGCCTCCATCGAAACCGTCATCCGCGGGAAGAACGAGGCCGTCCGGCTCGCGCTCGTGACGCTCATCGCTGGCGGCCATCTTTTAATCGAGGACGTCCCGGGCGTCGGCAAGACGACGCTCGCGCGGGCGCTCTCGAAGTCGTTCGACTGTTCGTTCCAGCGCATCCAGTTCACGAGCGACCTGCTGCCGAGCGACATCATCGGGCTGAACGTCTACAACCAGCAGACGAACGATTTCGAGTTCCGGCGCGGTCCGATCTTCGCGAACGTCGTCCTCGCCGACGAAATCAACCGGACGACCCCCAAAACCCAGAGTTGTCTGCTTGAAGCGATGGCCGAGGAACGGGTCACCATCGAAAACCAGACGCTTGAACTGCCCCGGCCCTTCATCGTCCTCGCGACGCAGAACCCGGCGGAGCATCACGGGACCTACCCGCTGCCGGAATCGCAACTCGACCGGTTCACCGTCCGGTTGCGGATGGGCTACCCGGACGCCCGCGACGAACGCGAAATCCTGCTCAATCAGGTCAAAAGCGACCCGCTCTCCCGGCTGGAGCCGGTTCTCCACGCCGCCGACGTGATCGCCCTTCAGGATTTGGCGAAGCAGGTCCGGGTGGACGACACCCTCGTCGATTACCTCCTGCGGATTACCAACGCGACCCGCAAGGCCGACATTCTGGAACTGGGCGTCAGTCCCCGCGGCAGCCTCGCCCTGTTCCGCGCCGCCCAGGCGCACGCGCTCCTCAACGGACGCGATTTCTGCATTCCCGACGACATCAAGAAACTCGCCGTCCCGGTCTTTTCCCATCGCGTGATGGTCAACCCGCGCTACTCCGGCGGCGGTCGCCAGACCGAGGAAGCCGAATCCGCGCTGGAAGACATTCTGAAGACGGTGGCAGTACCGATCTAGCAGTTAGTAGATAGCAGTTAGTGGTTAGTCATTGAAAAGCTGATGACTTGGTATCTTTTGTCTCCGAACTAACCGCTAACTACTATCTGCTAACTGCTCCCCGTCCACACTCCCCGCCCTGTTTGTGGCGAATCTGCAACAAAGGGGGAAGGAGTGGCGCGGAGGGGTTTCTGTAAATTTCACATCTGAAACGAGTTGTGGTTTTTCCGAAAATTTGGATTTCTGGCCCGGAAAATGCTCTTAAAACGGTCCGTCATCTCGTTTTATACAAGGAAGTTGCCGAATCTCACCTCCGCAGGTTCAGGTAGACACGATGAAATCACAAACAACCCTCCGCCGCGCGGTCTCGATTCGCGGCATCGGCATTCATACCGGAACTGAAGTCGAACTCACCCTTTGTCCCGCCCCGGCCGATACCGGCTATCTTTTTCGTCGTACCGATTTGAGCGGCTTCGAACTCGCCGCCGTTCCGCAACATGTGACCCATGTCAGCTACGCGACGACCCTGATGCACAAGGGCGTGATGGTGGCCACGGTCGAACATGTGCTGTCGGCGCTCTACGGTTGCGGCATCGACAACGCGATTCTGGAAGTGAACAGCTTCGAAGTACCCATCGTGGACGGCAGCGCGGCCCCGTTCGTCGGGCTGATTGAATCCGCCGGACGAATGGAACTTCCGGCGGCGCGGCAGATTTTGAAGGTTTTGAAAACGGTCGAAGTCGTTGAAGGCAACCGCCGGATGTCGATTGCGCCGTACGATGGGCTGTACGTCGAAAGCACCATCGATTTTGCCCACCCGCTCATCGGCCGCCAGACCTTTTCCGGGGAAATCACGCCGGAAAGTTACCGTCGGGAAGTCGCGGGCGCGCGAACCTTCGGCTTTATTCATGAAGCGGAGGCGTTGCGGAAAAGCGGGCTGGTGCGCGGCGCGTCGCTCGACAACGCGATCGTGCTGGATGAAACCGGGATGGTGAACGAGACGCCGCTGCGGTTTCCCGATGAGTTCGCCCGCCACAAGGTCCTCGACATCGTGGGCGATTTCGCACTGCTGGGAATGCCGATTTTCGGCCGGATTTCCGCCGAGCGTTCAGGTCACGGACTTCATGCCGCACTGGTCGGGAAGTTGCTGCGCGAGCCGGATGCGTGGGAAATCGTGGAAGCGGGGGAGTCGGTGAAGACGGAGGTGCGGGGCGCGGCGGCTACGGCCGTGGGGGCGGGGGTGTCCCGGGAGCGGTCGGGACCGGGAGTTCGAGCCGGATGGTTTTCCGATCCCGTACAACTTCCAGCCTGACGACCGGAGGCGGCGTCGCAAAAATGGCGACCGACAGCCCGTCGCGTTGGGCGGTCGGCTGACCGTTGGCGGAAATGATGATGTCACCCGCCCTCAAACCGGCCTGTGCAGCGGCACTTTCCGGAGTGACGTGAATAATCATCACGCCACCAGCCGGGGCACCGAGGTTTTCGGCGAGTTGCGGTGTCAGTTCCGACGTGACCAGTCCGAGGGCAAGCTGTTCCGGAAGCAACTGCGTTTCATTCTCCGTGACGGAGTTCTCGTCCTTCACCCCAAGCGTAATCAAAATCTGCTGCTGTTTGCCGTTGCGTTCGACCGTAACACGCATCTGTTCGCCGGCCGGCCGGGTCGCCACGTTGTCGGTCAGACCGCGCCGCGAATCAATCGGACTGTCTTCAACCGCGACAATGACATCGGACGGCTGCAATCCGGCGGCTTCGGCCGGGCTTTGCGGAAGCACCGAGGTCACCAAAACACCTTTATTCGAGCGAATGCGGTGTTTCGACCGCTCCTCCGGCGTGATGGCGCTCAGGCTTTTGGCGTCAATGCCGAGCCAGCCGCGCGGAATGCTCTTGCCAGCGGCGACGATCCGCGAAAGCGCTTTCTTGACCGTTGAAATCGGAAGAAACCGGAAAAGCTTGCCCCGCCCGTCATTCGGCTGAACGACTCCGATGATGCGGTTCTGCTGGTCCATCGCGACCCCGCAGTTGGGTTGGATGGGCGCGTTGGGCTTGATGACGTTCTCCGAGGAATTCGCCAGAAGTGATTCGTTGACAATGAGTTGCGGTGATTCCGGCGAAGTTGGACCGAATGTTCCTCCGTGTGGTTCATCCGTCGGACGCTGAAACGAGGGCATGAAGGTCCGGACCGACTGGTTGGTCGTCACGTTGGCGTCGGCGGTTGGAGGCGCGGTAATGGCCAAGCCCGGAACCCGCAGGACGCTCAGGCCGGTTGCACCGTCAATGCCGATGAATTCGGCGGAAAATTCGCGGTTGTCCTGTGTTCGGACGGTCAGCGTCGGGCGAACGCAGTTCGGCGCGATGTTGGCAAGTTGCGTCAAAACGTATTCGCCGCCGTCCACGACCAGCCCGGTCGTGATGTTGATGGCGACAATATCGTCGGGAGCGCGATTCCCATCAAGAACCGTCGCGGTGATCCCTTTTTCCTTGCAGGAGGCCGTCAGTTCGGCGAGTTTGACATCGTGGCGGACGGTCACCAGCCACGGCGTTTCGGCCTTTTGAGATTGAGGAGATTTTTTCTTCCGAACGACGGTCGGCGCCTGAACCTTGCCTGATTGCGCGTTCGCGATGACGGTCGAACCGAAAGTCGCGGCGCAGATCAGGGCCAAGGTTGTAAGGCGGGAAAACATAATCCTCAAGGGTTTTCGATTCTCAATCGTCAATCATTCCGAATTCAGGAAGAACTTGAGAATCGGGAAGGTTGAATAAGAAGGCTTTGCCGAATCCGGCATTACATCGGTCCGGAATCGTCGTTATTTCCCTCAGTTTGAGCCGAACGTGATGGGATAATCGAGTCGGTCCCGTAAATCGGGGTGCCAGTGGAAACCTGGATCACCTGATTGATTTGTCTTTTGTTGGTGACAACCCCGATGGTTGTTACGCGATCACGGTTGGTATTGGCGGACAATGGATGCCCGTCCTCGTCGGTATACAGGGATGACTCATTGGCTGATCGTTCCGTTTCCGCCACGAGAGTCGTCAAAGTTGTCCGGTGTGTGGATCGAGCAAACCTCGCGACGACCGGACGCGCGGTCGTCATCGCCACCGGCGTGGCGGCAATGGGCCGAACGGCGGCGGTTTCAACTTTTTGAGCCGGGGATACCGGCAGGGAAATCGCTGCGTTTGAAGTACTTGCAACGTTCGCCGGTTCAAGCGGCGCGAAATTCGAGCGGACGGCGAATCCGACGGAAATGACGGTCGCGAGGGCGATGGCCCCGAGCGCGGGCGTTGGAATCCAGGCCAGACGCGGTTCGCGGTAACGCGGCGCTTCCCGCCGAATGCGGGCCTTGAGCGAGGTCTCGAAATTCGGCGGGACGGCGACACGGGGTTGATCGGCCAACATGCCGCGCAGGGCGCGCATGTCACTGGCGAATGCCCGACAGTCGGCGCATTCGTCGAGGTGGCGTTCGGCGTCCGCGCCCAGAAAGGCGTGTTCGTCGAATTCGGCCAGTTCAAGTTGGCGGCGTGCAACAAGACAGTTCGCCATAAAAGTCCTTCGGAACCTTATAGATAGGCGCGCAATTTCTCGCGCAGCATCGTTCGGGCACGGTTGATGCGTGACTTTACCGTACCTTCGGAAATATTCAGGATCGCGGAAATTTCTTCGTAACTGATTCCCTCGACATCGCGCAAGACCAAAGCGGCCCGGTATTTCTCGGGCAAGGTCTTGATGGCGCGGGAAACCGCGTCGCGTCGTTCGCGGTCAATCAGTTCGACATCCTGAAGCGGTCGTTCATCAGCGAAATCGAGCGGCTGGTCATCTTCATCGTCATCGCGCCGCCACGGCGTGAACATCGAAATGAAATGGCGGCGTTTGCGTTGACGAAGTTCGCTGATCGCGAGGTTGGTGGCAATGCGGTAAATGTAGGTCGAAAAGTGGAACGTCGCCTGATACCGGTCGGCGTTGGCGTAGACGCGAAGAAACGTTTCCTGGGCGAGTTCCACCGCCCGGTCGTAGTCGTCCAGCATCCGAAAGACAAAATTCGTAATCGGATTGCGGTACCGTCGGACGAGTTCCTGAAACGCAATTTCGTCGCCTTCCTTGGTCGCCGCGACCAGTTCATGATCGCTCGCGGCGTCCACGGACACCGTTCGGGGCAAGTCGAGTTCCACGTGGTAGCTGATCACGCTACTCATGGGCCTGTCACCTTTTCTTTGAAAACTCGGCGCGTTGCCATGCTCCACGTCCGGAGCCTGAAAAGGTTCCCGAAAAATCATCTTTTTTACGATGCCTCGGGCGTCGCCAAACAGTTCAGCCGAATGTGTTTGCTGAGTTCGATGACCCGCATGCCCGGACGCACCGTCATGCGGCACGAAAGCGCCCCCCGGACACGGTCCTCGCCGGGGCGAAAAAGCTTGATCTGACAGTTGGTGCAGTCGCCGTTCCAGCAGAAATCCCCGTAGGAAATGTTCTCCATGTCGAGGAATTGAAAGCACCGCAGAATCGGGTTGTTTTCGGGTACTCGAAGCGGTTGCCCGAGGACCTCAATCTCAACCAGTTCATCGTAGGGTTCGAAAAGTTCCGTGGGGAGCGTGCCGGACATCGTCAACAAACCCGTTTCATCAGGGATTTCAAGGGGTTGTACGTTGTAGCACGCATTCCACCACCCGCCAAGCCGGGGCGTCCGGAGTTTGGGGCGGTTACGGTCGCCGCCGCGATTTTCGGGGCGAAACCGCGCCGGACCGGACGACCAGTTCCCTGTAGCCGCTCGCGGCGTCCTGTTCGCGGGTGAAATTCAGGTCGGGGAAGGCCGCGACGACGATTTCCGCCGTGGTGTAGACCGTACAGCCGTCCATCATGTGCCCGCCGATGGTTTTTCCCTCGCCGTCGGAAATTGCCAGATGAAGGTGCGAGCCGTTCGTCGAAACCGTCCCGACGAGCGAAACGATCTCGAATTTCCCGGAAAGGGGCGTCCCGTCGGGCTTGTCGGCAAACCGGATGACCGCGTTGGTCAGACTGCCGACGCAGGTGACGACGCACCCGGCGCGGATGTGTTCCGTTTCGGCGAGCGTCGCCAGCGACTTTTTCACGTCTTCGCCCGGACGAACCCGCAAAACGTGAAACACCACCCGTTTCGTCGCACCGTGGACCGGCGGTTTGTCCGCCGGACAAGCGTCGCCCGGGAGCGGGAGAGTGAAGCCAAGTAGAAGCGAAAAAAACAGATAGAGAGTTTTACGCATCGGTTCGCGCCTCGGAAAATGGCTCAAAAATGGATTCCGGTGGAATAACAGTCCCCATCCAGAATAACGAACAGCCTTCTGCTCTCAGTTTTTGTTCAAGAAATGCCGCGCAAACCTTGAATGCACCAAGAAGTGCCTGGAGTGAATCGATTCCATAAATCTCTCGTTCAAAGGGAATTTCTTCCACTCCGAGAATCGTGAACCGGCAGATCCAGTCACCTTGCGAATCAGGAATGGGGCGGTAAAAGCCGACGGTGATGTCACGTCGGATTCCACCGCCATCAAATTGAAATGTTCTTGATGCGATCCAATCCGCGTTTTCCACGGTGATGCGTTTTCCCGTTTAGCCTACGGCTCGCGCCGTAGGCTAACGATGTGCCGTCGCCTCCGTTTCCTACGGCTCGCGCCGTAGGCTAGCGATATTTCGTCGCCTCCGGCGACTGGCTGCTGACGGCTGGCGACTGGCCACTACTTGAGGCGGGCGCCGTTCGGGACGTCTTCGAGGAAGGAGGCGAGAACCGGGCGTCCTTCTTCGCCGATCGAGGCGGCGAGGAGCATTCCGTTCGATTCAAAACCGCGCAGTTTGCGCGGCGCGAGGTTGGCGACGATGACAATTTTGCGATTGATGAGCGCTTCCGGTTCATAGTACTGCGCGATGCCCGCGAGAATCTGGCGCGGCTGGCCTTCGCCCGCATCTACTTGCAAACGCAATAGTTTATCGGCTTTCGGCACGCGCTCGGCCTCCAGCACCTGCGCGACGCGCAGTTCGACCTTCACGAAATCGTCAATCGTGATGAAGGTTTTTTCCTCAGTGATTTCCGGTACGGGTGCGGCGGCGGGGGCCGCTTCCGGCGCGGGCGCGACGGGCGCGGGATTGGCCGCGGCGGCGGCGGTTTCGATGTCCTTGATGTCCGACATTATTTTTTCTTTCTCCAGTTGAGGGAAAAGTCCCTTGACCTCTCCGATGGTAGTGTTCGCGGGAAAATCCCACGTCAAACTTTGAGGATTCGTTTCGGCGGGCGATCCGGCGAGGCCGAGTTGCGCCCAGAGCGCGGCGGTGGATTCGGGCAGCACGGCGGCGATCAGCGCCGTCAGGTGGCGGACCCCCTCGGCGGCGGTGTTGAGGACCGTCGCGAGGCGCGCGCGTTCGCCCTCGATTTTCGCCAGTTTCCACGGCGCGGCGTCGCTCAAATACTTATCGACTGTGCCGATCAGTTCCCACGCGGCTTCGAGCGCGCGTCCGGTGGCGAAACGCGCGAATTCCTCGTCGTACTTTTTCTCGCCCGCCGCGAACCGTTCCGCGAGGGTGTTCGCCGCCTGTTTCGCGTCTTCCGGCGCATCCTCCGGCACGGACGGCACAATACCGTCGAAATAGTTCCGGATCATCGTCAGCGTCCGGCTGGCGAGATTGCCGTAACCCTTTGCGAGATCGGCATTTACCCGGTCAACCAGCGAGCCGTAGGTAAAATCGCCATCCTCGCCGAAGGGCATTTCGCGGAGGCAGAAATACCGTACCTGCTCGGCGGTGAAGAATTTCTTGAGAACTTTTAGATCAATGGTATTAGGAAGACCATCCGGCCCCAGGGTGGTCTTCGCGATTTTCATTTTGTTTTTGAGCCAGTGGCCGTGAGCGAAGACCCGGCGCGGCGGTTCGAGGTCAGCCGCGAGCAGAAACGCGGGCCAGTAGACGGCATGAAAACGCAGAATGTCCTTGCCGATCAGATGGAGCGAGTTCGGCCAGTACTTTTGAAGTTTCGAGTGGTCATCGCCGCCGAAGCCGAGCGCGGTGATGTAGTTCGACAGTGCGTCGAACCAGACGTACATCGTGTGCGCGTCGTCGCCCGGCACAGGGATGCCCCACTTCACCGACACGCGGCTGACCGAGAGGTCCTTCAAACCCCCGGAAACAAAGCTGATAACTTCATTTCGCCGACCTTCCGGCTGGATGAAGTCGGGCCGCTCGGCGTAGAACGTCAACAGCCGTTCCTGAAAGGCGGACAGTTTGAAAAAGTAGCTTTCCTCGCTCACCCGCTCGGTTTCGCGCAGGTGAACGTCGCAGATCGGGGCCTGGCCGGGCGTGGTTTCGTCCTTGAACTCGTTGCAGTTCGGGCAGTACCACCCGTGGTACGCATCCTTATAGATAAAGCCGTTGGCCGCGACCCGTTTCCAGAGTTCCTGTGCCCCCCGGATGTGGGCGTCGCTGGTCGTGCGAATCCACTGGTCGGGCTTCAAACCGAATTCGGCGAAGGTTTCCTGAAATTCGCGAACGATGCCGTCCACATGCTCGCGGACGGGTTTGTCGAGCGCGGCGGCGGCCCGCTCGATGTTCTGGCCGTGTTCGTCGGTCCCGGTCAGGAAGTAGGAGTCCGTCCCGCGCTGGCGGTGATGGCGGGCGAGCGCGTCGGCCACGATGGTCGTGTAGAGGTGGCCCAGATGCGGCTTCGCGTTGACGTAGTAAATCGGAGTGGTGACGTAAAACGTTTCGTTCATTTCTTTTCGTTTCTTTCATTTTCGGGGCAGAGAATCCCCATGTCGTCACAAATCTTCCGCGCAAAAATTTCTTTTTAGGGAGCGGAGGATGGAAATGCGGCACGTTCGGAAATCACATTCGGAAAGTCCGCCCACCTTTGCGGCGCATCCGGACGGCGTCCTCGTGCTGGTTCCGGTGGCCCGGCATCGCATGGGTCGGCGGCGCGGAAGGCATTTCCGCGAGGTACCCGACTTCCGTTGTCTGTTCAATCGCCGTCAAAGTGATTTCGTCATTCATTGCGCATCTCCTTTCCAGAAAATTGGGAGCGCGACACTATACCACTGTTCGGCAACCCGGTAGGGCGGCAAACAGCGATCCGCGCGGAAACGAAAATTGTCGGCGAAGGGGCTACTTTTTCTTTTCGGTATACGACAGGGCAACGCCGGTTTTGTAGTCGTGGTTCAAAAACGCGCTGAGGTTGACCATGCGCCGGTTGGCGGTGTCCTGGGCGACGATGGCGTGGTAGGTCACGCCGCGCGCGGTGCTTTCCGATTTGGTCAGCGAAAAACCGGCCTTCGTCAGTTCCTTCTCGTAAAACTTCAAAACATCCTTGATCGAGGATTCGGTCGAGAAGGCGAGATTGACGGTGGTGGATTTGTCATCGCTGTTCCGGGCGACGGTGTTCGGGGCCGCGCCGGGGTAGATCGGCACCCAGTCGGGCGTTTTCTCCGGGGCGTCCGGGATGGGCGGGAGCGGCGTCGCGGGCGGATTTTCGAGTTGTACGGATTCGCCCGATCGCTGGCAGGCGGAAAACGGGACGACAAACAGGAGCAAGAACAGAAGCGCGCGACGTTTCATGACGGATGACGGCCTTTCGAATCGTTTCGCCTCCCGAAAAGTTATGGAGACGGCGGGTTTTGGGGAGCGATGGCCGCTTCGATGACGGCCTGTATTTCCTTCCAGCTACGGTACTTCCCGGCGGTAATCTCGGGCGTGAGCCGTTCAGCGACGGTCTTGAGCCGGAGCAGGGACCGGTCAACCTCGGCCTCGTAGCTCCGGGTGGCGGCCTCATCCTTTTTAAAGGCCTCCCACTGTTCCAGCGGGTACACCTTCCATCCACCCGCTTCACGGATGGCGATGACCTCCATCTTCGACTCCTTGTTGACGATCTGCTCTTCCGTTTGCGTTTTGGCCTCCCCGGAACCGGGTGGGATGGCGGTTTGACTGCGGATTTCCGTCATCTTCTTCACCTGAATGACGCTCAGGCGACAGGTTGTGCCCTCGCACTCGCTCTTTTCCACCTTTCCGGCCTGAATGGGGTCCATCCAGATTTTCCCCCAGGTATCGAGGTCGAGGTAGAACATCGTATCGCCCAGCGTGGTGGCGGCAAGGTCGGCGTCCTCCGATTTCATCTTCCTGCCGATGGCCTGAATCATTTCGGAAAGGGCGGCGTGAGTTTCCCGCATCCGCTTCATTTTCTGAAGTTGCAGCGACCGCAACGGTTCGGGCGTCTGCGCCAGCACCCCGGCCAGATCGTTGCTCCGGCACGCCTCGACCACCAGTTGAACCGCTTCCTCGGGTGTTTTCGCCGCCTTGCCGGGCGTCGGTTTCTCCTGCGCTGGGATACTCCCTGCCAAAAACATCATGAGAAAGAACGTCACGGCGACAAACCTGACGCGAATGACCACTCGGCTCATAAAACGCGCTCCCCGACTGACCGAATAAACTGCCCGCGCGATGTTATGAACCTTTCCCGTGAAACGGGTCAATCCGCTTTTGCCTCCCGGCCACGGGCGACCGTCCAGTGCCGGTCCGACGTTTGAGAAACCGCAACCTCGCGCAAACCGGCGGCGGCGAGCATCGCGGCGGCTTCTTCAAGCGTGAGCGACGCGCCGAGCGAATCGCGAAACAGTTGTCGCTGATGGGGCGAGGCGTCCCCGGCGTACCGCTGGACGAGTTCATCCGCCGCTTCCGGCGTTTCCGGGCGCAACAGGTCGCGAATCAGAATCACCGCGCCCGGTTTCGCCACCCGCGCCACCTCGCGGAAAAAATCGGTCGGATCGGGCAGGTGATGGACAAAACCGTTGCCGAACACCCCGTCGAACGTTGCGTCGGGGAAGGGCAGCCGCTTGGCGTCACCCGACACCAGCGAAATCCGGTCCGTCAGCCCCGCCTCCGCCACGTTTTTCCGCCCGAGTTCGAGCATGGCGTCCGAGGCGTCGAGGGCGGTCAGCCGGAGTTCCGGCAGACGCCCGGCGATCAGAATCGGAATCCGGGCCGTTCCCGCGCCGACATCGAGGGCGTGTCCGTCCCGCAGCCCGAGCGTGACGACTTCATCGGCAAAGGCCGCGTTGACGGCGCGAAAATCCATCGCGTCGTATTCACACGCCTCCTCCGCGTCATCCATCGCCTCGTTTTCCAATATCCGTTCCATCGAAATCAGTCCAAAGTCCAATGACCAAAGTCTGGAGTCTGGAGTCGAGAGTCCTGAGTCTGGAGGAGCGTCGGTTTTATGACTCTGGGCCTTGGACCTTGGACTCTCGACTCCAGACTCTCGACTCCAGACTCTCGTCTCCAGACTCTCGACTCCAGACTCCAGACTCCAGACTTAAAAAGAACCCGTTCCCGCGATTTTGTTCCGAAAAACTGACCACTGACCACTGGCGACTGGCCACTACGCTTCACGCACTGCTTGACCGACGCGCGGGCGGTCATCTACCTTCAACTCTTTTTGAATCCGGCGGCTCTGGCCGCAATTTTCGTAAGGAGTTTGAAGTTTTTATGCGCGCCAACCAAATCCGCCGCGGCATGATCATTCTGCACAACGGCCAGCCGCACCGTGTTCTCGATTGCCGTCACCACACACCGGGCAACCTCCGGGCAATGATGCAGACGAAGATGAAGAACATCATGACCGGCTCGACCTTCGACCATCGCTTCAGCGCGACGGAAGACGTCACCCGCGCGACGCTCGAACAGCACGACATGCAGTATCTCTACCAGGACGGTCCGACGTACCATTTCATGAACGTCCAGACCTATGAACAGATCGGGCTGGACGAGGAAATCCTCGGCGACGCGCTCTACTACATCACGCCCGACATGACCATTCAGGTCGAAGTGTACGAAGGCAACCCGGTCGCCATCGCGTTGCCGCCGGTCGTCGAACTCAAGGTCATCGAAACCGAACCCGAACTCAAGGGCGCGACCGTAACCGGTTCGAGCAAGCCCGCGACGCTCGAAACCGGCCTCCAGGTCGGCGTCCCCGGCTTCATCAAGGAAGGCGAAGTCATCCGCGTGGACACGACCGAAGGCAAGTACGTCGAACGCGCCAAGTAGTAGTCCGGAGTCTGGAGTCGAGAGTCTGGAGTCCGGAGTTGAGATTCGGAGGCAACGCTGACATTTCAGACGGGAAACACTCTTTGTCTGATGTCCGCCTTCAAGTTCTCGTTCATAGACTTGGTTTTTTCAGGACTCCAGACTCTCGACTCCAGACTCCGGACTTCTTTCATGTTTTCCCGTTTTCCCTACCGACTCTACAACGCGGCGCTCGTGGCGGGCGCGCCGCTCTTGCTGCCCTACTACGGGTTTCGGGCGGCGCGGCACGGGAAATATCTGCCGGGATTGAAGGAACGATTCGGCTTTTTGCCGGAATCGCTCGCCGCGACCGCTGAAAATCGTCCAACCATCTGGTTTCATTGCGTTTCCGTCGGGGAAGTGCTCGCCGCGCGTCCGCTCGCGCTCGCGTTGCGCGAGGCGTGCCCCGCAGCGCGGTTCGTGGTTTCGACGACCACGGAAACCGGTCAGGCGCGCGCCCGCGAACAGCTCGCGTGGATGGACGGCTGGTTTTATTTCCCGCTCGATCTGCCGGGCGTGGCCGAGCGGGCCGTCCGGCACGTCCGCCCGTCGCTCGTGGTGGTGATGGAAACCGAAATCTGGGCGAATTTCCTGCGGGTCTGTACTCGAAAGGAAATCCCGGTCGTTCTCGCCAACGGACGCATTTCCGACCGGTCGTTCCCGCGCTACAAAAAACTCGGCGGCGCGATGGCCGACCTGCTCGGACGCTTCACGAAACTTTTAATGCAGTCCGACGGCGACGCGGAGCGGATCGTCGCGCTCGGCGCGCCGTCCGACCGGGTCAAAATGACCGGGAATTTGAAGTACGCCGCGCCCGACGCCGACGAACGCGCCCGCCAGGACCGCATTGCCGCCGATCTCGCCGCCCGTTTCAACCTCTCCGCTCCTTCATCCCTCATCTCTCATCCCTCATCCCTTCCCCTGATTGTCGCGGGCAGCACCGTCGAGGGCGAAGAACCCCTTGTTCTGGAAGCATTTGCGGCGATTCGGGCGACGCCAGGGCTGGAAAATGCGCGGATGCTGCTCGCCCCGCGCCATCCGCAGCGGTTCGATGAAGTCAGAAAATTGCTCGACGGTGGAATCTTTCAATACGCCGTACGGACAAAGCCCGGTCCCGCCGACGCGACCGCGCCGGTGATTCTGCTCGATACGGTCGGGGAACTGGCCGCGGCGTACCGGTTCGGCGACGCGGTGTTCGTCGGCGGCAGTCTCGTGCCGCGCGGTGGTCACAGCATCCTTGAACCGGCGGCGGTGGCGCGTCCGGTCATGACCGGACCGCACACCGAAAATTTTCGTGACATTTTGAGGACGTTCCGCGCGGCGGAGGCCGTCCGGCAGCTTGAAACCGGAACGAGCGCGGAACTGGCGAAGGTTTTCATCGAAATTCTGACCGACCCGGACACCGCCGCCCGCCTCGGCGAACGCGCGTTTCAGACCTTTACCAGCCAGACCGGGGCCGCCGCGCGCGCGAGGGAGGAAATCATGGCCCTTTTGAGTCTGGAGTCTGGAGTCGAGAGTCTGGAGTCAGAAAACTGAAGTTCAAGATCCAAAGCCCTGGTTTTTGACTCCAGACTCCAGACTCCAGACTTTTGACTACTCCTCGGGTCTTCCCAGATGGTAAATCTGCCCCTGCTGGGTGGTGTCGATCATCGGCGGGGTGCCGTCACCAAAGAAAAAGGAATCCATCGCGCCGAACAGGAATTTCTGGGCTTCGGGGTCGAGCGGATTCAGGCCGAAGTGGTTCATCAGGACGAGCTGCTGCGCCTGCCACTTTTTCCAGCATTCGGCGCAGGAATTGGCGAACACTTTCTTTCCGAGGTCGTTGTTGAACGGCGCGCGAGACATCGGCGGCATCTGTTCCAGACACGACGAGCGGTAGGTTTCACCGTCGCGTTTGATGAGGCCGGACTTTTCGAGTTCCGGAAGCACCAGTTTGACCGATTTTTCGGGGTGTCCGGTTTCGGTCACGATTTGCGCGAAGGTCAACGCGCCTTTTTCCTTCAACAACTGGACGACCACGCGCGGCGTCCCCTTCAGTGCGGCGCACAACGTATCAACCATGATGATTCCTTTGCCTTAGAACGAAAATGAAGCGCGAACTCTGACCCCCGGCGGCGGCGGTTGTCAATTCCCGGCGGTACGGTTCCGCCGAGCCGGATTTCAGGGTCGAAAAAAAGAATGGCCGCCGAATTGACACGTCCGACGGCTTTTTGCCAGCATCGCCCTTCCGCCACATCCCATTTTTCGAGTTATCCCTTTTTCATTTATGCGCATTGCCATCATCGGAACCGGCTACGTCGGACTCGTCACCGGAGCCTGCTTCGCCGAATTCGGCGTCAACGTCACCTGCGTGGACAAGGATTCCACCAAAATCGACCGGCTCAACGCGGGCGAAGTCCCGATTTACGAACCGGGTCTCGACGTTCTCATTGAAAAGAACGCCCGCGCGGGCCGCATCCGCTTCACAACCGACTTGAAGGAAGCCGTCGAGCAGGCGCTCGTCGTCTTCATCGCGGTTGGAACGCCGCCCAAGCCGGACGGCAGCCCCGATCTCTCGCAGGTCGAGGGCGTCGCCGGGCAGATTGCCGCCGCGCTCAACGGGTACAAGGTCATCGTCACGAAAAGCACCGTCCCGACCGGGACCGGGCAGGCCATCCGCCGCGTGATTGAAGAAAATTGCCCGCCGGGCGTCGGTTTCAGCGTTGCCTCGAACCCCGAATTTCTCCGGGAAGGCGATGCCATCAAGGACTTTATGACGCCCGAGCGGATCGTCATCGGCTGCGAGGACTCGCAGGCGACGGCGATTCTGCGGGACCTCTACGCGCCGCTCACGCTGACCGGCGTGCCGCTCGTCGCGACGACGGTCGAGACGTCGGAACTCATCAAGTACGCCTCGAACGCCTTCCTCGCCGTCAAGATTTCCTTCATCAACGACATGGCCAACCTGTGCGACCGGCTCGGCTGCGACGTGGCCGACGTGGCGCGCGGGATGGGCCTCGACAGCCGCATCGGCAACAAGTTTCTCGCGCCCGGCCCCGGTTACGGCGGGTCGTGCTTCCCGAAGGACACCCAGGCGCTCGCGCACCTCGCGAAAAGCCAGGGCTATGAACTAAAGGTCGTGGAAGCCGGCATCGCGGTGAACGAGCGCCAGCACGATCTGATGATCGAGAAAATTCTGTCCCTGCTCGGCGAAAACAGGACGGTCGGCATTCTCGGACTGACCTTCAAGCCGGAAACGAGCGACCTGCGCGAGTCGCCCGCGCTCGCCATCGCCAAATCACTCTCGGAAAAAGGGTTGCAGGTCCGCGCGAGCGATCCGGTCGGCATTCCGGAAGCGAAAACGCTGCTTTCCGGCGTGGAATTTTTTGAAGATCCGTACGAAACGGCCACCGGCTGCGACGTACTGGTCCTCGCGACCGAGTGGAATCTCTACCGCCGCCTCGAACTCGACCGTCTGCGCGACCTCATGCGGACGCCCGCCATCGCCGACCTCCGCAACCTCTGCGACCCCGCGCAGGCGCGCCTCGCGGGCTTCCGGTATCTGGGCGTCGGACGACGCTAAAAACAAGTCTTGGGAGTCGGGAGACAAAGTCTTGAGAGTCTTGGGTGTCTCGTGAGTCTTGAGAGTCGGAAGAAAGTTCTTGACTCGGGGTAGTCGAGAAAGTCCGCTCGACTCCCCAGACTCCCCAGACTCCCCAGACTCCCCAGACTCCCCAGACTCCCCAGACTACTTCGCGTTCATGTTTGTCGGACGTAAAACTTGCCGCGGGTCATTCCCGGCGACTGTCTGCCATTCGCCGTAGACCGGGTTCGGCAAAATGATCCAGTCGTTGCCGAAACGGTAGTTGGCCCGTTTGACCTTGTTGATGCGGTCGGCGATGGCCGCGCGGCGGGCGTCGAGCGTGGCGTCCTTGAGGTTCGGGGCAACGAATTCTTCCGACAGATCGCGCAGATTGTCGCCGACGAGCATCACCACGGCGTACTTTTCGGCCACCATCGCCCGCCGGGCCGTCTTGTCGGAGGGCGCGCCCTCGTCGCGCAGCAGCAGCCGGTCGGCGATGCCGTCCGTGTTGATGCCGTGGTGTTTGAGCGCGGCGATGCAGGAATCCTTGTACGGCGTGGCGCGGTTTGAAATGTAAACCACCGTCACTCCCGCCTGCTCGGCGGCTTCGATGAAGGCTTTCGCGCCGGGAATCAGCCGCGTTTCGGTCGCGTTGTCGCGTTCCCAGATCGTCCAGGTTTCCTTTTTGTAGACCGTCCGCTCGCGGTCCAGAAACGACTGGTAACCCGCGTTGTCGAGGACCGTTTCATCCAAATCCATTATTACCGCTGGTTTACGGTCGGGCGAATGATTCGCCGCGAGCTTCTGGCGCAGCCGTTCGGTCGCCCATCCGTAGGTTTGCAGGCAGCACGCGGCGTATTCCGCCGAGGTCTGCATGAAAACATTGGCGTCGAGCGTCCGCTCCTGCGGGTTCGGGGCAGTTTGCGTCGCCGTCGCCGCCGGACGCGCCATCGAATCCTGCCGGGCGGCGAGCGTGGCCGTCCCGATGGAGCCGATGCCGATGCCCGCCGCGAGGCCGACGGTCAGCACCGTGATTGATTTCGATTTTTGAAAAAGTGACATAGGGCCAGTTTATCCTTTGAAGCTTTTCGCGATGACCTTGGTGGCCGCGTCGTAGCGCGCGCGCTTGGCCGCCGGGTAGACGAATTCGAAGGCGATGATCGTGTCGCCCCGGTGGATTTTCTTCCAGTAAAAGATTTTGTCGCCGACCGTCCCGGAGTAGACGTAAAAGTTTTTCCCGCGCGTTTTGTAGGTGATTGCCGAACCCGGAAACCGTTCTTTTAAAAGGAATTCGTAGTCCGCGTCGGCTTCCTCGGCGACGGCCCGGTCGAGCGCGTTGTTCGACCCCCAGACGGCGAGTTCGGCCCCGTCCGGCGCGGTGAATTTGCGCCCGTCGCCGTTCGGCGCTTCTTCCTGCGGCGCAAAATCCGCCGGGTAGGAAATCCGGTAGCCGAACCGGGCGTTGGCGTAACTTTTATAGCCCGACTGTCCGTGAACGACCGCCGGGGCAAGCGCGACGCTGGTGATGAGAAAAGTACAAAAGTCTCGTCTTTTCATAAGTTTATCGTATCCGTGAAGGAAAATGAGCGAATGGAGGAAGGCTCGTTCCAGCTTCCATCACGCATTCTCAATTCTCAATTCTGAACTCTCAATTACGCCTCGACCGCCCAGCAGGCGACCTGATGGCTGTCGCCGAGGTCGCGCAGCGGCGGGGCCTTGTGTTTGCACTCGTCCTTCGCAATCGGGCAGCGCGGATGAAACCGGCATCCCGAAGGCGGATTGAGCGGACTCGGTACGTCGCCGAGCAGGGGCGCGTGCTTGCGGCGCTTGGTCGGGTCGGGCGACGGGATGCTGTCGAGCAGGGCCTGGGTGTACGGATGGCGCGGCTGTACAAAAAGTTTTTTCGTCGGGGCAACTTCCACGAGATTGCCGAGATACATCACGCCGACCCGCGCGCAGAGGTGTTCGACGACCGCCAACCCGTGTGAAATGAACAGATAGGTGAGGCCGAACTTTTTCTGTAAATCCTGAAGAAGATTGACGACCTGCGCCTGTACGGACACGTCAAGCGCGGAAACCGGCTCGTCGGCGACGATGAACTTCGGGTTGAGCGCCAGCGCGCGGGCGATGCCGATGCGCTGCCGCTGACCGCCGGAAAACTCGTGCGGGTAGCGTTTCGCGTAATCGGTGTCGAGTCCGACGACGCCGAGCAGTTCGGCGACCCGGTCGCGACGCGACGCGGCGTTCCCGATACCGTGGATGACGAGCGGTTCGGCGATGGCTTCGCCGATGGTCATCCGGGGATTGAGCGAGGCGTAGGGATCCTGAAAGACGATCTGCATCTGCCGCCGCTGCGCCCGCAAGGCGGACGGGGAGAGCGCGAGGACGTCCGCGCCGTCGAAAGTTACGCGCCCGGCGGTCGGCTCGATGAGCCGGAGGATGGCGCGTCCGGTCGTCGTTTTTCCGCAGCCGGATTCGCCGACCAGTCCGAAGGTTTCGCCCTTGGAAATCGAAAACGTCACGTCGTCCACGGCCTTGACGACGCCGTTTCCGACGGTGAAGTGCTTTTGAAGATTGACGACGTCGAGCAGCGGCGCGGTGGATGTCATGGAAAACGCGGAACGGGATTCAATGGTTGCGGCACTATAGCCAGAATCCGTTATATTTTCGATTTGTGATTGAAGATTTTCGATTTGCGGAAAAAGCCGTTCCGATGTTCGCGAGTGATGTCTGAAGTCGAAAATCTGCAATCTTCAATCGAAAATTCAAAATTGTCGTTCCGTTTTCCACTTCGAATTGTGATTGAAGATTTTCGATTTGCGGAAAAAGCCGCCCTGAAGTTCGCCAGCGGTGTTTGAAATCGAAAATCTGCAATCTTCAATCGAAAATCAACAATCAAAGCCTTCCCAAGGACTTCATACTCATGACCGCACACGTCATCCGTCGGGCGCTGTTGAGCGTTTCCGACAAAACCGGCCTCATTGAATTTGCCACGAAGCTCCGCGCGCACGGCGTGGACCTCGTTTCCACCGGTGGTACGTCGAAGGCGCTTCAGGCGGCGGGACTGCCTGTCCGCGACGTCGCCGAACTGACCGGCTTTCCCGAAATGCTCGACGGACGGGTGAAAACGCTTCATCCGCGCGTTCACGGCGGGATTCTCGCCCGTCGCGACCTCGAAACCCATCGCCAGCAGCTTCAGCAGCACGATCTGGAAGAAATCGACCTCGTGGTCGTGAACCTGTATCCGTTCGCCGCGACGGTGGCGAAGCCCGGCGTCGATTTTGAAGACGCGGTCGAAAACATCGACATCGGCGGACCGTCGATGATTCGCGGCGCGGCGAAGAACTTTCATCACGTCGCGGTCGTGACCGACGCGGGCGATTACGCCTGCATCGCCGAGGAAATGGACGCCAACGGCGGCGCGCTCCGGCTGGGCACGCGCTACCGGCTGGCGCGCAAGGCGTTTGAACACACGGCGGCCTACGATGCGACCATTTCGGAATTTCTCGCTGGTCGCGTGACGTTCGACGATGAAAAGGAAACCTTCGCGGTGAGCGAGCCGGAAGCCTTCCCGGCGCGGGTGACGCTCGCGCTCGAACGGCGGCAGTCGCTGCGGTACGGCGAAAACCCGCATCAGGCGGCGGCGCTCTACGTCGCGGCGGAAAACGTGCCGCCGGGCGTCGCGACCGCCGAGCAGTTGCAGGGCAAGGAACTGTCGTTCAACAACCTGCTCGACCTCGACGCGGCGTGGAATCTGGCGCGGGAATTCGAACTTCCGGCCTGCGCGATCATCAAGCACACGAATCCGTGCGGCGTCGGCATCGCGGCGGTCCCGCTGGAGGCGTTCCGGCTGGCGCTCGCGACCGATCCGGTGTCGGCGTTCGGCGGCATTATCGCCTTCAACGCGAAAGTGGATGCCGGGACGGCGACCGAGATTGCGGGAATGTTCGTCGAGGCGGTGATTGCGCCGGACTACGACGAAGCGGCGTTGCAGGTCTTTTCGGGGAAGAAGAACGTCCGGGTCATGCGCGTCCCGCGCGAGACGCACGACGGGGCGTATGTACGCAGCATTTCCGGCGGCTTTCTGCTGCAATCGGCTGACGCGAAACGGGTTACGGCGGATGAGCTAAAGGTTGTGACCAAGCGGCAGCCGACCGAGGAAGAACTTTCCGACCTGTTGTTCGCGTGGACTATCTGCAAGCACGTCAAGTCAAACGCGATTGTTTACGCCAAGGATAGCCAGCTCGTCGGCGTCGGGGCAGGCCAGATGAGCCGGGTTGACTCGGTGAAACTCGGCGCGACGAAGGCGCAACTGTCGCTCGACGGTTCGGTGCTCGCGTCGGATGCGTTCTTCCCGTTCCGCGACGGTCTCGACGAGGCCGCGAAGCACGGCGTGAAGGCGATCATCCAGCCCGGCGGTTCGATTCGCGACGAAGAAGTCATCGCGGCGGCCGACGAACACGGCATTGCGATGGTCTTTACCGGTGTGCGGCATTTCCGGCACTGACTTTTTGTTTTTGTATCGCAAAGACGCCAAGGCGCAGAGACGCAAAGGAAATTCAATCTCTTTGTGTCTTTGCGCCTTGGCGTCTTTGCGTTCCGTGTTTTAGGCCGCCGGCGTTTCGAGGTCGATCACACGGTCTTCGAGGATGGTCAGCCGTTCCGCCGTTTCGGCCTGATGGTGACTGAAGCGGCGTTCGAGTTTGACGAAGGCTTTTTCAAGGGAATCGAGCCGTTGCTCAACTTGATCAAGCCGTTGCTCGACCTTATCGAGCCGTTGCTCAACTTGATCAAGTCGCTGTTCAATCTTGTCGAGCCGTACTTCGATAGCGACGAAGCGCGGCTCGATACGTTCGGTGATGACGCTTTCAAGGACTTCCCTGAGAACCGCCTTGAGGTCGGCGTTCGTACGATAGTCTTTGGATTCAAGACTTTGCGTGGTGTTTTCGGTTTCCGACATCTTCTTTTTATCCTTTCCCGAAAATCGTTCGGTTTGAAGTTAGCGAACGACACGCGTTATCGCCAAGCGGCTTTTTACGTCGCGACGTTCGACTCCAGAAACGTACGCAATTTCCGTACCGCGGTTCCCCGATGGCTGAGCGCGGCTTTTTCCTCGGCGGTCATTTCGGCGAAGGTCCGGTCGTGGCCGGTCGGGACGAAAATCGGGTCGTAGCCGAATCCGCCGGTCCCGCGTGGCGCGTCGAGCAGGGTTCCTTCGCATGTTCCGGTAAAGGTTGTCTCGCCTTCGGGGCCGACGAGGGCAAGGACACACACGAAGCGCGCGGTCCGGCGTTCGGGCGGGAGTCCGCGCAGTTCGTCGAGGAGTTTGGCGAGGTTGGCGGCATCGTCGGCGGGTTCGCCCGCGTAACGCGCCGAGTAGACGCCGGGCGCGCCGTCGAGGGCGTCCACCGCGAGGCCGGAGTCGTCCGCGACCGAGCGATGGCCGCCGGTCGTCGCGAAGGCGTCCCGGGCCTTGAGCAACGCGTTTTCGGTAAAGGTCGTCCCGGTTTCCTCGGGAACCGGCGCGGGCGGGAAGGCGTCCAAGCCGACGACTTCGAGCGGCAATCCGGACAGCAACTTGGCGAATTCCCGGGCTTTCCCCGGATTGTGCGTGGCAACGACGAGGGTTGAATTCATAAAAAGGAGGATTTTCACGGTCTTCAAGCCGGAAAAGAGGGAAACCTGCGAACAGGACCCGGCGTCTTACCGGTTTGTATGAAATAAAAGGTAGACGAATCGGAAATTTTTTTTAGAATAACCGCTTTTGTTTTACAGCACACTGAAATCCGTGTGCCGTGTCCCGAAGATGGGACATTTTCTTTCGAAACAAAGGGATGCGAGAGAAGAACTTGTAAGGGAAAAGTTGAAATCGTACTTTGGAAAGGCCCCGCACCCGTTATCGCGCGTCGTGAGCGCAAGGCGTACTGACACCCAATATGAGAACAGACCTGAAAGACAACATGATCGACGGTGAAACCGACCCGACCGCGGGAGACGGAATTCCAAGTCTCGATCTGGAAAAATTCCTCGCCGAAATCGACTCCGCCGCGTCGGAGGAGGACGATTTTGTCTGGGAAACCGAACCCGAGGAATCCGAGGAATCCGAGGAGACGTCGGAGGAAGGCACTGAAGCCGCCGCCGCGCCGCAACCCGATCTTTCGGCGTCGGAAAGCGACCGTTCGCTCGACGCGATGACGTTGTATCTGCGCGAAATGAGCAACGTCGCGTTGCTCACCCGCGAAGATGAAGTCGCCATCGCGAAGCGCATCGAACGCGGTCGCCGTCGCCTCCACAAAGCCCATTCCCGCTCGCTCATCGTGGCCGAGGCGCTGGAAGACCTCGCGCAACGGCTGGCGGAGCGCAAACTCGGCATCCGGGCGGTCATCGACACGTCGGATTCCGACGCGGAAGACATCACGCTCGAAAACGAAGAACGCTATCTTGCGGAAACCATCGAGAAATTCCAGTTGGTTTCCAAAATGCTGGCGCATATCCGCAAGGAAGTCGCCAAGGTCGAACAGGAACCGAAGGGCACCCGCAAGACTAACCGGATGATCCGGAAGGTGCTGAGGCAGCGCGTCGAACTTTCGCGGCATATCCGGGTGATTCTTTTCTCGACCCAGATGCGGCGCGAGTTCACCAACCGCATCCAGCGCGTCGTCCGGCAGCTTTTCGAAAACGAGGAGCGCATCACCCGCGCCGAAAAATCGCTCACTGCCCGCCGTCGGGTGGATGAAAACGAAGTCAAGAAGACGATTCGCGGGGCGAAAAAGGCCATCGGTGAAATTGAGGCGCGCTATCTTCAATCAGCGGTCGAGATTAAACGCTCGCTGAAAAACATCATTTCCGCCGAAGCCGAAGCCGAAAAGGCCCGCCGCGAAATGATCGAAGCCAACCTCCGTCTGGTGGTTTCGATTGCGAAGAACTACATCAACCGTTCGCGCGGGCTGCAATTCTCCGACCTGATTCAGGAAGGGAATATCGGTCTGATGCGTGCGGTCGAGAAGTTCGACTACCGCCGCGGATACAAGTTTTCGACCTACGCGACGTGGTGGATTCGCCAGGCCGTGACCCGCGCCATCGCGGATCAGGGCCGGACCATCCGCGTCCCGGTCCACATGGTCGAAACCATCAACAAGATCGTCCGGACGGCCCGGCTGATGGTGCAGGAACTCGGCCGCGAACCCACGCACGAGGAACTCGCCCAGCGGACCGACCTGCCGGTGGTGAAGGTCCGGCAGGCACTCAAGATCGCCCAGGAGCCGATTTCGCTCGAAACGCCGATTGGCGATGACGGCGAATCGAACCTCGGCAGCTTCATCGAGGACCGCAACAGCCTCAACCCGGCGGAAATGATCGTCGGCAAGGGCCTGCGCGAGGCCACGCTGGAAGTACTCAACACGCTCACGCCCCGCGAAGCGCAGATTCTGAAGATGCGTTTCGGGCTGGACGGCGACGGACAGGAACGGACGCTCGAAGAAGTCGGCCGTCACTTCTCGGTCACCCGCGAGCGCATCCGCCAGATCGAGGCGAAGGCGCTGCGCAAGCTCCGTCATCCGTCCCGCAGCCGGAAGTTGAAGACGTTCTTCGACGACGGGCAGTAAAAAGTCGTCGCGGTATTTTTAGCCACGGATTACTCGGATTACACAGACTCGGAAAAACCGGAGAAATTCTGTGTAATCGGTGTAATCCGTGGCTATTTCATTTCCGCTTCGCACCAGCGGGGCAACCGCTCGCGTCGCGCAATCCATTCATCCGGAAGATCTTCCGGCTCGACTGACAGGGCGACAATACCGCCGACGATGGCGCAGGTCGTATCCCGGTCGCCGAAGCCGCTGACCGTCAGCCACATCGCATCTTCAAATGAGCCGAGTGTTTTGGCCGCGCACCACAACGCGAACGGCACGGTGTCTGCCGCCGAAATCGCCGTTCCGTTGCCGAGCCGCGACACGGCGTAGTCCACCGAATCCGAATCCGCCATATCCCGTGCGTTGAGGATGCCCTGTTTCACCTCGCCAGGCGGCGTCCGTTCCAGAACGAGATCAAGAAACTCGCTGGGACCGGGCAATGTGTCGCGAAGTTGCCACGCCAGCGCCGCCGCGACGGCCACGGCGACCGCTCCGGCGATGGCCTCCGAGTGGGCGTGGGTGACTTCCGCCGAACGCGCGGCCTGTTCGACCACCGTATCGAGGTTGTCGGCGTAAAAGGCTCCGACCGGGGCGACCCGCATCGCGCCGCCGTTTCCGAACGAACCGCTTCCGTCAAAAAGGTTTCGGGCCACCGTGCGCCAGTCCGCGCCCATCCGGACCTGCGAGACGTACCGGTGCATTCCCGAACCGTAGCCCCGTCCCTGATCGTGGCGTTCGCAGAATTCGAACGCGAGCAGGTCCTGATCCAGTTCGCCGTAGGTTTTCAGCAGATAGTAGACCGACAACGCCATTTCGGTGTCGTCGGTGTAAAACCACGTCGTTTCGGGCGGGAGCGTCCGTTCGGCGATCATCCGCTCGGCGACCGGAATGTCGCGGAAAAAGCGTTCGCCGAAGGCATCGCCGACCGACAGCCCTTCGAGGGCGAGCCGGGCGCGGCGGAGCGGAGAGAAGGTTTCGAGTGTCTGGTGTCGGGTATCAGTCATAGGGATCAGGGGGAAGGAATCAGGGATCAGGTCGGAAAAACTCCTGATCCCTGACTTCTGATCCCTGATCCCTATTCCGGATTGAGAACCGCCACGTAGGGCAGATTTCGGTAGCGTTCCGCGTAGTCGAGGCCGTAGCCGACGACGAATTCGTTCGGAATCGTGAAGCCGACGTAGTCCACGGCGACTTCCTTGACGCGGCGTTCGGGCTTGTCGAGCAGCGCCGCCACGCGCACCGATTCGGCTTCCCGGCGGCGGAAATTGTCGAGCAGGTAGGTAAGCGTCAGCCCGGTATCGACGATATCTTCAACCACCAGAACATGATGGCCCTTCAGACTGGCGTCGAGGTCCTTGAGGATGCGGACTTCACCCGACGACTTGGTGGACGCGCCGTAGCTCGACACGGCGATGAAATCGAGTTTCACCGGAAGATCGATGGACCGCAGCAGGTCGGCGGTGAAGGGAATCGCGCCTTTCAAGACGCCGACGAGCATCAGGGGCTTTCCGACGTAGGCTTCGGTGATTTCGCGGCCGAGTTCCTGAATGCGGGCGCCGATCTGCGCCTCGCTCAACAGGACCCGGAGGTTCGGCTGGTTGAATTCGGACATTGGAGCGGTGGGGGAACGAGTGGCGTTTTATTCGGATTCCGTCGGCGTTTCCGACTGGGCGGCGGGGGCTTCGAGGACGGCGGCCTCGCTGAAAATGATGAACGTGTCCTCGTCAATCGGACCGAGGCCGATCTGGCGTTCGCCGTCCACCTCGCGTACCCACGCGACGTTCATCAGTTCGCGGCGGTCGGGATTGATCGACGGAAGCGACACCGAAAGCTTTTGTCCGGCTTCGACTTCGAGCGTCGTCACGACGCAGGCGCCGCGGCGGCTGATGGTGATGCACTCGGCGGCGGTGTCGCGGACGAGGCCGTCCTTGCCGATGCCCTCGACCACCGCGCTCAGGTGGCAGGGGAGGCGGTTTTCACGCCGCATCTTTTCATACTGCTGTTGAACCGTGGCTTCGGATACCATCCGTCCATCCTCCGAATCGGGGGAAAAATCCGCCAGCGTCTCATGGCGCACTTGCCGCATGGAGCCGCTTGAATGTAGTGTCTCAGTGTACGCGGAATGAATCGTCAGCGCGCATTCTGCCTTGCGTACCTGAATTTTTCCAAGCCTTCTTTTAAGAAAACATCCGATTTTCGCGGATAACGCGTCATCCCGTCGCTTTTTTCAGTCCGGTAAAGGGTTTATGCAAGGAAGGGTTTTCGTCACTCTCTGGCTTCTGGTCTGGATGTGGTTGGCTCCGGCGACGACCCCGGTCGTCTTCGCGGAGGCCATACATGATGAGGATGGCGCATCCGAAACCTTCGCCGATGCCACGTCGTCCGCGCGCAATCTGCGGGTCTTCGACGCGGTGTGCAATCTGGTCGGGAACAAGTATTACGACAAAAACTTCAACGGCGCGGACTGGGCGACGTTGAAAAGCAATTTTCGCTCGCAGGCCGCGGGTGCGACGGACGAACGGGGACTGTATCGCGTCATCAATCAGATGCTGGCCGAGTTGAATGACCAGCATACGTTCGCCATTCCGCCCACGCTGGTTCAGGAAGAAAATCGCGGTTCGCGAATCGGCATCGGGTTTCATCTTCGGAAAATCGGCGATCAGTGGGTCGTTTCTCGCGTGAGTGGCGGTTCGGCGGCCCAGGAGGCGGGGATTCGTCCCGGCTGGATCATCACGGAATGGGACGGCCAGCCTTTCAACGGTTCAAACTCGTCTTCGCTGAAAAACGGGCAGTCGGTCCGGTTGAAATTCCTCGATCCGAACGACAATGTGAAACGCGTCGAAGTCATCTGCCGGCCCTTCGCCACTACCCCCGAACAGCGGTCGCAACTGCTTCCGAACGGCATCCTTTACATTCGGTTCACTGAATTCGCGCCGAACACGGCCCGCTGGCTCGATGCGCAACTCGACGCCAATCGGCAGGCGCGGGGCGTCATCTTCGACCTCCGCGACAACGGCGGCGGCCTGCTCAATATTCTGTCCGACTGCCTGCAACTGATTTATCGCCGCGATCTTGTATTCGGCGATTTCATCCAGCGGGAAAAACGGCAGTTCCGGATGCGGATCAACGGCGGTGGCCGGTCGGCATTCGATGGCTCGGTCGTCGTTCTGGTGGATGAAGGATCGGCCAGTGCCGCGGAAATTTTTGCTGCTGCGGTGCAGGAATCGAAGCGCGGTACGGTCATCGGACGCCGAACCGCCGGGGCGGTGCTGGCGAGTATTGAGGAACGTCTGCCGGACGGTGGAAAAGTTCAAATCAGCGTCCGCGACTACCGGACGGCACAGGGTGTCCGCCTCGAAGGGCAGGGGGTCAATCCCGATATTTCAATTCCGCTGACGCTTTCGGAAATCCGACGCAATGTGGATTTCGACCTCGATCGCGCAACCGGGCTGCTCACGCCGAACGCCGCGCCTTCTCGCGCCAAGCGGTGAAGAATTTTCGATTGAAGATTTTCGATTGAAGATTCCCGGAAGAACGACTGAGGAATTTTCAATAGAAGATTTTTGGAAGAAAAGCGTCCTGGTTCGAATCCAAAATCTTCAATCTTCAATCTTCAATCTTCAATCTTCAATCCCTACTCCCACTTGCGGCCGGTCCGACGCGTGATGAGTTGTGCCAGTTCGACGCCACCGTCGAAGGCTCCGGTGCGGAACGTCAGCCGGTTGCGGGTGCCTTCCACCGTGTAGACGATCTTGTCGAGCAGGCTGGTCTGGCTGCGGCGAGCGCGCAGGGCGGTGACTTCCTTCCACGGAATGTTGAACTGCCGTACGACCCCCTGATATTCGATGCCCTCGTAGGTAATGGTGATATTGACCCGTGAGTGGCTCCAGCCGATCAGCAGAAGAAACAATCCGAGTAAAAGCAGCGGCGGCACGACGACGAGTGGTCCCTTGAAGAAAAGGAGAACGCCGCCGACGAGGCAGGCGAGGCCGAGCAGGTAGTACCCGAGGCGGAATTTCCCGACCAGGGGGAATTCGCGTTCGCCGAGGTTCATTGTGTGCGACGGGGCATTGCCTTCCCAGTTGGCATCCATCCGAAGGGGATCGACCGGCGTCGGTGGAACTTCGATTTCCTCGGCGGCGGGTATCCGGTTCGGCTGGGTGTCGGGCATCGGCAGCGTGGGCAGACGCTGGACGGTCGGCGGGGCGGCGGGGGCGGTCATCGGCAGCGGGCGCGCGGCCTCGACGGTGAGGGCGAAGTCGAAGCGCAGTTCCGGTCCGCCGACGCCGAATTCCACCACGTCGCCGCTGGCGAGTTCCACGCGGGTCACGCGGCGGCCCCGGAGATAGGTCCCGTTGGTGCTTTTCAGATCTTCGAGAAAGACCTTGCCGTTTTCGCTCGTGAGAATGGCGTGCTTGGCCGAGGCGCGGGTGTCGTGCGTGCCGAGTTGAAGAATGTTCGACGGTGACCGCCCGATCGTGATGGGGAAGGCGGTCAGGGTGCGCGTTTCTCCAGCACGGTGTCCGCTGAGATGCGTTGCGGTAATGGTTGCCACGCGCACGACCGTCGTCCTCCCTCAGATTGAAACATCGTCATCGTCGTCGTCTTCGAACGGGACGGGTTCGAGCGCGCCGCCCGCACCCTTGACGAGCATTTCCACGCGCCGCTCGGCGGCGTCGAGCCGTTCCCGGCAGCGGCGGGCGAGGGTCACGCCGCGTTCGAACAGATCAAGCGATTCATCAAGCGACAAATCGCCGTTTTCCATCCGGCGGACGATGGATTCGAGTTCTTCGAGCGACGTTTCGAACGTCGGCTCGGCGGCGGCCTTCTTGGTCGGCATGCGTGTGAACGAAATCGAAAGGGAATACCGGACGATGCCGGGAGCATCACACTCTACCGAATCGCGGGCACGGACGCCAACGCCAAAGACGTCGCGTTGGCGGGAGGGGGGATTCCGCGGTCGGCGATCGGGAGCGCCGACCGGCGGGAAATATATGAACTTAAAGCGTTTTCAGGTACGCGACGAGGTCGGCGATGTCTTTCGCGTTGTACTTGCTGGCGAAACCCGGCATGCCGTTTCCGCCCTTTTTAATCTGGGACGTGACGACGGCGGTTGAAACCGGGCGACCGGTCGCGGGCATTTTCTTGCCTTTGAAAAGGCCCTTCAGGCCGGGGCCGACGCCGGCGTCCTTGGTGGTCGCGCTGTGGCACTGGCTACAGGTCGAAAACAGTTCCTTGCCGCGGGCGGCGTCTCCGGCGGCGGCTTTCGTCTGGGCGGCTTCACTGCGCGGCGCGAGCGCGGCAAAGCCGAGGGCGGCGCAAATGAAACCGGCGGCGATGATTTTCTTGGATGGCATGGGGGGCGCTCCTCTCTTTTTCAATCCGGAATCGACATAAGAAAACGCCCTCGCCGGCAACCCGACGGCCGCGAGCGAGGGCGTTGAAACCGCATGGTGTGAAATTTACTTCACGACCGCCTGCGGGCAGGGGTTTTCCTTGAGCACGAAGCGGAGAATCGCGGCGTGCTGGGCTTCGTCGGCGGCGATGCCGGCGAGGAGAGTCACAACGTTCTTGTCCGAGAAGTTGGCAAGGACGCTGATGTAGGTCACAGCGGCTTCGGCTTCGAGCTTGAGCGCAAAGCGAAGAACGTCGGTGTCGGACTTGAGGCCCGGCGCCGCCTGCGCGATGGCCGGATATTCCGTCGCCTTCTTGGCCGCAACCGGGGTGCCGCCACCCTTCTTGATGTAGTCGGTGAGAATCTTGGCGTGTTCTTCGTGCTGGCCGAGGAACAGCTTGGCCGCATCGAGGAGAGCGCCGCTCAGGAGCGGAGCGCCCGCGCCGTAGGCGGCGATCGCCTGATGTTCGAGACCGAGCGCGACGTTGGCGGTCGCGATGTCGCCCTTCTTGTCGGCGCCGAACGTGGGCAGTTCGATACCAGCGAGAAGCGTGGCGGCGCTGAGAACGGCGCCCGTCTTGAGAACATCGCGGCGGCCCTTCAGGATTTCGCCGACTTCAAGATATTTGTTGGTCAAGTCTTTCATTTCTAAGGTTTCCTCCGATGGAAGTTGTGTGTCTTTCAGGAAAATCGCGTTTATGAAGCGTGTCGGTTGCCCCTCGTGGGCGTCTCTTCGTCACGGGCAAGGCATGACCGACGGGGGTAAACGGAATCTTTCTTGAGCATCACATCCGCGCGTTGTGGCCGTGGATGGCGACTGGAACGCGTCTGGCGTTTCGCCGACCGACAGGAAAGGTACCGGGAGAGGTCCTCGCGCAGTGATGAAATATCCGGATTGCGCCCAACGTTTACTCCACAAACAGGTTGAATTGCAATTTCTAT
The DNA here is from genome assembly GCA_039793685.1 of Blastocatellia bacterium NZW_1522. Lineage (GTDB taxonomy): Bacteria > Acidobacteriota > Blastocatellia > Chloracidobacteriales > Chloracidobacteriaceae > JAAFHI01. The sequence goes on from JBDRAL010000018.1 coordinate 40,617, forward strand.
TTGCGCTGTACGGACACGTTTTCTCGTTCGGATTCAGACTGGAGAAAATTTTTTCCGCCCAACTTCGAAACGGCAACGGTTTGTCCGGTTCGAATCGCTTGACTTTCCGGTGGAAGCCGCCGATTTTGGGAAATCCGATTTCCCCTGCCACTCGGTACTACACCATGACGCACCTTGAATCTCGCTGCGAACCGCCCGTGGATACGGTCGGTCAGCCCCCCGACAGCGAAGCCCACCTGCACCGGCTCATTTTGAAAATCGGTGAAGGTGACCAGGCCGCGATGGGGGAGTTTTACGATCTGACCCACCGCCGGGTGTTCGGCCTCGTCCGCTACATCGTCGGCGAGGACGGCGCGGCGGAAGATGCTGCCCTGGAGGTGTTCGTCCACGTCTGGCGGCGTGCCCGTGACTTCGACCGCTCGCGTGGAACGCCGACCGCGTGGCTGTTGATGATGGCGCGCAGTCGGGCCATCGACCGGCTCCGGTCCGGCGAACAGGACCGCACCCGGCTCGATTCGCTTGAAACCATGACCCACGCCGCCGATCCGGGCGGCGGACCGGAACGCGCGGCGGCGGATGCCGAACGCCGTCGTCGGGTTCACGCGGCGCTGGCCACCCTGCCGACCGAACAGCGGGAGGCGATACAGCTCGCGTTTTACAGAGGAATGAGCCACAGCGAGATCGCCGAGCATCTCGCCGTACCCCTCGGCACCATCAAAACCCGGATTCGACTGGGAATGAAACGCCTCAAAGGCGAACTGGACGGCTACAAAAACGAATTGTGATGCAGGATGATGAAACAGAACGACGTACAGGACTGGCGCGAGGAAGCCTCCGTGACGGCTCTCCTCTCCCTTCTCGGCGCGCTCGACGCCGAGGAACAGAACGATTTCGAAGCCCGGCGACGCGAAGGCGAGCCGACCGCGGTTTCCGCCGCGCGTGAAGCGGAAGAGATTGCCCTTGCCCTCGCGGCAGCCGTGCCTGACCAGACGCCCTCGCCGGCGCTCCGGCAGCGACTTTTTGAAGTCATTGGAAAGGAGACTGCGCCGTTGTTCGCCGCCGAACGCGCGGCGTGGCTCAAAAGTTTTCTGGCGAGAGCGACGGATCTGGCGTGGGAAGCCTTCGCGCCGGGCGTACAGGTCAAATGGCTGTTTCGCGACGAGACGAAACGCGAGTATGTGGCTTTGCTGAAAGCCGTTGCCGGATCGCGCTATCCGGCGCACCGGCACGTCGGCGTCGAGGAAGTCCTGATGCTGGACGGACGGTTGCGGCTTGACGACCGGGAATATACGGACGGGGAGTTCGTCCGCTCCGAAGTCGGCTCGACGCACCACCACACCGAAGCGATGGAGGAATGCACCTTCATCATTTACAGTTCGTTCGACACCGACCTGCTGTAACGGTCAGTCGAACAGGTTTTTCTGGGATTCATCCGCGCCGCGAACCCGAAACAGGCCGACGCCGAGGTGTTCGCAGGCGGCGCGGGTGACCATCCGCCCGCGAGGGGTCCGGTTGAGGAAGCCGATCTGAATCAGGTACGGCTCGTAAATCTCCTCGATGGCGTCCTTTTCCTCGTTGATGGCGGCGGAAATGGTTCCGAGGCCGACCGGCCCGCCGTCGAACTTCTCGATAATCGTCAGCAGCATCTTCCGGTCGGTTTCATCCAGCCCGAATTTGTCCACTTCCATCCGGTCGAGCGCGGAAGCGGCGACCTCGGCGGTGATTTTTCCGTCGAAAAGCACCTGCGCGATGTCGCGGACGCGCCGCAGCAGGCGGTTCGCGATGCGCGGGGTCCCGCGCGCGCGCCGGGCGATTTCCGCCGCGCCCCCTTCATCGGCTTCGACGTCCAGAATCCGCGCCGACCGCAGGACGATCTCCCGCAGGTGGTCCGGCGAGTAGAAATCGAGATGCAGGTTGATGCCGAACCGTCCGCGCAGGGGTGCGGTGATGAGTCCGGCACGGGTTGTCGCGCCGACGAGCGTGAAGCGCGGCAGGTCGAGCTTGATCGACCGCGCCGACGGCCCCTGCCCGATGATGATGTCGAGCTGGTAGTCCTCCATCGCCGGATAAAGAATTTCCTCGATGGCGGGGGGCATCCGGTGAATCTCATCTATAAATAAGACGTCGCCTTCCTGAAGATTCGTCAGGATGGCCGCCAGATCGCCCGCCTTTTCGATGACCGGCCCGGCGGTAGACTTGATTTCGACCCCCATTTCGTTGGCGACGATCATCGCCAGCGTCGTCTTGCCCAGCCCCGGCGGTCCGCACAGCAAAACGTGATCGAGCGCGTCGCCGCGTCCCCGTGCCGCCTTCATGAAGATGCCGAGATTGTCGGTCGCGCGCGACTGCCCGATGTACTCGCGCAGCGACTGTGGCCGTAGCGAGAGTTCGACGTCGCGTTCGCTGGTTTCCGGTACGCCGCTGACCAGCCGGTTGGAAGTGGTCGAGTTGGAATTGGGGTCTGCCATGGGGAAAAGGGGTCAGGGGGCGGGGATCAGGGATCAGGTTTTTTGAGGATAAGAATGGCGACGGCACACAGGGATCTGCATCAATTTTGAAACCTGATCCCTGATTCCCCGACCCCTGATCCCTGTTCAAAGGGGTTGCCGACTGCCGAAGCCGGTGTCGGTGTCGTGCCACCAGCGGATTTCGTCCTCGCCGAGCCGCCAGCAGAGGAGGACGATGCGTCCATCGCGGTAGTGGGGAAAATCGCAGAGGCCGAGGCGGTAGTCCTTGACCTGTACGCCGAGGCGTTCGATCCGGCGGACGGCGTCGGTGAGCGATTTCAATTTGGCGAGGTAAACCGCTCCGTGCCGACTACCACCGCCCTGGAGGGCGTTGTCGCGGGCGAGCGTGATGTCGTGTTCGATGCCCCGCAGGACGTCATGGTCGGCGACGATGCGTTCGGCGATGGGCCGCAGAATCGGGATCATCCGGTTCGCCTCGGCCACCGAAAACAAATGGGCTGATGTTTCGCGTTCCGTATCCTCGTTCATGCGTTTTCCCGGTAAAAAAAATCCTCCATCCAGTTTCGGATGGAGGATTGAAGATTGAACGAACCAAGTGAAAAAAAGCAATCCAAGAAGTCTGAAGTCCGGAGTCGAGAGTCTGGAGTCCGGAAATTCAACCCCTGTCTTTGACTCCAGACTCTCGACTCCAGACTCCGGACTATTCGGGAGTGGTCGTCGGCGTGGTGGCCGGCGTTTCCTGCTCGTTGATCTTGATGCCGTTGGCGGTGAGCGTCGTGCCCATCACGCGCTGGACATCCGAAATCGCCTTGTTGTAGTCGGTCAGCGCGCGGATTTCGTTGCCGCGGGCGAGCGAAAGGCGGTTCTGGCGGTCGAGGACGAGGAAGGTCGTCGAAAGGCCCGCCGCGTAGCGCTGTTCTTCACCGCGCAACTGCGTTTCGGCGGCGACGCGGGCGGCGCGGGTGGCTTCCACGCGCTGGCGGGCGGAGGTCACGGCCTGAAGCGCGTTGCGGACTTCGACCTGAATTGTCTGCTGAAGCGTCCGGTCCTGCGCCTTCAACTGGCGTTCGGTGGCGATGACCCGGCCGAGCGCGGCTTTGGCCGAGCGGTTGCGGAAGTTGAAGGAGAAGTTCACGCCGGTGGTGTAGGTCGGGAAGTTGAAGCCAAAGAGGTTCTTGAGCGACGTTCCGTAACCCCCGATGAACCGGTTGGCGACGTTGGCCGGGTTGCCCGACGGAACCGAACCGCCGAGGCCGTTCAACGTGAACGCGGCGAAGGCGTCGAGCTGCGGCTTGAGCTGATTGCGTTGAAACGACTGGTCGATCTGGTTCACTTCCTGCTGAAGATGGTTGGTTTCGATTTCCGGACGGTTGCGGAGCGCGCTCTTGAGGGCGTCCTGGAGGTCGAAATTCGCGGGCGTAAAGTCGATACCTTCGGTCGGGTCGATGGCCGCCTGCCACATTTCGGAATTCGGGTCGCCGAAGATGAGCCGCTTGAGCTGGTTTTCAGCGGTCGTGATTGCCTGTAACGCGCTGATGGCGGTGTCCTTACGGTTTTCAAGTTCCGACTGGGTCGAAACGACTTCAATCGGGGCGACCGTGCCGACCTCAACCTGTCGCTGTGTGATGGCGAGCGAAACGTCGGCCAGTTCCACCGCGTCGCGCTGAATCTGGTTGTTGCGGAGAGCGTAAACCAGATCCCAATAAGCTTGCTGAACGTTCGCGATGGTCGTGATCACCCGCTGACGGAACTGCGCGTCGCTGATGGTCAATTGCTTCTTGTTCACCTTGACGAGGCGTTCGTTGATGCTCGAACGGTAATTCCGCAACAGCGGCTGGGTGAACCGAAAGTCCAGCGAGGTCGGAAACTGCGGATTCAATCCCGCTGAACCGGCGCTGGTGGTCGAGCGGGAGTTGGTCATCGAAATCGAGTAGTTCCCGCCGGTCGGCAGAACCTGACCGAAAGAGGGATTGAAGTCAATTTGCTTGCGCTCGATGACGCCGCCCTGTGCCTGGTTGAAGGTGAAGACGTTCGGTGAGGTGGATTTCAGGAACTGGAACTGAATCTGGAGGACCGGATCGTACGCGCCGTACGCCCCCTTGGCGTTTTCCTGCGCGATCTGGACGTTAGTCCGTTCGACTTCAATGTCCTGATTGTTCCGCAGCGCCATCAGAATGGCTTCCTGAAGGCTGAGCGTCAGTTTCCGTCCAGGGTCGATGCCGACGCGTTCGTTCGGCAGGGCGTCCACGGCGCGCGTCCGGCGGGCGGCGGCAGGCGGCGGGGCCACGGGTGTCTGGGACGGGGTCTGGGCCGCCTGTTGCGGCGTGTCGGCCGCGGCGATGATGCCCGTCGGGGCGGCCTCCTGTGCCGAGGCAATCAGGGTCGTTCCGCCGACGGCGGCGGCAACGGTCAGCAGGCGCATAGCGTTCAGGACTCGGTTTCGGTTCGACATGCGATTTCGCTCTCCGCAATTCTCCAAGCCGGGATCCACGCAACCCGGTCGAAGGATTTTCAGTTGTTGTCTGAATGTGACGTACCGCCCTCTACGAAGCGATTTCGGCGAGAGTTTCAGAAAAAAAGGTTTCAGGTTTCGGGTGTCGGGTTTCAGGTCAAAACAGGGATCGGGGACCAGGCATCAGGGATCAGGATAAAAACTCAATCCGTTCTACCATTTTCTTCTTGACCCGAACTGTTTTGAAATGAGCCTTTTCCCGACTCCCGACTCCCGACTCCCGACTCCCGACTGCTGGCTACTGGCTACTGACCACTGGCTACTGGCTGCTGACCACTGCTTCAATCGCGGCGCGGACTTCCGGGGCGGTTTCGTTCGGGGCGTGGGCGCGCAGGGCGGTGACGGCGCGTTCGTCGGATTGGCGGGCGAGTTCGCGGACGGCCGTGAGCCGGACATTCGCCGACGTATCTTTCAGCCCCGTAAGGAGAAAGGGGAGAACGTCGGGATTCCCGTCCTCGCCGAGTCGCTGGAGGAGTGTCGCTTTCAGGCCGGCGTCACTGGCGGGAACGGCGGCGAGCAGGGCCGAGCGCCCGGCGGGTCCGCAGCGCAGGAGCGCGTCGATGACTTCGTCGGGTTTGAAGGGCGCGCCGCCGTCTCCGGCCCGGCGGATGAGGAGGCGGGAAAGCGGGTCGGCGTCCCCGAATCGCCCGAGCGCCTCGACCGCCGCGCTCCGGACCTGTTCTTCCGGGTCGGTCAACCCGGCCCGAATCGCGGCCCGGTTTTCCTCGTTCGGCGAGAGCCACCCGCGTGCGCGGATGGCGTCCGCGCGCAGGCGGGAAAGTTTGGCTTTTGAACATTTCGAAAGCGGCGCGACGGCGGCCTCGCCAAACTGCCCGATTGCCCACGCCAGCCACCACCGGGCCTGAAACCGGTCCTCGTTTTCCAGATGTTTGACGAGTGGAACGAGGGCGCGGTCGTCGTGAAGGCTGCCGAGCAGTGAGGCGGCGAGGGCGCGGTTCATCGGCTGCGGGTCGTCGAGGCGCGTGATGAGGGTTTCAACGACGGCTTCCGGTTTAAGCGCCTTTAATACTTCGCGTCCTGAAAACCAGCCGCGTCGGTTCGGCTGATTGAACAGGTCGAGGAGATCGGCGGTCGGCGCATTGGGAAATCGTTCGAGGGCGCGGCGGGCGTAGAACCGGACCACGGCGGAGGCGTCGTCGAGCGCGACGGCGAGAACCGGCGCGGCCCGTTCGTCGCCGAGTTCGCCGAGTGTCCGGGCGACCTGTGCGCGGACGGCCCAGTTCGGACTTTTCAGTGCGTCGAGCAGCGCCGGAACCGCTTTTCTTTCATTGAGTTTGGCGAGGGAAGCCGCCGCTTCGGTGGCGAGCGCGGCGTCGTTTCCGCGCAGGGCGGCGGCAAGGGCATCGCTCGCCTTCGCATCGCCGATGCGTCCGAGGGCGGCGGCAGCCTGAAGCCGGACGGCGGCGTCGGGGTCACGCAGAATCGGAATGAGGGCGTCCGCCGCACCCGGCCCTTTGAATTCGCCGATCGCGTTGGCCGCCGCGCCGCGGACCGCCGGTTCCCGACTTTGAAGCTGCGCGATGACGGTTGGGGTCTGGCCCGAACCGCCCAGTTTCGCGAGCAGGCGGAGCGCCTCGACGCGGGCGGGCGCGGGCGCGGCGGTGAGGTCGGCGGCCAGTTTTTCGGCGGTGAAACCGAGTTTTTTCAATCCGGCGGCGGCTTCGGCGCGGACGGACGGATCGGTGTCGTCGAGCGTGACGATGAGCGGTTCGACGGCGCGCAAATCGCCGAGCGAGCCGAGCGCGGCGGCCACCGCGCGGCGGGTCGCGACGTCTCCGCCGGTTTTCAATCGAACAAGTTTGTCGAGCGCGTCGGGTTCGCCGAGTTGGCCGAGACGCAGGGCGGCTTCGATCCGCCGGGCGGCGGGGAGCGTCGCGTCGGCGAGCGTGGCATTGAGTGCGTCGGCGGCAACGCCGAGTTTTTCAAGCGCGACGGCGACGCCGGGAATCGGGCGATCTTCCTTGTCGAGCCGGACTGCGATGAGCGCCGGAATGACCTTTTCGCGGTCGAACGGTGCGAGCGCGGCGATGATCGCGTTGCGGAGCGCGACCGGCGGATCGGCTTTCAACCGATTTGAAAGCAGGGCGACGACCTCGGCTTCGGGGGCGTACGCGAGGGCACGCGCGGCGGCGGCGCGAGTTTCCTCGTCCGGGTCGGCCAGCGCGTTGGCGAGCGGCTCGACCGGCAGGTCGGCGCGGAAAGTTTCGAGCGTCGCGGCGGCATCGCGGCGCTCGGCAACATCGCCATCCTTTAGAAGTTTGACGAGAACCGGCACGGCGCGGGCGTCCGGCGCGGTTTTCCAGCGGGCGATGACGTCGGCCCGGGTGGAGTTCGGCAGTTGGAAAAAGTTTTGGGCGACAAACGCTCCGGCGTCGGCGTCGCCCAATGCCTGAAGCGTGACGGCAATTTCCCGGTCGAGAGCGGCGTCCGCGCCGCGCCAGCGTTTCAGGTTGTCCGCGACGGCGGCGAGGTTGAGCGTCCGGACCGCCCGGACGAGGGCAAGTTTTTCATCCGCCGAACATTCGGCGGCGACGCGCGTCCTGACGGCTTCGGTCGTCCGGGCGTCGCGGAAACTCGCCAGCGCCCGCGTCGCCGTCAGTCGGACGGCCCCTTCCTGACTTTCAAGCGCGGATAAAACGACGGGAATCCCGCGCGGGTCGCCGATGTCGGCCAGCGCGCGGACGATTCGCGCCTGCGCGTCCCACGTTTCATTCGGAAAGCGTTCAACGAGTTTCGGGACGGCGGCGGCGAGTTTGAACTGCCCGGCCGCCTGAACGGCCCGTGCCCGGACGAACCAGTGTTCGTCGTCGAGAGCCGCGACGATGGCCCCGGCGTCGGTGTTCAGTTCGCTCATGGCGAGGCGCGCGGCTCGTCCGACCCACGGCGGCGGGTCGGTCTGGGCGGAGATCGGGCTTGGGAGGATGAGCCATCCTCCGCACAGGGCGCTGATGACGAGCTTCTTCATAAAAAACGAAGCCGGGCGGAAGTCCCGACGGTTTTGGCACTCGGATTGCTCTCCGAGTATGGCATCGGGAATCGCTTCCACAAAGCGAAACCTGAACCGTCGCGCTGAACGCGGCGGAACGAAGCCGTTCAATTCAGAAGGAGCATATTCGATGAAGACCCTTGTCCTTGCGCTTTCGGGCGTCGCGATGCTGGCGGGCGGATGGTCGCTGTCACCGCGCGCCGAACTCGCCGACCGCGAAACACCGTCGGCAATGACGAAACCCGCCCCGGAAACGGTGGCGAAAAACGAATTCCCGAAAAACGAAAATCACCCGGAATTCGTGGGGAAATGGTCAGTCCCGGCGGCGGTGAAGCTGCTGTTCGGAGGAAAGATGAACCGACACGGTCTGGTCCGTTGGCGACCGACCGACGAACAGTTGAAAAGCATGGAAGAGATCGTCCCGGACATCCTCGACAAGAACGGGTACGCGACGAGCGAAGTCCTTTTTTCGGAAGGATTTGAACGTGATGGTCACCGATGCCGGGTGGTGCTGTTTCAGACAATCCCCGATCTGGCTGCCCACGGTACGCCGGGGATGGTCGGCGGCGCGAAGTTCATCGCGACCGAAACCGGCTGGCGGTTGCAGTCGCGGATGTACGCCATTGCCGGGATGGGAACCTTCGGCAGCACGATCCCGCCGACGGCTTACCAAATCGGGAAAAACCGGCGCGGCTATCTTTTTGAACCCGGTCTCACGGGGCAGGGCATCACCGAGGGTGGCATGGTGTTGATCGCCGAATTCGGGGATTCGTTCGCACAGGTCGCCGTACTCAACGACACCTTCTCCGAAAAGACTGATGACAAGGATCGCCGCGTGTGGGGATATGACTCGAAGTTCGTGTTTTCACCCGCGTCCAATGCCGAGTGGTACGACCTGACCGTGACCACGACCGGAAACTACCCCGATGAAAGGAGAAAGCTGGTCAAGGTCAACCGGACGCGGCACCTGACGTTCACGGACGGGGAGTATCGCTCCCCCGATGGCACGGACGAAGACGCCGAAAACTGACGCTCTATAACGTTCTTTAACATTACATAACGTTAAAGAACTCTACATAACGCTAAAAAACGTTAAAGCCGAATCAATCGGCCATTTACTGGAAAGGATTTGCACCGATGTTGAAACAATTTCACAAAAACAAAGCTTTTTCGCGGCTGATGCTGGTCGCGATGATGATCGGATTGACCGGATTCGCGGTGTTCGCGGTGGACAGCCCCGCCGCCCAGACGTCGGAAGCGGCGAAGGTCATCCCCGGCGAGTTTACCGACGCCAAGGCGATGTACCTGATTTTCGGCAACTACAACCCGCTGACGGAACATTCGAAAACGATTCTGACTTCCGAGGAACTCGCGAAGTATCCGCTGGTCAACGTTTCCGTCCCGCCGGAAGAAGAGTCGGCCAATGTCGAAACGAAGGATGGTGATGAATCCGACGCCAAGGCTTCCGAAACCGAGTCGAACGAAAATCAGGCCGAACCTCCGATGGAAGTGGAGGCTCAGGCCAATTTTTCAAAAGCGTACAAGCAGGGAGGAACTGAGCGTCGCATCCTCCTAGTGACCGTTTTTTCGGAGAATTTCAGTTGCCACACCTGTCAGCCGATTCTTGGAGGCGCGGTGTTCACGAAAGTCAGCAATGGCTGGCGGCTGGATTCGTTCACCAAGTGCATCGGGCAGATGGGCGTGTTCAACATTATCCGGGAAGGCCGCCTCGTTCAGATCGGCAAGGACCGCTTCGGGGTCTTGATCCAGCCGGAGGATTGGGCGCAAGGGCAATTCAGCCGCGATCTTGCGATTGTCACGGAAGTCGAAGGGAATCTTCGCCTTGTCTGCCAGGTGAACAACGTGGATGGCGATAATTCAGGGAACGCCGTACCCGGGAAAATGGATGACCAGTTTCGGTTCAGTTCAAAGCTGACTTTCCCGAAACTGAAAGGGTCGGATTGGTTTGACATCCTGATCGAGACGAAGGGGACCAAGCCCGATCCGGATCTGGATAGCGACAAGTTGATTTCGGCGAAACAGGTTCTCCGATTCACCTTCAAGGATGGTCAATATCAGCCCGTCGGAAAACAATAACTACTGATTGGAAAGGACTTGCAGCGATGTTGAAACAATTTCACAAAAACAAAGCTTTTTCGTGGCTGATGCTGGTCGCGACGATGATCGGACTAACCGGATTCGCGGTGTTCGCGGTGGACAGCCCCGCCGCCCAGACGCCGACGCCGGAAACGGCGAAGGTCATCCCCGGCGAGTTTACCGACGCCAAGGCGATGTACCTGATTTTCGGCAACTACAACCCGCTGACGGAGGAATCGGAAACCACGGTTACAAACAAGCAGGCAAAGGAATGTTACTTCCTCGACAAGCCGTTGAAGGGTTCACCTGAAGCGGAAACCGCTGAATCGGGAAAGGATGCCGTCGAGCCGGAAGGATTGTTTCCGGTCTTCGCCACGACGCATTTCTCAAGGCGGTTTTTCGACCAGTCGGGGGAACGGCAACTTATCCTGTTTTCACTGCTGGGTGGAGATGATCCCCATTCACAATCACCAATTTTGGCTGGTGCCCTGTTTTCGAAGGTAAACGACGGATGGCGTCTGGACACCTTCAACGGATTCATCAAGAGAATGGGGGACTTCGGAAAACTCCCTCCGATGAAGCTGGCCAAAATTGGTGAAAATAGGTTTGGACTTGTCATTGTCGAAACCAGCGAAGGAAGCGGAGGATCTTTACGTTGTCACCGAAGTTCAAGGAAACCTGGCAGTGGTTTTTGAGGAAATGGAGTTCAGTGGGGCGCAATGTTCGGTGGATGTGCCGGGAGTAAAGAAATTGATCTATGAATTCAGTTCCCGGTACTCCTTCCAGAACAAACCTCGCGCTGATTGGTACGACCTGCAAATTGTCACCAAGGGAACGCGCGAGCTTGAGAGCAATCCGCAGGACCAAGATTCCAAACCATCGAAAATCGTATCGGCGAATCAGACTCGGAAGTTTGCTTTTAAAGATGGGCAATATCGTCCGGTTGAGTGACCCGATTCGGGCGTGGTATCAAGGCGGCGGTTTCGGCGAGGGGCGTCGGCTCTTCCTCGAACCGCCGCTTTTTCGATTTCACGTTTCTATTCAAGGATGAACATGACGATGACACGCATTGTTTTCGCTGGTCGTATCTGTCTGACCGCCGGGGTTTTATCGTTTGCGCTCGGCGCGGCGGGGTGTTTGCCGAAGAAAGCCGATCCGGTCGTGCCGCCGCCTCCGCCAACACAACAGACGCCGACGCAAACGGCCACGCCTCCGCCTCCGCCGGTTGATCCGTCAAAGCTGATTTCCGGCGAGTACGACGATGCAAAGGCAATGAAACTGCTGTTCGGCAATTTCAACGCGAAGGAAAAGCAGTCAAAGCTCAAACTGACCGCCGCCGAGATAAAGGAACTGGATTTGAACGGGGTCGAGGACGGTCAACCGTCGGACATGTTCGCCACGGTGTACCTGTCGAAGCCGTTTCGGCAACTTGTCATCGAGCGTCGGATGCTTCTTTTTACGCTGACCCCGCCCCAGTTCGAGTGTCATGCCTGCCAGCCCGCGCTGGGCGGCGCGTTGTTTTCGAAAGTCGAAGGCGGCTGGCGGCTCGATTCGGTGAACCGGCACATCCTGACCAACGGGGCCTACGGCGGCTTGCCCGAACCGGAGGTTATTAAAATCGGGAAGGAACGCTCCGCCGTACTGATCGAGGTGGGGTACACATCCACCGGGACTACCGTGGGCGGACTTTCGCTGGTGGCTGAGGTGAACGGCAAGTTGAAGGAGGTTCTCGAAGTCGACGAAACCTTCGGGAACAACGGTGGTAACTGCGGGGACGATCTCGGTCCGTGCTGGAGTTTCGAATCGAAGTACAACTATGTGCCGGGCAGCAACGAGGAGTGGCTCGATGTGGTGGTGGCAACGACCGGAACCGAGAAAAACGACCGCGACGAAATCGTTCCGGTGAAGAAGAACCGGCGGTTCGTGTTTCGCAACGGGAAGTATGAAGGCGGAAAGTAAAATGGAATCAGGGGCCGGGGATCGGGGGAAAGCCGAGTCCAAAGTCCAAGGTCCAAAGTATGCGGAAAAAAGGTTTGAAATCTTCGTGAAATCCAAAGGATTTCTCTTGACCGCACAACCGAAAAAACAACGCTCTTTTACTGATCCCTGATCCCTGATCCCTGATCCCTGATCCCTGATCCCTGATCCCTGATCCCTGATCCCTGATCCCTGATCCCTGATCCCTGATCCCTGATCCCTATTTCTCTTCGTCATTCTGAATCAGGCTCAGTGCGGCCTGAATCGGGACGGCAATGTTGCCGCCGGGGACCTGTCCGCCGGCTTGATCGACGGTGACCTGAGCGTTGATGCCGATGACTTTCCCGGCGCTGTTGAAGATGGGGCTGCCGGAGCCGCCTTCAGTGGTCGGGGCATCATGGGTGATGCGGCCAGCCACGAGTCGGGTAATGTGGCCTTGCGATACGACCGGAAGCAAGTCGCCGCGTTGAGCGAGGGCGGAGGCTTTTTCCGAATTACGGAGTTTGCGTTCGATGTCGGTTTTGAACTGGCTGTCGGCAAGTTGAGCGATAATTCCGTCGGCGCCGGTTGGAAAGCCCATGATGACGATGGCTTGGCCAGTGATGTCGGCGGTGGGTTGCGTCGGATCGGCGGTTTCGTTCAAGCCGGCCAGCGGGAGTGAAGGGAAGCGGTTGTTGTTGGGATCGAAATGACACAAGGCCACGTCGTTCTCGGTTGAGAATCCTGCCTGTTTCAGTGCAAACGGTGTCTTGTGCTGTGGGAAATAGGCGTAGATTTCCTTGACCTCGGGTTTCCCGCCAAGGTTGTTGATAATGAGTTTGTCGTTCGGATCGCCGAACCAGGGTTGGGCAATGTGCCGATTGGTCAGGATTTTTCCTTCCCCGACGACGAATCCCGTACCGGTGAATTCTTCAGAATAGATATTCCCCGTTCCTTCGAAACTGACGTTAAGCTTGCCGTCCGCCGAAATTGCCGAACCGTTATCGAAACTATGGTCAAGGTAGCGGAGTGGGCGTTTCTGGCTGTCGGTGTAGCTGTAGGTTCCGAGAATCAGGCACACCCCGTCACGGTAGTTCGCCGCGATCTTCGGCGCGAAGTTGGCGGTTTCCTGAATGGTTTTGATGATGTCGTTCTTCTTCTCGATTTCACCAAGAAGAATTCGGATCTGCTCTTCAGAACTCTGGTTTTTGACCTCCAACGCCCCGACCAGTTTGTTGTAGTTCCAGCCGAAGTAGAAAACCAGCCCGGTGGCGGTCAGGACCGAGAGCGGGACAAAACCGGTGAGGAGAAGGGCGACCGCACGGACCCATCCAGGCATTTCGGCATAAAGCGCGAAGACGAGTTCTTTCAGAAAACGGGTCGCGGACCGGGCGTGAATGTGCCCACCTGCGTCGACTTCAGGAAACTGGAGGCGTGAATTGGGCGAGTGGGTTGCGGGTCGTTCGAATCCGATGAGCTGGACGAGCAATTCGGCGACATCGGGGGTGCTCCGATCGTCCAGTGTTTCGACTGCAACGACGTCGCCATGGGCAAGCGGAATCGGACCGTGACTTTCGTTCGGGCGGGGTTTGTCGTTAATGCGGAAGCTGTAGTGGTCGGGATCGTGAACGAAGAGTTCGAGGCGTTTTTCGTCGCGGTGAATTTCGGCGACTGCTCCGCCGCCGTTGGCCGGGGGTAAATCGAGCACGACATCGCACCCGGGCGCGGCACCGAGCGTGACCGCTTCCTTGTCGAAGACAAACGTTTTCCCGCGTCTCTCGCCCGAGAGACATACGAGCATCAGATGAGACATACCGCCGCGCTCGTCCAAAACCTACCGACCAAACGAAAAGCTTTCAGAAATTGAAAGCACGCTCCAAGAATCCGCCGTGTTTCGACAATAGTCCGACACGGCGGAAATGGCTATCCCGAAACGCCGATAGTAGGACGGCGCAGGCGATGGTACAACCCCAACGGTTTAAAAAAGCGGGTGGCTGGCGGTACCGAGAGGGACCGGCTAGGGGGAAACCCGGACAAGTTCCTTTGAATACTGGTTCTGGACGCCGCCGGGGCAGCCGTTTTCGCTCCCGACCACGAAATTTTCGCATTTTGGTTCGGTACAGGCGTTCCAGCCGTTGACCACGAATTCGTCGCAAACAGGGGCTGCGGCCGGTCCGGGTTTTCCGAAACAGATGGACATTTCCAGAACCCGTTTGTATCGGATGGCGGTAAGACTCACGGCCCGCGTCGGTCTGGCTGAACTGGTGCATCTGGCGTCCGGTGCAGCGTCCGGCGGACAGTCGAACGGTTTCCCGTCAAGGCCGACCGGGTCATGCCAATAAGTTTCGGTCGTCATGACATTGACGAGGGCGACCCATCGGGAATATTTCGGAGCCTGAGTCGGTCCGAATCGTGCGACCAGCCAGGCATCTTCCGCCAGCAGCCACGACTGAAACTGAATGCCGTCAATTTTAATGGTCCACCGCTGGACGCTGCCTTCCCCGGATGTGACCAGTCGCTGCTGGGCCAGAAAATTCGGAATCGTGCCGAGTGCCTGATTCAGCAACGGCTGCATCTCGGCGGCGCTGATGGGTTCATTGGTGTAGGCGGCGAATTTGTCCGCCATTCCGGGCATGCTGAAAAGCCGTTCCTGAACCAGTTGGAATCCGGTTGGGTGAGGTACGCCGGAGGAGTCGAGAAGATTTTTTCCGAGAACATGATTGGATTTCTGAATCCGGAAAATCGCCTCCGAGGCGTCTGCAAACCGCCGGTTCTCGAAAACCACCCGATCTTGAAATGCCTGTTTGGCCGAACGGGTTGCGTTTTCCGAGGCCGGATTCAACGCGCCGACGATGATGATGACAAAACAGAGAACAACGATGAGAATCGGCATTGTGGATACCCTAACGAATCGGCGAGTTGAGCGATTGCTTGGCTGAAATGTTCCCTTTGCTGAGGGTGAAGTCGAAGGACTTCGCGGAAGAATCGATAAGAACCGGGTGGGTGGAAAAACGATATGTTTGACCGGGGGGAATCGGATTGGGGAGTTCCGAATCACGGTGAATCAGGATCCCGTTATCATTGAAAATGACCACTCCGGTGACGGTTCCGGTCGGAATGCCGAACTGCTCGCGGTATTGACGGGCTGCAAAGCCGACCAGCGTGTTGAGTCGGTCCTGTTCCCGGCCCATTCGGCTGATCAGGAAGGATGTGTTGAGGAGGCTGAGAATACCGGCCGTCACGGCTACCAGAATCAATGTTCCGAGCAGAACTTCCAGAAGAACCGAGCCGAGATTTTTTGAGCGTCGTCGTGGCATCGTTTCACCATCCCTCATTGACGACAAACGTCGCATGTTCAGTGATTTCGGTCCGATTGAAGTCTTTCCGTCTGGTTTCCATCAGGATTCCCCGCAAGTCGGGAAAAGTCGTCGTTGTCAGAGACGAGGTTCGTTCGCCTCTTTTCAGCAGGTAATCGAACGTGATGTCCGAAAAGAGGTTTCGCTCGATGAGCAGTTTGCGGCTGGCGGTACTGGTGCCACCGCAGGGGTTTTCGGCTGCGGCGAATTCGTATCGAACGAGTCCTTCATCCTCAATGCGATACTCGATGAGCGCCGAAATCGGGACAAAAAGCATTCCGGCCAGTTCCTCGACTCCGCCGTACATTGGTGGCGGAACCACGGAATTCCCGACGGTCAGGCAGGGGGAAGTTGTAAACGCTCCTCGGACACGCGATCGGGAATTTTGGTTTGGGGCTGGTTCGGCGATCGGCGTGGCGCTGGTGACGAAGACGCGGCCAAATCGACCTCCTCCATTCGGGTCGACACAGATGAACGCCCGATTGGGGCCGATTCGGGTGGTCAACTCGCCGACGTTGCCGACCACGATCATTTCAGTCGTTGCGTTGTTGACGGGAAGCGCCGGAGAAACTCCCTGATATACGCGCCCGTCGAATTCCTCGCCGATTCGAACGCACCGAAGCCGCCGGCCTTCGTCCAGAATCGTCACGGCGGCGATGGGTGTTTCTCCGTCGTGCCAGAGTGGCTGGATATTCCCGTTTTGGGCTGCCAGGAGAAAGCTGGCTTGCTTGATGTCGGCGTCCAGGATTTTGGCTGCCTGCTGTCGCTTCTGGGCCAGGAGTGCCTGCGCCTGTGTCTCCCGGATGGCAATTGTCGTCGTGGCAAGCGTCATGGCCACCATACCTCCTGCAATCGCCAGAATTCCCAGTCCGATGACTAATTCCAGCAAGGAGAATCCCTGAATGGAGTCACGAGAGAACCTACTTGTCATAGGGGGAGACCTCCTCGTTGGTTTTTCGTACCAGAACCAGGTTTGAGGGGCCGATCTGGCCTGCACCGGGTTTCGGCTGGGCATTTCGAAAACTGTTCAGTGCCTGTTGGTAGCTCTCGAAGGCGTTCCGGTATTCCGCCATGGCCCGATTCTTGTCCGGAGTCACCAGTCCGATTTGTGGATAGCGGCGTTCGTCCGCCTCCTTCATCTGTCTCAGCTTATCTTCAGCGTCTTCGTAAAATGGACTCAGGGTCTGTGCGCTTTCGGGGGTCCCGGCTTCGAAACTTCCGGTTTCCGGTATGCGCACAAAACTGCCAGTCGGATTGGACCCAGGCGGATGGGGAGAAGCCAGCGTCTCGGAGTAATACTCGAACGGAGAGAGATAGGGGATTGTTGGTGCAAGCGGATTGATACGTTTGACCAGCCAGAAATATCTGCCCCCGCTGACAACAAGTGGGCGCTTCACCGGGAAGGAGCATCCGTCCACATGGGAATTGTTTACGTCAAAAACATCCAGGGTGTAATCGTAATTCCCCGGAGTATCCGGTGCCTGAAAGGTCAGGGTACCAGTTGGCGTATATTGAATTTCCTTGTCTGGGGGGACGTTTTGGCCAGCAAACTTAATGTAACGGCTCTGGAAAAGATTGCTGACATCCCATTCAATGGTAACCTCACCGCCTGGTTGAACAGGATTCGGTGTTACCTCGAATTTATTCACAACCGGGCAGGGGATTTGGAAAGTGCCGTTAGTGACGTCTTCTTCATAGAAAAATTCATGGGAATCTTGATTGACTCCATTGCAAAAGGTTTGGGTTAATATTTGATATTTTAAAGCTTTTATTCTATATGGATTTTCATTAAGTCTAACAACAAAGCTTTTAATAGATGGGATGTTATTTGGAGCATCTGTTGCAATTGTTGCGAGATTATCGCCTCTTGAGTTGAGTATTCGAAACTCAGTGACGTAGTTTGCGTTTCTATTCGTTCCTATTACGCTACCAATACCCGTTGTTTCAATTGAAATGGTTAGATTTTGCGTCTCTGGACTATAGGTTGCATTAACTAAGTAATTACGAAATCCAATGAGATTGGCAATGCACCTTTCTGCAATGTCAGTTCGGATTTGTCCATTAGATAAAGAATAATTTTGGTTTATTTGTGCATTTATTTTTCCGTTTACTGCTTGGACAATAAAGACAAAAATAAAAAAAAGCTTAATAAGGAAAAATCTTTTCATAAGAAAGTCCTTAAGGAGGTTAGTGGAAAAGAAATAATCGAGACCTAGTAGCTGTCCTTTTTTGCTAGTGCAACTATCGTGCCAGACTTTTTGGTGTTAGTCTTCCACGGGTGGGCGCCGAATAAGCCGGATGGCCGTTCTGGCGAGAAGGGCCAGTTCCGGGTGTGAATCGGAAAGGCCGGAAAGCTGGCCTAGTAGATCCGAGGTTCGGAGTATTAATCGAACTACATCCCCTTCGACTGCTTCGGTTTTCTCAAGCAGTTCATCCCATTCGTGTTCGCCGTCGGCCCACGTCCAGAGCAGGCGGGCGGCGTCGTAGTCGATGTACATCGGACAGTAAATGTCGTGCCGTTCCTGTACGGTCGCGATTGCGTGCGCGATGCCGCGCGCCTTCTTGAGCGGACGCAGGTAATCCTCGCGCGTGCCGTCATCCGCCATCGGAAATTCACGGTCCTCGGCGGCCAGCGCCCCGCAGAGCGCTGCCAGATGGCGGCCGTCCGGGACATCGAAAAAGCCCTCTCTCAGCAATTCAGCGACGAAAAGCGTATTTTCGACGCGCAACCGCGCCGCCCACTCACCGAGCGGCGATGGACGCCAGTCGCTCGTCAGATAATCGTAGTGCCGGAGCACTTCCACGCAATCTTCAAAACGTTCCCAGAGGCCGTTTTCGATCCCGGCCAGTTTTCGCGCCAACGTTTCATACTCGTCCCACTGGCGAGTCATCTCGGCGGCGCGCGGGGCACAACTCCTTGTTTGTGAACAGGTTGTACAGGCAAATACCTCAACAATCCGCTCATGGCGTTCGAGCGCTGCCTGGGTTCGTTCAAGATCGTTCAGGTGCATTTCCGCAGCTTCAGCGGAGAAATCGAGTGTCTCGGCGGTGAATTTCCGCAATCGCTTGATTTGCTTGCGAATGGCCCCCAATTCACGGGTGGCTGCCTGATATGCCGCGAAGGTTTTCGATCGGTCTCCCGCCGGGCAGTACTTCGCGTCGTCGTCCAGAACCGCTTTCGCGCGGGCGACGCGCGGGCGAAGTTTTTCAACCAGTTTGAGGTTTTGAAACTGCCGGAAACTCCGTTCGACGAGTTCGCGCGCGGCTTCCGGCGTCAGTTGCTGAAGTAAATTCAGCACCATTGTGTAATTTGCTCCGAAGCTGCTTTCGAGCGGTTCGGGGGGGCTGAGCAGGCGTTCGACAATGACGTGCATGTCCTGAAACGGGCCGGGAATGAAGACGGCAAAGCCGACCTTGTCGCGTCCGCGGCGACCCGCGCGTCCCGTCATCTGCGCCAATTCAAAGGCTTTAATGTCGCGATGGCCTTCATCGGACCGTTGGCTCGACGCCGTGATGACGACCGAACGGGCGGGCATGTCGATACCGGCGGCGAGCGTCGAGGTCGCGAACACAGCGCGCAGCAAGCCTTTCGACATGGCCTTTTCGACGACGTGTTTCCAGGCCGGAAGCTGCCCCGCGTGATGGGCGGCGACTCCGCGTTTCTGCATCAGGTGGTATTGGCGGTGCTGGCGGATGAAATCCGCTTCCTCGTCGAATTCATTGACCAAATCCGCAATCTGGTCCTGCTGATCGCGAGGAAGATCGGCGAGGCGGCCCGAACGGAAGGCATCGACCGCTTCATCGCAGCCGCGACGGCTCGGAAGAAAGACGATGACGGGCGTGAGACGATTCTGGAGGAGCGTGTCGACCAGATCGGTAAATGGCGGCGGATCAAGGGGAAAGCGCATGTACGGACGTATTCCTTGCGACGGCGGGAGGCACGCCGGGAGAAGTCCGACGAAGCGGGGAAGAGCGTGCTTTCGCGCACAGTGTTGACGTTGAACGCCAGGGATAGTAACAGACTTCCGCAATGCGAACGACTGCTTCCAGTCGCGTCGTCATTTGCGGACAAGTCCAACAAAATCCAAACTTTGGAGCGGATTATGGAAATCCATGAATTGAGTGCCGACGGCATTCAGCACAACTGCACGGTGAAAAAGGTCGATGAGAAGGGCAAGGAGCAGATCTGCAACGGTCACCTGCGTGAGTGGATGACCGCGCCGCCGGAGGTGACGGCGAAACTCGCCGCCGGGCAGTCGCTGTACCGTTGCCGCCGCTGCGGGGCCGTTTATCGCGGAACGGTGAACCGCCACCTGCGTACCGGCAAGGTTGCCGGTGATGAACGTCAACCGCAGGCCAGTCTGCCGACGCAGTTCCCCGTCGTCAGGTAAGGCTTTACGTTAGTTTAAAGTATTTTAAAGTAAAATAACGTAAAGCCTTGGGAGGTTGTCGCCAAATCTCACCCCGCGGCGGCCCGGTTCACGTCAGTGAGCCGAATCGTTTTCGGAAACCGCCCCGCCACCTGCGGATCGTGGGTGACGACCACGAGCGCCGCGTTTTCCTCCCGACAGAGCGTCAGCATCAGTTCCAGAACGGCGTCCCGGTTGGTCGTGTCGAGCGCGCTCGTCGGCTCGTCCGCCAGAACCAGTTTCGGACGGTTCGCCAGCGCCCGCGCGATGCCGACCCGTTGCTGTTGTCCCGCCGATAGCTCGCGCGGGTAAAAATTCAGCCGTTCCCCCAACCCGACCCGCGTGAGCAACTCCGTCGCCCGCGCCTTCGCCGACTTCCCGTGGGCGAACATCATTCCCAATTCGATGTTTTCAAGCGCGGTGAACGCGGGCAGAAGATGAACCGATTGAAAGACGTAGCCGATTTTCTCGGCTCGAAATCGGTCGCGCGCGGCCTCTGACAGTTTCGTGATGTCGGTTCCGTCGATGGAAATCGCGCCTTCGGTCGGCGTCAGAATCCCGCCGAGCAGGTGGAGCAGGGTCGTTTTTCCCTGTCCGCTCTCGCCGACGAGCGCCACCTGTTCTCCGGCCGACAACGAAAAGGACGGCACGCGCAGCACTTCGACCGTGCCGCCCGCCCGTCCGGCGAATTTCATGACGAGATTGGTGAGTTCCAGCATTAAAGGCAGGTGTCGGGTATCGGGTGTCGGGTTTCAGGTTTTATCTACGTTGGAACAACGTTGAGCGGTGGCGAATTGTTTTACCCGACACCTGAAACCCGACACCTAGAAGTTGAATTTCACCCGCGCGGCGAAGGTGCGGGGCGGAATCACATGCGTCCCGCCGAAGACGGAGAGGAAGTTGTACAACCCCTTCTGATTCGTCAGGTTAAGCAGGTGTCCTTGGAGTTCGATTTTGTACCGTTCCGACCGGAATATTTCATAGCCGCCGGAGAGATTCCAAATCGAACGCGGTTTCACCCGCGTCGGGTCGCCGTTCAGGTTGACGAACCGCAGTCCAAAGCCGAGATCGGGATTGGCCGCGACTTCGTCCACGTTGCCGACTTCGGTCACGAGGCCGCTGTCGTAGCGAAACTGAGCGCCGAGCCACCAGCCCTGTTTGCGCTGGTTGTATTGCGCCCCGACCTGCGCTGCGAGTTTCTGGTCGTGGTCGATCCGGAAGGGGCCTTCGTTGACCAGTTCGGCGACTTCGGGATCAAGAAACAGACCGCCGGTAAATGGCGGAATGTAAACGGCTTTCGCAGTTCCGAGACTGAGGTAGCCGCTGAATCCGCGCCGTTCCGGAACGTCGAGCCGGAAATCCGCGCCCCGGAGCTTCGCGCCCGCGAACGCCACGGGGAAGACAACGCCCGTGTTCAAAAACTGCGAGTTGTCGGACGCCTGCTTCGAATCCTTCGTCCAGTAGGCGAAATCCACCCGGAACCAGTTCCGGAACGCCTGCTGGATGCCGACTTCATAGGCGTGCTGGCGCTCGGCGCGAACGACCGCTTGCGCCTGTCCCTGCGCGTCGATGACGGCGGGTGGTACGAGCGCACCTGCCTGCGCTGACCCCGTCAGAAGCAGGTTTTCATTGAACGGCGTGAAGAAAAGCCGGTTGTAGGACGCCCGCAGCACCGTTCCGGTCTTCGCGATGTGGTAGGCGACCCCGACGCGCGGCTGCCAGGCGTCTTCATTCACCAGAAAATCATAATTGTCGTAGCGAACGCCGCCGCTCACGGTCAGTCCGCGATAGCTGACGCTGTTCTGGACGAAAAACGCCGCCTGACGACCCGTCCGACCGTCGTTGAAGCGGAAATAGGTCCCACCGCGCGTCAAATCGTAGGGAAGAAGATTCGGGTTGAACGATTCCTCGTCGCCGCCTTCGGCAACCGGGCGGTTGTAATTCGGATCGGTGATGGCGAAGGCAAAATTTTCGCTGACGGGGAAGCGGAAGTAGTTGAATCCGGCCTTGAAACGGTTCCGGATGCGCCCCCAACTGTCGTCGTAGCTGATATTTGCGTTGATTCCGTAATTCGTCAGATGGCGGTCCTGCCCGACGGAAAGCGGCGTGCTGCCGCCGGTCAGTTCGACGAGTTGCGCGGCGCTGGTACGAAAAAACGGCGTCACCTCGGTGACGACTTTCGGGCTGAAAACGTGCTGCCACTGAAGATTGACCGAGGCGTCCTTCAGGAAACTCCGTTGAAGCTGGCTGTTCTGTTCCTGGGAGAGGAGATTCGGAATGTCGCGGGCAGTACGTCCGAAATTGGCGGTCAGACGGAAGTTGTCGCGGTCGGTGGCGTTGTATTCCAGCCGGGTGAACAACCGTTGGGCGTTGCCGGTGTTGGTGAAGTTCTGGAAATTGGGCGGATCGGAAAAACGGTCGCTGCGCGTGCCTCCGAGGCTGACGAAATAGCCGAGCTTTTTACTGATTTCGCCGCCGAATTGCGCGCCGTATTCGAACGTCCCGAACCGCGCGCCGCCGAGGGTGACGTTTCCGAAAAATGGACGTCCCGAACCGATGGCGGATTTGCTCGTGATGTTGATGGTGGCGGCGTTGCGTCCGCCGAATTCCGGCATCTGGTTGCCGGTGATGACTTCCATCGCCTCGACGTTCGACGGGTCAAGGCTGTTTGAAAAGGTCAGATTGAGCTGGTCGCTCACCTGCACGCCGTCAATGACGTAGGTTACCTGCCCGTGCGAGCCGCGGAAGTGAAAGCGGCCGTTTTCATCGGCAATAAATCCCGGCGCGGAAAGAATGATGCTCTCGATGCCGCGCAGCGACGTCGCCGCCGGAAATCGCTTGAT
The DNA here is from genome assembly GCA_039793685.1 of Blastocatellia bacterium NZW_1522. Lineage (GTDB taxonomy): Bacteria > Acidobacteriota > Blastocatellia > Chloracidobacteriales > Chloracidobacteriaceae > JAAFHI01. The sequence continues at coordinate 63,265 of JBDRAL010000018.1, forward strand.
GAGTGATTTGTCTATGTCGATGTGGGTCGTCGAAGAATCGGTTTCAAGCAGGGAACTGGCGTCGGCTTCCACGGTGACCGCGTCCGCCACCGTGACCGTCAGCGTCAGGTCGGATTCGACCGTGAGTGACGAACGGACGTCCACCAGGCCGCTTCCGGCGGCGAAATTGGCGGCCTCGGCGCGCACGGTATACCGGTTAAATGGTACGTTGTAAAAGATATACGTTCCGTTCCCATCGGTTTTGACTTCCTGCCGGTAGCCGGTGACCGGGTTGCTCAGGATGACGGTCGCACCCGCAACTCCCGTACCGGACGCATCCTTGATCTTGCCCTGAACCGCGCCGGCGGCCCCGTTTGCAAAGGTTGTAGTGGCGGTCAGCCACGCGAAGAAACAGGCCAAAGCCGTGGTTCGAACTGCCCACATTGCGTACTTCATGGGTTCTCCCTGAAAATCCTATGTTCGATGATTCTGATGATCGAAAAATTTCAAATAAGAAAATTCCTGAAGACACTATTTCGTAACACCACTCTTGTCAAACAGGTTTTGGTGAATGCCGCCGGTTTTTCCGGATTGCTTTTCCCTTGACGGCCCGCCGCCGAAAAACGAGTCTCCCGCAGTCGCCAGTCGCCAGTCGCCAGTCGCCAGTCGCCAGTCGCCAGTCGCCAGTCGCCAGTCGCCAGTCGCCAGTCGCCAGTCTGAAACCGTTCATTCAAAGTTCAACTTAAACTTTTGAAACACTGACAACAGGCCGCGCTGACCGCTAACCACTATTTCCATGGCTAAAAAAATTTTCATCGTCGCGGGCGAAGCTTCCGGAGACGGTCATGCCGCCGACCTGATTCGGGAAATGGGCCGGCTTGCCGCCCAGCAGGGCCTTGCCGCGCCGACGTTTTACGGGATGGGCGGGGACCGGATGGCGGCCGAGGGCGTCGCGCCGCTCGAACGGATGGAAGCGGTGAGCGTCATCGGCATCGCCGAGGTCCTGCGGCATCTGCCGCGTATCTGGTTGACCTTCAGGCGGTTGGTGGCGTCGCTCGACCGGGAAAAGCCCGATCTCGTGGTGCTGGTGGATTTTCCCGACTTCAACATGCGACTGGCGAAAAAGATAAAGAAGAAGGGCATTCCGGTCGTGTGGTACATCAGCCCGCAGGTCTGGGCGTGGCGCGGCGAGCGGGTTCATACGTTGAAAAAGCTCGTGAACCGGATGCTGGTGCTGTTTCCCTTCGAGGTGGACTACTACCAAAAGGTCGGGCTGGACGCGGTTTTCGTCGGTCACCCGCTGGTGGATCACGTCCGACCGACGCGACCGGCGGTGGAGATTCGGCGCGAACTCGGTTTGCCGGAAGCCGGACCGGTCGTCGCGCTGCTGCCCGGCAGCCGTCGTTCGGAACTCCGCATGTATTTAAAGACGATGCTGGAGGCCGCCGAACGCCTCGCCGCCGCGCATCCGGGCGTCCGGTTCGTGCTTCCGGTCGCGCCGTCGCTCGATAAAACATTGATTGAAAAGGAATTGGCGGGATGTTCGGCAAACATCACCTGCCGGAGCGGGATGTTTCACGATCTGCTCGCCGCCGCCGATGCCGCCGTGGTGGCTTCCGGGACGGCGACGCTCGAAACGGCTCTGGTCGGGACGCCGATGATTATCGTCGGCAAGGTCGCGCCGCTGACGGCGGCGATGCTGCGGCGATTCGTCAATCTGCCGTTCGTCGGGCTGGTGAACTGGGTCATGGGCGAAGTTCGGGTCAATGAACTGCTTCAGGAAGCAGTCACGCCGGAAAATGTGGCATCCGCCCTTGAAAAACTGCTGGCCGATGAACAGGAACGGGCGCGGTTGAAAACGGTGTATGGCGAGATTCGCGAACGCCTCGGCGCGGGCGGCGCGTCGGCGCGGGCGGCGCGCGCCGTTTGGGACCTATGGCTCACGCCATAGGCTAAAAATATTCCGCCGCCTCCGCCTATGGCTCGCGCCATAGGCTAATGATCTTTCGTCGCCTCCGGCGACTGTCGCCAATGACGCAGCCGCCGGAGGCGGCGGCATACCGTTAGCCTATGGCGCGAGCCATAGGTACGAAGGTGAAATTATTCCTGGTCAATAAACCGTTCCTCGAATGGAACCCCGTGTTTGCGGAGCAAAAGGATCAACTCGACCGAATAGGCCCGGTCGCGGTGGTGAACGGCCTGATTCCGGATGTACCGAATGACGTTCGGTGTCGCTGAACGGCTGACGCTGAAAATCGCATACCCGCGCTGCCATTCGAAATTCCGGTCGCGGGTTTGACGGACCCAGCGTGACGAATTCGTTTTCATTACCCGAAGAATGTCGGCAACCGATTGCGTCAACGGGAGTTGCAGCAGAATGTGAACGTGATCCGGCATCCCGTTGATGATGAGCGGAAAGCCGCCGAGTTCCTGAATGATGCCGCCAAGGTAAGCATGGAGCGGCGGGGCGAGGTCGGGCGTGATGAACGGCAGTCGATGTTTGGTACTGAAAACGACGTGGGCGATAAAATTGGCGTAGGTCTGGGCCATAAAACGTGCTTTCCGGTGAGATAGCGATATTTCCCGGAATGCAACTGGCGTGCCAATTTTACTCGTGCAGTTCGCCGTTCCCGGCGTCGTGGAGACGACGATAGGCCCCGCCACGGGCCAAAAGTTCGTCGTGCGTACCTTCTTCAAGAATGTTCCCGTCTTCCAGAACGACGATCCGGTCGGCCCCGCGCACGGTCGCGAGCCGGTGGGCGATGACGAGCGTCGTCCGGCCGCGCATGAGGTTGGCGAGGGCGTCCTGCACGAGCCGTTCGGATTCCGCGTCGAGCGCGGAGGTCGCCTCATCTAATAGTAGTATGGGAGCGTCCTTGAAAATCGCCCGGGCGATGGCGATGCGCTGGCGCTGACCACCGGAAAGCGCCTTTCCGCTCTCGCCGACCGGCGTTTCGTAGCCGCCGCGTTCCATGATGAAGTCGTGGGCGAGCGCGGCGCGGGCGGCGCGTTCGACGGTTTCCGGGTTGGCGTCGGTTCGTCCGTAGGCGATGTTGTCGGCGAAACTGCCTTCAAAAAGCGTCACGTCCTGCGAGACGAAGGCGATACGCGACCGCAGCGAGGCGAGGGTAAAATCCCGGATGTCTTTTCCGTCGATGAGGATGCGGCCGCCGGTCGGATCGTGGAAGCGCAACAGCAGACTCATCAGCGTACTTTTCCCTCCGCCGCTTCTTCCGACGAGGGCGACGGTGTGCCCTTTTTGAACCGTCAGATCGACGTCCGCCAGCGCCGGGCGATCCGCCGATGTATAGGCGAAGCGGACTTTTTCAAACGTCAGTTCCTTTTCAAATCCTTTTAAATCAACGGCATCCGGCCGGTCGGCGACTTCCGCGTGTTCATCGAGGAGTTCGAAAACCCGTCCCGCGCTGGCGGCGACCTGATTGTAGGCCGCCCACGTCTGGGTCAGTTTCCGCACCGGGTCGTAGAGTCGTACGAGCGCGAGCAGCGTTGCGGTGAAGGTCCCGACCGTCATTTCGCCGGTCGCGATGAGATGCCGGGTATAGGCGATGACTGCCGCGCCGATGACGACGCCGAGAATGTCCATCAGCGGCGAGGGCAGAAAGAGCGCCCGGGCCGTCCGGAGATTGAACCCGCGCAGTCGCCGCGAGGTGGCTTCGAACCGCCGCGCCTCGTGTTGTTCCGCCGTGTACGCCTGCACGACGCGGTGTCCGGCGAAGGTTTCCTGCGCCCGCGCCAGCACTTCCTGTACGCCCTCCTGCGTCGCCCGGCTCGCCCGGCGCAGCCGTCGACCGAGGACATTGGTCAGCAGGGCAATGACCGGCACGACCGCGAAGGCCAGCAGAGTGAGTTTCCAACTGAGGGTCAAGGCCAGCGCAAGCAGGAAAACGAGGGTAAAGCTTTCGCGGAGGGCATCCGCGAGGTATTGCGCGACTGCCGACTGCATTTTTTCAACGTCGCTGACGAGGTGCGTGGCGAGGTCGGTCGCGCGATGGCGGTTGAAAAACGCCGCCGACTGGGCGAGGACGTGTTCGAAAAGCTGAAGCCGAAGCGTGACGATGACGGATTGACCGACGCTCGTAAGCAGAAAGTTCGAAGCGAATTCCGCCATCCCCCGGACAATCGTCAGGCCGAGCATGAGGCCGAGAATCGTCGCCCAGTAGCCGCCGCCCGCCGGCAACCAGTCGCCGATGCGCGGCAGCGCGTAGCCTGCGACGCTCGGAACCATCGCGTTTGCTCCGCCCGCGCCGAGACCGTCGAGAATCGGCTGGATGAGGGCGGTCCGGGCGGCTTCGAGGACGCCGGTCGCGGCGGCGAGTACGACGGCGATGACGAGCCTTCCGGCGTGGGGACGGGCGTACCCCGCGATGCGGGTGAATTCACTCATGGTGTCATTTCGCGGTGACGGTCGGCGCGGGGGCGACGACCGCGCGGAGGCGGGATTTCGCTGCGGTCAGCGTCCGGCGGGCGTGGCGATAGCCGGTCCGGGCGAGATGCCGCCAGCCGAGCCGGTGCGCGAGCATGCGCGACCACGGCACGCTCCACCAGAAATTCACCGCGATGGTGGTGTCGAGATTGTGGACCTGATGCCACCAGAAAATCGGGATGAACAGCACTTCGCCCGGTTCGATGACGCATTCGACCTCGCGCTCGGGTTTGAAGCCGGGAAAGGCGGTTCGGTCGGGGGCATCCACCGTGACGCGGCCCATCCGCGAGCGCGGCGAGGAGAGAGGGAAAGGGTAGAGCCGTTCGTTCGGGGCGAACAGCCGGAGGCGTTTGCGGCCCCGGACCTGGGCGAGCAGGTTATTCGCCACGTCGTAGTGAACCGGCGTTACGGCGTTTTTCTCAGCGATCCAGAGGTGGTCGGCGGTCAGCCGGTCGGCGATGTAGGCCGGAGCGGCGAAATCGCGGGCGAGCAGAGGAAAGGCCCGGAGCGGCATCTTGAGCATTGAGTGGACGCGATCGGGGTGTTCGTCCGGACCATCGACGAGTTTCAGAAACTTGTAAAACTCCATCGTCTCGGTATTTGGAAACCGCTTGTTTTCATCCGGCATGAAAAAGCCGTCGGCGGTGTGCGACACCCGGACCTCGGTGACACCCGCGAGAACCGTCAAATACTGCGTCGTCCATCGGGTGAGCGCCTTCCAGTCATCGAGCAGGCCGGTCAGCACCACCGGCTCTCCGGCGGCGACGAGGGCGTCGAATTCGGCTGGGCTGGGCTGGTGAATCCGGCGCATCTCCGGGCAAGGGCCTCCGTCGGTCGATGTGAAGTTTAGAAAATGGAACCAGGCGCGCCGTGGGCCGTGTTTTCTCGTGAACCGCCTCGGCGGGGCGCGCAGTCTAGGCAATCGGTTTCGACAAGGTCAAGAAAACCAAAAGGTTGCGGGTAAAAACGCGACGGTTGATACCGGTTTCGCCGAAATGGTAGACTCGCCACCCTATGTCAAAAGGCAGTCTCGGAAAAACGCTCTGGGTGATGTCGCGACGCTTTCTCATGATTTCCGTCGCGATCGCGGTTTTCATCCTTTCCGCCGCGACGGCGTACTTTTTTACGCGCGGCGCGGAAGTATCCGTTCCGAACGTCGTCGGCAAGACGGAGGCGCAGGCGCGCGACGAAATCACGCGAGCCGGTCTTCAGGTTCAGATCATCGACGTGTACGACGCGCCGGAACCGGTCGGCACGGTCATCCGTCAGACGCCGAAATCGGGCCTGGTCGTCCGCAAGCCTTTTCCCGTCAAGATCAACGTCAGTCGGCAGAAATAAAGGATGAGGGATGAAGGATGAGGGATGAATGAAATCCCGATTTTCGCCACCGGCGTGCGAACCTTCCGCTGTCATCTTCCCCGAAGTTTTTCATCCCTCATCCTTCATCCCTCATCCTTAAAAATATGTCCGTTAAAATCGCGCCTTCCATTCTTTCCGCCGACTTCGCCAAATTGGGTGAGGACATCAAGGTCGTCGAGGCCGCCGGGGCTGAAATTCTCCATGTCGATGTGATGGACGGCCATTATGTGCCGAATCTGACCATCGGGCCGCCGGTCGTCGCCGCGTTGCGCAAGGTCACGAACATGATTGTGGACACGCACCTGATGATGACCAACCCGGATGACTACATCGAGGCGTTCCGGGACGCCGGCGCGGACATGATTTCGGTTCACGTCGAGGCGGTGGCGCACCTGCACCGGACGCTCGACGCCATCCGCAAGCTCGGCGCGCGGCCCGGCGTCGCGATCAATCCGGGAACGTCGCTTTCGACGCTTGATGAAATTCTGCCGCACACCGACTTCATCCTCGTGATGACGGTCAATCCGGGCTTCGGCGGCCAGAAATTCATCGGAACCTGCCTCGACAAGATCGCCCGGCTGCGGCGGATGATCGAGGAACGGAATCTTACCGTTCACATCGAGGTGGACGGCGGCATCGGCATGAGCAACATTCGTACGCTGGTTGAACACGGCGCGGAATGGATCGTGGCCGGGTCGGCGGTATTCGGCGCGCCGGACCCGGGCGCGGCGGTCAAGGCCCTGCGGGCCAAAGGCGAAGGCGTCGAGGCGTAAGCCGTAACGTGTGAAAGAGGTTGTTTTTCAAATGAAGTTTCAACGCGCAATTGTAAGTTTGATTCTGACGGCGTTCGTCGCCGCGTCCCTCGCCTGTGGCGGCGGCGCGAAAAGCAAGGTTTCGACGGAGGAAGTCCGTGAGGGCCGCGACCGCGAACTCTACGCCGAGGGGCTGCGCTCGATGCGGCGCAAGCGGTATGAGGAAGGCCGGCTGTTGCTCGGCACGCTCATCAGCACCTATGACGGCAGTCCGCTGCTTCCGCTGGCGAAACTGTTGATGGCGGATTCGTTTTACCGCGAGGGCGGCTCGTCGAATCTGGCGCAGGCCGACGTCGAATATCGCGAATGGCTCCAGTTCTTCCCGCAGCATCCGCTGGCCGACGACGTGCTGCTCAAGATCGCGCAGATTCACGTCCGGCAGCTCGGGCCGTACAATCAGGACATTTCCGAAGCCCGTCGCGCCGAGCGCGAACTGCTCCGGCTGACGCGCGAATATCCGCAGTCGGCGCTTAACGATCAGGTCAAGGAATATCTGAAGTTCGTTCGCGAGCAGCTCGGCATGCATTCGCTCGACATTGCCCGGCTCTACTTCAAGCAGCAGCGCCCGAACGCGGTCAAGGGTCGTTGCGAGCAGATTCTGAAGAACTACCCGGAATTCACCCTCACGGATGAAGTCCTGTTCCTGCACGGCGTGGTGCTGGCCGAACTGGAAGACACGCCGTCGGCGGGCAAATCGTTCGCCCGGATTGTGCGTGATTTCCCGGAAAGCAAGTATCGCGACAAGGCGGCGGAATTCCTCGAACGGTTCCAGGTTCCAATTCCGGACGCCGATCCGAATGCCAAGCCGATTTATGCTGCCCGCAAAGGCTTCATCAAGCGCAAGTTCGAGGAAATCTTCGGACCGTCGGCGGACGTGCCGAAGGAAGGCATCATTCTCCGCAAGGACGACAGCATCGACCCCGAAGTCGAAAAACTGCTCGCGCAGGCGGGTGTGCGGGTTGACGTCATTACCCCGGATTCAATCGTGAACAACAACAAGGGGCAGCGCGCCGGAACCTACAACGGGAAAGATTCGAACCCGGCGCAGCCCAACAAGCCTTCGAATGACCCGCAGCCGAAAACGACTTCCAACGAGCCGACCGTAAAGCCGGACGACAAAAAGAAGGACAAAAAGAAAAAGAAGGACGACAAGTCCGCCGCCGCCACGCCGCGTCAATAAGCCCTTCCGTTCATTCTTTGCAATCCACGCGGAAGCGGGTATCGTGCCGCTTCCGCGTTTTCATTTTCGAACCGCCCGTGACCGGTCCCCGCCGTCCCTGACGGCTGACTACTGACCACTGCTACTGACTACTGAAAGATGATTCGTTCCACACTTCTTCGCCTCTCGCTCTGCGCCGCGCTGGCGCTTTCCTGCGTCACCGCGCTGCGCGCGCAGACCTATGTGCCACCCGCGCCGCCGAACTCCGCCAGGCCATTCAATTTCTATCAGTATGAACCGTATCGCGCGGACTTCATCCGCCCGGCGGCGATTCTCGGATACGAACCCGGCGAGTTCCACACGACCTACGCGAATTTTGAACGGATTCTGCGCGACTACGCGGCGAAGTCGAACCGTCTCAAGGTCTTTGAACGTGATCACACAGTCGAGCACCGGACGCTCTACACGCTGGCCATCAGTTCGCCCGAAAACATTGCCCGGCTCGACACGATCAAGGCGAAGGTGGCGAAGCTGGCCGATCCGCGCAAGCTGAGCGACGCGGACGCCGAGGCGCTCATCAAGGACACGCCGATCGTGGTCTGGCTGGCTTACAACATTCACGGAAACGAGTCGGCGGGTTTCGAGGCGATGATTCAGGTGTTCTACACGCTGGTCGCGAGCGACAATGCGAAGATCACCGACCTGCTCAAGAACACGGTCGTCATCATCAACCCGTGCCAGAACCCGGACGGCCACGAGCGGTTCGCCACCTGGTACAACGCGACCGGCATCGGACGGCCCGAACCTTACGCGCTGGAACACAACGAACCGTGGAGCATCTACGGGCGGCTGAATCATTACCTTTACGATTTGAACCGCGACATGCTCGTCGCCTCGCAAATCGAGTCGCAGTCGGCGATGAAGGCGTTTCAGGAATGGCATCCGCAAGTTTCGGCGGACCACCACGGGCAGACGGCGAACTACTTCTTCCCGCCCGCCGCGCTTCCCATCAATCCGAACATCGGCAAGGCGACGGCGGAGAAGTGGCTCGACGTGTTCGGACGCGGCAACGCGGCGGCGTTCGACCGGTACGGCTGGAATTACTACTCGCGCGACGTCTTCGACCTGTTCTATCCGGGCTACTGGGATAGCTGGCCGGCGCTCAACGGCGCGACCGGGATGACCTATGAAACGGACGGCGGCGGCTGGCGCGGCCTCAACTGGCGGCGCGACGACGACAGCATCCTGACCATGCGGGACGGCATCGCGAAGCACGTCACGGCGAGCCTCGCGACGGTCGAGACGGCGGTGAACAACCGCGAGGCGCGACTGCGCGACTACCGGCAGTTCTTCAAGGAAGCGATGGACGAAGGCGGAAAGGGCAAGGTCCGTCAGTTCGTGATTCCGCCGGGAGGCGATTCGACCCGGACGGCCAATCTCATCGGTCTGCTGCTGCGTCATGGCATCGAAGTCACACGGGCCAAATCGGCGTTCACGCTCAAGGGGATTCATGACTACGTCGGCGGAACGAACGCAAGTCGTGAGTTTCCCGCCGGGTCATACATCGTTTCATTGACGCAGCCGAACGGGCGGCTGGCGCGGGCGATTCTCGAACCGGATACCAAGCAGGACAAGGAATTCGTCGCCCGACAGCTTGAAAAGATGCGCCGCAACGAAGGCCGTGGCGACAACGCGGCGGGCGAATACAGCGAGTTTTACGACATTACTTCCTGGACGCTCCCGCTGACCTTTGGCGTTGACGCCTTCTGGAGCGAGGACGGCGCGGCGACAACGGGCGAGGTCGTGACGAGCGCGCCCGCCGTAACGGCTTCCGCCCCCGCGCGGGCCAATACAGCCTACGTTTTTTCACCCGACACCGATGCCGCCGACAAGCTCGCGCTGCGACTGCTTCAGGACGGTTACAAGCTGGCGACGGCGGCGCGTCCGCTGCGGGCGGGCAACAAGGATTATCCGCGCGGCGCGTTCATCCTGCGCGTCGAACGCAATCCGGATTCGCTGCATGAGCGGCTGGCGCAGTTGGCCCCGCAATACGGCGTGACGGTCGATCCGGTCAACACCGCCTTCATCGACTCCGGCATCACGGGCGTCGGTTCGGAAGCCATCGTGACGCTGCGTCCGCCGAAGGTCGCGGTCATCGCCGACGACGCGGTGAGCCAGACCTCCTACGGCGCGTTGTGGTTCACCCTGACCCGTGAAATGGACATCGACTTCACGCCGATTTCGATCAACACGTTCAAGGGCATCAAGATGAGCGAATATAACGTCCTCATCCTGCCCGACGGGAGCGCCGGAGCGTATCAGCGCGCGTTCGGCAAGGACGGCGTCGAAAAGCTGAAGTCATGGTGCGCCGAGGGCGGCACGCTCATCTGCTTCGAGGGCGCGATGGCATTCGCGGCGAGCAAGGATGTCGATCTGACGTCGGCTCGGGCCGTCGAGGGCGAAAACGACGTCGTGCCTGACGTGAAGGACGCGAAGCCCGCCGCCGAGGCGAAGCCGGAAGAAAAGGCCGAGCCGAAAGGAAAAGAAAAGGGGAAGGGCAAGGAAGCCGAAAAGCCTGCTCCGGCAACGGAAATTAAATCCGAGGGCATCAAGCTTTCCCCGAAGCGTCCGATTCCGATTCCCGGGGCGATTTTCCGGGCGAAAGCCAACCTCGAACATTTCATGACGTTCGGTTACGAGCGGCCCGAAATCGTGGTTCCGGTGTTTGGCTCAAACTTCTGGAAACCGTCGAAGACCGGTACGAACGTTCTGACCATCAGCCACCCGACCGCCGTTTCGGGCTTTACCTGGGACGGCAACACCGAGCCGCTCATCCGCAACACGGTCTGGCTCATCGAGGAGCCGGTCGGCGGAGGTCACGTCATTCTGTTCGCGACCGATCCGATGTATCGCTCGATCTGGCAGGCCCATCGCCGGATGGTTTACAACAGCCTGATTTTCGCGCCGACGATCAACTTCAGCACGGGAATCAAGTAAAGGATGAGGGATAAAGGATGAGGGATGAGGGAAGTGCGCCGCGCACCGCGCGGGTGACGCGCGAGACGAAGGAAACGGCGGTGACGGTCGAACTCGACCTCGACGGATCGGGGAAGAACGAGATTTCGACCGGACTGCCGTTCTTCGACCACATGCTCGCGCAACTCGCGAAGCACGGATTGTTCGACCTGAAACTGACCTGCCGGGGCGATTTGGAAATCGACGGCCATCACACCATCGAGGACGTCGGCATCACGCTCGGTCAGGCGTTCGCCCAGGCCGTCGGCGACAAGCGCGGCATGACGCGGTATGGCCACGCTTACGTTCCGATGGATGAAGTGCTGGCGCGGGCGGTCGTGGATTTCTCCGGTAGGCCGTATCTGGTCTATCAGGTTGAAAACACGCGGGAAAAAATCGGAACGTTCGAAGTCGAGATGGCCGAGCATTTCTGGTATTCGTTCGCGCAGAACGCCCAGACGACGCTCCATATCGCCGTGTTGTATGGTCGCAATCAGCATCACATTCTGGAAGGCGTGTTCAAGGCCGCCGCGCGGGCGCTCATGACCGCGACGCGGCATGACGCGCGGGTGACCGACATCCCCTCGACGAAGGGAACGCTTTGACATCCTTCCACTGACCGGTTTTGGCGCATGAACCGACGAACTTTTCCAGCCCGTCCCTTTGCCGCTCGATGCGTTTCCCCTGCGCTGGCCGGTTTGGCGCTGGTCCTGATGTTTTGCTTCAACGCGGTCGTGACTGTTCCGGCGCAGGAGGCCCCGAAAGAACTCTCTCCGAAGGAGCGGCTGGAGGTTTTCGAGGACGTCTGGAAAACAGTGAAGGACACCTACATCGATCCGAAAATGCGCGGCCTCGACTGGAAGGCGATTCGCGAGAAACATCGTCCGAAGATCGAGGCGGCGGAGACGGACGCGAAGTTCTGGCGCGCGTTGGACGACATGGTCGGAGAGTTGCAGGACGCCCATACAAACGTTCTTTCACCGCAGGTCGTGGCGCGGCGCCGGGCCAACAAGGCCGCAACGGCGGGCATCGTGCTTGAAGCGCTTGAAGGAAAAATCGTGGTGGTCCGGGTAGCCGAAGGATCGGAAGCAGCGAAGGCGGGCCTCACGCCCGGAACGGAAATCAGGACGATTGGCGGCAAACCGGTCAATGAACTGGTGAAAGAGGTCCGCGAGCGAATCGGGCGGTCGTCGTCACCGCAGGCGACACGGGTTTCGATTGTCCGTTCACTGTACGGCGGGCCGCTCGATTCGATTCTGAATCTCGGCGTGGTTCGCGGTGATGGAACGGTTGTAGACGTGGCGCTCAAGCGGTACGCCGTTCCGGATCAGGTGACGGCTTCGGCGCGCCTGCTTCCGTCGGGACTGGCCTATGTTCAGTTGAGCGGACTGGATGACGACAACGGGAAGTCCGATCCGAGCAACCTTCTTCGCGACGCCGTCAAGCCCTACCGAAAATCACCCGGCCTGATTCTTGATTTGCGCGACAATTCCGGCGGCTTGTTGCGTGAAAGCCTTGAGGTCGCGGGATTTTTTCTGGGGGAAGGCGAGCCGGTCGGCTGGATGATTACCCGTGAGAATCCGTCAGTTCCCCTGTTTTCACTCACGTCCCGCGGCTATTCGGGGCGCGTCGTGATTCTGGTCAATGGCGGTACCGCCAGCGCTGCCGAACTGCTCGCCTCGTTTCTGCATGAAGGCATCAAGGCGACCGTGGTCGGGGAAGCGTCCTGCGGATGTGTTCTCGGGTTCAGTCGTTATCGCAAGCTGAAGGGCGGCGGAGAATTGACGGTCAGCGGATCGGCGTTTGTCAGTCGAAACCGGGTGTTGCTCGAAGGAATGGGCGTCAAGCCTGACCGGCTTGTCGTACCGACCATCGCGGATTTGAAAAGCGGCCGAGACGCCGCGCTCGAAGAGGCCGAACGCATCCTGCTCGCTCCCCCCGCGAAGTGAAGCGTTTCGGTGTTTGACGTTTCCGAAGACCGTGTCGGAAACACATGCACGTTTCCATTTTCATTGCCGACAAAGGACAAGCCGGCCATGTCATTTCGAAAGTTTATCCCGTCGCTGCTGCTCGGCGGTTTGTTGTTCTGCGCCGCCGCGCAGGCGCAGACCGTCACGAAAGTCGAACCGCCCAACTGGTGGACGGTGACGAAACCGACCGAACTCACCCTTCTTTTCACCGGCGAGAATCTTTCCGGCGCGACCGTGAAAACGAGCGCGCCGGGCATCACCGTCCGCGCGGCGCGACCGTCGGCGAACGGGTCGTACATTTTCTGCGACATCACCGTCGCGCCCGGCGCGAAGGTCGGCAAGGCGGCGTTTGAAATCACCGCCGGCGGGAAGACGATCACGTCCGACTGGCCGCTGCTCAAGCCATTGCCGACGAAGGGCAACTATCAGGGCATCACGCGCGAGGACGTCATCTATTTTCTGATGATCGACCGCTTCGCCGATGGCGACCCGTCGAACAACGAGCCGCGACCGGGCAAGAAGACCTTCGACCGGAGCGCGGAAAAGCAGTACCACGGTGGCGACCTGCGCGGCGTGATTAAAAATCTCGACTACATCAAGTCGCTCGGCGCGACGGCGGTGTGGCTGACGCCGGTTTACGACAACAACAACGAGTCGGGCATTGATTACCACGGCTATGGAATGATGGATTTCTACGGCGTGGAAGAACATTTCGGCACGATGGCCGACTATCAGGAACTCTGCCGGGAACTCCACAAGCGCGGAATGAAGCTCATTCAGGACGTCGTGCCGAATCACACGGGGCCGTTCAATTCATGGGTGAAGAATCCGCCGACGCCGACCTGGTTCAACGGAACGGTTGAAAGCCACGTCAACTGCAACTTCGACATTCCGACGATGGTGAATCCGAAGGCGACGGCCGAGGCGCGGGCGCTCGTGACTGACGGCTGGTTCGCGGGATTCCTGCCCGACCTCAACGGACGCGACCCGGAGTATCAGCGGTTCGCCATCCAGAACTCGCTCTGGTGGACCTACATGTCGGGCCAGGACGGCCTGCGGCTCGATACCTACCCCTACGTTGACCGTTCGTTCTGGGCTGTCTGGCAGAAGGAGATCAACGTGCATTTCCCGAATCTGTTCGACGTGGGCGAAGTCTGGAACGGCGATCAGAAAGTCGTGTCGTTCTACGCGGGCGGCCAGAAGCGCTGGGACGGCATCGACACCGGACTCAAGGCGTTGTTTGATTTCCCGCTGCTCTACGGCATTCGCGATTTCACCTGCAATCCGGAAACCGACGCGACGCGCATCACGAAGATTCTTGATGACGATCCGCTCTACGGCGACATGACGTCGCATGTGACCTTCATCGGCAACCATGACATTTCGCGAATCCTGCGCGACGCCAACGGCGACGCCCGCCGGGTCAAACTTGCCTATGCCCTGCAACTGACCATGCGCGGAATCATTCAGCTTTACGCGGGGGATGAAATCGCGATGGACGGTGGCGGCGATCCCGACAACCGGCGCGATTTCCCCGGCGGTTTCGGGCAGGAGAAAAGCGCCTTCACGGCGGCGGGACGCACGCCGGCGCAACAGTCGATGTGGCTTGAAGTTCAAAAACTGCTTGCCATTCGGCGCGCCAACTCGGCGCTGCGTTACGGCACGCACGTGAACCTGCTGGCGCAGGGCAAGTCCTACGCCTATCTGCGCAACGACAAGAAGCAGAAGGTCGTGGTTGTGGTGAACGGCTCCGACAAACCGGCCACCGTCGCCGTTCCGAAAAGCGACGCGCTGACCGCCGGACGCAGCCTCGCGTCGTTGAATGAACCAGGCGCGCCGGTGAAGGTGGGCAGCGACGGATTTTCGGTGTCGCTGCCGCCCTTCGGCTATCGGATTTTCGTGGTGAAGTAAGGGGGGAACGCGCGTTGAGGTCAGCTTTGCGGCGGCAACTCCGCTTCGAGGCGTTCAACGCGCTGTTCCAGTTGCTCGATGCGGGTGAGGGTTTCCTGTTCGATTTCCCGAACCCGCCGCCGCGTGAGTTTGACATCACGGTGCGTTTCGATAATCGCGCTGAAAGACCGCCCGATTTCCGCTTCGAGATGGTCGCGGGTATCGCGGATTTCCTTTTTCAATTCGACGCGAACCGCTTCGACCCGGTTTTCGAGCTTGTCGAACCTGATTTCAAGCGTTGCGATCCGTGCTTCGAGGACGTCGCGGGTGGAAATGAGTTCCGCGTGCAACTCATCGAAGCGGTTGTTGAGTTGATCAAATCGACTTGAAAGTCCGTTGACTTGACCGGAAAGGTCGTCAAACCGGTGCGAGAGTCCATCAAACTGTCCAGTCAGTCCGTTAAACTGTCCGGTCAGTTGATCGAATCGTTCATCCACGGTTTTGAACTTGCCGTCGATGATTTCAAACTGGCGGTTGACGACCCCGAAGCGGTCGTCCAGCAACGTTTCAATTCTGGTCAGCAATTCCTCGTTCGTCATCGGGTGAGGCTCCTGTCGGAAGCGGATGTGCAACTGTAGCGAGTCCTTCGTCCGAAACCAATCCCGGCGCGATTCCTCGAAGGGAAACGCCCCGTCCTTCAACTTCTTTCGGCGGTTCGGCGAAATCCGCCGCCCGGTTGCGTGAATATCCACATGCGAATCCTGTGCCAAACACTTAGCATTCTGCTGTTTTTCTGCTCGGTTCCTTTCTTTTCAACGGTTTCCGCCGGTACTCAAACAAATGAAGCGGCGGGACGCCCCGGCGCGTCGGCGACGTGGACAACCGGTCGGAAAACCGGCCTCGGGACCAGCTTCGGCCTCGTGTCGAAGGTCTGGTACACGCTCGGCGACACCGGAATGACCGAGGTGTACTACCCGACGCTCGACACGCCGAATCTTCGTTCGCTCGATTTCATCATTGCCGGGGAAGACGGATTTCTCGCGCTCGATTCGCGCGACGCCGTGACGCGGACCGTTGAGTGGACCGACAAAAACTCGCTTTCCTACGGCCAGACCGTGAGCGACGGTAAGCGGTGGAAGATTGAAAAGAATTACACGACCGACCCGAAGCGTGACGCGATTCTGGTGGACGTGAAGTTCACGGCGCTCGATGGAGGGAAATACACGGTTTACGCGCTGATCGATCCGTCGGTCGCGAACAGCGGCATGGGCGACACCGGGTACAACGTTGAAAAGACGCTCGTCACGACCGACGTGGATTCGCACTATAACCGGCGCATCGCGCTCGCGACGGCGGCGAAACCGGCCTTCGCGCGCGTGTCGAGCGGGTTTGCGGGCGCGAGCGACGGCTGGACAGACCTCGTGCTCGACGGGAAGCTCGATCTTGAAAACCAGCGCGCGGCCAACGGCAACGTGGTTCAAATCGGCCAGCTTGCCGGAAATACCGCGACCATTGCGCTCGGTTTCGGTGAAACGGCGGACACCGCCGTCGGCGCGGCCAACGGCTCGCTGGGCGACGGTTTCGCGACGGTCAAAACGCGCTACATCGCCGAGTGGAAGGGCTTCGTGGACGGCCTGCCGAAAGTGAACGACGCCTATCGCGATCAGTTCGTCGTCGCGGCGATGGGACTCGCGGCCCACGAGGACAAGACCTATCGCGGCGCGGGCATCGCCAGCATCAGCAATCCGTGGGGCGAGGTCGCCGGCGCCGATTTCAACCAGTCGGGCGGCTATCACCTCGTCTGGTCGCGCGATCTCTATCACGTCGCTTCGGCGTGGCTCGCCATCGGCGATACGGCGGCGGCGGCGCGGTCGCTCGACTACCTGTTCAACATTCAACAGAAATCCGACGGCAGCTTTCCTCAGAACAGTTGGCTCGACGGACGCCCCTACTGGTCGAGCCTGCAACTCGACGAATGCGCCTACCCGATCATTCTCGCGTGGCAGTTGAACCGTCACGATGAAAAGACCTATCTGCTGCACGTCCGCCCGGCGGCGGAGTTCATCCTGCGGGTCGGACCGTTTTCGCCGCAGGAACGCTGGGAAGAAGAAGAAGGCTACTCGCCCTCAACCATCGCGGCTGAAATCGCCGGGCTGGTCTGCGCCGCCGACATCGCGAAGAAGCTCGGCAAAAACGACGACGCCCTGCGCTATCTGCGGACCGCCGACCTCTGGGCCGAAGGCGTTCAGAACTGGTGCTACACGACGACCGGGCCGTGGGACGCGGGCGACGACGAGCGCGGGTACTATTTCCGCGTCAACGACAACCTCGATCCGAACGACGGCGCGCCGCGCGAAATAAACAACAATGGCGGCACGACCGACGAACGCGCCGTCATCGACGCGGGCTTTCTCGATCTCGTCCGGTTGGGCATCGTCGCGCCGGGCGATAAAAAGATCGAGCGTTCGCTCAAGGTCGTGGACAAGGCGATCCGCGTGAATACGCCGATGGGGCCGGCCTTTTATCGTTACAACATGGACGGCTACGGCGAACGTCCCGACGGGACGGGCTGGCAGGACAAGGGCCGCGGCCACGGGCGCTTGTGGGTGTTGCTCACGGGCGAGCGCGGCGAGTACGCCGTGGCGCGCGGCGAAAACGCCGACCTCTACGCCAAAACGATGATGAAGTTTGCCGGTCCCGGAAAGATGCTTCCCGAACAGGTCTGGGACGGCACCTGGCCCGCCGACGCGAAGTACAAAATCGGCGAAGGCACGGGCAGCGCGACGCCGCTCGCCTGGAGCATGGCCGGTTTCATGCGCCTTGTGATGGCCATCGAGAAAAAGCAGATCGTCGAGCAGCCGTCGGTCGTGCGGGAACACTTTCAGAAGAAGTAGGTGTCGGGCCAAAACAGTTATGAGTTATGAATGATGAGTTCAAAGCATTTTTTCTTCGCTGGCATTGGACAGGTTCGACCAATTCGCCAACAAGAACTCATAACTCATAACTCATCATTCATAACTATCTTCGGCCTGAAACCGGACGCCTTTTCACTCTCCCGCATGCCCTTTCCGGAATTCATCGCCCCACTTGCGTAGCAGTTCAATCGCGGGGATGACCGTCAGGCCGAGGTCGGTGATGCGGTATTCGACGTGGGGCGGCACTTCGGGAAAAACGGTGCGCGCGACGAGGCCGTCGCGTTCGAGTTCGCGCAACTGCTCGGCGAGTACCTTGTGGGTGGTCCGCCCGAGGCTGCGCTTGAGTTCGCCATAGCGCATCGCGCCGTCCTTCAAACGCCATAAAATCGGCATCTTCCACTTGCCGCCGATGACGAACAGGGCCAGTTCGACCGGGTTGTTGTATTTCCTGCCGTTGAATTCGAAAGCGGGCATGGATGCGTCCAGTACTTACCGCGAGGGAAGTATTTCCCCGGAAAGTGCGTACTCCACGGGCGTTGAAGTCGTGTCTTAGAGTGCCGCCGAAGCGAGTTCACTTTACCTTACGGCGGTATGTATGACGAAACGAGTCCTGATGGTGGTTTCCAACCCGGCGGTGTCCACGACGACCGGCTGGCCGGTGGGGTTCTGGGCGTCCGAACTGATTCATCCCTACGATGCGTTCACGAAAAAAGGCTACGCGGTGACGATTGCGAGTCCCGACGGCGGAAAGGTCGTGCCCGATGCGCTTTCCGATCCGCGCGACGCGAGCGGCTATTCGAAGGACGACCGCCTGAGCGCGGCGTATCTTGAAAATCCCGACTTCACGAAATTGCTTGAAAACACGCCGTCGGTCGGTTCGCTCGACCCGGCGGATTTCGACGCCATCGTGGTCGCGGGCGGGCAGGGGCCGATGTTCACCTTCGAAAAGGCGACAGCCCTGCATGAAATTTTCGCGGCGTTTTACGAAGCCGGAAAAATCTCGGCGGCGCTTTGTCACGGCACCGCGCTCCTTTTGTATCTCGAAAACAACGGCGCGCCGTTTCTGAAAGGAAAGCGCATCACCGGCTTTACGAATCAGGAAGAAGATTTCGCCGATCAGGCGGTCGGCCAGCGCGTGATGCCGTTCCGCATCGAGGACCGCGCCCGCGAACTCGGCGCGACCTTCTTCGCGCGGACGCCTTTCGGCCCGTACGCCATGCGCGACGGACGCCTCATCACCGGCCAGCAGCAGAACAGCGGTGGGGAAGTCGCGCAACTCGTCAGCGAATCGCTCGAAGGCGGTTTTGAACCGCGCCGCGTCGCGATGATCGGTCTCGGCAACGTCGGCTTCGGTCTGGCCGACAATCTCGTCCGCGTGGGGCATTCGGTGACGGTCGGCATTCGTGAGGCCCAGCCGTCGGATCGCGTTCGGGAAGCGCTCGTACGCAATCCCGCCATTGGCGTTGCGCCGCTCGCCGCGGCCGTCGCGGGAGCCGAGATCGTCTTTCTCGCGACGCCGTTTCAGGCGGTCGAGGAAGCCTTGAAGGGCGCGGGCGATCTGACTGGGAAGATTCTTGTGGATTGTACCAATCCGGTCGGTCCGGGACTGACCCACGGCCTCGACAATCGTCAGTCGGGCGGTGAGTTCATTCAGGCGCTCGCGCCGACGGCGAAGGTCGTGAAGGCGTTCACGGTCTACGGCTATGAAAACTTCATCGACAGCCGGTATCCGGGCTATGGCGAGTTGCTGCCCGCGATGCCGATTGCGGGGAATGATTCCGACGCGAAAGCCGCCGTCGCCGCGCTCTGCCGCAATCTCGGCTGGGAACCGGTGGATGTCGGAAACATCGCGGCGAGTCTCCATCTCGAACATCAGACGCTGCTCTGGATCAAAATGGCCCGTGTCGCCGGGCAGGGGCCGGATTTCGTCTGGGCGCGGCTGGAGCGGAGCGGTCAGTAGTGGCCAGTGGTCAGCCGTCAGCCGCCAGTTGTTTCTTCACTGACCACTGGCGACTGACCACTGGCCACTTCCAAAACGGTTACGCGAAAAAGTTTCGACAAGCCGGGGCAAACCCGTTTAGTCTCGCTCGCCCCTCGCAGTGCGTTTCACATCGTGAAGTTCATTGCGAAATGACCGGCGATGACGATCAGGATGCGACTCGGCTTTTCTTGTTTTCAACTTCGTGGAATGCGACAAGTGTATGGCGGATTTCTGCTTGCCGTCGTCGTCGCGTGCCTTGCCGTCGCCGCGTTTGGCCAGGAACGAAGCGGGAAGGTGACGCTTTCCGCTTCCGAACTCGACCTGACCCGCGCCGGGTGGCGGTATCACCCCGGTGACGACCCGCGCTGGGCCGCGCCCGATTTTGACGATCGCGGGTGGCCCTTCGCCGAAACGACGCAGCTTGTGGCCTCATCGCCGCCACCGGGCGGATGGCCCGGCATCGGCTGGTTCCGGTTGCGGCTCGACATTGCGCCCGAACTGACGAATCGTCCGCTCGGCCTTTCCATCGAACAGTGGGGCGCGTCGGAAATCTACCTCGACGGACAACTGATTCGACGCACCGGCGCGCCATCGGGCGAGGCTGGGGCGGAACAGGCGGTCAAGAACGTGCCCGTTCCGTTCGACCTTCATATTGAACAGCCCGGAACGCACTTTCTCGCCATTCGTTTTTCCTGCGCCACCATCGAGGCGCGAAACACGGTCGCGACCCGCTGGCGGGTCCGCGGATTGCGGCAGGTCGGATTTGAAGCGCGGATTGCCCCGCTTGAACGCGCCGTCGAACGCCGCGACGGACGGGTTCGCCGTCAGACCGCCGAGTTCATCGGGCTGGCCTGCCTCTATGCCGCGTTCGCCTTCATTCATCTGCTGATTCATTTTCGCTATCCGCGCGACAAGGCCAATCTGTGGTTCGGGCTGTTCGCGGTCGGCTGCGTCGCGAACAAGGCGATTGTCTTCATCCTCGCCAGTATCGCGCTCCCGGTGGACACCGCCGTCTGGTTGCGTTTTTCCGCTGCCTGTACGACGGCGTTCTTCATCGTTTGCGCGTTTCTCTTTCTTTACGACGTGTTCCGATTGCGTCTGTCGCTGCATTTCAAGCTGTTCATCGGCGCGTGGCCGGTGTTTCTGCTCGGCTCGCTCGCGACGCCCGCGTTCAATCCGCTCGCCCAACTGTTGCTGCTCTACACGATTGTCGAAGCGTTGCGAATCGTGGGATGGGCGGTCTGGAAGCGGGCAACCGGCGCGGCGGTTATTGGTGTCGGCGTACTGTTCTACGCCATCTCGCCACTCATCACCTTTATCGAAACGGCGGGCGGGAATTTTGAAGGACTGGCGCGACTGCTGCTGTCGCTGACGGAATTCGGCGGCCTGCTTTGCTTTTCGACGTACCTCGCGACGACCGTCGTGCGGACCTCGCGCCGCCTCGATTCGCTCAATCAGACGCTCGAAGCGAAAGTTGAAAAGCGTACCGCGCAGCTCAAACGCAAGACCGAGGAAGTCGAGGACGCCAACCGGCGGCTGGTGGACAGCCTCACCTACGCCGAACGGATTCAGAACGCGATTCTCCCCGACGGTGAACGCATCCGCCGGGCGCTCGCCGAATATTTCGTGCTCTACCGCCCGAAAGACATCGTGTCGGGCGATTTCTACTGGTTTCAGGAACTTGAAGACGGGTTCCTGCTCGCGGTCGGCGATTGCACCGGACACGGCGTGCCCGGCGCGCTGATGGCCATGATCGGCGACTCGCTTATCAGCCAGATTGCCATCGAAAGCCGCGTTCACGAGCCGTCGGAAATTCTCGATCAGCTTCATGCGGGCGTCCGTCGGGCTCTCAAGCAGGAAGCCGTCGGACGCCGCGCCGATGAAGGAATGGACATCGCGATGTTGCGGTTTGAACGTTCAACGGGGAAGGTGATGTACGCGGGGGCGCGGCGGCCGTTGTACTTCGTGACGCCCGACGGCGCGCTCGGCGAAGCGCGCGGCGACCGCCTGAGCATCGGCGGCCGCGAACGCCGCCGCGAGCGCCTTCCGCATCACACGCGCCACGAACTTTCATTGCCGAAGGGGACGATGCTGTATCTCTCGACCGACGGCTACGCCGACCAGTCGGGGCCGGAAGGGAAGTTCGGGACGCGCCGATTCAAAACCTTGCTCGCCTCGCTGGCGAATCTGCCTGTCGCCGAACAGTTGCGCCGCCTTGAAGATGAACTCGACCGCCACGCTTCCGGCGAGTCGCAGCGCGACGACATCGCGGTGTTCGGAGTGCGGTTGTAGAAGATGAAGCCGAAGAAGATAGCCCATACCCGGACCGAAGGGAGGGTATGGGGGAGAAATGTGTTTCCACGCATCATCGTTTTCCCACAGCCTCCCTTCGGTCCGGCTGTGGGCTACGCTCTTTGTTGATCGTGCGCGACCGTGAACCGCTTTACCGTTCGTTGAGGATGTAGCGTTCGATGGCGAGGGCGACGCCGTCTTCGGTGTTGGCGGCGGTGACTTCGAAACCGTGCGTGAGCATTTCGCCTTCGGAATTGCCCATCACGATGCCTTTTCCGGCCCAGTGGAGCATATCGAGGTCGTTGTGGTTGTCGCCGATGGCGAGCACTTCCTCGCGGGCGATGCCGTACTTCGCGGCCACGAACGCCACGCCCGTCCCTTTTGAGCATTCCGGGTGCATCAGGTCAAGGATCGTCATGTCGTTCTTCGGATAGGACGTCCGCAGCAGGCGCGCGCGGTCGGGCAGCATCGGTTCGAGCGCGTCGGCGAGACGCTGCATCGGCTCGACCCCGCCGCAGAACATCACCTGCGTAATCGGCGCGGCGACGGCGTGGTTGAGGTCTTCGACTTCCATCACATATTTGCGGTTGATTTCGAGGTAATGGCGCAGCGAGACGTTCTTTTCGGAAACGCCGTCGGTGAGGATGCGCCCGTCGCCGAGCGGGTCGTCGAGCGCGATGGTGTCGGCCCCGAAGGATTTCCCGAAGGCGATGAGTTCGCGCGCCGTGTCGAAATCAATCGGCGTGTAGGAATGCACCTCGGCGGTTTCAATGTCTTTAATCAACGCGCCGTTGTGGGTGATGAGCGGCGTGCCCACGCCCGCGTCGCGCGCGACGGGACGCGCCGAGTGAAAGCGGCGTCCGGTGGCGATGACGATTTTGACGCCATGCTCGCGCTCGGCTCGCGCCATCGCGTGGCGCGTACGGTCGGTGATTTTGCTGTTCGGCGTCAGCAGCGTACCGTCGAGATCGACGGCGACAAGTTTGAAACGGGCCATGCGGGTCACTCGGTTCGGCTTGGAAATCCTCGCCGGACCTTATACCTTTTTGCCGCCAGTAAATGAAATTGGTCATACCCGACACTTTGCCAAGCGTGTCCCTAGCCCGACCGTGAGGGAGGGCGCACAAACACCTACGCCCTCCCTCACGGTCGGGCTAGGGACACGAAATCCGGAAAACCCGCATGCCTGCGAAAGAATTCAGCGTCGCCGAAGTCACCGAATCCGCCAAGGCGCGGAAGAAGGCCGCTCCGGCGCGCGCGCCGAAACCGCCCAAAGCGCCGAAACCCGAACCCGAGAACGGCCCGCGCCGTCTCGGCATGAAGACATGGCCCTTCGCGGTGCTGGTGGCGGTTCTCGCGGTGGCCGGTTACTTCGGGTACGACTACTGGCGATACCATCGCTTTGATGAACTCATCGCGTCGGTTTCAGCGCAATACGCCCTCGATCCGAAGTTTGTCCGCGCGCTCGTCACCGAGGAATCCAACTTCAACCCAAGCGCCAGAAGCGGCAAGAACGCCATCGGTCTGATGCAGGTCACGCCCATCGTCATCACCGAATGGACCAATGCCACCAACCAGACGAACGGCGACCGGAGTTTTTCGAAAGTGTTTTCAGTACGCGTGACCGACCGCTCGCGCGCCGAGGCCGCGAAGCTCTCCGATGCGGAATTGCTGACCTACCCTGAAATCAATCTGCACATCGGTTGCTGGTACCTGAACCGCTTGCAGCAACGCTACGCGGGCGACCCGCTGCAACGGCCGATGATGCTCGCGGGCTACAACGCCGGGCCGAGTCAGGCCGAACGCTGGCGCGCGCTGGTGAAGCAGCGTCCGCCGACCGAGGAAAAATTCATCGCGGTGATTGATTACGCCGAAACGCAGGGCTATGTGAAACGCATCATGGCCCGCTATCGGAAGGCAATTGAGAATTGAGAATGCAGAATTGAGAATTGGTTTCCTCTGAAAAGTTCGCGATGAAAAGGCGCGGATGCGCCGACATACCATTAGCCTATGGCGTGAGTCATAGGGACTTGAAAATAAATCATCGGAGGTCATCCCATGACGCATCCGTTACCGGCGCGTCCGCGATTGCGACGGCTCAACATGTTTCCCGTCGAAGGCGAGGACATCATCGCGGTTCAGGACCCGCAGGACTTCATCGAGCCGTTCGGATTTTCCGCGCAGCTCGTCCCGATTCTGATGTACTGCGACGGACGCCACACGCCCGAGGCCATGCGCGACGCGATTGCGCGCGAGACGGGCGCGCAACTGGCGACGGCGGACATTCTCCGCGTGCTTGAAATGATGGATGAATGGCTGCTGTTCGACAGCCCGCGTTTCGTGGCGGTGAGGGAAGCGCGCGACCGGGCGTTCATCGCGTCGGACATTCGCGAGGCGGCGCACGCGGGCGGCAGCTATCCGGCCCATCCGGAGGATTTGAAAAAGCGCCTCGACCACATTCTTTCGCTCGCCCCAGACCCTGATGGTAACGTTTCAAATCTGGTCGGACTCATCGCGCCGCACATCGACCTGCGCGTCGGCGAACGGGCCTACGCCCCGGTCTACCGCGCGGTCAAATCATTTGCCGCGCAACTTGACGATGACGCGCCGGTGACGTTCGTGATTCTCGGCACGTCGCATTACGGCACGGGCGATCTCTTTCTACCGTCGCGCAAGGACTACGTCACGCCGCTCGGACGGATGCGCTGCGACCGCGAATTTCTCGACCGGCTTGAAAAGGAATTGGGGCGTCCGTTTCAGGCCGACGACACGGCGCACCGGCCCGAACATTCCATCGAGTTTCAGGTGCTTTTTCTTCAACACCTGTTCGGCGAGAAGGCATCCGATGGACGGGTGAAATTTGCGCCGATTCTGTGCACGTCATTTCATCCGCTGTTCGACCGGGACGCGGAAACCCGCGCCGAATATGACGCATTCGTCGAAGCGTTACGGAAAACCGTTTCACAAAGCGAAACTCGTACGGTGTTGCTGGTCGGCGGTGATCTCGCCCACGTCGGGCGCAAGTTCGGCGATCCGTTCGACGCGGAATCGGTTCTTGAAACCGTGGACGCCGCCGACCGCGAACTGCTCGATATTGTGTGTCGTCGCGATTCGGCGGGACTGTTCGCCCACATCGCCGCCGACCGCGACGCGCGCAACGTGTGCGGCTTCCCGCCGATGCTTGCGATGCTCGACACGCTCGACGTGTACGGCGAACCGGTCGGCGAGATCGTCCATTACGAACAGTGGAACGAAGTTGAAACCCGCTCGGCGGTGACCTATGGCAGCGTCGTTTATCTCAGGAAGAACGCAACCGCAGCCTGACCGTCAGGGAGGGCTGTCCTTTGCCGAATTGGTACTTGGCAAGGGACAGCCCTCCCTGACGGTCGGGCTGCCGTTTCTGCTTTTTCCTTTACTATCCGAGAAAAGCAATCGCCTGAAGCAGATGCTGAAGGACGAACACGGTCCGCGACATCATTCCGGCTTCGCCCGTTCGCGTACGCGCGACGGACTGGCTGTTGTTCGGGCGGTTGACGTCCATCCAGAGTTTGTCGTCCGGGTCGAGCACGATGGCCGCGAGCGGTTTCGACGCCTTGAACGTTTTCTTCTGGTCCTTGCCGTCCCACGCGAGGCGTTCGTGTGAGCCGTCGGTAAAGCGCAGTTCGACATCCACCGGCATTGTGGCCTCGCCGAGCCGCGCGACGACCGCCTCGGTTTCGGAAACCGACTGCACGCCGTAATCCAGCACTTTCGTCGAACGGAAATACTGCTCGAAGAACCAGTTCAAATCCTGTCCCGAAACTTCTGAGGCTACATCGAAGAAGTCCTGCGACGTCGGATGCTTGAAGCGCCACCGTTCGAAGTAGGTCCTGATGACGCGCGTCATCGTTTCCTTCCCGAGATGACGTTCGAGCATCTTGAGCGTGAGCGCGGGCCGTGCGTAGGAATTGAATCCGTAACTCTGCTGCCGGTATTTCCACGCGGGGGTGATGATCGGGTCGGCCTTCACGCCGTAGGCCGAAAGGCTGAACCGATGAAACGGCCAGTCGCGCACGCGCGTGGGCAGGCGGAACAGCGGCTGACCGCCGAAGCGAAACCACACGGCGTCGCGACCCGTGTAGAACTCGTCCATCGCTTCCGCTTCGGTGTAGGTGTTCAGCCCTTCATCCATCCACGATTCCTCGAACTCGTTCGAGGCAACCATGCCGTACCAGTACTGATGGCCGAATTCGTGAATCAGCACGACTTCCGGAAACGCGCCGAGCTGCGTCTCGTCGTCTTCGACCTTGTAGACCGTTCCGACGGTGATGAGCGTCGGATATTCCATCCCGCCGGAGCCACCCGCGTTGTAGGCCGGATCGACGACGGTCAGCGTGTCGTACGGATAGGCCCCGAAGTGCGTGCCGAAATACTTCAGCGCGTTCTTCGCGGCGATGAAATGACGGTCGCGCTGCGCCGCATGCTCCGGCTGCAATAAAAGTTTTATCGAGACGTTCTTGAGGCCCGGTTCGCTGAACGTGTCGGTGAATTCGAGGTAGTCGGGCGAGCAGGTCCAGGCGAAGTCGTGAACGTCAGCCTGCGTGAAGCGCCACGCTGTCTTGCCGCCGTCCGCGTCATGCTTTTCCTTCAACACGCCGGTGGCGCCGATTTTGTAGTTCGACGGAATCGTGCAGGTCACATCGTACGTTCCGAAATCCGCGTAAAACTCCGTGTTGGCGTGGAACTGGTGACAGTTCCATCCACTCTTTTCGCGTCGTCGCATTCCCGCCGGTTCATAGACGCCGATTTTCGGAAACCACTGGCCGACAAAGAAGTAGTTGCCGAAAAAGCCCGTGCGGGCGAACACGCGCGGCAGTTTCGAGCGAAACGCGATGTCGAGCGTGATCTCCGCGCCGGGTGCGACGGGTTTGGCGAGCGCCACGCGCCAGACGGTCCGGTCGTCGGCGTTGTTGTCGTCGGGGTGAATGAACTCGCCCTTTGCCCCGAGGTCTTCGCCTTCGGACGTCTTCATCGAGGTGACTTCGATAAAGCCGAGTTTCGATTCGTCCATCCGGTCGCCGCGTAACTGGCCGCCCGATTCCTTCATGAAACTGCTTTTCGCGTCACGAAAAGCGTTCAGATAAAGGTGAAACTGAAGCTCGCCGACCGGTTCCTTCGATGGATTGCGCCAGCGCAGGCGTTCGCGTCCGGTGATTTCCTTTTTGACCGGGTCGAGTTCCGCCGTGATGACGTAATCCACGATGCGATCCGACAGGGCTTTCTCCTGGGCGCGAACCGGCGCGGAGAAGACGCCACAGAGCAGGGCGGCGACGAACGCACCCAAAATCAGGTGAGTAAAACGGTGAGTAGTCATTGAATGATGGAATCCGTGTCCCTGCCGCGAGGGATGCCTTCGGGAATGAAAACGGTCGGCATTGTACTCGAAATCCCCCCGATTTGTTCATCCCGCCAACGCAAACTTTTTCAAAAGGATTCAACCCGGAGGCTTGCTCCTCGGCGTAGTCCCGACTGAAGATGCCGCATCGGCTCACATTTTTTACCGAGGAACATCAATGAGCGCCATCCTCACGCCCGCGCGCAAACCCGCCGGGTTTTTCCCGAACAGCGGATTCGGGTTCATCGCCCTCTTTCTGATTGCCATCATCGGGTTCTGGAAACCGTACTTCGCGTTGAAGTTCGGCGACATCGACCGCTACACCCACATCCACGCGGTGACGATGGTCGTCTGGTGTCTGCTGCTCATCGGGCAGGCGCTGCTCGTCCGTTTGGGCAACCGCGCGCTGCACAAGAAAATCGGCTTTGCGGCCTACGCGCTCGGGCCGGTCATCATGGCCTCGATTTTCCTGCTTTCGCACAACCGGATCATGAAGCACCGGGCGGAAGTCACGGCGGAGCATTCGAATCTGTTGTTCGTCCAGCTCGGAACGCTCGTCATCTTTTCCTTCGCCTACCTGCTCGCAATGTACAAAAAGAATGACCCGGCGATTCACGCGCGGGCGATGATCGGGACGAGTCTGACGATGATCAACCCGTCGCTGGCGCGGTGGTTCATCTTCTATCTGCCGCCGATTCCCCACGCGGAACTCATCAACTACGCCGCGACGCTTGGCGTTCTCGTCGCGCTGATGGTGTTCGAACGCAAGGCCAGGCGCGGGCGATGGGTCTTTCCGGTGATGACGGGGCTGTTCATCGTGTATTTCGTCGGAACCCTCACGGTGGCCAATAGCGAATGGTGGCGACGCTTTGCGATCTGGTTCGCGGGCCTGCCGATGACGTGATCGACAATAAACACCCACTGTCCGGCATCGAATGGGATGAACGTTTGAAAAATGTTTGGTTTCCGTTGCCGTTTCCGGAGATTTGTTGTTATTGTCCGGATATTCCGTCAAGTTTTCGAACGTTTACATTCGAGGCCGTCCGGTTGTGAGTCCGCAGGCCCTGTCCCGGCTCGGACGGCGCCATTTTTCGGAGTCCGAAACGTGGAGGTGATCTGAAATGCAGAAACGGCCCTACGACACGGTGAAAAAGAGCAAGCAACTTTTGACCGGCATTTTATTGCTTCTCTTCGGCGTTGGCGCGGCTTTCGGAACTTACGAAGAATGGAAGAAAAGCCAGAAGTGTTCGGCTAAAACCCTGGGACAATTCAATCCCGAGTACAGGATCAAGCGCGGGACTTCTTATGTGACCTATTCGTTTTCCGTCGACGGGAAGAGGTACTCGGGCAAGGACGAAATCGAATTCGACGAGCCGAAGGATCTGTCCGTCATCGTCCGATACGACCCGGCGGACCCATCGCATAACGAAATTCAGTCCAAACCGCACTGGGCATTTCTTCTGCCGGTTGTCGGATTCCTGATTGGCGGGGTTGTTTTTCTTGTTCTGGGTGCTTCCAAACGGTAATCCGGGCCTTGCCCAACCATGCAGGGCAAACAGCAAAACGGGCGACCCGTTGCGGATCGCCCGTTTTGTGCTTCTGGAGCCGACTACCGGACTTGAACCGGTGACCTACTGATTACGAATCAGTCGCTCTACCAACTGAGCTAAGTCGGCGCATTTGCCTTTCCCGTTTTCGGGAACGTGGAGAATAGCATACGTGTCAAGAGGGAGTCCGGAACAAAAGTCTGGAGTCGAGAGTCTTGAGTCTGGAGTCAAAGCGGGGGGCAAAGACCTGAAGACAAAAAAGGTCCGGCTCACGAAAGGTTCGATTTTTGAAACGGACTCCAGACTCTCGACTTCAGACTCCAGACTTTTTCCCCACCATCGTTTCCACAATCCCCCACACCTCCCGGTCGGTGCGTTCAAAAGAAAATCCGGCGGCGGCGACGCTGGCGCGAGTGCGGCGGTTGAGGCGGCAACCGGCGGCGAGCCGTTTCTGGAGCGGCGTCAGCAGGTCGGCGAGCAGGCCGAGAACGTGCGGCGGGCGGACGTGTTCGAGCAGTAAAAGTTTGCCGTCGGGGCGCAATACGCGGCGGATTTCGGCGAGCGTTTGCGCAGGGTCGTCAACCGTGCAGAGGACGAGCGTGGCGACGACCGTGTCGAAACTCGCGTCGGGGAAGGGCAGCCGTTCGCCGGGGACGGCCTCGAAGCGGACCGAAAGATTCGGCGCGACGGGTTTGGTCCGCGCGATGTCGAGCATGGCCGGTTCGGGGTCGGTGAAGACGAGCGACCCGGCGTTGGCATAAAGGGCGAGATTGACGCCCGTTCCACCGCCGATTTCAAGGACGTCGCCGGTGGCGAGCGGCAGCAGGGCGCGGCGGCGCTTGCCGAAGACGCGGCGTTCGAGCGGACGCATGCAGTCGTCGTACTGACGGGCGAAGCGGCACATCGGGTTACGTCCCGGTAATCGAGCGATCTTCCGTTCTGGCGCTGTCGTCGAAGTCATCAATGGCCTCGATACCGCGCCGGATGATGTCGGCCACTGAAATAACCCCGATGATCTTGCCCATTTCGACGACCGGCACGCGTTGGAGTTTGTGCGAGCCGATCACCCGCGCGACGAATTTCACGTCGAACGAGGGATCGACCATGAACAGCGGCTTGGTCATCACCTGATGAACACGGGCTTTGTCGATATCGCCGCCCGAGGCGACGACCTTCGAGACGATGTCGCTCTCGGTAATGATGCCGTGCGCGTCGTACTCGTCACGCGGGTTCACGATCAGGCAGTGAACACGCGTCCGGCGCATGAGCAGAATGGCTTCACGGACAGTGTCGTCGCCATCAATAAAGTCGAAATCGAGCGTCATCAGGTCGCGTGCGCGCATGAACAATTGAGGGTTGAGAATTCAGAATTGAGAATTGGCCTCAGGAGAAGCCAATTCTCAGTTTTTCCACTCTCAATTCTCAATTCTCAATTGTCAATTGAAAATCATCCTGATCCGGACTCGCGTCGCTTGGTAATGAGCCGGTTGGCGGCCTGGCGGAGGGCGTCGGGAACGGCCTTGCTCTTGCCGAGATTCATCAGGTCGCGGTTTTGGAGGCGATTGATGTACTGCATGCTGAAGTTCAGCGGGCAGCGGGCGTTGCGCACGAGGTTGTGCATGATCGTGTAGTTGCTGATCCACGAGCGGTTCATGGCGATGATCCGCAGAACGTCCTCGCTGATGCCCTTGATGTTGGCGATGCTTTCGACTTCCGCCTCGCTGATTCGGGGATTCTTGACCACGGCGGTGCAGACCATCCGGTTGGCATCGCGGATGAGGATGGCGCGGGCTTCGCGTCCTCCCTTGATCGCCGCGAAGATGCGCTCCTTGACCGACATCCGGGCGAGGAGTTGGTAGATCGAAAGTCGTTGGCTCGATTCTCCGTCCTTTTGGGCCTCGGCCAGCAGGTCAATGCCTTCCTCGCTCTTGACCGTTGCCAGCATGGCTTCGAACGCCGCGTCGGCTGTTTCCGCGTCCGGGGCTTCATCCGAAAAGGTTTGGCCGACTTCGGATTCGAATGCCGCCAGCAGTGACTGAAATTCCGCTTCGAACGCCTCGTCGGAAATTGGCGGAGCGTCCAGAATGCCGGCAAACTTGGCGGCGCGCGCCTGACGTTCGCGGGCGACCTGTTCCGCCCCAAGTTCCTTTTCGAAGAATTCGGTTTTGACTTCACGAGCGCGGCGGACGGCTTCAAATGTACTCGCCGGATTATTGAGTACCGCCTCGATGATGTCGGGCAGCCGAATCAGCCGTTGCTGGTTGATGGTGACGGCTTCGAGCAGTGACCCGTCGCGGGCGTTTTTGGCGAAAGCGAGAACGGCCGAGTCCGGTGTTGACGGGTTGACCAGAATCGTTTCACCCATTTGCGACGTCAGGCGATCCCACAGCAGCAGGTAATGCAGGACTTCCTCTGGCGTCTCCTTGCTCTGGACGATGGGCAGCAGTTTTTCCGGATCGAGCTGGTCAATCGAAGTTCGCGCCGCGAAGGCGATTTCGTCGTCATCGTCCGCCGTAAGCAGAACCTGCGCGAACAGCATGTCTTCCGGGCCGAGCGGCAGCTTCCCTTGCGCAACCATCAGCTTGGCCGGGCGCGGCGCCTTGCCCTGCTGGATCATCGCAATCGGACCGACTGAGGAAATCTTTCCCGAAGGTTGAAATCCGGCGGCTGAACTCGTGGCGGGGCGCGGTCCCGGCGCGGGGGGGGGCGGCGGCGCAACCGAGGCTGGTGGTTCGACGGCGGCTGGCGGCGGCTGAGGAGGAGGCGCGGAAATCGGCGGCGGCGCGACGGGGGCGTCATCAAACATTTCCGGAATCAGGTCGGCGACCGACTTGACCTCGGCGCGACTCTGGGCCGCCACCTCTCCGCTGACCTGTCGGCGGCCGAATTCTTTTTCCAGAAACTCGGTTTTGACTTCGCGGGCGCGACGTTCGGCTTCGGGCGTCCGGCGCGGATTATGAAGAATGGCCTCGATAAGCTGCGGATTTCGAATGAGCCGTTGCTGGTTGACCGTGAGCGCCTCGATGAGCGTCGGACTGCCGGTTGAAAAGGCGAGCTGGGTGGCGGCGTTGTCCGGTGTTGCCCGGTTGAACAGGGTGGCTTCGGCGACTGCCTCGGGCATGCCGGGCGCGACGCACATAAACGCCAGCAGTTCCGGGGCCGTTCCTTCATTGCGGGCGATGGGAAGGAGAACCGCCGGATCGAGACTCCCGATGGAGGAAATCGCCGCCGACTGGATTTCGGGATCGAGGTCGCGCGTCAGCAGTGCCAGCGTTTCAAGTAAAACTTCGGGAGGAAGCGGCAACAGTCCCTTGGCCGCCGCGATTTTCGCGGTTTTCGGGGCAGCGCCGGTTCGAATCGCTTGAAGGACGGGATGACTCATGAATCAGGTGACGGACGTTCGGGGTGAGCGGCCGAGCAGCGGAAAATTGCGGAGTCCCGAACAGTAATCATCGCCGCGTTGCCTGTCAAAAAATGAAACCCCGGAAAAGTCATGAGTCGTGAGTCTGGAATCTGAAGTCAAAACGGAAAGCGTCCGGGAGTTAGGGACTCCCGGACGCTTTCCGGCTTGAATGGTGAGCGTTTCAGCCCGGACTCCGGACTCGCGACTCCGGACTCACGATTTTCAGGGCTGTCCGTCCCAATCGCCGACAATGGGAATGTCGGTGGTCGTTCCGTAGACGAAGTTGATGTCGGCGAATCCGGTGGTGTTGGTGTTTCTCAAAAACCACTCGTTTCCGCGAACGATGCCGATCGTGTCGATGCCGTCGGCGTTCCAGTCGCCCGCCACCGGCTTGTCACCCGCGATGCCGTAGAAGAACTCCACGTCGGCGACGCCGGTCGTGTTCGTGTTGCGCAGATAGACGAAGCCGTTGGTCGGACGGAAACAGCCGATGGTGTCGATGCCGTCGCCGTTCCAGTCGCCGGCGATGTAGAGATCGGTCCCGTTGCCGTAGGCGAAACTCACGTCGGGCGCGCCGCCCGTGTTGGAGTTTCTCAAAAAGATGAGATTGCCCC
>JBDRAL010000019.1:0-8606 GCA_039793685.1 Blastocatellia bacterium NZW_1522
GGGGCAATCTCATCTTTTTGAGAAACTCCAACACGGGCGGCGCGCCCGACGTGAGTTTCGCCTACGGCAACGGGACCGATCTCTACATCGCCGGCGACTGGAACGGCGACGGCATCGACACCATCGGTTGTTTCCGTCCGACCAACGGCTTCGTCTATCTGCGCAACACGAACACGACCGGCGTCGCCGACGTGGAGTTCTTCTACGGCATCGCGGGCGACAAACCCGTGGCCGGTGACTGGAACGCCGACGGCATCGACACGATCGGCATCGTTCGCGGAAACGAGTGGTTCCTGAGAAACACCAACACCACCGGATTCGCCGATATCAACTTCGTCTACGGAACGACCACCGACATTCCGATTGTCGGCGATTGGGACGGCTTTTAAACAAAGTCAGGAGTCCGGAGTCGAGAGTCTGGAGTCCGGACTGAACGACCAAGTTCAAAATGAAAGGCGTTCGAGGGTGGCGACACTCCCGAACGCCTTTTCCTTGAACCTTGAAGTTTTCGGACCGGACTCCAGACTCTCGACTCCGGACTCCAGACTGTCTTCCCGATTTTTTTCCAAAAGTGATACGGACAACCCTGTTCACGGCGGCTACATTTCGCGCGTCTCAAGTGTGAAACGTCACGTCACCGAGGTTCATGTCCGTGTTTCCTGTAGCCAACTGTGAGTTCTGGAAAGGGGGCTTCCTTTGAATGGGGAAGCCCCCTTTTTTTGCCGGTCCCGCCCATTCGGGCTTTTCTTCCCTTCGGCCCGGCCTGAACCATCCCGGTTCGTTCCAAATGAAAAATTCAAAATTCGTGAGCCGTTTCGCCCCGGAAATCCGCCTGTGAAGGCACGGGACCACCAAATTCATCGAAACGGTTCAAAACATGCGTCGAAATTCCCGGATCGAATTCTGGAGAGGCGGGTTTCTCTGAGAAAAGCGCCTTCTTTTCTACACTTCTCAGCTCTTGAGTATACTTTCTTTAGTTCTTCTCATTGAGGAAATCCCAATCCAATCACTTCTGCTTCATGGAGCATAAAATGAACTCAAAACAAGGCATTTCTGATGCTTTTTTTCCGGCCCTTGGAACCTTTGGTCCCTTTTTTATGATTATGAGCCTCAGTTTTTCGGCTATTAGTACACAAAGTGTTCAGCCGAGCTTGTACCTTTTGAGCCTTCCTTTTGTCGGCGCCCTCATGACTGGCGGAGCTTTCGTCATCCTCTTCTTAAAAATTACGAAACTGCAAAACCGCATTGAGGAACTAACCAAAGAAAAGCAGGGCTAATCCTTGTAAATCCCGACGTAGAGCTTGCCGTCCACGTCGATTGACGCGCGGTACATCCCCGGCGTGTTGTGCGCGAGGGCGATGCGCCCGTTGCGGTCCATGACGATCACCCCGCCGTCGCCGCCGAGTTTCGCCACCTTCCCCAGTACCGTTTCCGCCGCTTCTCCGACCGGAAGTCCTTTGTATTCAATCAGTGCCGAAATGTCGTGGCCGACGACCGAGCGGATGAAATACTCGCCGTAGCCCGTCGCCGACACAGCGCAGCTCGCGTTGTTGGCGTAGGTCCCCGCTCCGATAATCGGCGCATCTCCCACCCGGTTGAACTTCTTGTTGGTCATCCCGCCGGTCGAAGTGCCGGCGGCGAGATTGCCCGCCGAATCGAGGGCGACGGCGCCGACCGTGCCGTACTTTTCGTCCGGATTCACCACCCGCCGCGCCGTTTTCTTCTTCGCTTCTTCTTCCTTCGCCTTTTGCAGATCGCGCCACCGCTGTTCCGTCCGGAAATACTCCGGCGGCACGAACGGCATCCCCATCTTCTTCGCGTACGCCTCCGCCCCCGCGCCGATCATCATGACGTGCGGCGACTTCTCCATCACCATCCGCGCCAGCAGAATCGGGTTTTGAATCCGCTTCACGCCCGCCACTGCCCCGGCGGCCAGTGTCGAGCCGTCCATAATTGCGGAATCCAGTTCGTTCGTGCCGTCGGCGGTGAACACCGCGCCCTTGCCCGCGTTGAACAGCGGCGAATCCTCGAGAATGACAATCGCCGCGACCACCGCGTCGAGCGCCTTGCCGCCCTTTTTCAAAACCTCGTGTCCGGCGGTCACGGCCTCGGTCAGCTTCGCCCGGTAGTCGGCCTCTTTTTCCGGCGTCATCGTACTTTTCAGAATCGTCCCGGCCCCGCCGTGAATCGCAAAGGCAATCGGCTTGTCGGCCCCGCGAACCGTCCCGGAAAGCGCCGAAGCGGCCACCAGTCCGGCAGCCGAAGTTTGCAGAAACGCCCGACGGTCGAGCGACGAGGAAGTTCGCTTTTTCATAGCAGTTAGCAGTCAGTGGTTAGCAGTTAGTTTTAAGCCCGCGGAGCGGGCGAAATATCGTTAGCCTCGGATGAAGCGAGCTTCGGGTAATTGAGAATTCAGAATTGAGAATTCAGAATTTCCGGAATCGGAGACGATTCGTTCACCAGTTTGATAGCCCGCGGAGCGGGCGAAATATCGTTAGCCCCGGATGAAGCGAGTCCGCGAGCGGGAATCCGAGGTCTTCGAACGGGAATCCGGGGTCTTTGAACGGGAATCCGGGAACGCGCGCAAATCCGGGGGAAATCCGACGAAATTCCGCGACATCCGCGCAAATCTCGAATCCCATCAAATCCGTAAACGTGTCCCGCGATTTCACCACACACCCCGCCGGCCGCTCAATCATCGGCCAGAACGGTTTTCATATCCTCGGGCAGCGGCGCGCGCAGTTCGAGGTCTTTTTTCGTCCAGGGATGATTGAAAACCAGTTCGGCGGCGTGGAGCATCTGCCGTTTCACCAGCAAATCGGGGCGCTTCAGTGAAAATTCCTTGTTCGGCTGATTGCCGTACACCCGGTCGCCCAGAATCGGACACCCGATAAAGGCCGTGTGAATCCGAAGCTGGTGCGTCCGACCAGTTTTCGGCGCGAGATCGAGGAGGGAAAATCCGTCGTACCGCCGCTCGACGCGAAAGCTCGAAAGCGCCGGTTTGCCGTCGTCCATCACCCGCCAACGCGGCCAGGTGGCGTAATTTCGTCCGATGGGGGCTGAAATTTCGCCCGCGTCGGCTTCCGGGCCGCCCACCACAATTGCGAGATAGCGTTTTTCCATCCGCCGTTCTTCAAATAAAGGATACAGCCGTTTCGCCGCCGCCTCGGTCTTGGCGATGACGATCACCCCCGACGTATCGCGGTCGAGCCGGTGCATGAGCATCGGCCGGACGTTCGCCGTCGGCGTCGCAAATGCCGGGTAGGCGAGCAGCGCGTTGAGCAGCGTCTCGCCGCGCTCCTTCGGCGTCGGGTGCGAGAGCATGTCCGGCGGCTTGTTGACCGCAAGCAGGTGGTCGTCTTCAAAGATGACGTCGAGCGCGATGGCGGTCCGGGAGAGCGTCAGCCATTCGAGATCGGGAATTTCGCCCGTGACGCGGTCGCCCGCCCTCACCTTCCAGCCGGAAGTTCGTTTTTGGCCGTTGATGACGAGGTCGCCCGAGTCCACGGCACGACGAATGGCGGTCAGGGGTACGTCGGGCATCGCGAGCCGGATGGCTTCGTCGATGCGCAGGCGGGCGTGTTCGGCGGGAATGGTTAAAAGCACAGAAAGTCTGGAGTCTGGAGTCGAGAGTCTGAAGTCCGAAGATACCGGCTTTTGGTTTTTGACTCCAGACTCCAGACTCTCGACTCCAGACTCAGGACTTTTGATCGAGGTCTCGACTCCCGACTTTTCCTCGGCTATTCTCGGCAATTCTTTTTCGAGCGGGTTCGAAAACGGACGACCCCGTCCATTCCATCATTTCAGGATTGTTTTTATGAAAAGAGCGTGTGTTCTGGCCTCGTGTCTCGGCCTCGCGTTGACCTTCGCGGCCTGTGGAGGGAAGAAAGGTCCCGCCCCGCAACCGTTTGACGATGTGTTCGTGGGCCACTTCGATGGCGGCAAGGCCGACGGCCTCGCTTTTCGTACTGGAAATCTGCTCCACATCGACGGCGCGATGAACGGCAAGCCCACCCGCCGCCAGACGTTCGGGACTCCGAACGACACCTTTTTCGCGGCGGATTTCGACGGCGACGGCAAAACCGATTTCGCCGTCCGGCGCGAAAACGTCTTCTATGTGGAAACGGATCGGGACGGAAATGCCAACTTCACGCTCGTTTACGGCTCGCCCACCGACGTCGGGTTCGTCGGCGATTTCGACGGCGACGGCAAGGCGGATTTCGGTGTCCGGCGCGAAAACGTCTTTCTCATCGACACCAATCGCGACGGGAAACCCGAAATCACCCGTGTCTTCGGATTGAAGACCGACAAGGCGGTTTACGGCGACTTCAACGGGGACGGAAAAGCCGACGTTGCCATCCGCCGCGGCGCTCAAATCATCGTGAGCCTCGACAATACCGGAACGCAAACGCAAACCATCGAACTGGAAGACATTGAGCCGGACGACAAGATCATCCTCGGCGACTGGACCGGAACCGGCAAGCCGCGCCTCGGCCTTGTGCGGGGCATGTCGGTCATCATCGACCGCGACGGCACGGGTACGCCGTCCACCAAGGTTTCGCTCACCGAACCGGTGAAATAGGAAACACACCGGTTCAGAGCCTGATGGACATCGTTTACAGCCACAACAACAACTGGTTTTTCGCCGATCTCGCCGAGCGGCTGTTCCACGACCTGCCGACCGAACGGCGGGCGCGGGCGCGCCTTTTGAACGTTCGGGAATTTCTCGACGCCGAGCCGTCCGATCATGTCGTGGTCGTCAACTGGCATGAAGCGACGATGGAGCCGTCCATCAAGGGCCGCGAACCGATTCTGCGCCGCCGGGTGGCCGCCGCCGCCCGCCGGACGCTCGTCTGCGCGGAATGCGTCGGAACCGACTGGTTCCAGAATCAGTTCGCCGACGACATCGAATGGTCGGAACTGGTTGACGTGGGCTGGTTCGAGCAGGAACTGCCGAGCGAACGCGCGGAAACGCCCTACCGGTTCGTTTTCAACGCCCCGACGCGCACCGAACGGCTGCAACTGGAAGCTCATCTCGCCACAGCCGACGCCGAACGCCCCATTCCGTGGGCCTTCATCGCCTCGCTTACCGAGGACCGCGCCGGATTCGCCGACGAACTCGTGAAATGGGACCCGCGCGGCTTTCTGTTTCTGCCCACCGTCATGCCGGTCCGACCGGGCAGCGGGCGACTTGAAAAACATCACCTCGACCGGATTCTGTCGGCAACGCGGTTCTACATCTGGCGGGCGCAGCACGATTTTGCGTACTTCGAGAGTTTCCGCGTTCTCGATGCCCTGCTGCGCGGCGCGTTTCCGGTCAAGATCGACCCCTTGTTCCGCACCCGTTTTCAGGAAACCGGCTGCGTTTTCGGCGGGCTGCCGGAAATGATCGACGTATTTTCCAGGACCGACCGGACCGAGGCGTTTGCCCGACTCGTCCGGTTGCTGCTCGACCGCCCGACGCTCGGCCAATCCTTTACGGAAGTCCTCGACGCATGACGGACGGACTGACCCTTTGCCTGCTGGTCGCGAATCACCGCCCGTTTCTGCCGCGCGCGGTCCGGTCGCTGCGGCGGACGGCGGCGGCGCTGCGCGAGGCCGGAATTCCGTACGAACTGCTCGTCATCGACGACGGATCGCGCGACGGGTCGCGGAAGTACCTTGCCGGACTCGCCGGATACGCGACGGAAACGCCCTTCCGGACCATCTGGCTCGGCCATCCGGAAGGCGCGGGGGCGGTCCGCGACCGGGCCATCCGCGAAGCCGGGTTCAACCACGTCTGTTTTCTCGACGCCGACCGCGAGCTGATTCCGGAAAACGTGGCCCGGCTGTACCGGGCGGCTATTGAAACCGGCGCGGTCGTGGTTTACGGCAACCAGATTGTGCTGGAAGACGGTCGCGCGGTCGCGGTCGAGTCGAACGAATGCCTGCATTCAGGCATTTTCGCGGAAAACCGGATTGATGGAATCGTGCTGATCGACCGGCGGCAGGCGCTCGACGCGGGAGGCCATGACGCAACCCTCGGGAGTCACGCGCCGTGGGAACTCGTGCTGCGCCTGCTGTCACGCAAAAAGCTGATCGTGTTCGTCCCGGTGGCGGCGGGCTACCGTGACCGACTGCCGGACGACCCCGAGCCGGACGAAAACGACCCGGTCATCGAACGGCTTCAGCGGATTCACGACCAGAACCGCCACCGGAGCGAATCGGATGAACTGGTCGGACGGATGTACCTTTCGCCCATCGGATGGATTTTATGACCGAGACCGCCATCCCGAAAACCGTCGCGAAGACCGGCCTGCTCCCCGGCCGGAAGGAAGTCGGACTGACGATCTGCGTGCCGAACTGGAATCACCGCCAGTTTCTGCCGCGCAGCCTGTCGTCCGCTCTGCGCGGCCTGCGCGCACTCGCGGAGACGGGCGTGGCGGGGGAAATCGTCGTGGTGGACGACGCCTCGCTCGACGGTTCCGCCGAATATCTGTTCAACCTGCGGACTTTTTACCCCGACATCGCCATCCGGACGCTGCTGCGGCCTGAAAACGGCGGCCCGGCGGCGGCCCGCAACCTCGGCCTCTGGGAAGCGCGCTACCGGACGGTCTGCCTGCTCGACGCCGACAACGAACTGAAATCCGAAAACCTTCCGCTGTTCTACCGGACGATGATTGAAACCGGGGCGGCGCTCGTCTACGGCAACCTCATCGTCCGGGAGGGCGGCAAGCCGGTCAGCCTCGTGTCGAACGAATGTATTTCGGCGCGGATTTTCCGGGCCAACTACATCGACAACTTTTCACTCATCGACGCGACGCAGGCGCTCGAATGCGGCGGATTTCTCACCGACCGCCGGTGGATGAGCAATGAGGACTGGGAATTGTTCCTCCACCTGCTCAACGACGGACGCCTGACGGTTTTCGTTCCGGTCGTCCTCGGGTACTACTATCAGAATCCCGCGTCGCTCTCGGCGGACCTTACCAAAATGCTCAAAATCGGCGAGCAGGTGCAACGGGTCTTCGACCGGGGCACCCTGCGGAGCGCGGACAACGAACTCATCGGCCGGATGTATCACCCTCATATCGGATGGATCATTTGAACATGTCACAGCCCGGACCCACGGAATTGAACCTGCTCGACCGTCGGATTCTGCGCATCGTCGCAGCCGCGGGTCTGTTCGAACTCGATTTTCGCGACCTCGGGACGCTCCCTGCCGCCAGCAACGGCAGCCACGACGCCGGGACGGACGGCCTCAACCGCAATCCCGCCCGGCTGTTTGCCGCCATCGACGGCGAGGACGACCCGGCGCTCATCGAAAGCCATGTCGCGCTGTTCGCCGAATCCGAAAACGGCGCGCCGCTCGCGGCACTCGTCGCCGGACGCTTCGCCGACGTCACGGCCGACGACCTCGCGCGCTTCGAGGTCATCATTGCGCGGACGCTCGACGCCCGCGACTTCGCCCGGCTCGGCCAGCTCGTCGAACCCGAACTCGACGCCGGTAACGCGGTGGTCGTGACGGCCGCGGGCGACATTCATCCGGCCATCGCCCCGTCGAAATGGGTGTTCGTCACCCTCCGCGAGACGACGGCGCAACGGATGACGCCGCTCTGGAAATTTCTTCACAACATCTGTTCCAGCGAATTCGACCCGGTCGAACTTCAGTACACCGTGTTTCAGGCCAAGGCCCGCCTGCGCGAGCAGCGGGAATGGATCGAGGCGGTCATCGAGGAACGCGACCGCGAAATGAAAAAGCTGGAGATGGACCACGAAGTCAAACTTCATCGCGTCGAAACGCTCTGGACCGAGCGGATGCGGCGGCTGGAAGCCGAAGTCGAGGACCGGCTTCGGCAGCGGGAAGCGGCGCTCAGGGCCGATCAGGAACGTTTCGAAGCCGAGCAGAATCGGCGGCTCGACGAGCGCGACGTCCACATCCGCAACCTCGAAGCCAACCATGCCGCCCACGTTGCCAGCCTCGAAGCCGACCGCGACACCCGCCTCGCCGATCTGACCGCCCGCCACGACGAACAGATTGCAAAAATGGTCGCCGAATTCCGCGAACAGCTCGCCAAGGCCGAACGCGACTACCGCATCCGCGTCGAACAGCTCGAAACCGACCGCGACCTCCGCTTCGCCCACCTTGAAAGCGAACGCGTCAACCGCGCCAACCGCATTCAGTCCCTTGAAAGCGAACTGGCCGAATCCCGCCGCAAGCACGAAAGCGCCGAACGGGCGCTCGGCGAAACCCTCGGCTCCCGTTCCTGGCGCCTGACCGCGCCACTGCGGGCGATGATGAAAATACTCCGATAAAAGTCTTGAGTCGGGAGTCTTGAGTCGGGAGTCCGGGGAACGCGAGCAGCCAGTAGTTAGTAGTTAGTAAGGCAGATTGAAGCCCGCGAAGGCGGGCGACAATCGTTAGAGCAGTTTTCAGGTGCGTGCGACTACTCCACATCCCGGAGGGATGTAAAGAAAATAGCCGGTGGTCAGGCAAATGCCGCAGGCATTGCCGCCACCACCGGTTAAGGACCCCGAAGCGGTTCGCATCCCGGAGGGATGCGCAGAATCAGGCGTTTCTCCGCATCCCTCCGGGATGCGTTTTCCTTTTTCGGTTCGTTTCCGGTGGT
>JBDRAL010000020.1:0-103000 GCA_039793685.1 Blastocatellia bacterium NZW_1522
TTTTTTTTTTATTAATACCTTATATTTTCCTTTACTTTTTTTTTAATTCTCTTTATATAAAAATTTAAAAACCTTTTATTATTCCCCCCCCACACCCCCCCCCCCCCCCCAGACTCCAGACTTCCTCCCCTATGTCTCTTTCTCGTCGTGAAATTCTTGAAACCATTCGGATGACCGAGATGGAAAATCTCGACATCCGGACCGTCACGCTCGGCGTGTCGCTCGGCGATTGCGCCGACCACGACATTGCCCGCGTGTGCGATCGCGCGCAGGCCAAGCTCGAACGGCTCGCCGCCCGGCTGATTCCGACCGTCAATGAAATTTCGGAGGAATTCGGCATGCCCATCGCGAACAAGCGGCTCGCCCTGACGCCGCTCTCGCAGGTCGGCGCGGCCTGTTCCGACCGTGACTACATCCGGCTCGCCAAAGCGGTGGACGACAGCGCCGGACGCATCGGCGTGGATTTCGTCGGCGGATTTTCCGCGCTGGTTCATAAGGGAATGACGGCGGCGGACCGCGATTACTTCGACCAGTTGCCGGAAGCGCTCGCCGTGACCAACCGCCTCTGCGGCTCGGTGAGCCTCGCCACCACGCGCAGCGGGATCAACATGGACGCCGTGGCGCGGCTCGGCGTCGCGCTCAAGGACCTCGCCCGGCGGACCGCCGACCGCGACGGCCTCGGCTGCGCGAAGTTCGTCGCCTTCGCCAACCCGGTCGAGGACAACCCGTTCATGGCGGGCGCGTTCTACGGCGCGGGCGAGGCCGAAGCCTCGGTCAGCGTCGGCATCAGCGGTCCCGGCGTGGTTGCCCATGCCGTACAGATGGCGGGTGACTGCGATCTCGGCCAACTGGCGGAAATCATCAAGCGGACCGCCTTCAAGATCACCCGCGCTGGCGAACTCGTCGGACGCGAGGCCGCGCGCCGCCTCGGGCTTCCCTTCAACATCATCGACGTGAGTCTCGCGCCGACGCCGCTCGTCGGCGACAGCGTAGGCGAAATTCTTCAGGCGATGGGCCTCGAATTCCCCGGGGCGCACGGTTCGACCGCCGCCCTCGCGCTCCTGACGGACGCCGTGAAAAAGGGCGGCCTGATGGCGTCGAGCAACGTCGGCGGCCTGAGCGGCGCGTTCATTCCGGTTTCGGAAGACCACGTCATGATCGAGGCGGCGGCCAACGGCGCGCTCACCTTCGACAAGCTCGAAGCGATGACGTCGGTCTGTTCGGTCGGGCTGGATATGGTCGCGATTCCGGGCGATACGCCCGCCGAAACCATCGCGGCGATCATCGCGGACGAAGCCGCCATCGGCGTCATGAACAACAAGACGACGGCCATCCGGATCATCCCCGCGCCGGGCAAGAAGGTCGGAGACATGGTGGAATTCGGCGGGTTGCTGGGCCGGGCGCCGATCATGGCGGTCAATCCGTCCCACTGTCACGGCTTCATCCGTCGCGGCGGACGCATCCCCGCGCCCCTCCACGGCCTGCGGAATTAACCGTGGCCTCGCCGCTGACGCGGCTCGTAGTGTGGCAGGAGCATCGTTTCCCCGCATTTCGCTTCGCTTCATACGGGGCTTTACGCTCTCGCCCGCCTTCGCGGGCGATAAAATCAATGCCAATTTTGGTCACGCCAAATCGCATAAAGAAAACATCATCGGCTTTCCGCCCGCGAAGCCGGGCGGCAGCGTAAAGCCTCGGGTGGAGCGAGTCCGCGAGCGCAACCCGTGGAATGCCGATGCGCCACAAAATCCTAAAAGCCCGCGAAGCGGGCGACACCATCAACGTTTCAACGCGCGGTTGCCTTCTCCGAAAAAACCGTTCAGGTCACATCCTCGTTATTGAACATATCCGTCTGATGACAGACCTCGCACCGGACGGGTCGCCCTTCGCGTTTAATGGTCAGCGTTTCCGACACGTTCCACGCCCTTCAACAAATGCTCGCGGACGAGCCGTTCAACAAGATGAATGTTTTCGATGTAGAAAAAGCCGCGGCGGAGTTCACGGGATTCGTACCCCATTCGAACCCGCGCTTCCTCGAATAACACCAGATGCCCGAAATCGCGGTTCGAGTTGAACACCACGCACCTGAGATGTTCCGGAGAGAGCGGGATGCGTTCGATGGGAACGGATTGAGGGTCGATTTTCAGGCACCGGGTCGGAGTCAGAACATAAAGGACGTCCGATTCAAAGTGATCCTCCATTCCGAAGGTCAAAAAACTTGCGGTGATCATCAGCACCGCGAGTATCGTCAGGCCCAGCTTCAGAAACAGGTTCATGTCGGGAAGCAGGAGGAAAACCACAACCATGACGAAAACCAAAGCCAGCGCCCAGATTCCCATCGACGGCTTTGAACGGGGCTGCTTCTCCTCGCTCGGAAGGTTCGGGCGCCCGACCCACAGCACCGGTTCGTCCCCGACCGCTTGAAGA
Source organism: Blastocatellia bacterium NZW_1522 (assembly GCA_039793685.1). Lineage (GTDB taxonomy): Bacteria > Acidobacteriota > Blastocatellia > Chloracidobacteriales > Chloracidobacteriaceae > JAAFHI01. Next base: position 2,425 of record JBDRAL010000020.1, read on the forward strand.
AAGAGGTCCCTGAATTTGTCTGGAACATTCCATCGGTGAACCGCGAGTTGCCCGATCACGCCATCAACCGCCACCGGTCCATCGTCGGTCTGAACCACCGTCACGGAACATCGGCGGCACTCGCCCGTTTCCGGATTGAACAAATCCGTCTGATGACAGACCTCGCACCGGACGGGCCGCCCTTCGCGTTTAATGGTCAGCGTTTCCGACACGTTCCACGCCCTTCAACAAATGCTCGCGCACGAGCCGTTCAACCAGATGTACGTTTTCGATGTAGAAAAACCCGTGCCGGACGGTGCGGAGGGAATGCAACCCCATCATCGACATCTCTGAATGCTGATACATCACCAGATGTCCGAAATCGCGGCTCGAATCAACCATCACACACCCGAGTCTTTCAGATGACAGCGGAATCCGCTCGATGGAAGCCGGTCGTGAACCGATTTTCAGGCAGCGGGTCGGGGTCAGCGCGTACAACACGTTTTCCTGTACAAAAGCTGAATCCACGCCCAGCATCATCAAAACACTGATGAAAAGCAACGACAGGAAGGCAATGCCCCAGTGCCATGAAAGCGGCGCGTCGAACAGCAAGCAGTACACCGCAACCGCAACCACAACCACGAAAATGGCCAGCACCGCGCTGCCGATCAGCATCCTTTTTTCAAAACCGCCTTCCGGCTGAACTTCCTGACGCCCGACCCACAACACCGGCTCATCACCGACCGCCTGAAGAAACGCGTTCTCAAACTCCACCGGAACATTCCATCGGTGAACCGCGAGTCGGCCCGGCACGCCCTCAACCGGCACCGGCGCGTCATTTTCAGGAATCAGCGTAACGGAACAGCGTTCGCAAATCCCCGTTTCCGGATTGAACAAATCCGTCTGGTGACAGACTTCGCACCGGACGGGCAGGCTCTCACGTTTGACGGTCAGCGTTTCATTCATGGGATTCCACCACCCGCCTCGGAACGTGTTCGTGAATGAGTTGTTCAACCTCGCTGACGTTTTCAATGAAGAAAAATCCGCGCGGATAGATCGTCCTGAACGCATGGATGGCCCGCACCGGCTGATCCCAAGCGGGGCCGAGTTCATGCTCGAATGGGGTTTTTCTTTCCTCGAAAATCAGATGACCGACATCGTCGCGCTTGTCCGTCGTGACCCGTCGAAGGGTTTCATGCCGGATGACGTATTCCTTGGTCGGCATGATCTGGTCAGCGTAGACAACGAGCGCCCGACGATTCGTCAGGACATACAACGTCTGACCAAGACGGAAACGCGCGGTCAGTAAAACGAACATCTGAAATAACCCAACGACGATACTCATAAAAACCAGAAAGTAGATGAAGGGAACGCTCATCCGGTCGTCCTCCCCCATTGCCCAGCCGAGAAACAGCATAATTCCAAGAAGCACGGCGTAAACCGAGTACGTTATCCCGATGGGAATTTTGCTTCCTATCCACCAGTCCACGTTCTTCACCGGACGACCGACCCAAAGGACCTGCTCCCGCTTTGCCGCTTCGAGGAATTCCTCATGAAAGGCTTCGGGAACGTTCCAGTGACCAATCGCGAACCACGGCATCAGGCCGACCGGTTCATCGAACGCCTCGTTGCACCGTCTGCACACGCCGGTCGCCGGATTGAACTTGTCCGTCTGATGACAGACTTCGCACCGGACGGGCAGACTCTCGCGTTTGACGGTCAGGGTTTCGTTCGGACGGGCCATTTCTACGAAGCAAAGCGGCGCAGGATTTCGACGCCGTCCACGCGGGGCAGGCTCGGAACGGCCATCGCGTCCCCAACATACTCCGGTCGGCGCATTCCGGCCAGTACGCAATCCATCCCCGGCGCGCACCGCAGGGTGTTGATCGCCATCTGGCTGAGCGTCTGGTCTTCGCCTTCATAACCGGCTTCAACGAGCGTCTTGCGGATCAGGTCGGATTCCGGCTGCTGCTGGGCGGCGGCGTAGCGCGCAATCTCGCCAAGCAGCGGATTGACGACCGCGAGAAACGTGTCCTGCCAGGCGTCGAATGCCGCCTCGTCGGAAATCTGGTTGCCGGTTTCGCCGAGCCAGGTCCGAATCGGAACGATGACGTGCCGATAGGCGTTCTGCTCCCACGCGAACGACGACGCGATCTGCGGAATCAGCCGGTCGAGGTAGTCGGCGATGCCCGACTGACCCAGCAACGGCGCGGCGAATTGCGCCTTGAACGCCTGTTCGTGAGCGCGCAGCACAAGCAGCTTTTCATCCACCGCCGCGCGCGACGCGGGCTGCCCCGGCGCGCCGAAATCGGCCAGGCGGTACATCCGGTTGCCGGTAAAAGCATTGAGCGGACGATTGGCGAGCGTGCCGATGCCCTTCGCGCGGCAGAAATCGAGCGGCGTCATCCCGCCGTTGCTCTTTTCGAGCGCGACGCCCGATTCGAACAGGTTGAACGGAAACTGCACGACCTTGAAATGATGGTCGGGCGAAATCGCTTCCGCCTGCGCCAGACAGCGCGCGATGCTCGTGTGGACCGGATCGGCCTGCGCCAGCGGGTAGTTGTTCGAGGAAATGCCGTACGCCCGGATCGTTCCCTGTTCGACCTGCGTTTCCAGAAACGCGAAGGCCGCACGCACCCGCCGGTAAAACTCGTCGTGATCCTCGGGCGTGACCGGTCCGTGCTTGGCGCGATAACTCAGAAAGTATTCCGGATTGTGCAGCAGAAACACGTCGATGGTTTCGAGGCCCATGCGCTCGCGGCTGCGCGCGATCTGCGTTTCGAGAAATTCGGGATGAATGCAGTGCCAGATGCCGGGGCCGTACTTGACGACTTCCGGAAATTCGCGCGTCTGGGCGAGGCGCATGTTTTCGCCCTGAATGTAGCCGCCCTTGGTGACGACCACGACTTCCGCGCGGTTCATTTCCTTGAGAACGCGCCCGATGGTTCGCTCCGCGCCGCCGTCGGTGTAGTTCGCGCTCGTGTCGATGAGATTGCCGCCGAGCGTGAGATATTGGCGCAGGGACGCCTCGTGGGTTGGGCTGTCCTCCTCGATGCGGTAACATCCGAAGCCCAGCGGGTGTACCCACCAGCCTGTCGCGCCGAGCGCGACGAGTCCCTCCCGCGGCGACGTATTTGAAACGCGCGCCGATCCAGTGACGTATGCAGCCATTGCGTTGCTCCAAAACCGATTGAATTGCGAAACGAGGCGACCTTAGATGACCGTCGAAACGAATGGCAACACGCGCCAGCGCGTCCGGCTGCCCAAGCTGAAGGCGGCGGATTTCCAGCATCCGCTCGATGTGGCGGCGCTCAACGCCGTCAAGCAGGCGAAGGGGCTGGACTTTCTGGTCCGCAAATTGAATGAGTACGGCTTCGAGCGGTGGTACTACATCAACAACATCGCCGACAACGTGCGCGTCGGCCCGCGCCAGTGCAAGCGCATCCACGACCTGCTGCGCGAAGCCTGTGACGTGCTGAACGTTCCGGAGCCGCAGCTCTACCTCGACCAGAACCCGATCGTGAACGCCTTTACCTTTGGGACCGAGCAGCCGTTCATCGTGCTGCAATCGGGGCTGATCGACTTTCTTTCGGAAGAAGAACTGCTCTGCGTCATCGCCCACGAACTCGGCCACATCAAGTGCGGTCACGTCCTTTATAAAATGATGGCGAATTTTCTCTCGATCATCATCGAGATGATTGGCGACGCCACGTTCGGCATCGGGTCGCTCGTCGGCGCGGGGCTGCTCGTCGCGCTCTACGAATGGGACCGCAAGGCCGAACTGTCGTCCGACCGCGCGGGGCTTCTCGTTGTTCAAGACCTCGACGTGTCGATCAACGTGCTGATGAAGCTCGCGGGCGGCAGTCGCAAGATTTTCGACCAGATGGATCGCGAGGAATTTCTGCGGCAGGCGGAGGATTACCGCGAACTCGATTCGAGCGCGCTCAACCAGATTTACAAGTTTCTTCAGGTCTACCGCCGGACGCATCCCTTCCCCGCGCTGCGGGCGAAGGAAATCAAGATGTGGGCGGAAACCGGGGCCTACAGTTCAATCATCGACGGAAGTTACTGGACGCAGTACCTCCCGCCCGCGCTGCCGCCATCGGGCGACGCGCGCCGGACGCCGCCCCCGCCGCCGCGCGGACCGGCGGGCGGCGGCACGATTTTCCCCGTCTGCGATGCGTGCGGCGCGGCGCAGGTCGATCCGCTGGCGGTGTTCTGTTTGAAATGCGGTTCGTCGATCGCGGGCGGTCCTTCCACCGGACCATCGAAACCAACGCCGAAATCCGGCGACCAGACCTGCTTCAGTTGCGGAGCATCAATCAGCAAGACGGATGAATTCTGCCCGTCCTGCGGCATCAACACGCGCATCGGGTAGGACGCTTTATCCGAAAAGAATTACGAGGAACGGTTTTCATCAACCGTTCCTCTTTTCGTCTGTCCCTCAGTTTTGCTTTCGACGGGTCGCCGGACGCTGCCGCAGGCTTTCGGCAAATTTCTCGAACGCTGTCGCTTCATCATTGCGTCTCATCCTGCGCAAGAGATCCGCCTGCCGGACGAGTAAGTCGGCAATCTGCGCGTCATCGAAACGGTAAAACGCGCAGTCTTCAAGAAACCGGCCAAGAAACGACTTGTCGAGCGGTTGGGCGACCAGTTGATCGAGGAACATTTCCTCCCGCAAAAAAACCCGGCTGTTCGTCGGGTCACGATAGACCTCGGCTTCTTTTCTGAATCCGTGCGCTGTCTGAAGACATTCCAGCGCCCTTTCTTCATTCCCCGAAATCATATGAAAACGGCACTCGGCTTCATAAATTTCAGCCAGCCGAAGTTCACTCAGGCTGTAGTTTACCCGGATTCGTTCGTCAGGGCCGGAATACTCGGAGATGATCTGGTCGAAAATCTTCGCCGCCGACTTGAAAAGCGGTTCGGCGCGCTTCGGCAGGTTCAGATGAATGTAGATCCGCGCCGCCCGCAGGTAGAGCGCGGCCCCGGCCTGATACTTGTAGGAATTGACCGCTCCATCCATCGCAAACCGCTCACGCCCCTTCAACTTCCCGGACTTCGTGTAACGAGTCGCGGTTCCGAGGTGGGCAACCAGTCGATCGGTCTGCGACAAAGCTTCGGCGTTGCGTCCGTCCACGATCAGGGCTTCAGCGAGCAACAGACGGGCGATGCACTGGTTGATGCCTCCGGAAGCCGTGCGATTACAAACCTCGACCGCCTGTCCAAAGGCGGAAGCGGCATCGGCGATGCGTCCTTCCGCCCACGCGGTCCGGCCAGCGCGAATCGCTTTCCCCCAGTTCTGGACCGTTTCAGGGTCCGCCCACTGTTCCAAAACCTCCGGGGTCCATTTTCCGGCCTGCCCGGCAAGCGAAATGACAGGATGAAAGCCGAGGAGTAGCGCCAGAAAAAAGATTTGCGTCATTCTCATTGGAGAATCTTCCCAAACAGTCGAGATTATTACTGTTTCATTCGAGGACCCCGCAGGCTTTCGGCGAACCGCTCGAAGGCCGTCGCCTCGTCCGTACGCCCGACTTTTTTCAAAAGCGCCGCCTGCCGGACGAGCAGGTCGGCAATCCGCGCGTCATCGAAACGGTAAAACGCGCAGTCTTCCAGAAATCGCTTGAGCAACGACTTGTCGAGCGGTTCGGCGACGAGCTGATCAAGGATTTTTTCCAGCCCTGCAAACCGGGCTCTGGAAAGATCCCGATAGAGTTCGGCTTCTTTTCTGAAACTCTGCGCGGTTTGGAGACTTTCCAGCGCCTTTTTTTCATTCCCTGAAATCAGATGGAAACGGCCCTGGGACTCGTAAATTTCAGCCAGTCGAAGGTCACCCGAGCTGTAGTACAACTTGGTGAGTTCGCTGGAGTCGTAGTCGTAATACTTGTAGACGGTCTGTCTGAAGATGCGTGCCGCCGAGTCGAAAAGCGGTTCGGCGCGCGTCGACAGATTCAGCCGAAGGTAAATTCGCGCCGACCGGAGGTAGAGCGCCGCGCCGACCTGATATGTATATGAATTGATTAACGTTTCTTCCTCCTTCCTTGGGTCCCCATCCACTTTGCTCAATTCGGTGTAGCGGGTCGCTTTCTTGAGGCGAACGACCAGTTGATCGGTTTGCGCCAATGCTTCGTCGTTAAATCCGTCCCCCAGAACGGTTTCAGCCAGCAGCAAACGTGCGATGCACTGGTGAATTTTACCGGTCGCCTTCGGTTCGCACGCTTCGATTGCCCTTCGAAAGGACGCCGCCGCCTCGGCGGAGCGGCCGTCCTTCAAGGCGTCCCGTCCGGCGCGGATCGCCCTCACCCAGTTTTGCACCGTTTCCGCATCCGCCCACCGGTCCAACAGGTTCGTGGGAATCGGCGGCGGGCCGGTCTGCCCAGCCGTCGGGACCGCGGGATAAACCACGACCAGAAGGAACCAGAGAAAAACACAAATCCTTTTCATGCTTTTTCCCTTTCGAAATCGAACCGTTATCGGGGTAGCGGTTTTTTCCGCAGGCTCTCGGCGAATCGCTCAAACGCCGTCGCCTCGTCCGTACGCCCAACTTTTTTCAACAACGCCGCCTGCCGGACAAGCAGGTCGGCAATCCGCGCGTCATCGAACCGGTAAAACGCGCAGTCTTCGAGAAATCGCTTGAGAAACGACTTGTCGAGCGGTTCGGCGACAAGTTGGTCGAGAAACGGCTCGACTTCCCGTATCGGATTGCCGTTGGAATCGAGCGGCGGATTCTTTCTGACGTTTTCCGCTTCCTGAAGACTTTTCAACGCCTGATCGTTCATTCCCCGCATCAGATGGAAGCGACATTGCGCCTCGTGAATCTCGGCGATCCTCAAATGCCGTCGCGGATAGACCGGGCTTCCCCCCCTCAAACTCCCACCTTCCCCAATCAGGACCAATGCGCCCTTGTGGGTCGTCTGCCCGAACATCCTGACCGCGTCGCGAAACAACGGCTCGGCGGACCGGAAATCCCCCAGACGCGCGTAAATCCGCGCCGCTCTCAAGTACAGCGCGCCGCCGACCTGATACCGGTAGGCATTCGTCGTCATGTCCGCGAACAGGCGGTTGAGAGGGTTCGAATCTCCGGAATTCTTGTAACGGGTCGCTTTTTTCAAATTTTTGACGAGTTGGTTGACCTGAACCGTTGCGTCTTCCGTTCTCCCGCTCTCCAGCGACGTTTCCGTCAGCAATAGACGCGCGAGGCACTGGTGGATGCTTTCCGGGGCTTTCCCGTCACATGCCAGAATCGCCTGATGAAAAAAAGCGGCGGCCGCGTCGAGCCGGTTCTCCGCAAACGCCAGTCGGCCCTCATGAATCGCCCGCGTCCATTTCTCCACCGTCGCGGGGTCGGCCCATTCCCTCAGAATCCGTTGCGGCGACGGCTTCTCCACCATGATCTGCCCGGCGGCGGGCCACGTCGGATTGAATCCGACCAGAAACAACAGCAATAAAACCGTGCCTGTTTTCACGGCCGTCCCGCGCCTCCCGTCAAATCTGGTTCGAACGCGCCTATTGTGCCCAACAACGCAAAATCGGGAAACCGCTCGCGGCGATTTCCCGATTTCCTTTCGTTTCAGGTGAATGGACGACGTTACATCAGTTCCTCTTCCACCACCGGCGGCAGCGGGGGAAGCGGCGGCGCGGGGGGCATCCGGTCCGGCTTCAGTTCGCGCCGGACAGCCGGCGGCGCAGGCAGTACCGGCAGGGCGACCGGGCCGTTTTCGTCCGGGAAGGGGCCTTCCATCAGGAATTCGAATTCCTCGCCCTCGGGAAAAGGCATCGCGGGCATTTCAAAAACCGGCAACTCGCCCGCGAACTCAAACGCCTCGGGCATTTCCGCGAAGGCTTCCAGTTCGCGCACCTGCCCCGGCGAAAACTGAACACCGACCTTCTTTTCAAGCGTCGGCGTCAGCACGATGGTCTGCCTGTTGCGGATGACCGTCACGTTGACCGTTCCGGCGTCCACCTTGCGGAGTTCGCGGGAAAGATCGTTCGGGGTTTTAATCGCCGTGTCGCCGACCTTCACAATGCAGTCGCCCGCCTGTACGCCCGCCTTTTCGGCCGCCGATCCCTTGACGACCTCCGTCACCAGCACGCCGCCGTCGTTCACGCCGAAGTAGGTCGCGAGCTGCTCCGAAAGCCCCTGCGTCCGGACGCCCAGCCGCCCCGGCGCGGAATAGGCCATGGACAGGCCGCGCAGACGTTCGACCTGCCCCAGAACCTCCGGCAGGATCACCGCCGGCAGTTGCCGCCGCAGTTCCTCGCGCTGCTTGCGACGCGCTTCGGGATCGAACGTCCCGCCGACGCCGGGCACGCGGAACGTGTATGACCGGGCGGCTTCCGGCTTCTCGGGCGTGACGGTGATCTTCTGGCGTTTCTTGTCGCGAATGACCTCGAAGGTCACGGCCTTGCCCGGTTCGCATTTCCGCAGGTAGGCGCGGAACTGCTCGTTGTTGACCACCGGCTTGCCGTCGAATTCGACGATGACGTCGCCCTTCTTCAGTCCGCCGCGGTCGGCCGGGCTATTGGCGACGGTGTTCATGATGTAGACGCCCTGCTTGTCCTTGACGCCCAGTTCGACGGCGCGCTCCTCGGGAAGCGTCTGAGGAAAGACGCCGAGATAGACCGGTACCGCGTCCGTCGCGGTGATTCCGTAGGTCCGGGCGGCCGGGGCCTGTCCTTCCTGTCCGTCGGAGCCGAAAACCGGGCCGGTGCCGTGGCAGGCGGCGTGACACTGAGGCGCGGGCATCAGCGAGAGGGCCAGCGCCGACGCGGCGGCAACGCCCGAGATTCGGCGCACGACGCGCCGTTTCGACATTTTTTTCAACAGAGCGGTCAGCTTCATTCTCTCGATACCTCCGTAAAAACCGAATTGCCCGAGAATGGGATGAGGTGGTCTTGTAGGTTTGAAAGGCCGAAACGCCCGGAACGGGTGAAAGTTCCTCGTTTCATTGGAAATCTCATGGAAAAGTTTCCCGCTTCCCTTTTGCGCGGCGGTTGTGTCACATTTGGCGTTCGTCACACCGCACACGAATTGCAAATTTTCGATTGAAGATTTTCGATTTTCAAAAAAGCGGAAGCGCGGACGCCTGTCCCGTCTTCCCGGCGTGACGCCTATCCAGCACCATTTCGACCGACCCGTATTTCAACTCGACGAAGCGATGAACCGTTATGGAGAAAAAAGTTCTCGACCGGATTTTGACGATGGCCGTGAAGAGCGGCGTTTCCGACATTCACTTTCAGGCCGGCAGCGTGCCGCTCTTCCGCTATAACGGCACGCTCATGGACGTCAAGTACGACGCATTGACGCCGCAGGACACCGAGGCCATCGCCCAGATCCTGCTGCGCAACGACCGTCTGCACGCCTACGATGAATTCATCGAGAAGGATGTCTCCTACGGCGTCGACGGCGCGGGCCGTTTCCGGGCCAATATCTTCAAGCAGCGCAACAGTTTCGCCATCGTCCTGCGGGCGATTTCCATCGAGGCGCGGACCTTCGAGCAGCTCAACCTGCCGACGTCGCTGTCGCACATCGCCGACCTCGGACGCGGCCTTGTCCTCGTCACCGGCGCGACCGGCAACGGGAAGTCCACCACCATGTCGGCGATGATCGAGCACATCAACCGGACGCGGAAGCTGCACGTCATCACCATCGAGGACCCGATCGAATTCCTCTACAACAACAACCGCTGCATCATCACCCAGCGGGAAATCGGGCAGGACACCCGTTCCTTCCCGGAAGCGCTCCACGCGGCGCTCCGGCAGGACCCCGACGTCGTTCTGGTCGGTGAAATCCGCGACGGCGCGACGTTCGATACCGCCCTGCGCGCCTCGGAAACCGGGCATCTCGTCTTCAGCGCCATCCACACGACCGACGCCCAGAAGACGATCAGCCGGCTGCTCGCCTTCTATCCGCCGGAAGAACAGGTTTCGGCCCGCTCGCGGATTGCCGAAAACCTCGCCGCGGTCGTTTCGCTGCGACTGCTCCCGATGAGCAACCAGCAGGGCCGCATCCCGGCCGTCGAAATTCTCCGCATGTCGAGTTCCGTTCAGGACTGCATCCGGAACGCCGACAAGCTCAGCGACATCAACATGGTCATCGGGCGCAGCCGCGAATACGGCATGCTGACCTTCGACCAGCATCTCATCGACCTCTGCCGCGAGGGCAAGGTCACGCCCGAAGTCGCCCGCGCCGCCGCCACCAACCGGTCCGAATTCGACAAGGCCATTTCGGAAGCCGCCAACGCGGGGGCGTCGTCCGCCTCCTGAGATTCCGCCCGATGCGTCAATCCCGCCCACGGGCCGTCCGATACCCAGCCGGAGCGCCGTCGTTCACTCGACCGCTCCGGTTTTGCCTCATGGTCCTTTTTCTGATCGCCCTGCCCTTCGGCCCGGCCTGCCGGAAAAAGGAAGACATCTCGCTCGACGCCGCCCGTCAGGCGTGGGAAGGCAGTGACTATCCGCGAGCCGTTCAAATTTACGAAAAGGTCCTGACGACCCTCCCGCCCAACCACCCCGATCACCGGCTCGCCCGCTACGAACTCGCCCGCACCCACGAACTCAACCTCCGCAACGCCGGGGCGGCGGCCCGGGAATACGCCAAACTGCTTGATGAACTCGGCGAAAACGACCGCTCCGACCTCGCCCGCGACGCCCGGCGGCATCTCGCCGAAACCTACGTCCGGCTCAAGCAGATCCGGGAAGCGATCAACGAATACGAAACGCTCCTGCTGCTCTTTCCCGAACTTCCCGACCGGCGGACCGTCCGCGCCGAAATCGCCCGCCTCTATCGCGATCAGGGGGATTTCAATCAGGCAGTGACCGAATATAAGAAGGTGGTCGAAAACGCGCTGTTCGACGCCGCCACCGAGGATGCGTGGCAGCGTATCGCCAACATCGACAACTTCATCCTGCGGAAATATGACGAGGCCATCGACGCCTACCGGACGCTCGCCGAGAAATCGACCAGCCCGGCGGTTCGGCGGACTGCGACGCTTCAAATCGCCGAGTGCCAGGTTCAGCTTCTCCGCTACGAGGAAGCCGTCGAGACGTTGCGTGCCGTGACCGGACTGAGCGAGGCCGAGCAGGCGGAAGTCCGCAACCGCATCCGGGCCATTCGCAAACTGCGCCAGACCTCGGCGCCCCCGCCTGAAATCGACTGGGCGAAGAAACCGTCATGACGACCGAACCTGAAACCGACCCCGCCCACCGCCTGTCGCCCCATCGACTTTCGCTTGGCGCGATTGCGCGGGGATTTCTGCTGCTCGGGATGACGAGTTTCGGCGGCGGCGCGGTGGTGAGCCTGCTTCAGGACCGCATCGTGAACCGGCGCAAGTGGCTTTCGAATGAAGAATTTCTGGAAGCGACCGTCCTGAGTCAGAGCCTCCCCGGACCGATTGCGAGCAACGCGATTACCTATGTCGGCTACCGGCTGCACGGCGTCGCGGGCGCGCTGTTTGCGTCGGTGTTCTACACGCTGCCGTCCTTCTTCATGATGATCGGCTTCGCGATTCTCTATGAGGGAACGCGCGACATTCCGGCCGCCGACCGCGTATTTTTCGGCCTCAACCCGGCAACTTCGGCGCTCATCGGCGCGACCGCCTACCGATTGGGAAAAACCGCGCTCAAGACGCCGCGCCGTCGGCTTCAGGCGGCCATCGTTCTGACGCTGGCCGTTTTGTGGCCGAAACTGACGCTGCCAATGATCCTGTTCACCGCCGTGGGCGGCGTCCTCGCGGCGTGGGCGGGCTTGCCGGACTTCGCCCCCGAAGTCGAAGGCGAACGACCGACGTTTGTCCCGCGCCGGGGACTGGCCGCGGTCGGCGCACTCGCGGCGCTTTCGGGATTGTGGGTGATTTCAACTTCGAGAAAATTACTGCCTGGCTTTGGGCTTCCGAACTGGACGCCCACCAGCCGCCTCCCCGCCCTCGCGTGGATCTGCTTCAAAATCGGGGCCATGACCTTCGGCGGCGGGTTCGTCATCATTCCACTCATCGGTCACGAGGTGGTGGACACGATGCACTGGCTGACCCCGAAGGACATCACCGACGGCGCGGCGCTCGGGATGATGACGCCGGGACCGTTCGCCATCGCCGCCACCTTCATCGGCTACCGCGTGGCCGGATTCTGGGGCGCACTGGTCGCCACCATCGGCATCTTTTTTGTACCGTTCTGCCTCGTCATCATCGCCACCCATTCACTCAACCGGTTCCGCGAAAACCCGCTCGTGCAGGGCGCGCTCGCGGGCGTCACGCCGACCGGCGTCGCGCTGCTCGCCTCGGCGGCGGTCCTCGTCGGACGCAACGCCTTCGCCGGTCCTCCCGTTTCACTCGGCGCGGTCGCGGTTCTGATTGCGGTAGGTTTTTTTCTCGTCGTCAGATACAACGTCAATCCGCTGTTTGTCCTCTTCGGTTCGGCGGCGGCAGGGTGGTTTTTCGCTCCTTAAAAGGTGTCGGGTGAAAACCAGGGATCAGGGGTCGGGGATCAGGGATCAGAAAAACAAAGGTTTCGGGTGTCGGGTTTCAGGTGTCGGCAATGGTTTTGAAGCCCGCGGAGCGGGCGACATATCGTTAGCCTCGGATGGAGCGAGTCTTCGAGCGGGAATCCGAGGTCTTCGAGCGGGAATCCGGGGAAACGGGAATTTTCGATTTCAGATTTTCGATTTTCCGAATCCGGCCAATCTCGCGGCGCGACCTCCGAAAACTCTCAATTCCCCGCAGTGAATCTGGAATGAAAGGCGGGAAAGGTGAAAAAAATGCTTCGTTCATTCAGAAAATTCAAAATTCATCATTCAAAATTCATCATTCTTTTCGCGTTCGCGCTGGTGGCAACCGGGACGGCGATGGCGCAGAAAGCCGATCCGGCGGCGCGCAAGCTGCTCACGGAAACGGCAGCGGCGTACGGCAAGCTCCCGGCGTACACCGCTACGGTCGAGATGAAATCGTCCATCCTGGCCGTCCCGGATTCGACCATTTCGATTGAACAGAAAGACGGAAAATCGCTCCGCCTGCGCGTCGTGACCCGCGAGGGCGAGTGGATCGGCATCCGCAACGGCACCGGCGTGTTCACCCGTTCGACCAAAGACCCGAAGGTGTATTCGAAGTTTTCGCTTGAAGACAGCGAACCGACCGTTCGCGACCTTTACCTTTTATCCGGTATCCGCGGACTGGTCGGCTGCTCGGCAATCTTTTCCGGTATCGATCTGGCCGACATGTTCGCCGACAACATTTCCTCAATTACGCTCGGCCAGCCGGAAACCGTCGGCGACACGCCGACGGACGTGGTCGTCATCGGCCTTGAACAGCCGACCGGCTCGCTGACGGTCTTCATCGGCAAACAGGACCGGCTCGTCCGCCGGGTCGTCTATGAAATCCGGGGCAAGGAGCGCGCGCCGATCAGCTACGTCGAGACGGTGACGGCCTTCGACGCCAAGCCGAAACTCTCCGACGATCTGTTTGCCTTTACGCCGCCGGAAGGCGCGAAGCTGTTCGAGCCGGAGCCGCCGCCCGCGATGTACGACCGGGCGCTCAAACCCGGCGCGGCCCCGATTCCCTTTACCGTCAACGACTTGGCTGGAAAACCGGTGACGCTGGCCGATTACAGGGGGAAGGTCGTGCTGGTGGATTTCTGGGCGACGTGGTGTCCGCCGTGCCGCGAGGAGATTCCGAACGTGGTCGCGGCCTACGAAAAATACAAGTCACGCGGCCTTGAAGTGGTCAGCGTGTCGCTCGACGAAGCCGACGCGCGGGCGCAACTCGACGCCTTCATCAAAAAGAACAAGATGAACTGGCGACACATTTACGACGGGAAAGGCTGGAACGCGGAAGTTTCCCGGCTGTACGGCATCCGGGCGATTCCGTTCATGATGCTCGTCGGCCGCGACGGCAAGATCGCCGCCGTCAACGTCCGGGGCGAACAACTGGCCCCGGCCATCGAGGCCGCGCTCGACGCGAAGTAGAAAAAACGGGAAATGGAAAATGGGGGATGGGGCATGGCTTCATCCCCGTTTTTGTTATGGACGTTGAAGCGGCCTTCAAACGGCCACAATCTTCCGGTTGTGGAACGGAATCTAGCCCACGTCCGGAGCGCTTTGGCGAGGACGTGGGAAATCAATTGGATTCAATGGTTTCCGCCAAACATGAAACCCCTAGCCTCGCCAAAGCGCTCCGGCTAGGGGCTAGACTCCAAACGGAATCGGCGAACACGAACCAATAAACTGATCTACTTGAATTGAATCGTCAGCGATCCGATGACCTTGGCGGGCTGATTGCCGAACATCACCGGCTTGAAGGTCCACTTGCGGGCGGTTTCGATGGCGGCCTTGTGCAGCGAGGGCGGGCCATTGATCGCTTTCGCCTCGACGACATGACCGTTTTCATCCACCGTCACCTCGACGGTCACGCTGCCGGGAACGGCGGCTTTCACGGCGGGTTCGGGTTTTGAAACCGCGTTGGCGCGCAGGGCGTCCTCGCCGCGACGCACGACCACGCCCGTCTTCTGGTTCGCGGGGGGCGGACCGACCGGCGGGTAGGATTCCGTCGGTTTGGCGTCCGGTTTCGACGGCGTTTCCGGCTTCGTTTCCGTCGGTTCGGCAGGTTTCGTCCCTTCCGGCCCGGGCTTGCCGACCGTCACGACCGTACCGTCATCCTTTTTCTCTTCCTTCTTTTCCTCTTTCTTGGCCGGATCGGGCAGATTCGGCTCGCGGCCTTCGCGGGCGGCCTTGCGGCGTTCCTCGGCTTCGCGGCGCTGCTGCTCGCGGATGCGCGGAACCTCGTTGTCGAGCATGTCCTGCGCGCCGAGCGGCAGTTCCGAACGGTCTGCGGGCGGATCGACCGAATCGTCCTTCGGCTTGGCCGCCGGTTTGGCCTTCGGTTTTTTCTTCTGCGCCTGCATTTCGGAAACCGCCACGCCGTACCACACGCCCATTGCCAGTAAAACCAATACAAAACGCTTCATAACTTTTTCCTGATATGTGAAATCCGCAATCTATGAACCGAGATTGAACCTGAACGTCAGAGTACCAGTGAACTTCACGGGTTGGCCATCTTTCAAAAACGGCTGAAATTCCCACCTCTTCGCCGTGTTGATGGAAGCCTCGCCAAGCAACGCCGGTCCGCTCTTTGCGCCGGCGTCAATCACCTTGCCGTTTTCATTCACCAGAATCGCGACCACGACATCTCCCTGAACGCGGGTCGAGCAGCCCATGGCCGGATACTCCGGGACGACCTTCTTCGTCGCCATTTTGCGAAGTTCCGGTTCGGCCAGTTCAACCGTCCCGGGCGGAATTTTGATTTTGTGAGAGAGCGGATCGGCCGTTTTCGGCTTCCCGGAAGACGATTTCCGCTTCTGGGTGGCCTCCGCGAATGAAAACCCGGCGGCCAGAACGGTGGCTGCAAGCATTGTACAGACCGGTTTTCGCATTTGAACCTCCGAAAAAGTGTTCATCAGGAATTGAACCGAAAAGTAATTTTCACAAGTAACTTTTTCGGCTTGCCGTCCACGAGCAAGGGCTGAAATTCCCACTGCTTCGCGGCTATAACCGCCTCGCGCGCGAAGACCAACGGCCCGCTTTTTGCTCTGGCGTCAATGACTTTTCCGTCCTCACCGACCAGAAGAACGACGATTACGTCACCACGCATCGGTCGGCCTTTTTCAGCAGGAGGAACGGTCGGAGCGACTTTTTTCGTTGCCAATCCTCCTTTATTTCCCGGTTCGAACCGCTCAACCGTTCCAGGTGGAATTTCCAGTTCCTGAAAAATGGGGTCCGTCGTTTTTGGCCTTTCGGTAGACGATCTCCGTTTCTGGGCAGCTTCGACAAATGACGGCGCGGTTGCCAGAAGGGTGAAAAGAAGAAATACGGGAACGGATTTTCTCATCATTGCCCCCATTCGATGTGAATCGTCAATTCACCGAACCCGGTTGCCGGCTTTTTGTTCCTCGTCACCGGACGAAACCGCCATTTCAGGGCCGTTTGAACCGCCGCCTCGTGAAGCAGCTTCGGTCCGTTGATCGCCCACGCCTGACGGACACGCCCGGCTTCGTCGATTTTCACTTTTAACGTCACATCGCCGACCACTCGGGTATTGCTTCCCTCCCCGGAAAAGTTCGGGCTGACGGGAACGGCGGTTTTGACGGCGCGTTCGCGGAGTTCGGCTTCGGTCAAAACGACGGGGGCGTATTTTTCCTCGAAGTTGTACAGAAATGTAATCAGCCCGGTGACCGGCCTCGGTTTTCCATCCACCAGAAAGGGAGGAAAACGCCATCGGCGGGCGGCCGCTTCCGTTCCCTTTTGAAAAACGACCATCCCCGCCTGTGCCCGGGCGTTGATAACCTCCCCTTCCTCGCTCACCAGAATCGCGACAACCGAAAATCCGCTTATCAATTTGGTTTTGGCGGTGGCTGGATAATCCGGAACCGCACGACTCAGGGCTGACTGGCGTAATTCGGTTTCAGTGCGCCTGACCACACCCTCGGGAAGGGACAGCGGGGCCGGTTCGATCAGTTGGGGCGGCGTTTCTTTTGGTCGTTTTTTCTGGGCCAGACCGGTTTCTCCGACCAATGGCGCAAGGATGATGAGCAGAAGCGCGATGAGTACGATGCGGCGCATGTCGCGTTCACCTTCATTTTTGGCGGAACCGGAATTCGGCTGACGGCGTCTCAGTTGCAGTTTCCGGTCACGGTAGCGCACCGGCGAAAAGACACACAAGCCGCCGGAATGCTAGAGTGCGAACCCATCCGTCATCGAAAGAGGCTGAAACTAATGGCCGTCCCGAATCTCGCCGAATCGTCGTCCGCAGTTGAAAACGCGCTGAACGGTCTTGCCGGGCGCGTCCGACAGGCGCTTTTTCTGAAATTCGCCGTCGCCGCCCTTTCCGTCTGGGGTTTTGCGTGGGGTACGGGCGTACTGGCGGCCCGGGCCTTGAAAATTCCGGTCACGCTCGGGGTGACGCTCGGCCTGACGGCGGCAAGCGCACTGGTCGCGGTCGGCGTGGCGTTCTGGCTGGCCCGCAAGAACCAGCCCCCGCGCGAACGGCTGCGGGCGGTGATTGACCGGACGAGCGCGGCAGGCGGCGTCGTGATGGCGGCTGGCGAAGCCAACGTCGGCGGCTGGCTTACACCAAAAATGAAACTCGATCTTCCTGACGTGACGTGGCGCAACGGGCGGCAGTCTTCGGCGCTCGCCGTCGCGCTGGCGTTTCTGATTGCCGGATTCTTCGTGCCGCTGCCCGCGTCGGGCAGTCTCGGGACGCCGAAACTCGATGTCGGCAACGACGTGGACAAACTCGTCTCGCAGGTTGAAACGCTCAAGGAAGAACAGATCCTCGACACGTCCGCCGCCGACAAACTGGCCGAAGACCTGAAGCAGTTGAAACAGAATTCCGACGCGCAGGACCCCGCCAAAACGCTGGAAGCCATTGATCACGCGGATGATACGGTCAAACAGTCGGCCCAGCAGGCGAGCGAAAAGAATCTTCAAAAGAGCGAAAAGATGGCCCGGTCGCAGGAACTGGCCGAAGCCCTCGCCAACGGCGACGCCAAACTCGACCCGAAGGAACAGACCGAGGCGATGCAGGCGCTCGACGCGATGATGACCGCCAACATGAAGGACGACCCGAAACTCGGCAATCAGCTTTCGGAAGAACTCAAGCAGGCGATGAAGTCGGGCACGCTGACCAAGGAACAGTTGAAGCAACTGGCGTCCGCGCTCGAAAACCGCAAGGGTGAAATCAACAAGCAGATGCAGAAACTTCAAAAGGCCGGAATGATCGACCCGAAATCGGTCGGCAAGTGCGAAAAGGCCGGTCAGTGCAATTCAAAGGGACTGGCGGATTACCTGAATGAACGGAAAAAGGAAGGCAACGGCCAGTCCACGCAGGAAGCCATCGGGAAATGGGGCAAGGGCGGCGTCTCGCGCGGACGGGGCGACGCACCGATGAGTTTCGGCGAGGAAAGCGCGGAAAACGGGGCGAAGTTCAAGGAACAGACGCTGCCGTCCAACTCGCGCCCGAATCTTCAGGACAGCCAGACGGTCGGGACGAGTACCGGAACGCCGACGACCGGCGACCCGACCGGCAGTTCGTCCGGCGCGCTCGGCAATGCCGCCAAAGGCAACGGCTCGGCGGTGACGCAGACGGTGCTGCCGCGCCACCGGGGTACGGTGCGGAAGTATTTCGAGCGTCCGGCGAAGCAGTAACTTACAGACTCCGCCCTCACCCCTCATCCCCCGGCCCCTTCTCCCCTCTCCTGAAGCGAGAGGGGAGAAGGGGAGGAAAACCCACATTCCTGAACTCCCCCTCTCCAATTGGAGAGGGGGGCGGGGGGTGAGGGCAAAACAGACAATCTTTCAGGAACGCAAAGAGCAGAAGGATGAACTTTACCGAGGCGGTCGATTACCTTTTTTCGCTGGGGAATGAAATTCTGGCGATGAAACTCGGGCTGGCGGCGATGGAACGGCTGCTCGCCCGGCTCGGCGACCCGCACCGGGAGTTTCGTTCGATTCTGGTGGCCGGTACGAATGGAAAAGGCTCGACCTGTGCCTGTCTCGCGGCGATGTTGAACGCGGCCGGGCTGAAGGTCGGGCTTTTCACGTCGCCGCACCTCGTCCGGGCGACCGAGCGGATTCGCGTCGGCGACGCGGAAATTTCGCCCGAGACGTTTGCCGCGCTCATCGCCCGGGTCCGCGCCGCGGCGGACGAACTCGTTGAATCGGGAGAACTTCCGGCGCGCCCGACCTTTTTCGAACACCTCGCGGCGGCGGCGTTCCTGCATTTTCAAAATGAACGGGTGGATGTCGCCGTGCTGGAAGTCGGCCTCGGCGGACGCCTCGACGCCACCAACGTCGTCACCCCGGAAATTTCGGTCGTGGCCGGCATCGGCTATGACCACCAGGAATTTCTCGGCGAGACGCTCACCGAAATCGCCGGTGAAAAGGCCGCGATCATTCGTCCGGGTGGACGCGCCTTCATTTCGGCGGGCCAGCTTCCCGAAGCCGAGGCGGCGCTGCGCGACTACGTTGAAAAGAATCAGGCGCGGGCGGACTGGGTCGAACCGCTGCCGGTGGCCGGTTGCGACGCGACCGGCGCGCTTCGGTTCGAAATTGGCGGGGAAATTTTCCTCACCGGCCTCCGGGGACGCCATCAGGCCCGCAACGCGGCGCTCGCGGCGGCGGTGGCGCGCGAATTTCTAGGCGTGGGGGCGGAGCGGGCGGTGGCCGCCGGACTGGCGTCCGTCAGATGGCCGGGACGGCTGGAACTGTTCCCCGGTGAACCGCCGATTCTGCTCGACGGCGCGCACAACCCGCAGGGCGCGCTCACGCTGGCCGATTTTCTTGAAAATGACTTTGCGCGGCGTCCGGTGACGCTCGTCTTCGCGGCGATGCGCGACAAGCCGGTCCGGGAGCTACTCTCACCGCTTGCGCGGCTCGTCGCGCGGGTGGTCGCCACGCAAGTGGCCCATTCCCCGCGTACGATGCCCGCCGCCGCCCTCGGCGAAGTTGCCCGCGAATGCTGGAATCCCTCGGAAGTGTTTGAAGAACCGGCCTTTCCGGACGCGCTCGCCCGCGCCCGCGCGCTGACCCCGCCGGACGGCGCGATTCTGGTCAGCGGATCGCTCTACCTCGTGGGCGAGGCGACGGAATTTCTTGAGTTGGAGAAATACGTATGACGCCGAACGGAAAGTGGGCGTGAGGCACGAATGTGCCGAAAGGTAATAGCCCCACCCATGAGGGTGGGGTGGCCGATCACCCAATTTCCGAGCGTCGAAGACGCGAAACGGATGTGCCGCCGCGTTGCGGCTCGCGAATGTTTCCGCCGTTCACCCCACCCTCACGGGTGGGGCTATTGTCTGACGGCGCATCCGCGCCTGATCTGCCTCGCCGGGATAGTCATCTGGATAATTTTTCGAGACAAAACCGGGAAGTGGTGGGCCATTTTGCATTCCGGAATTTTGAAAATCCCTTCTTTCACCGGTTGAACCCACTTTCGCCGACTACATCATTTTGATGACTTCCAGCAGAGCGTCCTCGCTCAACCGGAATCGGGTTTCGACTCCCTCGCGCGTAATTTCCGTCACGGACAGAATCTGACGAAAACCTTCCCCGAGGGCATTATCGGTGCGCGTTTTGCTGAAGATATTGAAGCGGGAATACACTTTTTCCGCGGCTTCCAAGTTGTCGGACTGAATAAAACCGGATAACCGGAACGATCCCTCCTGTTCGTCAACGCCAAGAAACATCCGTTCAAATCCGGCGAATTGCGGCGCTTCCGGTCCGGCAATTTCACGAAATCGTCCGGCGAAACGGACAAAACCTCCCACGCGGTCCAGCCCCTGAATCAGATCTTCATTGGCGGTCGCGACGGAGTTGGATGACTCCTCGCTGAGTACGGCGCGAACCAGAAGTTCATCTCCGAAACACACCGTCCGCGCGGACATCCAGGCCACGGCGACCAGATCATCCTTTCCACCGCCCTCGCTTCCGGACGGCCCGGAACGAATCAGCCTGTATTCTTTCCCCGAAACGGATTTCATCGCGGCAACGCACGCCGACGGCGGGACACCCGGCTGGAATTCACCGGTGAAAAAGCAGATTTCCTGATTCTCCGAAGCCTTTTTCGTCATGTCTCCGAGGAAAACAATCCGTTCAAGATGATGGGTCGGCCCAAGAATCGCCTTGAAGTCCGGATCGTCCAGATTGGAAAAATCATTGAGAAATGCCCGTAAAGTACCGTGGATGATGGCTTTCGGTTTAGGAACTGACGCCGTTCCCGTTTCGACCGCCGAATCGGATTTCGTGGAAGCGATTGATTTTTGGAATGCCGGGACGTCCACCATCCCAAGAAGTTGCAACCGGGGCAGCTTTTGAATCCCGGCTTTTACTTCCGGCGGAAGCGGGTCGGAAGTCTGCGCGTGAACCGCCCCCGCGAACAGCAGCAGAAACAGCAGAAACGAACCGAGACGAAACATATTCATTGGGAGAGCCTCCGGCGTGTTTTTCCGATGCCGCCTTTGAACCATCTTCCGGATGGGAAATGAAAAAGCGTGTGACACTTTTTTCGAGTGTCACACGCCGGTTTCACCATCGGAGAATCAGGCGTTTCAGGCCTTTCCGATTCGCGGAACTTTGAAGATTCATTCATCGTACGCGCGCGATCCTTAATACATGTGGATTTGCGCGGGCCTTCGCGGAAGGCGAAAAGAAAAAACCCGCTCGTCAGAGCGGGGTGAAGCGGCCGGGTGAAAACTGCCGCCCGCGCGGGCAGCGATCCGTCGAGAAAATCAGGAAGTGGAGATTCATTGTTGAAACGCCTCCAAGACCTTGATGATGGCTTCTTCGCCGAATCGGAATCGCAACTCCGTGCCAGCCGGTTCAAGAGCGGCTTTGTTCAAGAAAATCCGGGCTTCCTCACGTATATGCTCATCGGCGTCTTCCTCGTTCGCCTTCGCCAAAGCCTCCAGTAGCCCTTGCTCGTACTTCTGACACATCGCGGCGACCTCCGCCGGAGAATTCATCCGCAGAAATCCTCGGGCAACCAGTTCGTCATTTTCCGCGCGGATACCGAAAAACACGCGCCCGAGATGGATGCCATCCGTGATTTCAAACTCCTGATAATCGAAGAAGCCTCGCAAAAGCCCATCGGTTTGGTTCAATCCGTCAATAAACTTCGAATTTTCGGATTCCGCTTCCGGCGTCCGCGCGTCGTTCAAAAGGCGCGAAACCTGTTCAATCCGACCGGCCACCATGATTCCGTCGGCAAGTTGAGCAATGGCCAGACGGTTTTTCTTGAGGGAAAGCCCTTCAAAACCTGCTGGCGCCTGAACCACAACGATTCGGCCGTTCTGGTGATGTTCGAGAACGATACCGGGGTCAAGGCTCGAAAGCGCGGCTACTCCTTCGAGAAACAGAAGCCCGGTCTCATCCGACGAATCTTCGGCGGTTTCAAAATCGACAAAGGTGAACCGATTGGCGTCTTCCGGTTTCCATCCGAGGCTTGAAATAACCGGTTCCACTGCATTCGTCGTGAATTGATTCAAATGCGTTCGAAGTTGGGCCGTTTTGTCCGTCGTTGCCGGATCGGAGGTTTGCCCATCGGGATGGTCGGGCGCATCAGGGAAGTTTTTTCGCCACTCTCTCAGGTCGAAAACGAGGATGTGTTTCGCGGGAGGAAGGCTTTTGACGGCGCGAGCGATTTCTTCAGGAATCGGTTTACCGGAAACCTGCGCGTGGGCGGCGATTCCCGGGGCGAGAAAAAGCAGGAGCAGCAAACCGAGGCGGACGGCGTTCATCGGGCGTGACCTCCGGGGTGTTTCGGATGTCCGCTTTGAACCACGTTCAAACCAGCAAAAGGAAAGGCGTGTGACACTTTTTTCGAGTGTCACACGCCCGTTTCGGTTCGCGGATGAAGGTTTTACGACGACGCGCCCTCGGCTTCGGCGGTGAAGGCGTCCACCGCGTCGTCTTCCGAATCGAAAATTTTAAAAAGCCGGTTGACGCTGGTAATCCGGAACAGGTCTTTTACTTTCTTCGGAATGTCGCAGAGGGCGAAGGTGATTCCGGCCTGCGTCAGCCGCTGCTGCGCGCCGACGAATTCGCCGATGCCGGAACTGTCCATCATCGGAATCTGGCCGCAGTTGACGATGATGTGGGTCGCGCCGGACTGCACCTGCGCGTCGAGAGCGGAACGGAACTCGCGGCAGTTCGCGCCGATGGTCAGCTTTCCGACGATTTCGACGACCCGGACGTTTCCGTGATCGTGCGTTTTGATGAAGAACGTACTCAACGCAACCTCCCGCGCCAGTGGCAGTTGTTTCTGGGACGAATTGGAATGCCGCAGTCTTAGGGAAAACCGCGCGTCGGTCAAGCACCCTTCCGAAACGATCGCGCGACCGCCGCCGCGAGCGCGGCTCGGGCCTTTTCGGGCGGATGCGGCGGAAGTTCGACGGCGGACGAAAATCCGGCGTCCCGGATTTTGTCGGCGGTGAGGGAAAGGCGTCCGGTAAAGGCGATGACGCGCTTTCTCGCCGCGTGCGCGGCTTGCGCGACGGCGACCGGACCTTTTCCGGCAAGCGATTGCCGGTCGAGCGCGCCTTCGCCGGTGATGACGAGATCGGCGCGGGCCAGCGCGGCTTGAAACGCGGACGATTGCAGAACGAGTTCGGCCCCGGAGACGAATTCGGCGTCAAACAGGCAGGCCAGCGCCCATCCCGCACCGCCCGCCGCGCCCGCGCCGGGCAGGTCGCGACAGCGGCGATTGGCGGCAACTTCAAGCAGGTCAGCCAGTTGCGTCAAATTTCGTTCAAGCCGGGGAATTTCATCGCGTTTCGCGCCTTTTTGCGGCCCGAACACCGTCGCCGCGCCGCGCGGACCGAGCAGCGGGTTGTCCACGTCGCAGGCGAGGGTGATTTTTCCGCCGCGCTTTTGAAAATCAAGGACGCGCGGGTCAAGTTTTGAAAGATCGACCGAAGCGAGTCGGGCAAGCGTTGCCGCGCAGGCGGGAAGTTCACGGCCGTCGGCGTCTCGCAGCCGAACGCCGAGCGCCTGAAGGATTCCCGCGCCGCCGTCCACCGTGGCCGTATCGCCGAGACCGATGACGAGTCGCTCGGCCGCGAGCGCCCGCCGGATGACCATGCCCGTCCCGAAACTTGAAAGGGACAGTGGTTGCCGCGCATTTTCCGGGACGAGGTTCAACCCGGAACTTCGCGCCATTTCAACGATGGCGGTACGAGTGTCATCCACCATTCCCCACTTCACCCAAATCGGCCTTCCGTGCGGCGCGGGTACGGAAATTCGCCGCGCGCGACCGCCGTTCATCGCCAGCATCGCGTCGAGAAAGCCGCCGCCGCCGTCCGACATCGGGAAAATGGTGATTTCAGCGTCTTTCAGCACCCGTTTGACACCCGCTGCCATGGATTTTGCCGCCTGCAATGCTGTGAGTGTTCCTTTGAACGCATTGGGTACGATCAATACCTGTAAGGGTTTTACTGGTGGCGGAATGATCTCGATTTTTTGACCGCAGGTGAGATGCCGGTCACGTCGCCAGCTATCCCCGTTAACGGTTGAAAATCGCTTCCCGCAAAACGGGCAGAGCAGCCATCCGTCAGATCTGAGGGAAGCTGGTCGGGGTTCATTTTCAACCGCAGGCCAGGCGCGTTCTTTTTTCAACCACGAAACCCGTTCCTCAGCTTCTCGGCGCGCTGTCTCAGCCGAGTCGTATAGTGAGCCTCTCTTCACATATTCCGGGAAAGTGCGGCATCTTTCCGTTTCGTAGTAAGTGAAGAGTCCATCTTCATGTTGGAGAATGAAAACGACCGAGTCGCTCACCAGACTTGGAATTTCTTCAAAAATCGTCACGAAAAACTTCCCGCAAAATGAATTCTGCGAAACCGAGGTCGTCCGGGTGGGTGATTTTGATGTTGCGGAGAGGGCCGGGGACGATTCTGACCGGGACGCCCATTCTTTCAACCAGCATGGCGTCGTCGGTGGCGCGAAAATCCTCGGCGACGGCGCGGGCGTGGGCCTCGCGCAGCAGGGCCGCGTCGAATGCCTGGGGGGTTTGTACGGCGTAGAGCGTCGCGCGCGGCGGCGTTTCAAACGCCAGTCCGTCACGGACGATCTTGATCGTGTCGGTCGCGGGAAAGCCGACCACCGCCGCCCGGTCGGCGCGGGCCGCGTTCAAGGTTTCGGAAACGAGTTGGGGCGAAATGAAAGGGCGTACCGCGTCGTGAACCGCGACGTATTCCGCTTCCGGCGCGGCGGCAAGCGCCAGCCGGACCGAATCCTGTCGTTCCGCGCCGCCGGTGACCGACGTACAGCGGTCGGCGAGTTCAAATTCGACCAGCAACCGGTCGAAATCGGCGCGGGCAATTTCCGGTACGGCCACCACGACGCGGGCCACGTCCGGACACCCCGCGAGATGGCGCAGCGTCCGGACGATGATCGGGACGCCCGCCAGTTCGAGGAGTTGTTTCGGCTTTCCCGCGCCGAAGCGCGTCCCGATGCCGCCGGCGGGAACGAGAGCGATGTTCATAGGATGAATGCGGAATATCGAATGCGGAATAAAGAAGATCGGGGCGGCGGAGAATCGGGATGCCCGATTCAAAAATGGATTTGGCGTTTTGGCGCAAATCCATGATTCCGCATTCGATATTCCGCATTCCGCATTCTCTTCAAGGGTTCCAGATTTCTTCGAGGTCGAGGACGAATCCCGGCAGCACCGCTTCCCCGTCGAGCGCGGTCGCCGATTCAATGGTTTGCATCGGCTGGCCGGGACGAAAAACGTACGCCGCGCGGGTTTCGGGATCGATCAGCCAGCCGAGCCGCGCGCCGTTCGCCAGATAGTCATTCATTTTGGCGATCAAATCGGAAATCCGGTCGGTCGGTGAACGAAGTTCAAGTACAAAGTCCGGGCACATCGGCGGGAAACCGCGTCGTTGCTCGGATGTCAGCGCGTCGAAGCGTTCCCGGAGAATCCACGCCGCGTCGGGCGACCGCCGCGAACCGTCGGGAAGGATGAAGACTGTCGAGGAATCGAAACCGCGCCCCGTTCCGTTTTCCTTGACCCACTGACCGAGCCTGAGCGCGATGATGAAATTGCGGGCGCCGGTTTCGCCGCCGGTCGGGGGCATGACGATCAATTCTCCTTCGGCGGTCAGTTCGAGGCGCAGATCGGGTTCCTGCGCGGCGATTTCATCGAAAATCCGCCCCCGTTCAATGGGCGGCGCATCAAGCCGAAGCGTCACGCGCCGCGTTTTCGTGAGCGGAATCAGACGACCGAGGATGTCCGGGGAAATCGGGGCTTCGGAAACGGCGGCGACCATGATGTTTCCTCCTTCCGCGTTCGAAGTTCCGCGTTCCGCCTTCGCTTTTTATTCAGTTCGCGTCGTCGGGGCGATGGGGCGCGGCGCGTTGAGCCGTTCGGGACGCTCGGAGCGGTCCATCCGGTCAACCCGTTCCGGGCGTTCGGAACGATCCATCCGGTCAACCCGCTCGGGACGCTCGGAGCGATCCATTCCGCCGCCGCCGTTGTTCTTCTGGCCGCCGACTTCTTCGAGAAATTTCCCGAAAATCATCTTCCCGGCGGTCGTCTGAAGAACGCTCGTGACGTTGATGTCCACCGTCCGACCGATGCAGCGGCGGGCGTTGTCCACGACGACCATCGTGCCGTCGTCGAGGTAGGCGACGCCCTGATTGTATTCCTTGCCTTCCTTCAGAATGAACACCCGCATCGTCTCGCCGGGCAGCACCACCGGGCGCAGCGCGTTGGCGAGTTCGTTGATGTTGAGCACCGTCACCCCACGCAACTGCGCGACCTTGTTGAGGTTGAAGTCGTTGGTGACGATCTTGGCGTCCATCTGCTTGGCGAGTTCGATGAGCTTCAGGTCAACTTCGCGGACTTCGGCGAAATCCACGTCGGTGATCATGATGTCGAGCGCCTGGTTTTTCTGGATGCGCTGAAGGATGTCGAGACCGCGGCGGCCGCGGTTGCGCTTCATCGAATCGGCGCTGTCGGCGACCTGCTGGAGTTCGCGCAGGACGAACTGCGGAATCACGAGGCGTCCGCCGAGGAAACCGGTTTCGGCCACGTCCGCGACGCGCCCGTCGATGATGACGCTCGTGTCGAGGACGAGGTGGAGCGGCCGGGCCGCCGTCGGCGCGGCGGCGGCGGTCAGCATCGAGCCGAAAATTTCACGAACGTCGCCCTTGGTCGCGCCGAGGACGAGGCCGAGATAGCCCATCGTGACCGTCAGCGCGAGCGTGGCGTATGACTTCACCTCCCCGGACACTCCGGCGGAGGTCTGGGCGGCGATGAGGTAACCGACGAGCGCGGAAGCGACGAGGCCGCAGACCAGCCCGAGCGTTCCGCCGAAAATGGATTTGAGGGGAAGCGTCCGAAGACGGATTTCACATGCGAGGATGCCGGCGCCGACGATAAGACCGCAGAGTACCGAAGCCGCGGCGGAATCCACCGGGCGCAACATCCACGCGATTCCGATCGACAACGCGACCAGAGCGACGCGGATCACAAGGACATCGAAATTCATGAGTGCAACGTTTTCCTCGGAACATCGTCGGGCTGAGGGGGAGTCACCGGCGGTTCCGACCTATAAAGCCAAAAATATGATTCCGTTACTTTGACCGATTCTTCCGTCATGCCGCAAGGTGATTGGCGATTTGCCAACCCGACGCGGGCTGTGCGATGCTCGCCCCTTTTGGGGAACAGGGATCAGAAGTCAGGGATCAGGGATCAGGAAAAGCACGACGTTTTTAATCCGTGGGGTTGCCCGGCGAAAGAAATCGGGCACACTCCTTTCATCGGTCAATCACTCTTTTTCGATATTTCCCGCCCCCTGATTCCAAAAACCTGACACCTGCCCCCCTGATCCCCGACCCCTGTTCCCTGATCCCTGCTTTTTTCCATGGATTCTCTCGTTTGGGCCAACCTACAACACCGACCGACCCGCTCGCTGGCCACGGCGATCGGGGTCGCCATCGGTACGATGCTGATTCTCATGACCGTCGGACTGGCGCGGGGCGTCATCGCCGACCGGGCGAAGCGCGAGGCGGAAGTCGGCGCGCACATCATGGTGCGCCCGGCGGGGACGTTCACGGCGGGCCTCGGCGGCAACCAGCCGTCCTACCCGATGACGAACGTCGAGAAACTGAAGAAGATCGCGGGCGTCCGCGCCGCGACGCCGGTCATTCAGTACGTCATGTCCACCGAATCGGGCTTCGGCTTCCGGATGATGGAAGGCGTCGAGTGGGAAAGTTACTCGGCGATGAGCGGCATCCGCGTCGTCGAGGGGCGGACGGCGACGGCAATCGACGAGATCGTCATCGACCGCGAACAGGCCAAAAGCAAAAAACTCACGGTCGGCGGCGTCTTTCCGCTGCTCGGACGCGATTTCAAGGTGGTCGGCATCTACGACCCGGAAACCAGCGCCCGCATCAAGATTCCGATTTCCAATTTGCAGGAAATCATCAACGCGCCGGGGCTGTGCTCGTTGGTGCTGGTCCAGTGCGAGGACGCCAACCAGCAGGAAGCGGTTTATGAGCGCATCCGCGCGGCGTTTCCGAATGACCAGCTCGTACTGATGCGCGACCTTCCGACGCTCTACGCGCAGGGGCTTCCGGCGCTCGACCGGTTTTTGCAGGTCGTCATCGCCATCGCGGCGATCATCAGCACGCTCATCATCCTGCTCACGATGTACACCACGATCACCGAGCGGACGCGCGAAATCGGCGTCCTCAAGTCGCTCGGCGCGACGAACGGCTTCATCGTGTGGATTATCGAGCAGGAAGCGCTGCTCCTGAGCGTCGGCGGGACGCTGCTCGGCATCCTGCTCGCGTTCGGCGGACGGTTTCTGGTGACGAAATTCACCAGTTTTCGCGGCATGACCTTCGACCTGAACCTGATTCTGATGGTCTTCGGGGTGGCGGTCATCGGCGGGGCGCTCGGCGCGCTCTACCCGGCGCTGCGGGCCGCGAAACTCGACCCGGTCAAGGCGCTGAGCTACGAGTGACGGGAACCTTTCCCCGACGGCGGGTTCGAAAGGGCTGAACTTCGCGAAATTTCCGTCCCCCGAACCCGTCGCCCATGCCACCAGCCGTCCGATTCCCAATCGTACTGGTTCTGGTCGCGCTGTTTTCGAGCGTGACCATCCCGCCCGTTTCACGCGCGCAGGAATCCCCCGCCGCGTTCGCCGAACGCCAGAAAACCGAAGCAAAAGAAGAAGTTGTACGGCTTTTGAAGTCCGGGACGCCCCGCGACCGCGCGTGGGCGGCGCACCTGTGCGTGAAGCACGGGCTGAAGGAATTTGCCCCGCAACTTGTCGCCGCGCTCAATCCGGAGGGGAATTTCCCTTCCGAGGAAGCCTTCATCCGGTTCACGGACGACCCCGAAATGGCCGCCCGCCGGTTGAACGCGCCCCCCACGGATGCCGAGACCAAGGCCCGGCTTGTGTTGAAACTTCCGACGTTTCTCGCCAATCAGGCGATTCTGAATGCGCTGATTCACTTCAAGGAAAATATCCCGCCGGAAACGGCGATGGGATTGAGATTCGGTCATCTCGATGCCGTCGTCATCCTGTTGCTGCGAGACGCCAGGGCCAATGCAAAGCACCTGTTTTCAATCCTTTCGGAAACACCGCTCGCCCCGCGCAGCGTCCGGCGGGCGATTCTGTGGAGTCTGACCGATGTAAACGCGCCTGAACTGACCGTCTTTCTGCTCCGTCAGCCGATTCGGGTCGAGATTTACGCAGTCGATCCACCATCTGAAAAAGGTATTCCCGGGGGAATTCCGGGAGGAAAAGCCGGGGTAATCGTTCTTCGAGGTAATTTCAACGTTCCAAAGGACTTCCCTCCCATCGGATTTCACCTGCTCGCCGGGGACGGCCTGCCCAACGGAGGAACCGGAACCCGGCTGGTCGAGGGTAACGGGATGATTTTCATTCAGGAATCGGATTGTCCGGCGGATGCGAATTGCCGCCCCTCCGCGCTTGATTCCTGGCCGATGGAAAGCGAATACGCCTATTCGTGGTCAGTTCTGCTTGACCAGTCGCCGGGGACTTCGCCGTATGCCGATGTGAATGCGTCGATTCCGTTCCATTCGGAAGAATCATTCAGAAAGTCCGTCGAAGACATTCTTGCCGGGATCGAAAAACGGTTCGACCGGATAAAACTCCAACTTCTGGAGCAGAAGCGACTCACGCGCGCCGAATTTGAAACCATCAAACCGGATATTCGGCTGTCGGTTTCCGATTATCGGGTCACCCGAGACGAGCTGCTTCCAACATTCCCGAACCGGAATTACATCTGGCCTTTGCAATGAGACTCATTCTTTTCATTGAACTTGCGGCGTTGTTTCTGCTTTGCGCCATCCCGCCCGCGTCGCGCGCGCAGGAATCCCCCGCCGCGTTTGTTGAACGCCAGAAAACCGAAGCAAAAGAAGAAGTTGTACGGCTTTTGAAATCCGGGATGCCCCGCGACCGCGCGTGGGCGGCGCATCTGTGCATGAAGCACGGGCTGAAGGAATCCGTTCCCGAACTGATTGCCGCGCTGAATCCGGCGGCTGGCACGGTCGGGTGGTCGTCATTCGGGCCGGGATGTCCCGAAGTAAAGGATTTGAGCAACGGGAAGTATTTTTCGGAAGAACAACTTCAGTTCATCGCGAATCAGGCCGTTCTGGATGCGCTCATCCGACTCGACGCCCGGCCGACCGCCGAGGAACTTCGGTTCTATTTTTCCAGCCAACCCAATGAAACGATCATCCTGCTCGCTCGTAAGCCGTTTCCCAATGAATCGGCTTTATTGAATTTTCCAACGCCGGGTTTCCGAAACTTTTGCCTGAAGGTTCTGGCGGACGCGCATTCAAAAATGCTTGCGATCCAACTGCTCAGCCGGGAAATCGCGCTCAACGTGACCGTTGCCGGCCCGAACTTTGAATTCGGAGGAATGCCAGAGGGGACGGTCGGCATTGTTTATTCCCTGAGTACACCCTGCCGCCCCGCCGACTTTCCCGACCTTCGATTTTATGAACTTGTTTTCTCTCCCAAACCCGATTGGCTCAAACGGACCATCATTTCCAAAGAACCATTGAAATGGATCGAGCACGATTACCAGTCACGTCGGTTGATGAGTTGGGAGGAGCGTCAATCCCATTACAAAACAACGCCGGAGTTTTTACGCGACCGGATGCGGGAAATGCTCGACGACCCGGAGGCCCTCGAACAACTCCCGGATTTCCCGACTGTCGATACAATTGTCAGATGGAAGGGGCCGACGCCGACCTGCCGACGTATCGCCGCCACCTGCGCCCGGACGCGGGCGGCGTTTCTTGAACTGAAACAGAAGTACGTTGCGAAAAATATACTCACCCAAGCCGAAGCCGACGCCATCCCGTTGAAAATAAAGCTCGAAATCGTGGACGCGCGGCCTTCCGGCGGGCGGGCGCTTCCGAAAATCGAGTGTTCGGAATGTCCTGAAAAATGAGCGCCGTTGAAGTTTCAGAACCTTTTATGAACCGAATCGTCACCGGATTTCTTTCGCTACTTTTCCTTCTCGGAGTGCCGGTTGGAATCCGCGCGCAGGAATCCCCCGCCGCGTTCGTCGAACGCCAGAAAACCGAAGCAAAAGAAGAAGTTGTACGGTTTTTGAAATCCGGGACGCCCCGCGACCGCGCGTGGGCGGCGCATCTGTGCGCCAAGTTCGAATTGAAGGAATTTGCCCCGCAACTCATCGCGGCGTTGAACCCGAAATTCGGGAATACCGGCTGGGCTTCACCAACGCCCCTCTGTCCGGACAGAGGGCGGACAGAGGTGGAAGAAAACCGGTTTCCGGAAGAAAAAATTCAGGCCATCGGCAATCAGGCGGTACTCGATGCCTTGATTCGGCTCGGCGCGCGTCCGACCGCCGATGAACTTCGGCCCTACGCCAAAGGTCATCCGAATGAAACGCTCATCCTGCTCGCCCGCGAACCGGTTTTGAACGAGGCCGCACTGATGACGTTCCTAGACGGCGACGCGGCGGCGTTCGCGATGCCGGTTCTGGTCAAGAGCCGTTCAAGGATGCTGGCGGTGAAGTTTTTACGCGAATCGGTGACGATTCGGGTATCCATCACCGCCCCGGAGAGAAAAAATCATTCGGGAATGCCGGGTGGCGTACCGGGCGGTGTTGCAGGTGCGTCCATCTCGACCGCCACGCCGTGTCCCCTTGTCAATTATCCCCGCATCAGGTTTTACAAACTCGTTTCGCCAACACTTGCCACGCTTTACGGTCAAAAGGTCGAAACTGAAGAAAAGCTGGCGTGGATCACCCTCGATTTCGGCAGGTCATACGATGAACCGTGGCGGCAGTATCAGGATGAACGGAACGTCTCGCCGCTTCCCTGCCGCCAGCTTGTCGCGGACCTCATGGAAGATTCCGGGGCGTTTCGCGATCTGGAGGATTTTCCACGGGTCGTCATCACGTTTCCGTGGGCCGGTCAAAAAGACGCCTGCCGACGCATTGCCGAAACCTGCACCAGAACGCGGGCGGCGTTTCTCGAACTCAAACGGAAGTACGTCGTGAAAAACATTCTGACGCAGGCCGAAGCTGACGCCATCCCGTTCAAAATAAAGCTTGAAATCGTGGATGCGCGACCTTCCGGCAGTCGCCCACTCCCTGAGTTCAAATGCCCGGACTGTCCTGAAAAATGACCGCAGTTCAGATTTCACTACATCTTATGAACCGAATCGTCACCGGATGTCTTTCGATATTTTTCCTTCTCGGAGCGCCATTCGGAATCCGGGCCCAGGAATCGCCCGCCGCATTGGTCGAACGCCAGAAAACCGAAGCAAAAGAAGAAGTTGTACGGCTTTTGAAATCCGGGACGCCCCGCGACCGCGCGTGGGCGGCGCACCTGTGCGTGAAGCACGGGCTGAAGGAATCCGTCCCGGCGTTGATTGCCGCGCTGAACCCGGCGGTCGGCGAGGTCAGGTGGTGGTCATTCGGACATGGATGCCCCGAAGTGAAAGATTTGAATAACGGAACGTACTTTTCGGAAGAACGGCTTCAGTTCATCGGGGATCAGGCCGTTCTGGACGCGCTCATCCGGCTCGACGCCAGGCCGACCGCCGAGGAACTTCGGCCCTATTTTTCCAGTCACCCGAATGAAACAATCATCCTGCTCGCCCGTGAACCGTTCTCCAACGAATCGGCCCTGCTGGATTTTCCGACGCCTGGCTTCCGGAACTTTGGCCTGAAGGTTCTGGCGGACGTTCGTTCAAAAAGAGCGGCCACCCGACTGCTTTCCCCGGAAATCGCGCTCAAAGTGACCGTTTTCGATCCGAAGGATGGATTCGGCCAAGGACCGGAAGGCCCGGGACCTGGGGCGGCTTTCATTGTGTTTATGCCCTGCCGCCCCGCCGACTTTCCCGATCTCCGATTTTACGAGCTGGTTTTCTCGCCCCGTTCAAACTGGCTCAAACAGCCCCTCATCTCCCGGGGATCGTTGAAATGGGTCGAACATGAGTACGGGTCACACCGATCGAGAAGCTGGGAGGAGCAACAATCCTATGACGAGACGAAACCGGAGTTTTTACGGGAACGGATGCGGGAAATGCTCGACGACCCGGAAGCCTTCAAAAACTTCCCGGATTTCCCGGCGGCTGCCGAAATCGTCAAATGGGGAGGTCGGGAGGTAACCTGCCGACGTATCGCCGACGCCTGCGCCCGGACGCGAAAGGCGTTTCTCGAACTCAAACAGCAGTTTGTCGCAAAAAATATTCTGACGCAGGCCGAGACCGACGCCATCCCGTTCAAAATAAAGCTTGAAATCGTGGATGCGCGACCATCCGGCGGGCGGGCGCTTCCGAAAATCGCGTGCCCGGAGTGCCCCTGAGCATAAAAAAGAACGAAAAAGGTGTTGACAGAGCGGGGCCGGATGTGGACTATACGCGCTTTCGCGAAATCGAAATGATGCTCGCGACGCTCTTTAAGTCTCGTTCGTCTAGCGGCCTAGGACACCGCCCTTTCACGGCGGTAACACGGGTTCGAGTCCCGTACGAGACGCCACCTATGCAGTAAACGATACCGCCGAGACTGTACGTCCCCAATCGGCGGTTTTCGTTTTTTGGGCATATTGGATCTCCACCTTCCGGATTTTGCCCGCGAAGGCGGGCAAGAGCGTAAAGCCTCGGATGAAGCGAGTCCGCGAGCGGAATCCGTGGTGATACATCAGGAAAAATGAAAAAAGCCCGTGAAACGGGCGACAGCGCAATTCCGGAAGATTTTCGACTGGAGTGGCTGTCGCCCGTTTCACGGGCTTCGACGTCTTGTTCGAATCCGTTTCCACGGATTTCGCTCGCAAGCTCGCTCCATCCGAGGCTTTATGCTCCCGCCCGCCTTCGCGGGCGGAAAAACAAAACCCGGTAAGACCGTTTCTTGAAGTCTGACTATGGGAAACGGTTGATGACGCCACTTCCTTACGGGCGGGCTGTTGTTTACGTCCGGGCTGCTGTTTCTTGCAGACCCCCGAAATCTTCCGTCGAAATCACCCGCAATTCTTCCCGCCAGCGTTCGCCGACGGCGACGACCCGCACCGGTACGTCCGGGTGGGCGCTCCGGCAGGCGTGGCGGAATGCCGCGTGAAAACGCAGCGCCGGGGCCGCGAGGTACAACCGGGGCACGCCGCGAAGTTGAACGTCCGGAAAATATCCCCGCCGGACGAGTTCTCCGCGCCGGTGGTGCGCCGCGACCCGCCGCCAGTAATCCAGTCCCTGCCAGAACAGACCGCCGTCGGCCGCCGCCTTGAGTTCGATGACGGCGGGCGCGGCGTCGCGGGTGAGGCCGAGAATGTCGGCGATGCCCGTTTCCGACCGTCCGAGCGCCGGGACCTGCCGGTAGGCGAACCGGTCGTCGAGTTCGGTGTCGAGCGCCGACGGTCGCCGGGCGATGACCGCTTCCAGCCAGCGTTCGGGTCGCGCGCGATGGAGCGCATGCGTCCGGTCGCGCGCGCCCGCGACCCGAAAACGGCTTAAAAGTTCAATCATTTCAAGAAATTGCGGACGATTTTTGAAATTCAGCGGCCGGACCGGCTCGCCGAGCGTCGCCAATCCAAAGAGAAGTGCCGGAGCGTTTGGGGCCGTTTCGCGCCGCAACCGCGCGCATTCGAGGCCGTTCCACTGAATTGAAAGTGTTTTGCGTCCGACCGCCGGGACGAGATCAATCACGGCTTGCCGGTTTCCGAACACCTCGTCGAGCAACGCCGATTCGCCAGGCGTGAGAACAACCGGCGGCGGCAGCCAGCGCGAGCGGAGCGGCTCGGCGGCGAGTTCGCCCTGCGCGGCGGGCGCGAGCGGACGGATTCGAAAATCCCCGTCGTACGCGAAGTATTTTACCTTCAACAATTTGGCGAATGTCAGCCGCTCGGCGACCCGTCCCGCGAGCGACTCGGGCACGAAAATCACCATCCGTTCCCACTCCCCCGCCGCCGCGCGGGCCGTTTCATCCAGTAAATGATCAACGGCGGAGGGCGATTCTTCCGGCGCGAGGCCGAGCGCCAGCCCCCGCGCCTCACCCACGCGAAAGCGACATGAAAGAACCGGGCGTGGCCGAAATCGCGATTCCGAATCGGATTGCCCCGCCGATCCGGTTTTCGCGCCGTTCACGGCAAGCGCAGTCAGCCGCCGGAGGGTCACGGCGAAATCGCGGCGGCGTTCCACCGGCGTCCCGGCGGATGCGATGACCGGCGCATCCGGCGCGGAAACCGTCACGGATGCCTGATCGCGCCCGGCGCGACGGCTGACCGCCAGCCGGATGAACCCTTCGCCGATTTCAAATGCCGTCACCCGCCAGCTTCCTGCCGCGCCGTCGCCCCAGTGGGCAAAAATCACCTTCCCGAATTCAACCGAAAGTGAAATTTCGTGAAAAAACGTGTCGGTCCGGCCCTCGCGCCGAACCGAAACCCGGAAAACGTCCGCCGCCGCCAACCGCGTCAACGCGAGCGAAAGTTCATAAAGACTTTTTGAACAATCATTTACCAGCTTCATTCCGATTGCGCGGGCGCATACGACCCGTTACCGGACGATGAAGCAAAAACCGGACCACAAAAAAATAGTCCTGAGTCTGGAGTCGAGAGTCGGGAGTCTGGAGTCAAAACAAAAAGCGCTCAGGAGTTTCATCACTCCCGAGCGCTTTTCTTTTGAAACCAAAGGTTTTCAGTCTGGACTCCAGACTCTCGACTCCCGACTCCAAGACTTTCTTTCAGTGGTTGGTCAGCAGTACGACCCCGTTTTGCTGCTCGACGCGCATCGGCGGCGGCGGGGGTGGTTCGTTCTTTTTGGCTGAGGGCGTGGGCGTCTGGGTCGGCTTCGACTGCTTCGAATTGACCGAATGAACCGTGCCGCCCTTGTAACGGGCCATGATCGTCCGGACGTAGTGCTGGGTCTGGGCGATATTGGGAACCTGATTGCCGCTCCGGATGACCCGGTGCTCGCCCGCGTTGTAGCCCGCGAGCGCGAGGCTGATGTCACCATTGAACATGTCGAGCAGCAACCGGAGGTATTTCGTGCCGCCTTCGACGTTTTGCCGCATGTCGAACGAATCGCGCGTTCCCATCCGGGCCGCCGTGCCGTCCATCAACTGCATGAGGCCCTTCGCCCCGGCGTAGGACACGACGTACTGCTTGAAACCCGATTCCTGCCGCATCACTTCGACGATGAGGCGCGGGTCAACGCCGTACTTTTTACTCATTTCGGAAACGATGACGTCGAGTTCGGGCTTGCCGGTGGTCGGCGCGGTCAGCGTGCCGAACGACGGCGAAACCCCAGGGGCCACAGGAGTTGCCGGCTGTCCCGGCGCGGGCTTGGGCGTTCCCGGTACGCGGCGGCTGACCAATACCCAGTTTCCCGCTTCATCCTGCCGGGCGACCATTTCGTATTCGGGGAGATCTTCAATCGGCTTCCCGGCTTCCGCCGATACTTCGGGCGGCGGCGCGGCCGGCTTTGCGGGCGCGGGCGTAACCACGGTCGGCCTGGCGGGGACCGGCGCGGGTTTGACCGTTTCAGGGAGCTTTCGGGTCACGCCGAAGTCGTCGTTGGTGACGGTTCGGGTGGGACTGGAAGAGGGCGCGCGGAGGGATTCCGGTCCGGAGTCTTCCTGCGCCAGCGCCAGCGCCGGAAGCGCGCCCACGCACAACGCAACGGCGGCGCACCGCAACAGTCTCCGGCCTGGCTGAATCTGGTTCATGCGAAAAAACTTCAAAACGGTTCAGATTAGAAAAACGAAATGCGCCGAATAGTAAGGAAACGGCGCATTCCATGTCAATTTTTATCCAGTTCGGTCCGGACGATCTAAGCGTCCTCATCGTCCACGTCATGAATGGTCTTGAGCTTCAGGATCTCGAAGTGACGGACGCCCTGCGGCGTCTGGACATCCACTTCGTCGCCCTCCTGCTTGCCCATGAAGCCCTTGCCGATGGGCGAACTGGTCGAAATCAGCCCCTTTGCGACATCGGCTTCCTCGGGCATGACGAGCCGGTAGGTCACTTCGACATCCTTGTCGATGTCGAGCACGGTCAGCACCGAACCATACGCGGCACGGTCACGAGGCAAAAGGTCGAAATTGACCAGCGCCAGATCGGCGAGCCGCTTGTGAAGCGCCCCGAGCTGGGCCTGTACATAACTCTGACGCTCGCGGGCGGCCTGATATTCGCCGTTTTCCCGCAAGTCGCCGTGAGCCGCGGCCCGCTGCAATTCGCGGGGCAGGTCCACCTTCAACTCCTGCTCCAGTTTCCGAACTTCGGCTTCCAGTCGTTCCTTCACATTCATCGCTACCGTCACCTCAAGAAAAATTCAGTCTTTTCGTTTCAAAAGAAAAAGGAATCCCCGACACGACAGGCGGTACAGCGAAACACAAAAGTACTGCCCACGCGTGCCTTTTTCTTGCAACTCCTACAATTTCACAGGCTTGTGAGACGGAATTGAGTTGGCTATACTCGGCCTAAAGCCGAGAAATTCACATTCCGTCACTCCAATCCCTTGCCTGTTGCATTGCAACGCGGCTTCAGGCCAAGCGTACCGCCGGGAACCAAGGGTTTTTCGACCGCTTTCGGTCGCCGAGGTTTTTCAACGCGGCGGTTGCCGAGACGGTCGCCGACTATAGCACACTCCCAGCCCCTGCAAGGGTGAAGTTCCGAGAACGCGGAGTCGTGGATTCGGGAACGAGACGCTGATGAACTTACGCAATCTCGTGGATGCCATCCGGCGCAAGCCGGCCAGCGAAGCTTCGGCGGCACCGAACGCGGCCGAGGACCCGAGTTCGCCTCCACCGGTGGAGGTTGCCGACGTCGTCGCCGCCGCCGATACGCCGCTCGCACCACGGACCAGTCCCATCGTTCAATCGCTGCTTGGCGGATTCGCCACCGGGGAACATCGCGCTCAGCGCCATTCCGGCGCGCTCCCGGCGCTTCCCCCACCCGAAATGATGCCGCCGCCCCCGATGCCGCAAATGCCGGCGCCCATGCCGCCGCCGATTCCCGCGTCGGCTCCGACGGCGAATCCGTTCGCCGAATTCGAGGCCGTCAACCGGAGTCTTTCCAACGGGGAGTTCGACACGCCGCCGCGTCCGGTGCCGCAGGTTCAGGTTGCCGAACCGCCACCGGTTCTGCCGCTGCCCCCGCCGCCGCCGCCCACCCCGACGTCCATTCAGCCGCCGCCGAATTCCTGGTTCGATGTGCCGCTCAGTCCGAATTCGGGCGAGCAGGTGCCGGCCCCTGAATCCCCCGGCTTCCCGTCATTTTCTCCGGAAACCTTTCAGCCGGTTCAGCCGTCACTGCCGCCCGTGGCAGCGGCCCCGGCCGTCGCACCGCTTCCAGCTTCTCCCCAGTCGCCGCCTCCGGTTCTCATCCCCGCGCCGCTCGTGCCGCCCGCACCAATGCCCGCACCGATGGCGGAAGCGAGCGTACCGGAAAGCTTCCCGCTGTTTGTGAGCCATCTCGGACAGGCGACCACTCCCGGAGACGTGTTGCGGGGACTCGCCCAGGCGGCGCTCGACTGCCTCGGAGCCTCCCGGACCTTTCTCGTTCCGATTTCAACCGATGGCCAACCCGGTTCGGTCGAGGCCGGGTTCGGCGACGGCGCCGGACCGTTACGGGGGCTGGTTCTTTCAAGTGAATTCGTCAATCGGCTCATCAGTCACGCCAACCTTTTCTCCGATCCGAGCCTGATTGAAATGTCGCCGGGCCTGTCGCTGCTTCCACCCGAACATTTCGCCCCGGCGGAAGCCTATCTCGTTCTGGGGCCGCCGCCGTGGCCGACCGTCATCGGCGTTCAATGGAATGCCCCGCCATCCGACACGACCCGGACGTGGGCGAAAACGCTCGTTCAGTGTACGCGACTGGCATTTCAGCGGCTGACCGCGGCCCAGGCGCCCATCAGTCTGCCAGCCACCCCGAGTCAGGCGATGCCTGCCCCGCTGGCGATTGCGACCCGCGCGGGAATGCTCGCGGAGGCGATCTTCAACAAATTGAACGAGGCGTTGATTCTGCTCGATCAGGACGGAATCATTCACGCGGTCAATCCGATGGCCGAATACGCGCTCAACTGCCTCAGCCCCGATGCCGTTGGGCGCCGGCTCTATGACGTGGGCCGCAAATACGGGACGACCAATGTCGAACTCTGGGAGCACCTCGCCACCTCCGACGAGGAACAGCAGTTCGCCGCCGAACTGCATTTCGCCGACGGTCATGTCATGACCACCACGATTGTCGTCGTCGAGGTCCCGGCGCAGGCTCCGGCCTGGTCCGGCGGCCGGGCAATTGCCATCCGCGACGTTTCCCACGTTCGGGCCGAAATCACTGCCTCTTTTGAAGAGAGCCTGCGGCACCACGAAGAAGCCGCGCGGGCCACGGCATCGGCGCTGCTCGTTTCGGAAGAAGAACTGGCCCGGATGCGAAATTCGCTCCAGATGGTTCTGGGCTTTTCGGAGCTGCTTCACCGCGGTGAGTACGGTGCGATGAACCCCCAGCAATTCGAGATGTTCCGCAACATCGAACACCACGCGAAGGAAATGGCCGGACTGCTTGGGCTGGCTTCCGAATAATCGGACTGACCGGCAGAATTTCGGAAACTTTTCCGGCGCTTCGCCCCTCTTATCCCCAAACTACATATCGGAATCCGCTTTTTGATTTCATTCGATCACGCCCGGCGCTCCGGCCCCGGTCCGGCCGGGCGTGTGTCTCCTGGATTCCGCGGAGGAAAAAGCCTTTATGCCGAGAACTCACCGTCCGTTGCGCGCGCTGGCGCTGCTCGTCCTGATCGCGTTCGTTTCGACCGGTTTCGCTCCTGTATCGGCTCAGGAAAGCAGGGTCCACCCGGGAAAAACCGCCACGCCTCCGGTTTTCCCCGCCGGCCTGCCGAACCCGAACCCGCGCGTCACGCCGAAAATCGGCCCGAACGCCGTCCGGACCAACGCCGGATTCACCACCAACGCGATTCCCGCGAGCGACGACGGCTCGACGGCGGCGGTGACGCTCCCCGTCCCGGTCAATTTCTACGGAACGACCTACCCGACGCTGTTCGTCAACACGAACGGCAACGTGACGTTCGACCAGGTTTTTTCGGCTTATACCCCGTCACCCCTGCAAACCACGGGGCGGGCCATCATTGCGCCGTTTCTCGCCGACGTCGACACGCGTAACGCCGCCTCGGCGCGGGTGACCTACGGTGCCGATACCGTCAACGGCCGCGCGGCCTTCGGGGTCAACTGGGCCGGGGTCGGGTATTTCGACACGAAGGGCGACAAGCTCAACAACTTCCAGCTCGTCATCATCGACCGCTCCGACACCGGGACGGGCAATTTCGACATCGAGTTCAACTACGACCGGATTGTCTGGGAAACCGGCGACGCGAGCGGCGGATCAGGCGGCCTCGGCGGGTCTTCGGCACGGGTCGGATTCTCCAACGGCTCGACGCGCGGTTTCGAAATCGTCAACTCGGCGCTTCCCGGCGCCTTTCTCGATTCCAACACGACCACCGGACTGACCCGCGTCAGCCGGGGCACGACGCAACTCGGCCGCCAGATTTTTGCCGTCCGCGGGGGCAATCCGGGTAGCGGCACCGCCGCGACGCCGGGGCAGTACCGCCCGACCAACGGCTTCGTTTACGTCCGGAACACCAACGACACCGGCTTTGCCGATGCCGAATTCTTCTACGGAACGGCCAGCGACATTCCCGTCGCGGGCGACTGGGACGGCAACGGCACCGACACCATCGGCATTTTCCGCGCCGGGCAGTTTTTCCTGCGGAATTCGAACACCACGGGCTTCGCCGATATTCAACTTGCGTTCGGGACCACTGGCGACGTTCCGATTGCAGGCGACTGGGACGGCGACGGCATCGACACCATCGGCCTGGTTCGGGGCAACACGGTCTTCCTGCGAAATTCAAACACGACCGGAGTCCCCGATGTCACGTTCGTTTACGGGTCGGCGGGCGACATTCCGATTGCGGGCGACTGGAACGGCGACGGCATTGACACCATCGGACTGTTCCGGCCCACCAACGGATTCGTCTACCTGCGGAACACCAACACCACCGGCGTCGCCGACGTGGAATTTTTCTACGGTATCGCGGGCGACCGGCCCGTGGCGGGCGACTGGAACGGCGACAATATTGACACCATCGGCATTGTTCGTGGAAACCAGTGGTTCCTGCGCAATACGAACACCACTGGCTTTGCCGACATCAACTTCGCCTACGGCACGACCACCGACCTGCCAATCGTCGGCGACTGGAATGGCCTGCCGTAAAGACAGTCCGGAGTCCGGAGTCGAGAGTCTGGAGTCAAAACCAAAGACACATCGACTTTTGGCGATTTACGGAAAAAGAAGAAAGAGTCCGGGAACCGTAAAATTCCCGGACTCTTTCCTATTTTGACTCCAAGTTTTCAGTCCGGACTCCAGACTCTCGACTCCGGACTCCAGACTGTTTTAAAGCGTTCCCCGCGCGGCCTGATCGCGCTCGATGGCTTCGAACAGGGCCTTGAAGTTGCCCTTGCCGAAGCTTTCGCTGCCCTTGCGCTGGATGATTTCGAAGAAGAACGTCGGACGGTCTTCAATCGGCTTGGTGAAGATCTGCAACAGGTAGCCGTTGTCGTCGTGGTCCACGAGGACGTTGAGCTTCCGCAGCGCCTCGACGTCTTCCGCGATGACGCCCACCCGTTCGGTCAGCGTGTCGTAGTAGCTGTCCGGCACGACCTGAAATTCGACGCCGTTGGCGCGCAACTGCGAAATCGCGGCCACGATGTCGGTCGTCGTGATGGCGATGTGCTGCACGCCGGGACACCCGTAAAAATCAATGTATTCCTCGATTTGCGAGCGCTTCTTGCCTTCCGCCGGCTCGTTGATCGGCAGCTTGATGCCGAGCGCCGGACTCGCCATGACCTTCGAACGGAGCGCGGTGTAGTCGGTGCTGATGTCGTTTTCGTCGAAGTGCCGGAACTGGAAGAAACCGAACACGTCTTCGTAAAACTTCACCCACGTTTCCATTTCGTTCCAGCCGACGTTCGCCACGATGTGGTCGATGCGGTGCAGGAACGTCTTGCTCGGTGACGGCATGTCAACCGCCTTGAAGCCCGGCAGCACCGGCGTGCCGTCCGCGCGCTCGACGAAACGATGCACCGTCTCGCCGTACGCCGCGATTTCCGCCACCGTGACGCCGTCCGCGCTCACCGGTTCATGCAGCGCCTTCGCGCCGCGCGCCACCGCGAGTTCGAAATCCGCCGCCGCGTTCGGCGTCTTGAACGCCACCGCGTGGACGCCGTCGCCGTGCTTGCGGACGTGGTCGCAAATCGCGCTTTCGGGCGAGAGCGACGCCGTGAGAATGATGTTGATGGTGCCGTTCTTCAGCGCGTAGGACACCTTGTCGCGGACGCCCGTTTCAGGACCGCGAAAACCCACGATGTCGAACCCGAAGGCGAAACGGAAGAAATAGGCCGCCTGCTTGGCGTTGCCCACGTAGTACTCGACGTGATCGAAGTCGTTCACCGCGAGCGGCGTGACGGAATGGTGCGCGAGGGATTCTTTCGGAGCGGACATGCGGATGGACTCCTTGGAAAATAAAGGATGAATACGAACGTATTCCTTCCACCATACTCCACATCGGACGGTTGAAAACGGGCCAATTTGTCGGATTACGCACGTTTTCCCCAGCCGTTGACGCGATTTCGCCACCCGTTTGCGGCGGTCAGGCCGCAACGGATGGCGAAATTCTCAATTCTCCACTCTCAATTCTCAATTGCCTTACTTCGCCGCGTCGAGCCAGTCGGCGACCATGCCGGACATCGTCTTGACGCCGACCGCGATGGCGCGTTCATCCGGGTCGAACTCCGCCGTGTGAAGCAGCCCCGTCTTCCCTTCCGCCTTGTTGCCGACGCCGAGGAAATAGAAGATCGCGGGCGCCCGGTTGGCGAAGTAAGCGAAATCTTCCGACACCATCTGCGCGCGGAACTGCTGGACGTTGCCCGCGCCGTTGATGCGCTGCATGGTCGGCAGCATCGCCTTCACGAGCGGCGTGTTGTTGGTCGTGACCGGCACGAACCGCTGGTAGTCGAGTTTGTACGACGCACCGAAGCTCTCGGTCACGCCCTTCAAAACCTGGTTCATCATCGGCTCGATGCGGTCGTGGACTTCCTCGCTGAGCGTCCGGACCGTGCCTTCCATCTGCACTTCGTCGGCGATGATGTTGAAACGGCTGCCGCCGCGGACGCTTCCGATGGAAATCACGAGCGGTTCCTGCGTGTCGATGCGGCGGCTGCGGATGGTCTGCAACTGTTCGATGGCGGTCGCCGCGACGACGATGGCGTCCACGCCCTGATGCGGGGCCGCGCCGTGCGAGCCTTTGCCCTGAATCGTGATGAGAAAACGGTCGGCGCTCGC
Source organism: Blastocatellia bacterium NZW_1522 (assembly GCA_039793685.1). Classification (GTDB taxonomy): domain Bacteria; phylum Acidobacteriota; class Blastocatellia; order Chloracidobacteriales; family Chloracidobacteriaceae; genus JAAFHI01. The sequence continues at coordinate 45,807 of JBDRAL010000020.1, forward strand.
CATGGCCGCCGATTCGCAGTAGCCGACCTGGCCGACTTCGAGAAACGGCATGCAGTGGAGGCCGAAAATCACGTCCGGCGCGGGATCGTCGAACACGCCTTCCTTCAACATCAGCGGCGCGCCGCCTTCCTCGCCGCGCGGCGGGCCTTCCTCGGCGGGCTGGAAGATGAACTTCACCGTACCGCGCAGTTCGTCCTTGTGCTTCGAAAGTAGTTCCGCGACGCCGAGGCCGACGGTCGTGTGGATGTCGTGTCCGCAGGCGTGCATGACGCCCTTGTTTTTCGACTTGAACGGCAGGTCGCGGCGTTCCTCGATGGGCAGGGCGTCCATGTCGGCGCGGACGGCGATGACCTTGCCGGGCAACTTGCCGCGCAGGATGCCGACGACGCCGTGACGCGCGACATTCGTTTTGACTTCGAGGCCGAGCGCGCGCAGGCGGTCGGCGACGACCTTGCTCGTGCGTTCCTCGCGGTTCGAAAGTTCCGGATTGGCGTGCAGGTCGCGGCGCGTTTCGACGAGTTGCGAAAACATCGCCTGTGTTTCCGCGTCGAATTTGGTGTCGCGCGCGGTCGCGCCGGGGGGCGTCCCGAAAATGACGGGCGCGGGTTTGGCTGACATAAAAACGCTCCTTCCGCCGAAACCGGCGAACGCGGCATAAAGAAAAAGGATGCCGAGAATCATCGTCTGGGCGCGAAAACGCTCGCCGCGTTGAAAAATCATCGTTTGTCGCTCCTTCACATTCTTTTCACGAAAATGGACGGGCAAACCGCCCGTTACGACTTGCCGAACAAACGCAGTACCCGCTTCCAGACGGACGGTGCGGGAATGTTGATGGGTTGAAGCAGTTCGGGAATGGGGGGTGGTTCATAAGTCGTCCGACCGCTGCTTCCACGACCTTCGCGCAGACGCGCGGCCAGCCCCTCGGGTGGACGGGGCGCGGGCGACGGCGTTTCCTCAAAAGGAACCACCGGCGGCGCATCGGCAACCGGAACGGACAGCGCCGCGACGACCTCGCCCGACGCGGGACGACGGCCCTCCGTCTTCTTCAAACGTGATTCTTCACCATTCGTCGGCATACAACTTCAACCGCTTTCCTGAAAACAATGTCGTCGGTTTCACCCGACCTTGATGCGCGGGTCGAGTACCCGATAGAGCAGATCGGTCACGGTGTTGACCACCACATAGGTCAGCGCGATGGCAAGCAGGTTGGCCTGAACCTGCTGGTATTCGCGCTCGTTGATGGCCCGGACGGTCAGTTCGCCCACGCCCGGTACGGAAAAAATCGTCTCGGTGATGATCGCGCCGGTCAGGACAACCCCGAACTGCAACCCGATGATGGTCACGACCGGAATCATGCCGTTCTTTAAAACATGCTTGAAAAGAACGGTCCGCTCGGGCAGGCCCTTCGCTCGCGCGGTGCGGACGTAATCCTCGCCGAGTTCTTCCAGAACGCTCGACCGGACAAGCCGGGTCAGAATCGCCGACATCGCGAGGCCGAGCGTGAAGGCTGGCAGGACGAGATATTCGATGCCGCCGCTCCCAGAAACCGGAAACCAGCGCAGCCAGACCGCGAAAATCAGGATGGCGAGCGGTCCGAGGACGAAATTCGGCAGGGCGATGCCGCCGAGCGAAATGACCGAAACCGAGCTGTCGATCCATGTGCCGCGCTTGACCGCCGACAGCACCCCGAGCGGAATCGCCACCAGTACCGCGACGAGCATCGCCGCGCAGGCCAGCTTGAGCGTCATCGGGTAACGCTGGACGAGTTCCTGCGTCACGCTTTTCCCGCCGAAGGTCAGCCCGAAATCCCCGCGCAACAGTCCCCGGCTTTTATCCTCGACACCTTCCACTTTCGGCTGATTGGGCCGCGCGCCGATCCAGAGGCGGCGGTACTGTTCCATCAGCGGCAAATCCAGACCGTGGATGTGGCGCAGCCGACGGACGTCTTCCGGTCGCGCGTTGTCGCCGAGAAACATCACGACCGGGTCACCCGGTACGAGGTGAATCAGAACGAAGACGAGCGTCACCACCGCCCACATCACGGGCAGCGTGAGCAGAATGCGTTTTCCGATAAAAAGAAAAATCCGAAGGGCGAGCTTCATGCGGTTCGCGCGATCAATGAAAAGGAAGATTTCGGGAATGAATGTTCGACGGCCGGGAGTATACCAGACGAAAACCGGACCGCGCCTCATCGTCCGTACAAACCCCACCGTAAAAAGAATGGGGGGTCACGGTTGACAGTGCCTGTTCCCGCTCCCACACTGCGGAACACAGGTCCGAATCGTTTCAGGAGAAGTATCCACCCGATGAGCAACCGCCCGTTTTTCGCTCTGTTCAACCGTCTTTCCAGCGTGGCGCTGGTCGGCGCGCTCGTAACCGCCGCCGGAATCGGTAGCTGGATGGTCATCGCGCAAACGCGCAAGGCCACCGGTCCCGACCTTTCGAATCTCCGGGTGGTCAGTCGAACCGAAGGCATGCCTGCCGGACCGGCATCCGACCTTTCGAACATCTTCAAGAAAGTTACCAAGGCGGTCAAACCCTCTGTCGTCAGCATTCGGGTGGTGGAAACGGTTTCGAACGATTTCTTCCGCAACGGTCACCCGAGCGTTCCGGGAATGGAAGACGGCTTCAAACAGCGGGGAACCGGATCGGGTTTCATCATCAGTCCCGAGGGCTACATCGTGACCAACGACCATGTGGTCGGGAAAGCCGACCGCATCGAGGTCACGCTCGACGGAGGCCGGGAGGTGCTGGCCAAGCTGGTCGGGACCGATCCGCAAACCGATCTCGCCGTCATCAAGATTGATGAAAACGGCCTGCCGCCCGTCACCCTCGGCAATCCCGAGGAAATGGAACAGGGCGACTGGGTGATGGCCATCGGGTCTCCGTTCGGTCTTCAGCAGACCATCACGGTCGGCGTCATCAGCGCCACCGGACGCGACCTGCCGAGTTCACGGACCAGCCGGTTCGTACAAAACAACCGCTTCCTCCAGACCGATGCCTCGATCAACCCCGGCAATTCGGGCGGACCGCTCGTCAACCTGCGCGGCGAAGTGGTCGGGGTCAATACGATGATTCTCTCCGAATCGGGCGGAAGCGAAGGCGTCGGCTTCGCGATTCCCTCCGACCTGGTGGCGAAAGTCTGTCGGAAACTGATTCTCGAAGGGCGCGTCCGGCGGGGCTGGCTCGGGGTCAGCCTGCGGACCAAGCCGATGACCGACGCCGAAGCAAAGGCGCTCAACCTGCCCTCGGCGGACGGTGCGCTCATTCAGGACACCACCAGCGACGATACCCCGGCGGCCAAGGCCGGCATCCAGGCGGGCGACTTCATCACGAACTTCAACGGAACGCCCATCCATAACGAGAAAGACCTCACCACCACCGTCGCCGAAACCGAAATCGGCAAATCGGTCACGGTCGAACTGATTCGCGAAGGCAAGCCGATAAAGGTTCAAGTGGTCATCGCGGAGCGTCCGGCGGCGCTCACTCAGGCGAACCCGGTGCCGGTTGAAAAGGACAAAAAAGAAGGTGACAAGAACGACAAGCCAAAGCCGCGCAATCTGCTGGGCCTGTCCATCGCTCCACTGACCCCGGACAGCCTCGCCCGCCTGAAACCGCGCCAGTCCAACGGCGTCCTCGTCGAATCGGTCATCGGCGGCGGTCCTTCCGATGAAGCCGGGCTGCGAAAGGGCATGATCATCCACAGCATCAACAAACAGCCGATCAGCTCACCCGAGGATTTCGAGCGCCTTACCGCAAACCTCAAGCCGGGCAGCGTCATCGTGATTGCGGTCGAGATTCAACTGGACGGACGCTGGGAGTACCGTTACCCGACCATCACCATCGAATAGACCGGACAATCGTCGAGGGCTTCCCGAGCGGTAGCCCTCCCGACAAAGAGAAAGGGCGCGTGAAGCAAATGCTCCATGCGCCCTTTCCCGTTGAAGCGTTTCGGAAATCCGATTACTTCTCGAAACCGGCGGCCTTCTTGACGGAAGCCGAGATCACGAACTTCAGACGCTTGCGCGCCTTGATCTTGATCTTTTCACCGGTGCGCGGATTGCGGCCTTCGCGGGCCTTGTACTCGCGAACGACGAGCTTGCCGATGCCGGGGATCGTGAAACCGACCTTGGCCTGAGCAGCAGCGAGCGTCGCCAGATCATCGAACAGGTCCTTGATCTTGGCTTTCGGCACGTCATGCTTTTCAGCAAAATGCGCGATCAGCGCGGTCTTGGTCATCGGCCCCTTCGGAGCCGCGGCCTTTTTGGCCGGAGCGGCTTTCTTCGCGGGAGCAGCCTTGGCCGGAGCGGCTTTGGCGGGAGCAGCCTTCTTCGCCGGAGCGGCGGGTTTCTTGGCAGCCATGGATCTTTCCTCCTGAGTGTGAGTGATTCGCACGTTGTGTTTTTTGGTTTTTCCCTTGGAACCGGGAAAGAACTGCCCCGAATCTAGCCACAGCACCGCATGAAATCAAGGGATTTTTGATGAAATCCACTGCTAATTGCGTTGAAATCAGTGAAAATACCAATATCGGGTGGCCCTCACGTTGTGGTCACGGGGTTGCGTCATACCATTCGGAGTGGATGACAAGCGGACGCCTCCATGTAGAATTACAGGCGCTCATCCCACTTTCCTCCATACTGTTTTCATCAATGAAAATCGCACTCGCCCAGATCAACACCACCGTCGGAGATTTCGCCTCGAACGCGGCCAAAATTCGTGACTTCAGCCTGCGGGCCGTCGCGGAGGGTGCCGACCTCGTCGTCTTCCCCGAACTCACGATCACCGGCTATCCGCCGATGGATCTGCTCGACAAACCGTCGTTCATTGCGCGCAATCTCGAAACGCTCGACGAGATCGCCGCCTTCACCGCGACCATCGGCGCAGGCATCATCATCGGCTTCGTGGCAGAGAATCCGGAAGACTTCGGCAAGCCGCTGTTCAACGCCGCGGCGCTCATCGAAGGCGGCGAAGTCCGGGCCATCCGCTACAAGTCGCTCCTGCCGACCTATGATGTCTTCGACGAAGGCCGCTACTTCCAGCCCGCCGAAACCCGTTCGACGGTTCCGTTCCGCAACACGCGGCTTGGCCTTCACATCTGCGAGGATGCGTGGAACAGCCGCGATTTCTGGGAAACCCATCTCTACGACCTGGACCCGGTCGCCGAACTCGCCCAACAACAGGCCGACATCCTCGTCAACATTTCGGGATCGCCGTTCTATCGCGGAAAAGGCAAGGTCAGGCGCGAAATGATGGCCGAGTACGCCAAACGCTTCGGCGTGCCGGTGGTACTCGTCAATCAGATCGGCGGTAACGACAGCCTCGTGTTCGACGGTCGAAGCTTCGCGCTCAACGCGCAGGGCGAAGTCGTCGCCGAATGCCGGGCCTTCGCGGAAGACCTTGTCGTCGTGGATACCGAAAACTGGCCCGCGCCATTTCATCCGGCGGAGACGGATGAAATCGCGGAAATTCATGACGCGCTGGTTCTCGGCGTGCGCGACTACCTCGCCAAGTGCGGCTTCAAGCGCGCGGTCATCGGACTGAGCGGCGGCATCGATTCCGCCGTCACCGCGGCCATTGCCGTCCGGGCCATCGGGAAGGAGAACGTCAGGGGCGTGGCCATGCCCTCGGCCTATTCGTCCGAACACAGTCTCGACGATGCCGCCGCCCTCGCGAAAAACCTCGACATCGCCTATCACGTCGTCCCGATCGTGCCCGGCGTGGATGCCTTCAAAACCATGCTCGCCGATGCCTTCACGGGACGCGCGGAGGACGTGACCGAGGAAAACGTTCAGGCGCGCCTGCGCGGCGTGACGCTGATGGCCTTCTCGAACAAGTTCGGCGACATCGTTCTCACGACCGGCAACAAATCGGAACTGGCGGTGGGGTACTGCACGATTTACGGGGATATGTGCGGCGGTCTGGCGGTGATTTCCGACCTCCCGAAAACCGATGTCTATCGGCTCGCAGCCTACATGAACCGCGACGGCGAGGTCATCCCCAACAACACGATTGTCAAGCCGCCGTCAGCCGAACTGCGCCCCGGCCAGACCGACCAGGATTCGCTGCCGCCCTACGATGTGCTCGACGCCATACTCGAACGCTACGTCGAACAGCACCAGAGCGTCGAGGAAATCGCCGCCGCCGGGTTCGCGCCTGACACGGTGGCCTTCGTCACGCGCCTCGTGAACCGCAACGAGTACAAACGTCAGCAGGCCGCACCCGGCATCAAAGTCACGTCGAAAGCCTTCGGACGCGGACGGCGCGTGCCCATCGCGGCGAAGATCGAGTCTTAAAAGTCTGGAGTCTGGAGTCTGGAGTCTGGAGTCTGGAGTCTGGAGTCTGGAGTCTGGAGTCTGGAGTCTGGAGTCTGGAGTCTGGAGTCGAGCATCCGTTTTTCACATTTTCGGTCAAGTCTTTTTCTTGACTTCAGACTCTCGACTCCAGACTCCAGACTTCTTCATTATTCAGGACTTCTTCTTCACCAGCACCGCCACCATTTCATCGTGAATCCGCCCGTTGGTGGCGAGGATTTCCGGGACGTACGAATTGAAAGGACTGCCGTTGAAGGCCGTCACCGTTCCGCCGGCCTCGGCCACGATGAGGCTGCCGGCGGCCATGTCCCACGGGGCGAGGTTCAATTCCCAGAACCCGTCGAAGCGGCTCGCCGCCACATAACACAAATCGAGCGCCGCCGATCCGTCGCGACGAATCGCCTGCGCCACGTCGAGAAAATCGCTGAAATGATCGAGGTTTTTCTGCGGCGACGAGCGTACGTTGTAGGGGAATCCCGTCACCAGCAGCGCCTTGTCGAGTGAAGGCGTTTTCGACACCCGCAGCGGACGCTCGTTGAGCGTGGCCCCCTGCCCGCGCTCGGCGGCGAACATTTCATCACGCATCGGGTCGTAAATCGCGCCCAGCACGATTTCCTTTTGATATTCCAGCGCCACCACCACGCTGAAGAACGGATAACCGTGGGCGAAATTGGTCGTCCCGTCGAGCGGGTCAACGATCCAGCGGTACTCCGACGTCGTTTCCGACAGACCGCCTTCCTCCGCCAGAATCTGATGTTTGGGGTAATGAATCGCGATCTGCTCCCGCAGAAACTTCTCGGACATCAGGTCCACTTCCGTGACCAGATCGATCTGTCCCTTGTGACGAATTTCGATGTCGCGTCCGAAGTTCTCGCGAAGAATGGACCCGGCTTCACGGGCGATGCGTTTGGCGAAAGAAAGCATGGGAAAACCTGGGGTTTGGGGTTTGGGGTTTGGGGTTTGGGTTGAGCGTTCGTTTGGCCGTTTTCAGGTCAAGTCATTTTCGGGAATTCCGTTCGACCTGTTTTCCTACTTCATCATTCATCCTTCATCGTTTCCCTGACTCCCGACTCTCGACTCCGGACTCCAGACTTTTTATCTCAAGGTACGCCAGTACCGACGACGGCAGCCCTTCGCGCTTGAGGTAGTCGCGTTCGAGTTCCTCAATGCGGAAGCGGTCGAGACTGCTGTTTTCAAGGAAATCCTCGCGCACCTGGCGGTCCTGCGTGGCCACGCTCAGGGGGAGCAGTTCGTTGAGATACAGGGCTTCTTCACGGATGGCGGCCAGCACGGCGGAAAGAACGTCTTCCGAAACGGGATCGGTCGTCAGTTTCTCGTTCATCAGGCGGCGCGTGACCGCATTGCGGAGAAAAACCTGTTCGTCCTTGCCCGGCGGGTTGTTGTGGATGTCCTTGACGATGGACCGCACCGCCAAATCCACCGCCCGGTGGAGCGCGAGAAAGCGGTTGATGGCCGCGTTGCTCGCCGTAACCGCGTTGGGCAGCGTGTCGCCGTCCACCACGGCGCGGATGCCGTCCCGCAACAGTTCGAGCCGTTCCCGGCCATAGCGGTTGAGGTAGCGGTTTTCGAGCAGCGGCTCGAAGTACAAACGATTGAAAAGGCCCGGACGCATGGTTTCAAGCATGATCCGGTGTTCGGCCAGTGCCCCGACACGTTCCTCGGTCAAATCGTAATCGTCGATGAAGGCGACGCCGTTGACGATCGCGCTCAACTCGTCGTAGCGCTGAAAATGGCTCAGGACCGCGCTGAATGCCGCCATCGCCGACTCGTTTTCCTCTCCCGTCCGCCAGTGCTCGACTTCGTGGGCCAGGGTGTCGAGGGCTTCGTCGAAAAGCGTCGAGTGCCGCTCCACCGCGCACCGCTTGTATTCCATCAGTCCTTCGAGCAGGTCCACCGGCGTTTCCTCGGCCCCGTCGATGAAGAGTCCGCGCAGCCGGCGGCGCATTTCAGCGACGTAATCGGGTTCGTTTTCGGGATTGTGCCGATGACTGAACTTGCGGTCGATCCGGTCGAAGATGACCGACGGCAGTTTTTTGCGCGCGGCCAACGCGCGCAGGCGGCTGAGATTGGTCGAACCGAGTTTTTCAGGGATGGTCCGAGCGAACAGCGAGGTGAATGTCTCTTCGTACTGATCGATGAGCGTACGATTTTCCGGATGCCGTGCGATGACGTGGGTTTCGATGCGGTCATACCGTGAAGCCGGCAGGCCGAGGTCGAGTGCGAGCCGGTCGAGCGCCGCGCGGTCGGTGGACCGGATGGCCCGGCCCGGCTGGTAGATGGCGCGGAACATCCGGGCGTAGCGATGCGCCGCGATGTCGTCGAGCCGAACCAGAAACAGCGTCCAGTTCGGTACGCCCAGTTCGCGATAGAGATCGAAGGCCAGATCACGCCCGGTCGTGTCGGCGTCGAGGTCATAGCGTTTGAGAAACCGCCCCGACATCCGCAGCAGCATCTCCTGCGTTCCCCGAACGCCACCCTGAATTTCACCGGAAACGAAGAAAAAATAATTGGTCAGAATGTGACCGTCCTGAAAGACCTGATCGTAGGCCTCGGTCGCCGCCGTGTCGTCGGTGAACAGCAATCGCCGCTCTCCGTCCTCATGCCGGACCCCGAACACGATGAGCCGGTTCAACACTTCGCGTTTGACCGCGTCGGTGGCCGGTCGCTCGACGCCGAACATGTGCGCGCAGAGCGTTCCGCCCGACCCTCGCCGCGTGAGGCGATTGTCGAACAGCCGGATTTCGCTTTCACCTGAAAAGAAGCGGTCAAAACTCTGTCCGCCCTTCGTGCCCGAATCATGAAAATACCGGACGCTCAGGCTCGGACCGATGACCGTGGTGAAAAACTCGTAGCGACTCCCCCTTGTTCCGTGCAGCGAAATGTCGTGAATCATGGTTTCTTCAGTCTGGAGTCGAGAGTCTGGAGTCTGGAGTCAAGCCGACAGATGGATGGCCTGACTCCAGACTCTCGACTCCAGACTCCAAGACTATTTCTCCGGTGTCATTTGAAGCGCGATGTTGCGCTTTTCGTCCTTCTGGACATCGACATCCTTGGTCACCGTCTTGTACCCCTTGGCCGTGGCGGTCACGCGGTAGACCGCGTCAGCGCCGGGAAAGCGGAATGCGAATTCGCCCGCCTGATTTGAAACCGTTTCGTCGAGCTTCCCTTTTTTGAGTTTCGGGTCGGTCGAGGAAATCCGCTCGATGGTCAGTTTGACATTCGCCATCGACAGGCCACGGGCATTGAAGACCGCGCCGGAGATGATCGAGAACGACCGTTCGGCATCCATCTGAATGGGTTTGGACAGCGTCGTGGTCTTCCCCGCCGCGACGGTCTGAAGGACGTTGAGCCGCGTCGAGTTGCGTTTGTCGGCGTCGACTTCGATGACGTACGTCCCGGGCTGAAGGTCAGCGATTTTGAATTCGCCCTTGTCGTTTGTTTCGACCTGAAAGACTTCCTTCGTGGTGCTGCGCGTGGCTTTCACGGTCGCCCCCTGAATCGGCTTCTTGTCGTCGCGCGACTCGACCCGACCGGTGATGATGCCCGTCGGACCGCTCTGCGCCGACACCGCTATTCCGAACAACGAAAGGAAAAGAATCAAAAACGCCTGCTTCATACATCCCCCTGATACTGACTGCTAACTACTAACTACTAACTACTAACTGCTGACCACTGACGACTGGCGGCTGCCTACGGCTTCCAGATCGCGCCCACGCCCAGTTCCCACAACCGTTTGTTGAGCGCGGGAAGTTCCTTTTCAAGCATTTCGTCGGCGCGCGCCTTCAACTTCGCCCATTGCTCGTTGAGTTCCTTCATCCGGTCCAGCGAAGGCTGATTCACGACCGGAATCTCGCTCTCCGTCTGGTTGATCAGGAACAGGTAATTTGCCGTGAACTTATTTGGAAAGTTTTCCACGTCGTCATACGCCTTGGCCTTGCGCTGGACCATTTCCTCGTCCCACGCCTTCATCTTTTTGACCAGCGCCTCGCCTTCCTTTTTGACGGCGCTGAATTTGTTGTCGGCCGGAAGGGCGGCCAGCAGCGCTTCCAGTTGCTGCTGCTTTTCGTACAGGCTGTTGGTCGTGCGGTGCATCAGCGCCAGTTCCGATTCCATGGCCGACATGACCCGATGGTATTCCGCATACCCGGCGGCACTGGTCGGATACAGCGGATTGGCCAGAATTTCAGCTTCCGTGGAAACCGTCTGCTCGCCCATTTTCAGCACGAAAACATATTTCCCCGGGGGTGCCTTGTGGCCTGCGTAGCTGCTTTCGACATACACCGAGGGCACGCCGGGCATCGTGGCATAGCGCATATTCCAGACAAACCGGTTCAGGCCCTTGCCCTTGGGAAGCAGTGGTTCCGGGTCCGGACCGCCATCGTAGGAAACGAACTTCTCATCCGCCTTTGAGGAAAAGGTACGCACCGGATTGCCCGCGGCGTCCTTGATTTCAAGCGTGACGTGCTCGTCCTTTTTGAGTTCGGGCAACTGGTAGTAAAGCACCAGACCGGTTGCCGGATTCACGCCTCGATAGGGATTCGCGCCCTTGAACTCGGCATTCGACTGGTTCAGTTCGCTGTTGCCGTTGACGAGCGGCGCATTCTCCGGGCGATACAGGGCAAACGCCGGAGCGTCCTTCTTGTACTGACGGATGAGGGCCAGATCATCCAGCACCCAGAACGATCTTCCCGACGTGGCGGCAATCAGATTGCCCTTGTGGACACGCAGATCCGTAATCGGCGTGACGGGGAGGTTCAACTGAAATGGCGACCAGTTTTTGCCGCCATCCCACGACAGATACAAACCGAGTTCCGTGCCCGCGAACAACAGGTCAGACCGAACGTCGTCTTCGCGCACGACGCGGGTGAAGGCGTCGCCGGGAATGCCGCTGTCGATCTTCGTCCAGGTGGCGCCGTAATCGGTGGTTTTGTACAACCCCGGCGCATGGTCGTTGAACTTGTAGCGCGTGGTCGCGATATAGGCCGTCGCCTTGTCGTGTGGCGAAACTTCAATCGCGTTGATCAGACATTCGGGCAGGCCCTTGGGCGTGACGTTCTTCCAGGTCGCGCCGCCGTCGCGCGTCAACTGGACCAGCCCGTCGTCGCTACCCGTCCAGATCACGCCCTTTTCGTGGGGCGATTCGGCGATATAGCTCAACGTGCCGTAATTTTCCGCGCCGACCGCCTCGTTGGTGTACGGGCCACCGCCCTTGCCCTGCTTGTCTTTTTCATTGCGGGTCAGGTCGGGCGAAACTTCCTTCCACGTCCGGCCCATGTCGCTGGTTTTCAGCAGGACCTGCGCGCCGTGATAGTAGGTGTTCGGTTCGTGCTTGCTCCAGATGATCGGCGCGTTCCAGTTGAACCGATACTTGATGTCCTTGGCGTCCATCCCGAGGTACTGAATCGGCGCGGCCATGATGTTCGTGGACGCTTTGGCCTGCGTGTCCAGCACTTCAATCGTTCCCTGATAGCTGCCGCCCAGAACGTAGCGCGGATTGTTCGGATCGAACGCAAGAAACGCGCTCTCGCCGCCCGCCGACGCCGTCCAGCTCGCCGTCGTGATGCCTCCGGCACCCAACTCGCGGCTGGCGATGGAAACCGACGTGTTGTCCTGCTGCCCGCCGTAGATGCGATAGGGGAACTGGTTGTCCACGTTGATGCGGTAGAACTGCGCCGTCGGCATGTTGCTCTGCGTACTCCAGCTTTTGCCCCCGTTGAACGTGATTGCCGAGCCGCCGTCATTCGAAATGATGAAGTTGTTCGGAGAGGCGGGATTGATCCACAGGTCGTGATAGTCGCCGTGCGTCCCGGACAACTCTTCCCACGTCCTGCCGCCGTCCCGCGACCGCAACGCAGGGGCGCTCAGGACATAAATCGTGTCCTCATTTTTCGGATCGACAAACAGTTCGATGTAGTACCACGCGCGCTGAATCAGGCGGTGATCGTTCGTCACGCGCTTCCATTTCTTGCCCGCGTCGGTCGAGACGAACAGACCGCCCGTTTCCTTTTCGGAGTCACTTTCGATGAGCGCCCAGACCTTTTCGGGATTCGAGCGGCTGACGGCAATGCTCATTTTTCCAAGTTCTTCAGGCAGGCCGTCCTTCAGCTTTTCCCACGTTTCGCCCTGATCCACGGATTTGTACAACCCGCTGCCCGGCCCGCCGCTGATGACCTTCCACGGCAGCCGCCCGTGTTCCCACATCGCGGCGTACAGAATGCGCGGGTTGGTCATATCCATCGAAAGCTCCGCCGCGCCGGTCTTGTTGTCCACGAACAGAACGTTCTTCCACGTCGCGCCGCCGTCGGTGGATTTGTAAATCCCGCGTTCGGGTGACGGGCCGTACAGCGCGCCCTGCGCCGCGACGATGACGATATTCGGATTTTTCGGATCGACCACGATGCGCGAAATGTGCCGCGTCTGTTCCAGTCCGACGCGCTTCCACGTCTTCCCCGCGTCGGTGGATTTGTAGACACCGTCTCCTGAATGGGTCATCACGCCGCGCACGGCGTGTTCGCCCGTGCCGACATAGACGACATTCGGATCGCTTTCGGCAACGGCAATCGCGCCAATCGTTCCGGTCTTGAAAAACCCGTCGGAGATGTTTCGCCAGGCGATGCCCGCGTCATCGGTCTTCCACAAGCCGCCGCCGGTCGTTCCCATGTAGTACGTCATCGGGTTGCCCACGACGCCGTGGCCCGCATTGGCGCGTCCGCCGCGAAACGGTCCGATGGAACGCCATTTCACCGCTTTGAACACAGTGTTGAGGTCATCCGCCGCTGCTTTCTGAGGCGTTTGCGCGAACAACGGAACGACAAGGAAACACGATACAAAAAGAAGGAAAAGCTTCTGGGCCATTGCCTGGAACCGCCAGTGTGGAAAATTTAAGGAAAAAATTCGTCGGGGCTTGAACCCGGCTCGTCATCATCTTTCGGCAACGACCGGGATTTCTTCGGACCTGTCAAAACGTCTTGAACATGCTCTTGAGCGCGCTGCCCAGCACGTCGCTCAGGGTGTGCGTCGCGGCACCCCACCACAAACCGATGAACATCACGAGCAGGAGCTTCCGGTCGGCGGCGGCGAACAGCCGCGACATGCGCCGCGACGATTCCTGCATCACGAGCATCGCCTGATCGCCCGTCGCGGGCATTCCGAAAACGAAGACGTTCTGCACATACATCACGGCGGCCAGCAGCAGCGTGACCACCGTCGTGAAATACACGACGCGCAGCAGCGTGCTCCACAGAAGGCCGTGCGTCCACGTCGAGCGATGCGGAAAAAACTTTTTGTAGGGATACCAGATCCATCGAAAGAGGCCCCACCGCGTGTACTGCTTGCTGTGGGTGTCGAGATCCGGCCCGAACATCAGCCCGCCGAACACCATCATGCCCGTGCCGAGGGCGGCCAGACCCGCATTGCGCGTGAGCAGAAAAAAGCCCACCGCAGTTGGTACGGCCAGCACATAGGTCACGACATCATGAATTTTTCCGGAAGGCATCGAGTAAAACAGTTCCCCGCGCGTCGAATGTCCCCTTGTCGCGAAAGAACCCCTGGAAGTCAGCCGATTGTAAAGTGATTTCAGGAAGTTTCAAGCCGAACGCTTCCGCGTCCAACCTCGACCGGGTATGCTCGCGCCCGTTGCGATGGAAAAAACGGCCGTCGGGTTCGCCGCCGACGGCAAAGCTTACCCGTCCGAGGTTTCGCCATGACCGACCGCACCGCCGTCGTCATCTACAATCCCCGTTCCGGCGCGCATCGCAAGCGCGACCGGTCGGCGGAAGTCGCCGATTACATCAGCCTGCTCGCCAAACGCGGCATCCGCGCCGAACCCGCCCCCACGACCGCGCCCGGCGCGGCCACCGAACTCGCCCGTCAGGCCGTGGCATCCGGCGTCGGTTTGGTCATCGGCAACGGCGGCGACGGAACATTGAACGAAATCTTGCAGGGGATGGTCGGCTCGTCCGTACCGCTCGCGATTCTGCCCGGCGGCACGGCCAATGTACTGGCCCACGATTTAAAGATTCCGACCGATTTGGCGGCCAACGCCGAGATGGTCGCGAACGGCATCGAACGCCGTATCACCGTCGGGCGCGTGGCGTACGATGCGGATAAAATCCGTCATTTCTTTTTGATGGCGGGCATCGGCCTCGACGCGACGATGGTGCGGAACGTGCGTTCAAACCTGAAGAAAAAGATCGGCGAGGGGGCCTACCTCGTGGCGGGCATCGAACAGCTCATCGCCCATACGACGCCCTTCACGGTCGAGGCGAACGGCAGAACGTATGAAAGCTGTTTCGCGGTCATCGGCAACTCGCACGGGTACGGCGGCGGGTTCAGCCTCACGCCGAGGGCAGACATTACGTCGCCGACCTTCGAGGTGAGCATCTTTCCGAAAAACCGTTTCGGCATCGAGTACGCCCCACACGCCCTCGCGGCCCTGCTCGGCAAGCCGAACCTGCTCGGCGACGTCGTGACGATTCAGGCCGTCACCGTCAAGGTCACGCCCGCCACTAACGAGGAAGTCTGGGCGCAGGTGGACGGCGAACTGCTCGACAAACTGCCGATGACGTTCGAGGCGCTGCCGAACGCGCTGACGGTTATCGTCCCCGCATAGTTTTCAATCCCCATCGCCATTTCACATGACCACACTCGACGCCCGACTCGAAGCCATTCGTCAGGACCTGTTGCGCGAACTCTTTCTCGGCACGGCTGAAGTGTTACGCGAGCTTCTGCGCCCGTTGACCGAAGACGACCGCGCGGCCCTGAACGCGACGCTGAGCGATGTGCTGAACAACCTGCCGGTGATGTTTACGCGTGAGGCTCAGTTCCAAATGGACTATTCACAGACATCCACTAACCGGATGCGTTTGTGGAACCTCGACTTTCTTTATCGAAAAGGGATGAGCGAGGCGACTTTTTTTGCCTCACCGCAATGGGTCGATACAATTGAATGGCAACCGTGGAAGTCTGGGCAAAGGTTCTGGGAAAATTACCACTCACAGATGCAGAGCATCTTCACGCGCCATCGGTGCCTGGCATTGGGCCTCTCTCCTGGAAAGCAGATTGCCTCGTGGTTCAAATTCCCGCGCGACGTCAACTTTTCCCCAATGTTCATCTCCAGCCCCGGGAAAATTCTTCTCGACCGCGCCGCCCCCTTGACGCCGAACATCCTTTCGACGGTGGCGAAATCGCCGAGAAAGTACTTCCCTTTTCAAGCCTCCGGTTTCGCGAGTCTTCTGACCGAAGCTCGCGAGCGATTCCCCGAATGGAATGACCGGCTCGAACCGTTTTACACCGCGGTCATGCATCAGGAGGGATTCTGGAACTATCGGACTGGCCTTCAGAAGGACATCGCGCCGGAAATCCTTTTCGCCGGATTCCTCGCCGATCCGCTTCCAAATGACATACAGGGACAGATCCTCGGCCCTGAACCACGCAAGCTTTTCCTCGAACTCAGCGAAAAAGGGCTGATTTCACGCAGGCAATTGCTCGAATCGGTTTTGAACCGGCTGGTGACGGCGGACCGCAACCTGATTGCGGAAGGGTGGCGGCAATACCTGATCGACCTCGTTCCCACCCACGAAGAACGGACCGAACTTTACCACCGCTACCTTGACCTCATCGGGGCGTCTTCAACCACGGCCCAGTTTGCGCTCGGCGAATGCGCGGCGATGTGGACCAAGGGAATCATCCCGACCAGTGATTTGATCGCGGCTTTGACTGCCGCCCTTCGTCACGTCAGCCAGCCGGTCTGTGTCAAAGCGTGGAAGCTGCTGTTGAAAGCGGCAGGGCCGGACCAATTTCAACTTCTCGCGACGGCTGCGGTGGATGCCCTCAGCGCTCCGCACAAGACGCTTCGCGCGGAAACGATCAAGTGGCTGCTCAAACATCGGTCATCGTTGAGCGCCGACCAACTCGCCGACATCGCCGCGCTCGCGGGATCGCTACCCACCACCGACCGCGACGCACTCGCGCCATTGCTCGCGCTGGCGGGGACTCAAGCCGCGCCGCCGACTGAAACGCCGGGGGATGAAAATCCCGAAAACGAAATGTCCTCGCTCGCGGCGACGGTTGCGGAGTTCAAAACCCTTCGACTGGACACGGTTTCCCGACAACGGCTGGCCTTTATCGAGGGATTCATCGCGGGTCATCCGGTCGGGCTTGACGCCGTCCCGCCAAATCTCGTTGGCGCGCTTGAAATTGACGTAAATCCGTATGAATCGCCCGCCGCGCTGGCGGAAGGATTCCTCGAAACCGGTGCGACCAAACCCACGGCCATTGACTACGAAAGACTTCTCGATGGAATCCAGCGTTTCCGTGACGCGGCGTCCGAGACGACCATCCGTAAGACGATGGACCCGCTCGTGAAGCAGTTCGAACGGATAAAGGCGGAACAGGCCGATCCGGAGGGAAGTTTCAACTTCTGGAAGCGGCGACAGTTTCCCTATCTGGCGTGTCTGCTGGCGAATCTGTGGATAAGCGGTCAATCACAGACGGAATCCCCCGATGTCCGGAGAATGCTCATCTCGGAATCGCTCTGGCTTCGATTAAGCCTGCTCAGCCTTGAAGTACATAAAGACTTCCGACTCGCGCTCCCAACCCACCATGACGGATGGATTCATCCCCGCGTATTCGCCGAACGCATCAGCACATTGCCCGAAAAGATTGAGCAGTTCGAATTTCTTCAGGCGCTCTACCGTCTCCCCGCGATTCCCGAATGCCGTGCCGAAGCGTGGGACTCACTACCGCAGACTTACAAAAACGCGAACGAACCCATCGCCTGGATTCTGACGGTGGCGCTCGGTCCGGACGACCGTTTCGAAGCGGCCATCACTGCCCTGACCACCTTCTTTCAGACGAACCCTCCGAACGACGTCCTTTACCAGAAAGCATTTTTCTCGGATCGAGAACGGGCTGAAACACTTGAGAAGATGCGACTTCAATCTCTATCGACGGAATCCAATGTGATTTTTCGCCTGTTCTGCGCCGCACTCCGCGCCCGTTTCGGCCTTGCGGATACCCGAATGTGGACTGACGGCATTCCCCTTTCCGGCTTCAGCACCGACCAGTTACCCGATATCGAAAGGATTCGCGACAACTGGCTTTTTAATCCCGAACCAATTACCCGCGAAGATTTGTACCAACGTGTTCATGGGTCCGAAGGACATGGACGGGATTCTTTACTTGCTCATCTGATTCCCTATTTGTTCCCCAGCGTCAGGGCGATCCATTCAGTCGAACCTGAACGCTTCCCGGCGGGCGCCCAGCGTTTCTTTGAATTGGGCGTTTCGGGACTTGTTCCGCCACCACTCGAAAATGGTCAGGCATTTAGCCAGTACCAGTGGCGCTTTGAATTCAACGAGTTCCTCATCAGCCTCGGCAAGCTCCCGCACGTTGACGTGACGTTTGCCTTCGACGAACTGAGCCACTTACTGACCAACGAGAAACAGACGAAGCGCGATCTGGTCGTTGAACTTTTTCATCAATGGCTGCTCGACGGACGCGCCACCCCGACCGCACTGGCCGCAGTCATCGCCCGACAGCTTCGCGAAACGGGCAAGGGCTATACCTATCTCGACGCCGCGCTCGGCCTGTTTTCAAACCTGAGCGAAGCCGGACGCCTGTTTGCCCTGCTCGCCTGCGAGACGGCGCTGGCGTCACCGCTCGCCGACCTGCCCCCGCGCAACCTGTCGATTCTGCTCGACCGCTTCGAACGCCTGCTTGACGAAACAGGCCGCGCCATCAGCGATGGACCGGCCCGAACCAATCTGGCGGCGCTGGGTTCCGCGAAGAAAAAGTCCGCCGTCAGTACCAAAGCGCGGCTGCTTTCGACTCGTCCCCCCGTCGCCGGGCAACTTCCCGTCGAAGTCGCGGTTGTGTATGAACTTCTCAAAACCGCCCGCCGCGAATCGCTTTCCGCGACCTGACAAAAACCTCTAAAATCGTTTGGCATTGCGACACGCAAACCCAATCCGAGGTACACCGCCGTGGAGCACGTCGTCCGCTATCGCCGTGAAAGTTCCGCCGCCCGGCACGCCGGTCTTTTCTTCGCCTTTCTGGCCGCGTCAATTGCCGCCAGCCGACCTGAGGAACAACCGTCGCCGGAGGTCCCGCTCACCGGGCTTTTTCGCGGAGAAATCGCGCAGCCGCTGATGTTTCGCAACGCGCTCACGACGCTGCGAAGCGTCGTTGACGCGCGGTTTTATCGTCCCGACTGGTGGCGCTACCTCGATCCGGTGATGACGGTCGGCGGCGAAGTGTTGCGGATGGAATGCTTTTCGAGTTGCGCGAGCGTCTACGCCCGGGCCGACTTCATGCCCGACGCCTTTACCGACGGTGCGTTCGCGCCTTCCGGGACGACCAACGTGGATTTCGGAACGGGGTTCATGCGAAATCTCGCGACAATGCGTCCGAACGAACCGTCGCGCTTTGAAGTCGCCGAGGATTCGGTCACGCTCACCACCGCGCGCGGCGCAACCATCGAACGCAAGGTCAAACTCCCCGAACGCTGGGTCAAAGGCTTTCTTCAGGTTCAGGCCGTCCAGCGGCGGATGACGCCGGTTTTCGATCTCGACCGCGTACTCGCGCGCCAACTCGTCGCGGCCATTCCGGCCAGTGCCCGCAATGAAATGTTCGTCGTCCGCAAGGCCAATCGCGTTGAAGTACTGCCGCGGCGTCCGATTACCGGCGAACCGTCGGTGGGCGTGGCCGACCTGAACCGCCTGCGCCTACTCACGACCTTCGCGCCCGACCTTCGTTCGCTGCGCGTCTTCAATCAGCCCGAAACCGGGGCCTCCGTCTGGATCGCCGACGCGGGCGCCGTCCGCCTCACGCTCGGGCTTTCCTCGCAGGCCGCCAACGGATTTTCAGGCGACGGCGATGCCCTGCGCTGTCTCGCCGAACCCGATGCCGACGACGTAGCCGTCCGCCTCGCCGACGCGACCGCCGCGCGGCTTGGCACGTTCAGCGTCGAGGACTTCGCCGAAGCGGAAGACGCCACGCCCGCTCGCGCCGCCGAACTCATCGACCGCCTCTCGGCGCATGGATTCATCGGGTACGACCGTGACCGCGACCTGTGTTTCCGTCGCGTACTACCGTTTCTGGCCGACAAAAAAAGCCAGCCGGGCCGCGTCGCCGGGTCGCGCGACCTGCTTGAAAACGAGCGCGTCGAAATCACCGAACGGACGCCGCGCGACGACGGCTCATTCGCCGCAACCGGCTTTGTCGAAGGATTGTCGGCAACCTACCGCGCACGAATCGAAATCGCGCCCGACGGGTATCTGCGCGACGGCACCTGTACCTGCGCGTGGATTCAAAAACACGGCCTGAAACGCGGCCCCTGCAAGCACCTGCTCGCGCTGCGCTTCGCCTGCGAGCGCGGAGGGACGCCCTCCGCCTGACCTTTTTCCCGCTGCTTTCACCAAACCGCCATGCCAAAACCCGCGCCGCCGCTTTCCGAATTCAGCCTGAACATGCTTCGGGACCTTTTCTCAAAAACCACACAACAATTTTTTGAACAACTCTGTGACCTCAACGCACTTCAACGGAAGTCATTATCGAAGGATCTGGATTCGGCCATCAGGAGTCTGAACCGGGCCTGTTCACCATCCATCTGGATAGGGGTTGATGTGTATTTTCGGGCCATCGATGAATTCGCCTCACGAATGGCGACGTCCGACCTGCTTGAACCGGCGATCGAGACTTTGGAGAAACAACTCAAACTGATTCGTCAGGAAAATGGGGTGGATGAAATATTTGGCGTTGATCCGCCGCCGACATCCGTCATCAACGGACGAGCAACGGAGTCGGATTCATTTCTCTTCAAACCAAGTTTTCTGGTCACCTTATACCGTCGTCTTCAGGCTTTCCAAATTGCCATCGGGAATCAAAAAGCGGTTGGTGCGGCTCTGAAGGCTCAACCGCATAAGCAATGGGGTTCCAGAAGTTTTCGCCTTCCCGACCAAAAATTTAAATGGTCCGCCTGGTTGTCGGGCCGAATGTTGCTCAACCGCCCGGAGGATTGGAAAAAATCACTGTTTCTCGATTGGTGCGAAAATATCGAGAAGCAGTACGGGTTGTTTTACGCCCATGGCTTTATCCTCGTTATCGAGGCCGCCCTGAAAGAAAATCCGGATTGGCAGGCCGACCTTGAGCCGTACTTCGGAAAAGCGATGGTTCTCGACGGCTTCGGCTTTGAAGACTGGCACCTTCACTTCGATGGCAACATGGTACTGACCGGCCTGAACACCGAAGTGACCGGCAGCAGCCCGGTAAGACGTGGTCAGCAGTTTATCCGTTCATTCGCCAATGCAGGCAAAGATGTACTCAATTACGTTTTGCTGATGCCCCAGGCGACCCGTCCAGCGCGAGAGGAACTGCTTCCCTTCGCACTCGACTCACTCTCCGCCGGAACAAATGATGACGTCGCGAAATTATGGGCGGATTTTCTCGTAAAGCTTTCTCCGACACGGGAGGAAGTGGCCGAACACGCCTCCGCGTTCCTGAATCTGACCGGTGCGACCACTCTCACCGCGATCAATCTCGGTCTCGAATTTTGTGAAAAAAGCTGGGAGGCGAAAACACTCGCGCCGGATGAACTTATCAACGCGCTGGTCATCCCGCTGACACAGCGGAATCAGACCATCGGCCTGCGGGCCTGGAAGCTCGCCGCCACGATTGCCGCTTCCACGCCGGAGCACTTCGACAAGGTCGTCCAGGTCTCCTTCGACTGCCTGACTTCACCCCACCGCAAACTGCGTGAAACCACGGCCAAATGGCTTGCCAAACACGCGAAATCTTTCTCCGGCCAGGCTCGGGACATGTTGAAAACACTGTTTCCGTTACTTGGCCCGGCTGAACAATCCGCCTTAGGGTCAATCGTCCAGATTGAAGACTCGGTCACGCAAATGTCCGGACAAGTCGATGATTTCGCCCATCGCGTCGCTACTTTCACTGACCACATCGAGAATCTCCCCGCACGACAGCGGGCACGGCTGCACGTCGTTCAGCAATGGCTTGAGACCGGTGTCGTGTCGAAGCTCGAACCAATGCCGCCGACGTTCGAGGCTTCACTAGTCCGGGATGTCATACCGTTTCAATCACCGGAAGAAATCGCAACGGCATTCATCGAAGCTCTGGGTCGCCCCCTGACGCAGATTGATCTCGAACTCCTGCTCGACGGCATCCGGCGTTTCCCGCAGGGTGGCCGCGAAGTATCGATCCGGAAAACGATGGATCCGCTGCATCAGCTCTACGCCGGATTTTATGAAAAGGGAAAGCACCCCAAGCACATCCTCTCGGTGGACCGCCCCGAACTTTATCCGAGCGCGGCTGAAGCCTCTGAGCTTGCCGAGCTATGGCTAAGGGAGGGTGGCCAAGAAATTCTGTACAGCTTCAAAAAGTCGCTGAGGTGGCGGCTGTGTGTCCGCCAAGTCGCATTTTTTATGAAGAATGGCGAAATTGCTCCGGTCGTTTCTCTTCCAACAAACCGTTGCGGCTGGATTCACCCGGAGAATTTCACTGACCGTATCCTCGAATCCCGATCACTTGATTCCATCGATCCCGATGATCTCGCCTTGGCGCTTTATCGCCTCGCACCTGATCTGGAAGCCCGTACCGCTGCCTGGCTCAAGCTTGAGAATAAACTTGACGAATCGCCGCAGTCCGATGCCATTCGAATTGCGATTGCCTTGGAATCCGAAACCCAGGTGGCGTCAACCCGCTTTGAACAACGGCTTGCGACCCAGCCGATAAAAGACACGCTGCTCAGAAGCATTTATTGCAGCGAGGATACGATAATGGAAGTCATTGGAGGATTTGCCCAAGTCGGCAGTCGCCTGTTCCGGTTACGAATTGCCGCCGAGCGAAGCCGATATGGACTTGGGAAATCAAGCCAGATACTTCCCGAATTCAGCTATGACAAAATGTTTTTCTGGAATTCCGCTCTTCCGGAAGCAAGTCAGACCGACACCACGTCAAGAACCCTGGAGCCATCGGATCAACTCAAGTGGGAAACCCTGTTCCCCGTCCTTTTCAATCCGGTTGAGATTGATACTTCGCCCCTTTTGGAACTGGAATTGGGAGAGCGTCTTTCATTTATCCACACGATCTCTGAGTACCCTATTTTACATCCTTACTTGGCATCAGCCTCAGGGGATGCTTGGAGATACTCAAGCGAGGCCGAGGACTGGTTAAACATCCATTGTCAAATTTGCGATTGGCCACTTGGAGCACAACGATTCCTTGAGGCAGGGAAGGTACTCTGCGCGACACCTTTTACCGAAAACTACTGTCAAGGACGCTCAAGGGTTATGGCAATTCCATTCTCGCGAGCCGGCGAATGGGAACATGTTGATATTCAGCCTCATATTTCGTCGATTGTCCTCGGGGGATTGAAATCAATCTTTCGGGAAGACAACGAACCTTTTGTCAATCTTCTGGTCTGCTGGCTTCACGACGGACGCGCGACGCCGGACGACATCATGAATGCCCTCGCCAATGGGGTACTTTCCGAAGAGGTCAAGTTCGCGAACTTTGAACGCATCATTGTTTCTCTCATGGCGACGTCGCCCGCGGGCTCGCTGACCGTCATCGGGACCATCGAACAGGCACTCGCCGGAGAATTTCAGAAAACCACGCCTCGGAAGCAGTCTCAGCTTCTTGAACGCCTCGAACTCCTGCTTGCCGAAACCGGGCGAGTCGTGGAATCGTCCGCCGCGCGTGAAAAGCTTGCGACGCTCGCGGCGGGCAAATCAGCGGCGGGCGAGAAGGCCCGGCGACTGATTTCAGGAACGAATCCACCGAATCAGCCACCCCTCGCCGTCGCCATCGCATCCGCGTTGCTCGACTGCTAAAAACACAGGCAATTTCCACAGACTCCCCCATGCCCGCTTCATACAAACTCTTTATCAACGGCGAATACGTCGAGGCCGCGTCGGGCCGGACGTTCGAAGACATCAACCCCGCGACTGGCGCGGTCGTCGCGCATGTTTCGGAAGCCGACGCCGATGACGTGGACCGCGCCGTTTCCGCCGCCGAAGCCGCCATGCGCGGACCGTGGGGGAAACTTCCCCAAGCCGACCGGCTGGCCGCGCTGCGGCGCGTGGCGGACGAAATCGAGAAACGTTTCGACCAGTTTCTCGACGCCGAAATCGCCGACACGGGCAAGCCGCGTTCGCTGGCCTGTTCCGTGGATATTCCGCGCGGGGCGGCCAATTTCCGCATCTTCGCCGACCTTGCGCGCGGCTTTTCGACCGAGTGCTTTGAAACGGATACGGATGACGGCGCGGGTGCGTTGAATTACGGCGTGCGCGTACCGCACGGCGTGGTCGGCGTGATTTGTCCGTGGAATCTGCCGCTGCTGCTGATGACGTGGAAGGTCGCGCCCGCGCTCGCGATGGGCAATGCGGTCGTCGTGAAACCGTCGGAGGAAACGCCCGGTACGGCGACGCTGCTCGGCGAAGCAATGAACGCGGCGGATGTGCCGCCGGGCGTGTTCAACGTGATTCACGGCTTCGGCGAAAACGCGGCGGGCGATTTTCTCGTGCGTCACCCGCGCGTCCGGGCGCTCACCTTCACGGGCGAGACGCGCACCGGGCAGGCGATCATGCGTACGAGCGCGGCGCGCGTGAAGCATCTTTCCTTCGAACTCGGCGGCAAGAACCCGGCCATCGTCTTCGCCGACGCGGATTTCGAAAAGGCCGTCGCGGGCACAGCGCGCTCGACCTTTTCCAACTGCGGACAGGTCTGTCTCTGTTCGGAAAGAGTCTATGTGGCGCGGTCCATCTTCGACCGCTTTGTGGAACGGCTGGGCGAGGAAGCAAGAAAGCTGGTGGCGGGCGATCCGTACGATTCAAGGACCACCATCGGCCCGCTGATTTCGAAAACGCATCGCGAAAAGGTACTGTCCTACTATGAACTGGCGCGGGCGGAAGGCGCGACGGTCATCGCGGGCGGCGGCGTACCGGAGATGGATTCGCCTTTCGATAAAGGCTGTTTCGTCGAGCCGACGGTGTGGACCGGATTGCCGGAAACGGCGCGGAGCGTCCGCGAGGAAATCTTCGGGCCGGTCTGCCACGTCACGCCGTTCGATGATGAAGATGAAGTGATCGCGATGGCGAACGATACCGACTACGGCCTGTGCGCCGCCGTCTGGACGAGCGATTTGACGCGCGCCCATCGCGTCGCGAAGCGCATCGAAGCGGGCATCGTGTGGGTCAACGGCTGGTTTTTGCGCGACCTGCGGACACCCTTCGGCGGCGTGAAACTGAGCGGCATCGGTCGCGAAGGCGGACGCCATTCACTTGAGTTCTATTCGGAAATCAAGAACGTCTGCATCAAGTTGTAGACCGGACAAGGAAAGACCGGGAGTTTTTCACCACAGAGGCACAGAGAAGTCACAGAGTTTCACAGAGAAGAAAAAAACTCTGTGGACCTCTGTGAAACCTCCGCGTCTCTGTGGTGAAAATTTCCGTGCGCCAAAGTTCAAGCTTGGGTGAAGGGATGACTGTAGTGTTCAAACATCCGACACGCCGAGTCCACGCAGGCGTTCGCGGAGACGCTCAAGTTCCTGCTCGGCTTCTTCAGCGCGACGTTCCGCAACCTTGGCTCGGCGTGCAACTTCCGAAAAAGTTTGAAACTCGCTTCCGTCGGGCGCGATGATCCGCAAGGTTTCGGAATCAAGTTCGAAGCGAATACCGAGACCGGGGCTGGTCCAGCCGTTCATTTCCTCGACTTCATCGAGCAACGCGCCGGTGCGGATCCAGCCGGCCAGTTCATTCGAGTCGGGGTCGTAAATGTAGAACTCCTCGACGCCGTACCGTTCGTAAAACGACTGCTTGCGGGCCATTTCAAGCGCCGTGTTGCCGGGCGAGAGAATTTCAAACACGACCCGCGGCGCGACGCCGTTCTCGCGCCATTGCTGATATGAACCCCGATAGCCCTTGGGCCGTCCGATGGCGACCAGTACATCGGGGGCCTGCCGGATTTTCGGATTGCCTTCGACGGGGTACCACAGCAGATCGCCCGCGACGAAATCATCGGGGAGCAGCGCGTCGAGATTTTCCTTGATGGTGACGATCCATTGAAACTGAAGCGTATTGTCGGACATCGGCTTCCCATCGCTGTCCGGGTACACGACGGCTTCCGGCACGGGCCGGGCGGTTGCCGCCTGCATCGCGTTCGGCTGCGCGGACATTGAAGTTTCCCCCTCGCGAGATTTCCGATTCGACGTTCATCTTGCCCCGTCCCGGCGGGGTGGTCAATGCGGGTGGTTGCGCCGGTTGCGCCGGACCTTTTATCGTGGCGCGACGTTCAAATTTTCTTACCCGGAATCATCACCATGCCGAACGGCGTTTCCTACTATCTCGGCGAACGCGCCAAGCCGCTGGCGCAATATCCGCACGCGCGAAAAATCAACGGACTCATCTACGTTTCCGGTACGTCGTCGCGCCGCGCCGACAACACCATTGAAGGCGCGCTCGTCAACGACGACGGAACGCTCGATCTCGACATCCGGACGCAGACCCGCGCGGTTATCGAAAACATCCGCGAAATCCTGAAGGCCGCCGGGGCCGACCTCGAACACCTCGTGGACGTGACCGTGTTTCTCGTGGATATGGAGGATTACGCGGGTTACAACGAGGTCTACAATACCTACTTCAACGCGGAAACCGGCCCGACGCGCACGACCGTTGCGGTGCATCAGTTGCCGCATCCGCACCTGCTGATCGAAATCAAGGCCGTCGCCGTCGCACCGGAATAGTCCCTTTTCGCACCGGCATCCGGTTCTTTCCAGAACCCATCACCAAAAACCTAAAACCCAGGTTTTCCGCCATGCTCACCACCATCAATTTCAAGCAATGGATTGACGAACACCGCCACCTGCTCAAGCCGCCGGTCGGCAACGCGCAGGTGTGGAAGGACCGCGAGTTCATGATCACGGTCGTCGGCGGTCCGAATCAGCGCAAGGATTACCACGTCGATCCGGGCGAGGAATTCTTCTATCAGCTCGAAGGCGACATGACGCTCAAGATCGTGGAGGACGGCCAGCACCGAGACCTGCCCATCCGCGAGGGTGAAATTTTCCTGCTGCCGCCGTTCGTCCCGCACTCGCCGCAGCGCGGACCGAACACCATCGGCCTCGTCATCGAGCGCGTCCGGGGGAGCCACGAACCCGACAAGTTCGTGTGGTACTGCGACGAATGCCGCCAGCAGATTCATGAAGTCACCGTGCATGTCACCGACATCACGACCCAGTTGAAACCGGTCTTCGACGCCTTCTGGGCGGATATGGACGCGCGGACCTGCCCGCACTGCGGCGCGGTCATGCAGCCGTAAAAACCACCACAACGACCTTCCGTCACGGTCTCCGGATTGAACCCCGACCGTGCGGGAGGGACGCATCGAATGAAAAAACTCGACCTCCACACCCACATCCTCCCGCCGAACTGGGAGAACCTGAAGGACAAGTACGGCTACGGCGGCTTTCCGCGCATGGAGTACGTCAATGACCGCTGCGCGCGGATCATGATCGACGAACGCTTCTTCCGCGAAGTCGAGGACAACTGCTGGGACCCCGACGCGCGGCTCGCGGATTGCGACGCGCAGGGCGTGACCATGCAGGCGCTTTCGACCGTGCCGGTGATGTTCAGCTACTGGGCGAAGGCAGAGGACGCCTACGATCTGGCGCGCTTTCTGAACGATCACATCGCCGAGGTGGTCGCGCGTCGGCCGGACCGTTTCGTCGGGCTGGGCACGCTGCCGATGCAGAACCCGGAACTCGCAATGCGCGAACTCGAACGCTGCGTGAAGGACCTCGGCCTCGCGGGCGCGCAGATCGGCACCCACATCAACGACTGGAATCTCGACGCGCCGGAAATCTTCCCCGTCTTTCAACATGCGTCGAAGCTCAACGCCGGGCTGTTCGTTCATCCGTGGGAGATGGTCGGTACGGAACGGATGCCGAACTACTTCCTGCCGTGGCTGGTCGGCATGCCCGCCGAAACGTCGCTCGCGATGTGTTCGATGATCTTCGGCGGGGTGCTGGAACGCCTGCCGCGCCTGCGCTGCTGCTTCGCCCACGGCGGCGGCGCGTTTCCCTACACGCTGGGTCGCATCAATAAAGGCTGGGAAGCTCGCCCAGACTTGTGTCAAATTCATATCACCCAACCACCGAGGACGTACGTTCCGCAGCTTTACGTCGATTCGCTGGTTCATGACCCGGATGCGCTTCGCTACATTCTGAAGCTGTTCGGCATCCGGCGGGTCGCGATGGGAACGGATTACCCCTTCCCGCTCGGGGAAACCGAGCCGGGGAAGCTGATCCTCTCGCTGCCGGAACTGAGCGACGCGGACCGCGAGCGTCTTCTGTGGGGTACGGCGGCGGAATTTCTCGGCATCGAGAACCGCTTTGCGCCGTCGGACTGGGGAGACTGAAACCTTCAGGAAGGATGAAGGCGGAAGGATGAAGGATGAGGGATGAAAATTTTTCTCTCCTTGTTCCCCGCTGGTTCGGTGACGATATGAAACGACGCGCTTTTTTTCTGATGTTCGTACTTCTGGCCGGATTCGCG
This sequence comes from Blastocatellia bacterium NZW_1522, assembly GCA_039793685.1. Lineage (GTDB taxonomy): Bacteria > Acidobacteriota > Blastocatellia > Chloracidobacteriales > Chloracidobacteriaceae > JAAFHI01. Next base: position 73,708 of record JBDRAL010000020.1, read on the forward strand.
TTCACGGGCATTTCCCCGGTTCGGGCTTCTGCCGCTCCGGTTGAAAACAAGTGGGTGAGCGTACGAACCAAACATTTCCATCTGATCGGCGACGCGAACGAGAAAAACATGCGGAAGGCGGCGCTGAAGATGGAGCAGTTCCGTACGGCCTTTCAGACCCTGTTCAGCCGCGCCAAATTCAACGACGCGATTCCGATGACCGTGGTGGTCTTCCGGGATGAAATTTCCTACAAGCCGTTCCTCCCGGAATACAAGGGGAAGAAACGGGAAAACATCGCGGGGTATTTCGTATCGGGCCGCGACATCAACTACATCACCATCAACGCCGACACACTTGACCGTCAGCTCTACCCGCTGGCGACAATTTTCCACGAATACACCCACCTCATTCTCGACGCCAATCTCAAGAACATTCCGGTCTGGCTGCACGAAGGGATGGCGGAATACTACGAAACCCTCAAGGTGGACGACGACGGGAAAAAAGTGATCATCGGCAGCCCGCAGTCGTATCACGCACTTCTGTTGCGCGAAAAACCGCTCATACCGCTCAAGGAGCTGTTCGCCGTCGATCACGACTCGAAAGCGTACAACGAAGGGAATCGAGTGGGCATTTTCTATGCCGAATCGTGGGCGCTCATCCATTTCATGCTCCAGTATGAAAACGGCAAGTATGCCAAGCAGTTGCCCGTGTTCATGGGACGGCTGACCGATGGCGACGATCCGGAAACGGCCTTTACCGAGACGTTTCAGATGTCCCTGAAACAGATGGAGGAACAACTCAACCAGTATGTACGGCGTTTCACCATGCCGGTCGTTTCCTACAACTTCGCCAAACCGCTCGTCACCGACGCCGACATCACGCTCGAACCGCTGGCGGAAGCCGACCGGTGGTTTCATCTGGGCGACCTGTTTCTGCACACCCGTGAATATGACCAGGCCCGTGAATATCTCCAGCGCGGACTTGCGCTCGACGCCGATTCGGCCGCATTGAACGGGGCGATGGGCCTGCTCCACCTGCGCCGGAATCAATATCCGGATGCCGTCAGGTTTCTGAAAAAATCCGCGGATTCCCCGAAGGCAAACGCCGTCGTGCATTTCCATCTGGCCGAAGCGCTGCTTCAGGCGAACGATTCGAAAACATCCGACGCCCTTCCCGCCGAAGTCGTTTCGGAAATGCGGTCCGAGCTGACGAAAGCCGCGACACTGTCTCCCGATTTCCCTGAAACCTATCGACTGCACGCCTATCTCGAACAGCGGGCAGGCTCCCTCGATGAAGCGTTGAAGCTCATCCGCAAAGGCGTTTCGCTCGCGCCGGGTCGCGAGCAGTTTCAACTCGATCTGGCGCGGATTCTCGTCAAACGGAACAAGTCCGAAACCTTCGACCACAAATTTGCCCGGCGCATCCTGACGCCGCTGGCGAAAAACTCTCCGAACCCGATTACACGCGCGATGGCCTCGGAGCTGCTCCAGCGCGTCGGTCCCGAACCGACCGCTCCACCCGCGAAATAACCATCCCCACCCATACATTCGATGAACTTCACCACCGATCCCGCCTTCGCCCTCGAACTTGACCGCAACGATCCGCTCGCGCGTTTTCGCGAGCGGTTTCACATTCCCATCGGAGCGGATGGCCAGCCAGTCACCTATTTCTGCGGCAATTCGCTCGGATTGCAGCCGAAAACGACGCGCGAGTTCGTCCTTGAAGAACTCGACGACTGGGCGCGGATGGGCGTCGAAGGACATTTCGCGAAAGAACATTCGTGGGCCGATTACGACCGGGCGGTCGAACCGCGCATGGCCGAACTGGTCGGCGCCTCAACCACCGAAGTCGCGGTGATGAACGGTCTCACGGTCAACCTTCATCTGCTGATGGTGTCGTTTTACCGGCCCACGGCGACGCGGTACAAAATCCTGATGGAAACGCGGGCGTTTCCGTCCGATCAATACGCCGCGAAAAGCCAGGCCCGTTTCCACGGCTTCAATCCCGACGACGCGATTCTTGAACTCATGCCGCGCGACGGCGAGGACGTCATCCGCACGGAAGACATTCTCGACCTCATCGAAAAACACGGCGACGAAATCGCCATCGTGCTGCTCGGCGCGGTGAACTACGCCACAGGACAGTTGTTCGACATTGAAACGATCACGCGGGCGGCGCGCGCGCGCGGGTGTGTCGTGTGCGTGGACGCCGCGCACGCGGTCGGCAACGTGCCGCTGAAATTTCACGACTGGGACGTGGATTGCGCCGTGTGGTGCAACTACAAGTACGTCAACGCCGGTCCCGGCGCGGTCGCCGGGGCGTTCGTCCACGAGCGGCATGCGCGGGCGTTCGATCTGCCGCGCTTCGTCGGCTGGTGGGGCAACCGGGGTGACACGCGGTTTCAGATGAAGCCCGACTATGAACTCGAACCGGGCGCCGGCGGGTGGCAGTTGAGCAACCTGCCAATCCTTTCGATGGCGGCGCTGCGGGCCTCGCTCGACATTTTTCATGAAGCGGGTATTGAGAATCTGCGCCGCAAGTCGGAAACGATGACGGCGTATCTGTACTTTCTGCTCGACGGCATCGGGAGCGACCGGTTTGAAATCGTCACGCCGCATGACCAGGCGGCGCGCGGCTGCCAGCTTTCGCTGCGGGTCGCGTCGCGCGCGCGCGAGGCGTTCGCGGCGATGCAGGCGCGGGGCGTGATCGGCGACTTCCGCGAACCGAACATCATCCGCGTCGCGCCGGTGCCGCTTTATAATACGTTCGAGGAAGTGCGCCGCTTCGCCGACATCTGGCGGGGGACATTTTCGATTGAAGATTGAAGATTTTCGATTGGGAATTGCGGGGCAGGCTTCCGGGTTGAGCCGGTTCATTCGCTCGATTCGACGGGAACAATTTTTGAACCATTAACCCTTCATTCGGTTTCCAATCGAAAATCTTCAATCTTCAATCAAAAATTCCTCGCAGAGCCATGCCGCAGTTTTCAACGAAAGATGGAAGGCACTTCGTCAGCTACATCACCGGACCACGACATGTCCTGCTCGGGGTATGTTTTTCAGACCAGCCGACAACTCCGACACTGAGCAGACAACCCCCGAACGGCGACTGCGTTCATGGCCATCTGGATGAAGGAAAAATCCTTCAGGCCGTCCTTTCCGGGCTTGAGACGTTCGAGCGTGAAACCGGAACGAAGACGTGGGTTTCGGAGATCGTCTATGTTGAAAACGATTCTCCCTACTATGAACTTTTCGCCTATTGCGCCCTGCTTCTGGCGAGAAACGTTTTAGGCACGAAGTAACTGCCCCCAGGCCCCCGAGTCCCCAATCGAAAATCTTCAATCTTCAATCGAAAATCCCCCCATCTCCCATGAAGATTTACGCCATCCGAACCGGCGACGACCGCTGGGCGTTCTACGCGCCGCCGCAGCCCTCCGGCGCGACACTCGAACCCGCGCCGGACAGCCTTCGGGGGCGTCTGATGAAGCGAATCCGGAAACTTCAGGCGGACTCTTCCGAATTGATGCGGACGTCCGACAAGCGATTCTGGGTCTGGACACGGAAATTGATGGCAAAGCTCGAACGGCTGGTGCATCCGTGCGAACCGCTGGCGCGCGCGCTGGTGAAGGCCGAATCGGTCGAACTCGTTCACGACGGATCGGGGCCATCTGAAAAACTGGTCGCGAACTGGTGCGGCTGGCTCAAGGAGCGAACCTCCGCTCACAAACGGGGGATGATTCTCAACGGGTGCCTGCTTCCCTTCACCTGGGCCGCCTCATTGATTCCAGGCCCGAATGTCTTCATCGCCTGGAACGGATTGCGACTGTACAGCCACTGGAGTGCCTGGCGCGGCGCGCTCCGGGCCTCGGCGCTCGGCTGCCACACCGTCACCGCCGATATCCGGCTTCATATCGAGGGACCGCTGACGCAGGAAACGGCGGCCCGCCTCGGCGAACGGCTGGAACTGACCGGGCTGGCGGAATATCTCATCCGGCTGAAGGTCGTTGCGGACGGACAGGAAGCGCCCCGAAACGACTGACGAGCCGCTTGACCGCCCCGCACCGGTCGCACAGAATGGGCGCGGTTTTTCTTCAAACCGAAACATCCGAATTCAAACTTCCCGCACCGGCCGCAGCTCTCCCGATGAATCTCACCGGCAAGCGCATCCTTACGATTGACGACTCGACTACCACGCGGATGTACTTGAGCAAGATGCTCGAACGGTACGGCGCGACGGTGGTGGGGGCGGCGACCGGCCAGGAGGGCGTCGAAAAGGCGCTCGGCTCGCGGTTCGATCTGGTGCTGCTCGATCTGATGCTGCCCGACCTGCACGGTACGGAAGTGCTCGCGATGGCGCGGACCTACGATCAGGTCACGCCGATCGTGATGCTTTCGGGTGAAGGGCGCATCCACGCGGTGCTTGACGCCCTCGGGCAGGGCGCGGACGGCTACATCGAAAAAAGCGATCTCGCCGCCATCGACACGGTCGGTTTTCTCTATTCGCTGGAGCGGGCCATCGAACGCCGCGCGGCCATTGTCGAGCAGAAGCGGCTTCAGGCGGAACTCGCCGAGAAGAACACGGAAATCCTCGACAGCATCAACTACGCCAGCCGCATCGTCCGGGCGATTCTTCCCGCCGAGGAACAGATGAGCCGGCTGTTGCGCGAACATTTTGTCTTCTTCAAGCCGCGCAACATTCTTTCGGGCGATTTCTACTGGATTCATGACATCGGCGGCTCGGTCGTCTTTGCGGTGGCCGACTGCACCGGACACGGCGTGCCGGGGGCCATGATGTCGGTCATCGGCCATACCCTGCTCAACCAGATCGTGGTCGAGGAACAGACGAGCGAACCGGCCCTGATTCTTGAAAAACTGCATGTCGGCATCCGGAAGGCACTCAAGCAGGGCGAGAATAGCGCCGACACGCAGGACGGCATGGACATTGCGCTGCTGCGAATTGATTTTCGGGAGCGTGGAGTAATTTTTGCAGGGGCGAAGCGTCCGTTGTATTGTGTGTCGCCGACCGGATCGCTGACCGAACTTCCGGGCGACCGAAAAGCCATCGGCGGCCGACAGATCGAAAAAACACGCACGTACACCAGCCACTGGCTCCCCTTCGAGGCGGGTCTCACGTTCTACCTCGCCACCGACGGGTTTGCCGATCAGCCGGGGGGCACGGTTCGCAAGTACGGGTCACGACGATTCAAGCAGTTTCTGACGGAACTGCACGGTCGGTCGCTCGCCGAGCAGAAAGAGGCTTTTGCCCGGGAGCTTGCCGCCCATCAGGGCGACGAGGAGCAGCGTGACGATATTCTGGTCGCGGGCGTACGGCTCTGACGCCGACACGCGCCCGACGATTTCTCTGGAGAATGACTGGATGGATAACCTGACGATCGACAAGGCCAAGGCGACACCCCGCATCTTCTTCGATGCGACGAACGGCGTCCTCGACATCGAGGGGGATTCCTACCCCGAAAACTCGATGCAGTTCTATCAGCCCGTCTTCCAGTGGCTGAACACGTTCATCGCCCAGACGACGACGCCCATCACCTTCAATTTCCGGCTGGACTACTTCAACACCAGTTCGTCGAAGTGCATCCTCAACATTCTCGAAATCCTCGAACGTGCCTCGACCTCGGGTCGTCCGGTGACGCTCAACTGGCACTTCCACGAAGACGACGACGACATGAAGGAACACGGCGAGGAATTCGCCGAAGACTTCTCGATTTCATTCAATTTCATTCCTTTCTGATGAAAAGGGATCAGGGGTCAGGCATCAGGGATCAGTTCCGTGTTTTTCGAAGCATCACCTTTTCGAAAACTTCACAATTCCCCGCCTTCCTTCCCTGCTCCCTGATCCCTGCCCACTGATCCCTTCTTTCCATGAAGCCCAAAACCGCCGCCGAGGAAATCTTCGAAACCGAGTTCAGCGTGGCCGAGGCCGCCGAACGCATCCTGGCGAACACACGGCACAGCAAGCAGGAATGGCAGGACCACTACGCCGACCTGCTCCGCAAGTACCGCAGCCTGCTCAAACAAACGGTCAAAATCACCGGCATCGGCGACAACACGCAGAGCAAGCTCATCCGCATTCAGGAGGAGCTTGAAGCCAAGAACAAGGAACTCACCGAGAAGAACCGGGCGCTCATTCGCGCGCAGGAAGCGCTGTTGCGCTCCCACGAACGGGCCAAAACCATCTTTTCGGCATTTTCGGAAGCCCTGCCGGGCATGCTGCTCGATGACCGGTATCAGCTTGAACGAAAGATCGGGACGGGCGGCTACGGCGCGGTGTACGAAGCGACCCACCTTGCCCTCAACAGTCAGGTCGCGGTGAAAATTCTCCAGCCGCGCGGCGGCAAGGTCACCACCGAAGAACTCGACCGCTTCAAACGGGAAGGCATTTCCGCCTGCCGCATCCAGCACCCCAACGCGGTCACGGTCATCGACTTCGGCATTTCGACGAGCGGATTCGCCTACCTCGTGATGGAACTTCTCAGCGGATGCACGCTCGCCGAGGAGATCCGGACTCACGGAAAACTTTCACCGAAGCGGGTCGCAACGATCCTCTACCCCGTATGCAGCGTGCTGGCCGAAGCCCATGCCACGGGTGTCATCCACCGCGACATCAAGCCGGACAACATCTTTCTACATCAGGCGGGAGGATCGGAAATCGTCAAGGTCCTCGACTTCGGCCTCGCCAAACTCGTGGGCGACTCCGAAGCACGCGGCACGCGACAGGTGGAAATCACGCGCGGCCTCATCATCGGCACGCCGAAATACATGCCGCCGGAGCGCCTCAGTTTTCTGCCATACGACGGTCGCTCCGACGTCTACAGTCTGGGGGTCGTGATGTATGAAATGCTCGCCGGACAAGCTCCGTTCTCGATGGTCAACGGAGACATGGCCGGCCTGATGACGGCTCACCTCCAGCACGAACCGCCGCCACTCAGGCTGTTCAATCCGGAGGTCCCCGAGGCCGTCGAGCGCATCGTCATGAGTACGCTTCGCAAACTTCCCGCCGAGCGACCGACCGCGCAGGCGCTCGCCGATGATCTGCGCTCCCTGCGGCGGGGCTAGCGACGTTAGCAGTTAGCAGTTAGTAGTTAGTAGTTAGTAGTTAGTAAGAAATTGTGCTTTTGATCAGCCTTGTAATTGGTCTTTGAAAATTAATTTCGGTAATCGCGTCAAGACTGCCGGCGACCGATCAAAGCCCCAGCGGGGCGACGTTACGATAGCCGAGGGCAAGTGCAGCGAAGCCCTCGGAACGGTCGAGTGGGCCAACCCCGAGCCGCGTCAGCGGTGAGGAGCGTTATTACCATTTTTAATTTTCCAAAGACCATCTACGAACTTTCTGATTTTTTTCATCCTTCATACTTTTCGGAGTCCGTCATGGCATTTTTCAGTCGCGCATTCGACCGTGAAAAGGCGATCAAACAAGCCGAGAAATATGTACAGCAAGGCAAGGTGGAAGCGGCCATCAAGGAATACGAGGCCGTGGCGAAGGCCGACCCCGGCGATGTCACCATCTCCAACATTCTCGGCGATCTCTATCAGCGGGCAAACCGCGTGGACGAAGCCGCCGCGCGGTTTGCGCATGTCGCCGAGTTTTACCGCAAGAACAACCAGATGCCGCAGGCCGTCGCGACCTACCGAAAACTGGTCCGCCTCGCTCCGGATCGTCCCGAGCATGCGTTGACGCTGGCCGATCTTTCCCGCAAGCAGGGCATGGCCGCTGACGCGCGTCAGATGTTCCAGCAGGCGGCGGAGGCGGCGCGGCGCATCAACTCGCCGAACACGCTGATCGCAGCCCTGCGCGAACTTTCCAAACTGGACGGCAATTCCGCCGCGACGAAATTCGAACTGGCGGAAGCGTACGCCGCCACCGGTCAGCGCAACGACGCGACCGAGGCTTATCTCGCCGCCGCCGCCGGTTTTCGGACTGAAGGCCGGATCGAGCAAACCCGCGCCGCCTTTGAACGGGCCACCGAGTTGCGCCCCGAAAATCTCGTCGCCCTGCGCGGTCTCGTCGAAACGATGATCGACGCCGGTCAGTCCGACGCCGCCTACGAACTCATCCGGGGACGGATTTCCCAGTCGCCCAACAATCTCGATCTCGCGGTGACGCTGGGCCGGGCGTACATTCACGGGGGCGACCTCCCTTCCGCCGAAGCCACTTTCGAACGGCTTTATTCGGTCGATCAGGCGCGTTTCGAACACAAACTCGAAGTCGCCGAAGCCTGGATTGAACGGGGCAACTACGATCGCGCCATTGAAATCGTCCGTCAGTGCCTCGACGTGACCCTTGCCCGGGGCCAGAAAAAACGCGCGACGGCCGTCCTGAAGCAAATCATCGAAAAATCCCCCGAACACATCGAAGCGCTCAAGTGCCTCGCCGAGATTTACGAACGGGTGGATGAAAAGCGGAATCTGGCGAGTACGCTGAACCTGCTCGCCCAGGCCGCCATCCGCATCCAGCGCGAGCAGGATGCCATCCGGGCGCTCGAAAAACTGGTCGAACACCAGCCGAACAAAAAGGCCTACCGCAAGCAGCTCGAAGAACTTTCGGCACAGGCGCAGAGGCCGGCCGCCGAGGCGCCGCCGCAACAGTCCTTCCCCGAAGGATTCGAAGCCCCGTCGGCGGTCGGATATTTCGACCGGATGATGTCCACGACGATTGGCGGCGAAACGGTCACGGAAAGCGAGGAAAAAGCCGCGCCGAAACCGGTTTCGCCAACGCCTTCCGAGTCGGAATACAGCGTGGCGCTGCTTGACAGCATTCTGGCCCAGAACCCCGAACTGGTGCAGGCGCGACTGTCATTGCTGGAAAAGATGGCCGCCAGCCAGCCCGAACACATCGACACGCGACTGCAACTGAAACAGCTTTATCTCGACGCCGGGCACAAGGACCTGGCCGCCCGTGAATGCATGCTCATCGCCAATCTCTATCAGGCGAAGGGGAACGGAGGGAAAGCCTCCGAGCTACGAGCCGAAGCGCTCGAAATCGACCCGAACGTCGAACTCATCCCGCTCCAGTCCCCGATTCCCTCGCCCGATGTTCTGATTCCGCTGGAACCCATCGCCTTCGAAACCCCGGGACTGGCGAACATGCTGACGCCGACCTACGTTCCACCGCCCCAACCGCAACCGGTCTACGCACCGCCGGTCCCGGCCGCCCCACGCAGCCGACTCGACGACCTGCTGACCGCGAGCCAATTCCAGAAATTCCATGAGCGCGAGTGGTCGCGGGCCGCGCGTGACGGCAAACCGGTCGCCCTCCTGCTGGTCAAAATGGATTATTTCGACGCCTACAGCCCATCGTTCCGCGTCCCGTGCCTTGAGATCGTCTCGCAACTCGTCGAAGGCGCGCTCGGCGACCCCGGCGAACTCGTCGCATTCCTCGGCACGGATGAATTTCTGGTCCTGCTTCCGGAAACCGATGCCGTCCGCGCGCAGGAAGTCGCCGAACGCATGCGGACGACCGTTCTCGAAAAGAACATTCCCCACAGTGCGTCTCCCCACAAGGTCGTCACCGCCAGCATCGGCGTGACGAGCGACCTTCCGCTGTTCGAGAATCCGCAATTCGACATCATGCTGGAAAACCTCGAACAGACGCTGCTCATCGCGATTTCCAACGGCGGCAATCAGATCGCGGTGTCGCCAACGGCGTTCAGAAGATAGTCGGGAGTCTGGAGTCGAGAGTCTGGAGTCCTGAATCCGAAGTCTGGAAAGGACGATTCAAATGCTCAGAGTCTTTTTCACCGCGGTTTGTCACCGACCATTAAAGGTTTTGACTCCAGACTCTCGACTCCAGACTCTCGGACTTCTTCTTTTCCTGCTTCTTCCCGCGCTGATGCTTGGTTGCGCCTCCCCTCCCTGCGGGCCGCAAACGACGCCTCCGCCGACGCCAAGACCCAGGCACGTCATCGCGCCCGACGCGCGCAATCCCGGACGAATGATTCACGTCGTGGTTGCGCTCTGCGACAACCAGTATCAGGGCATCGTGCCGGTCCCGGCGAAAATCGGGAACGGCGACGATCCGGCGAATAATTTGTACTGGGGCGCCGGCTACGGTGTACGCACGCATTTCAAACGTTCCGCCGAATGGACGCTGCTCGCCGAAATCGCGAATCCCGGACCGGCGGTTCTGCAACGCCTTGTGTTCAAACATAAGACCAAGGCCGCGTTTCTCGTCGCCGACGCCTATCGCGGACGCGAGATTCAGCAGGCCACGGCGGATTTCCTGACCTTCGCGGCGGGCGGCGCGCCCGAGCCGGTCGAAGTCACGAGCGGCGGCAAAAAACTCACGCTTTATGCGGGTGGAATGACCGATCTCGTCGCGTACGTCGGGCATGACGGACTGATGGATTTTCAACTTCCGGAATACCCGTCAAAAGCCGACGACCGCGCGCGCGACGCGGTGATGCTCGCCTGCATCAGTCGGCGCTATTTCGCCGAGCCGCTCAAAAAGACCGGCGCGCGCCCCCTGCTCTGGACGACCGGGCTGATGGCCCCCGAGGCGTACGTCGTGGAAGCCGCCGTGCAGGGCTGGCTCGCCGACGAACCCGGTAGCGCGGTCAGACAACGCGCCGCGACGGCCTACAACCGCTATCAGAAATGTGGTCAGAAAGCCGCGCTGAATTTGTTCGCGACGGGATGGCCGACGGAATAGGTGTCGGGTATCGGGTGTCGGGTTTCAGGTAAGAAATGCGGAATGCGGAATTCCAAACCGGAGGCATTTCCCCGATCTGCCTGTCTTCAGGCATCCGCCCGTTCAAAATCTTTATTCCGCATTCGATATTCCGCATTCCGCATTTCCTTCTACTTCTTTGCTTTTTTCAGAAGTTCCTGCGTATGCGTCAGCAGTTCAACGCCGCCCGGATCGCCGTGGCCGGGCACGACGATCTTGATGTCCGGGAAGCGTTTGAACACCGCGTCGATGGACGCCGACCAGCGTTCGACGTCGGCGTCCGCGACGTTGCCCAGACCGCCGGAATCCAGCGATTTCACGAAACATCCGCCAAACAGAACGCGGCTCGACCGGCAGTAGATCACGATGTTGTCCGTCGTGTGGCCCGGTCCGGGATAAAACACATCGTACGTTTCGCCGCCCAGCGTGATGGTTCTTTCGCCTTTAAACGTCTCGAAGGCGGGCAGCTTTTTCGCATCATCTTTTAAAAGTTCGACGGTTTTATCGAAGACCAGAAACCGATTGCCCTTTCTGGAGGGCACGCCGGGCAGCCCGCCAACCCGGTCGTAATGAAAATGCGTCGGAATCACGGTCAGGGGCGCGTTTCCGGCGCGTTCGCGAATCCATCTGGAAATGTTTTTACCGTGGGTGGGCGTCCAGCCCGGATCGACGACCAGCACGCCGTTCTTCGTGAAGGCAACCAGCCCGTTGGCCGGATAGGGACCGAGACCCGAAACGGAATCGTAGCTGATGTCGCGCCAGACGCCGGGCGCGAGTTCCTCGAAACGTACGTCGTCGAGCGATTTCGGCGGCTGAATTTTGGTCAGTGATTGCGCGGCCACCGGCGGACGATGCGCCGGAAACGCACAGAAAAGAAGCGCGGCCAAGAGGAAAAGGATAAAACGCGGCATGAAAAAACCTCTGGAAGGTTCGATTGAAAAAGATGGCTCCGCCGCGCTCGCCGCACTATCCGCATCGGGCGGGTGAAAGACAAGCGTTCCTCTCTGACTTTTTCATTGAGAGTAGTTTTTGGTTGCGCGCGACCATTTCACATCAACCCGGATGGGTGAAATATTGGGCATAGCCCGTAGCCGCAGCGTTTTTTGCGAGGCTGCGGGAAACATGTTTCGCGGAAACGGAAATCACCATCAACGATTTCATTCCATTTCCCACGTCCTCGCCCAAGCGCTGCGGACGTGGGCTATATCCAATCGGCACGCCATCACCGCTCGGCAGAAGAGTCGCACTCAGTCGAAAACTGCTCTCTCTTCCCCATCTTCCTAGGGAATTACCTTGAACATCAATCCCGCAAAATTCATCAAATGCCCCACCGCCTGAAACTCGTCATCGAATACGACGGCACGGACTACGCCGGGTGGCAGATGCAGGACAACGCCGTCACCGTGCAGTCGGTCCTCGCGGACGCCTTCGCGCGCGTCGCGGGCGCGCTCGTCACGCTGCACGCCGCCGGACGCACCGACGCGGGCGTGCATGCATTTGGCCAGTGCGTTCATTGCGATGTCGAAAAAAATCTTGCGCCCGAAAAATGGCACGGCGCGCTCAATGCGAATCTGCCGCGCGACATTCGGGTACGGTCGGTCGAACAGGTTTCAAACGACTTCCATGCGCGCCGCTCGGCGGTGTCGAAACGGTACCGCTACCAGTTCTGGCGCGGGCGGACGGTGAGTCCGTTCTGGGCACGGACGGTGACCGCCGTTCCCGCCACGCTCGACTGGGACGCCATGCGCGCCGCTGCCCCGGATTTCATCGGAACGCACGATTTCATGCCCTTTTCAGTCGCCGCGCTTGAAGTCGTGACCACCGTCCGGACCATCTTTTCAGTGACGTGGCTCGGCTTTGAAGAAGGTCGAAAAGACACGCCGGAACGGTGGGGCGCGCCGGAGGAAGTGGTCGCGGTGGAGTTTTTCGGCGACGGCTTCTTGCGCTATCAGGTCCGGCGGATGGTCGGCACGTTGCTTGACATCGGGCGCGGGAAACTGCCGCCGGAAGCCGTCCGGGAAATTCTCTGCGGCACAAAGCGATTTGCCGCGGGCGCGACCGCACCGCCGCAAGGGTTGACTCTCATTCGCGTGGATTATTAGTATTCGCGAGTTTTTTCGAGACGCCCCGGTTTCGATGACGGGTTCCCGCAACCGTCATTTCGAAGATCGAACAAAAACAATCGAAAAGCCAATAGACCGAGAGTCAGGAATCCCACGAGCAGACCTCCCGCCATGTTCAATTTCGACGGTATCGTTGAGCGCGGCTCACGCGACGAATTTCTCCTCCGCCAGATCGACCCCCACCGCATCCCGGCCCATGTCGCCATCATCATGGACGGCAACGGGCGCTGGGCGAACCGGCAGGGGAAACCGCGTATCGCGGGGCATCCGGCGGGTATCGAGGCGGTACGCGCCACGGTTGAAACCTGTGCGCGACTGGGCATCGACACGCTCACGCTTTATACCTTTTCGGTCGAAAACTGGCGGCGTCCGCAACTCGAAGTGGACATGCTGATGCGCCTGCTGCGCCAGTGCCTGCGCCGCGAACTTCCCCTGCTGAACCGCAACAAGGTTCGGCTGCGGTTCATCGGACGGACCGAAACCCTGCCCACGAGCATTCGGCAATCCATTGACCACGCCGTCGGCGCGACGGCGGGCAACAGTGCGATGAAGCTCAACGTGGCCTTCAACTATGGCGGTCGTACTGAAATCGTGGACGCCGTGCGTGCGGCGACGGCGGAACTCGTCAAGACGGGCCGCCCACTTGAAACGCTCGGTGAAGAAGACATCGCGCGGCATCTCTACACCGAATCCGATCCCGATCTTTTAATCCGTACGAGCGGCGAAATGCGCCTGAGCAATTTTCTGCTCTGGCAGATGGCCTACACGGAAATCTTCGTGACTGATACGCTATGGCCGGATTTTTCCCGGACGAACCTGCTGGAAGCGGTCGTCGCGTTCCAGCAACGCAGTCGCCGGTTCGGGGGAGTCGAGGCCGTCGCCGCCCCTGCATCGGCCCTCGCGTAAGCGCCCCGCAACTTTCCCCGACAAGGGGTGATCAATGTCGTTTCGCGTACCGACCGAACAACGCCGCTACTACCTTGCCGCCGGGGTCGCCCTGATGCTGGCGGGCGTGGCGTTCCGGACACATCACACGGTCGCGGGATTTCTGATTCTGACCGGCTTCCCGGCCCTGCTCGTCGCCTCCCGCTTCGAGGACATTCAGTTCGACGGACGGGTGGTCCGGCGGCGCGGATTGCTGGCCTTCGCCGGTGAAAAGATTTTCGATGAACCGGTTTCGCTCACGCTCGACGAGGTCGAACTCGTCGCGACCGATGCCGGACGGGTTCAACTCGGAGCGTCCCGTCTGCTCTACCGCTACCGCACGGTCATCGTCGGAAACGGCATCGAATTCACGCTGCTGTCGAGTTCGCGCGGCTACCGTCCGTTCGTCAAGGCGCTGTTCGAGGCGGTCGGGGAACAGAAACTCGACCCGCGGTCGAGTGAACTTCTGCACTATTGGGATACGACAACCCATCTCGAATCAATCGAAATCAACGACGATCTGCTCAACAAGCTGCCGACGCAGGTCATCCGCTCGGCTGCCAATCACCTTGGTCTGGCGGGACGGTTGCGCCAGGCGATGAACTACTTCACGCTGGCTTACAAACGCGAACCCGGCAATCCGCACCTGCTTTACGAAATGGGCCGCTTCCTGCATACGGTCGCCGCAGTCGAAAACCCGCGCCTGTTGCTGCGTTCGAACGCCTGCCTGAGGCTCGCGGCCTATATGTCGTCAAACGAGCCGCGCCTGCTTGAACGCATCGGTGAAACATACTGTGAACGCTACGACTTCGAACGCGCCACCCGCTGCTTCGAACGGGCGATTCACCTTGATCCGACCCTGTTCCGCGCCCATATCGGCCTGGCCGAGATCGCCTTCCGGGCGGGCAAGCTCGCGCGGGTCGCGCACTTCTACCACTCCGCCGCGCAGACGGCGACCGACCCGGCCCAGATGGAACGCGCCCGGCGCGAAGCCCGCTACTACGAACGCCTGAGCAACGACGACGAATACCTTGAAGCGGAAGTGCGGCGCGTCACCTTCCTGCAAAACCTGCGCTGGATGCGGGCCGGTTCTGCCATCATCTTCTTCATCTCCTGGCTGTGCGTCGGCATCCTCGGCCGCCTCGCTCCGCCGGTCGAGGAAGTCGGCCTCGCCCTGATGGCCTCATCGGGCGCGACCTGGCTCGGCACCACCCTCGGCCTCCAATGGCGCAGCAAACGCCTCAGCATCGAGATTGCGAATAGCGAATCCTGAAAAGCAGGGATCAGGAGTCAGGGATCAGGGACCAGAAAAACTGATCCCTGACTCCTGATCCCTTTTCTTCGGGAACCATTTTCCCCACGCGGCGTCAAACCCGGACATTCACAGCAAAGATGGATGTTTCGGAGGATTCGCCGATGTCACGCACGCCCCGTTCGCTCAAGGTTCTCAAAGTCACCGAACCCTGCCCCGCCGACTGGAACGCCATGATCGGCAACGACCGCGTTCGCTACTGCGGTCAGTGCAATCTGAATGTGTACAACCTGTCGGGAATGACGTCGCGCGAGGCCGATGACCTCGTGACCTCGACCGAGGGACGGCTGTGCGTACGCTACTACCAGCGGCCCGATGGCACGGTTTTGACGCAGGACTGCCCGGTCGGACTCGCTGCCTTCAAACGTCGTCTCAAACGCGCCGGAAAAGTTGTGTTTGCTTCGATTCTGACGATTTTCGCAGGCGCAGGCTTTGCACGGCACTACCTGAAAAACCACACGACGGAACCGCAACGACCGCTGATGGGGTCCGTCCCCGTGCGCGTCAACACGCCTCCCCCTCCGCCCGAGCCGCATGTGATGCAGGGCGCGGTCAGTTATTGCCCCCCGAACCGTACGATTCAGGGAGAAGTGGTCCGTCCGGAAGTGATGGGGAAGGTCGCGGCCCCGCCGCAGAAGCGGAAATGAAAGGGATCAGGTGTCAGGGAACAGGGATCAGAGAAAAATACTGGTCCCTGATGCCTGTTCCCTGATCCCTTCTTCACTCCCCGCTTGAAAGCCGCTTTGCCGGTGAGGCGGGCGGAAGTGAAAATTCGTCGTTGAGATTGAGACGGAGCATCGCGTCGGCTTCGACGAAGCCTTCGCCCGCGTGGCGCTTGCGCCAGCGGAAGTAGAACATCCCGACCACGAGA
The DNA here is from genome assembly GCA_039793685.1 of Blastocatellia bacterium NZW_1522. Classification (GTDB taxonomy): domain Bacteria; phylum Acidobacteriota; class Blastocatellia; order Chloracidobacteriales; family Chloracidobacteriaceae; genus JAAFHI01. The sequence goes on from JBDRAL010000020.1 coordinate 89,604, forward strand.
CCGACGCAGGCCATCAGAACCACCGCGTAAAACACGAGTCGAAACGTTCCGACCACGACCTGCCCGGCCTGCTGGGCCGTCAGGCGGTTGTCGCCCGTGTTGCGCTCGGGCTTGTCACCCAGCCAGCGCACCACATAGTCGTACTCAATTTTCTTGACCGCCGCCGCCGCCGCTTTTTCATCGCGGACTCCGAACGCCTCGATGATGAAATTTCCCTGACGGTACACGCGCCTCGCTCCACGTTCGGGTTCGGGCAGACCGGCGACGTACTTTTGAACTTCATCCAACGCCGCCGTCGCTTCCTGCGGCGTCGGGTAATCGCAAACGATCAGTCGCCCAAACGGTGACGGCTCGGCATAATCGGCCCACGCGAACTGTGCGCCCGGCGTGGCCGGAATTTCGGGGAAACGCTCCGTTCCGTTTTCGCCTTTTAACCCCAGCGGGCCGACAGCGAACACCATGGCGCGACGTTTCAGACCGTCAGCGGGCAGCTTTCTGAAAGCAACCGGCAATTCCTCGAATTCGGTGTTCTGATTGGGCAATCCCGCGTGCCAGGCTTCGAGTTTGGAATGAATCGCCTGCGCCAGCGGAATCACATCGGCCTCGGGTTGCGGTCCATTCGGCGCGATGACGACGCTTTCCTGCCCGATTTGAAAGAAGGCCAGTTTCACCTTGCCGTCAGGTTCGACAACCACCGTCAGCCACTCCGGAAGGGTCGGTGACTCGGAAAACCTCATGGATTCGCGGCGAATCAATGAAACCGCTGCCAGCGCATCGTGGGCATTGTCGTGACGAACGATGAAAATTTCCGCGCCGCCTGTCATTCCGCGATGCCGCCATCGAACGCCGACTTCGGATTCGATCGGCGAAGGGGCAGCGTCCTTCGTGCCGTTTTCCACTCGGGTACTTTTAAACGTCACGCCGGGAAGCAGCGTGGCAATCGGGAACGCCTCGCCCGACGCGGGATCGACATCCACCTTGGTCGGATCGAGTTTCGGCGCGTCCTTTTTCTTTTCGGATTTCTTTTCGGAAGCTTTCGCGGCTTCCGGCTTTTTCACGCCGGGGTCCTGCGCGGACGCGCCCGAAAACATCATTCCGGCAATCATCGCCGCCGCCCAGATCGGTTTCATTCGTCGCACGCTTCCGGCCTCCCCGCGAACCCCGTTCACCACGACATTCGCAATCGAAAATCTTCAATCGAAAATCAAAAATCGCCCTACCGCTGATTCGCCAGTCGCAGAATTTCGCTCGACATGCGCTGTGGTTCGGACACGTTTCGCAGAAAGACCCGTCCCGTGCCGGCGGCGCTGTCGATGACCAGATCGCCGAGTCCGAGCAGGCGCTGCAACAGCGAGAGGCGCAGGGTCACGTCCTGAATCTTGTTCAGCGGAATGGTGCGGACGGTACGCCAAATGATGCCCGATCCGATTTCAATCTTCTGGTTCGTCAAGGTGTAAGTCTCCGACCACTGGCGCAGATGCCGCCAGATGGGAATCACGAACATCAGGAGCGAAAGTCCGGCGGTGATCCACGGCACGGCGGGCGCGAGGGGTGACCAGATTTTCGCGTCGATGATGGCCCCGACGATGACGATGGCCGCCGTGAGGGCCATTGCAATCGCGTACCACACACCCACGAAAATAAAACTGGGCCGGAAGACGGCAACCGCCACCTCAGGTTGCGACATCATCATCGGGACCGGCGGGGTGGACGGTTGTGGAACACTCGGCGGATACATCGGTCGGGAACGGTCCTTTCGGGCAGTTGGACACCGAATATAGCACGAAGTTCCCAACCCGCCGGGGCATCCGCCGGAACGAATTCCGGCGACGGGCGTATGCTATAAGGAAATGCGGAATGCGGAATATCGAATGCGGAATAATGAAAAAACGCGGAGGCCTGCGATCTGTCGGCCCAATTTCTTTTCGAGAACCGTTTCTTCGACAAAATCAATCGCCTCTTCATTCCGCATTCGATATTCCGCATTCCGCATTTTTTCCACTTCCGCATTCGATTCATCACGGGAATTCATCATGCGTTTTCGGTTTCTTCTTTCGTTTCTCTTTGTCTGCGCGGCGGTGCTGGCGTTTGCGACGCCTGCCCGCGCGACCGACGTGATTCTCACGCTGCCGTTCGAAAACACGAACAACCGGGCCGAATACAACTGGATTCGCGAGAGTTTCACGGTTTCGATGTCGGACCTGCTCGATTCGCCGGGACTGATCGCGATTCAACTCGACGAGCGGAATCTGGCGTATGAAAAACTCGGCATCTCGCGCACCGCGCTCATCACGCGCGCGACCGAACTCAAACTGGGCGAGGCGGTCAACGCCGACATCATCATTCGCGGGACCTATTCGGTCATCGGCGAAGGCAAGGACGCCACCGTGTCGGTCCGGGCGCAGATGATTTCGCTGCGGGAAGGCAAGATGATCGGGAGCGAACACACCCTGAGCAAGCCGGTCACCGAACTGCAACTGATTCAGGGGCTGCTCGCGTGGGAACTGCTGTACCAGCGCAACATCGCCCTTCCCTTTTCGCGCGACCAGTTGATCCGCCGCGCGACACAGATTGCGCCCAGTGCGTACGAGATTTATGTCAAGGCGCTCCTCACCGAAAGCACGCAGGACCGCACCCGACTGCTCATCCGCGCGGTCGAGGATTCAAAGAAGAACGCGCAACTGACCTTCCCACAGGCTTATTTCGAACTCGGCCAGATTTACTATCGGGAAGCCAACTACAAGGACGCGCTGACGTGGTTCGAACAGGTGAAACCTTCCGATCCGCGCGGCCTCGAAGCCAACTTCTTCACGGGCGTCTGCCAGCTTTTCACCAACAAAAGCGACGATGCGATTCGGACGCATACGGCATTGCTGAAACCGATGCCGCTGTACGAGACCTACAGCAACGCGGCGGTGGCGCGGATGCAGAAAAACGACTTCGCCGAAGCCGTCAAACTGCTCAAACTTGCCTCGGAAGCCGCGCCGAACGACGATGACGTGCTGTTCAACTACGGCTACGCGCTCTGGCGGTCGGACCAGTTGCCTGCCGCTGCCGAAAAGCTCGAAGCGCTGGTGAAGCGGTCGCCCAAACAGGGGCAGGCGTTTTACGTTCTTTCGAAAATCTACGCCAAACTGGACCGCAAGGCCGACGCGGAAACCGCCGCCAATGAGGCCAAGAAGAGTCTTCCCGAGTTTGCAAAGTGGGAAACCTCGGGCAAGCCGCCGCTGCTCGCCCGAACCAAGACGATGTTCAACCGCGAAGCGTTTTACCGCTACACCCGGAGCGAGGAAAAAACGCGGCAGGCAGCCTACATCGGCGTGTCGCAGACCCAGGAAATCGAGGAACTGATGGGCGCGGCGCAGGCGGCGTTTCTGGGGAATCAGGATGACATCGCCATCCAGAAACTTGCACAGGTCGTCCGCATCGCCCCCGACAACAGCAACGCCCATCTTTTGCTCGGACGTGTTCAGGAGCGGCGCGGCGACACGGTGGCCGCCATCAATTCGCTCAAGGCGGCGGTGTTCTGGAATCCGAAACTTGTTGCGGCGCACGTCCTGCTCGGACGCATCTACCTCAATCAGGGCGACCGGGTTCGCGCCGAAACCCATTTGAAGCTCGCGCTCGCCGCCGACCCGAACGACCGCGAAGTTCAGGCGCTTCAAAACCTTTACCGGCAGGGCCAGCCGAAGGACAATTGACAGTGGACATTTGACAATGAAAATCCGGACGCACCGTCAATTGTCCACTTTCCATTGTCCATTTCTCCCCGTCCGTTTTGCCATGAATCCGTCCGCGCCGAATCCGAATTCGTCCGCCACGCCGCAGATTCTCGTCGGCTCGGTCGAGCGCGTCACATTTTCGAGTTCCGAAACGGGCTACACGGTGGCGAAAGTGAAGACCGCCGCCGATCCCGAGCCGGTGACGGTGGTCGGCCATTTTTCAAGCATCACGCCGGGCGAATCGCTGCGACTGGCGGGGTTCTGGATTACGCACAAGCAGTACGGCCCACAGTTCAAGGTCGTCAATTACGAAGTCTGCAAACCGGCCACCCTCGCGGGCATTGAAAAGTATCTCGGATCGGGACTCATCAAGGGCATCGGACCGGTCACGGCCAAGCGCATCGTTGCGCATTTCAAGGAAACGACGCTCGACGTCATCGAACAGGACATGTCGCGGCTGCGGGAAGTGCCCGGCATCGGTCCCAAGCGCGTGGACATGATCTCGCGGGCGTGGGCCGAACAGCAGGCGGTCAAGGAAGTGATGCTGTTCCTGCAATCGCACGGCGTTTCAACGCACTTCGCGGTCAAGATTTACAAGACCTACGGCGACCGCTCGATTGAAACCGTTACGAATAACCCATACCAACTGGCGAAAGACATCTACGGCATCGGTTTCAAAAGCGCGGACAAAATCGCCGCCGATCTGGGCATGGCCGCCGACTCGGACGCCCGTGTCCGCGCGGGCCTCGCGCACGCCCTGAGCGAGGCCACTGAAAACGGCCACTGCTTTCTGCCTGGTCCGGAACTCCTCGAAAAAGCCGCCACGCTGCTCGGTCTTGAAAATACCGAACTCCTCGAACGAAACGCCGCTGCAATGGCAACGGAAGGAGAACTCGTCGCCGTCGCGAAGGATGAAGGCGGAAGGATGAAGGATGAAGCGGAAGAAGAACCGGACGATTTCGACGATGACTGGCAGCCCGACTGGAACAAAGCCAAATCTGCATCTTCATCCCTCATCCCTCCGCCCTCATCCCTCCCCCAATCTTCATCCCTCATCCTTCCGCCTTCATCCTTACTGTTCTACCTTCCCGCCCTTTACCAGTCGGAACGCAACGTGGCGCGGTTCATTCGCGGGCTGATGCGACGTCCGCTGGCCTGCGATCACGCGGGCGTCGCGGCCTGGCTTGAAAAGTACGCCGCGAAGGCCCAGATCGAACTTTCCGACGAACAGCACCGGGCCATCGACACGGCGGCGGGCGCGCGGGTGATGGTCCTGACCGGCGGCCCCGGCTGTGGCAAGACGACGACCCTGCGGGCAATGGTGAAACTGTTCAAGGCGATGGGCCGCAAGGTGGAACTCGCCAGTCCGACCGGACGCGCGGCGCAGCGGCTGTCGGAAGTGGCGGGCGTCGAGGCGCGGACGATCCACCGGATGCTCGCCTATGACCCGAAACTGCATGCCTTTTCGCGCAACGCCGACAATCCGCTCGAATGCGACGTGGTCGTCGTGGACGAAGCCTCGATGCTCGACATCACGCTGGCGTCCCATCTTTTAAAGGCCGTGCCCGGTGACGGCCAGCTCATCCTCGTCGGCGACATCGACCAGCTTCCGTCGGTCGGGCCGGGCCGCGTCCTGAGCGACATCATCGAGTCGGAAGCCGTGCCGGTTGTCCGGCTGACGCAGGTTTTTCGGCAGGCGCAGGGCAGTTTCATCATCACCAACGCCCACCGCATCCGCGAAGGTGAATACCCGCGCCTCATCACGCCGGACGGCCTTTCCGAAACCGACTGCTATTTCCTCCAGGCTGACGAACCGGAAGACATTCACCGGCTGGTCATCAACGCCGTCACGCGCAGCCTGCCGAAGAAATTCGGCTATCACCCGGCGAGCGACATTCAGGTTCTGACGCCGATGAATCGCGGCAGCGCGGGTGCGGGGGAACTCAATCGGCTGTTGCAATCCGCCCTGAACCCGCGCGAACCCGGCAAGGAAGAAATCGAACGGATGGGCCGGCTCTACCGCGTGGGCGACAAGGTCATCCAGCGCATCAACAACTACAATCTGGAAGTCTTCAACGGCGACGTGGGGACGATTGTCGCGATGGACACCGAAGACCAGACGACGACGATTGATTACGCCGGGCGGGAAGTGGTTTATGACTGGTCCGACTTGTATGAAGTCGGCCACGGCTTCGCGATTTCAATTCATAAAAGCCAGGGATCGGAATATCCGGCGGTGGTGATGGTCGTGCATCCGCAGTCGTTTCCGGTCCTGAGCCGGAATCTGATCTACACCGGACTGACGCGGGCCAAACGAACCGCCGTCATCATCGGCAGTACGCGAGCCATCGGCATGGCGATGGGAAAGACCGAAGCCGGCAAGCGCTACACCCGCCTCGCCCCGGCGCTGGCGGGGACGATTTCTTGAGAATTGACAAGTTTCGTGCGGGTTCGTACGATGGAAATGCTTCCATTCAACAACATTCCCACCCCTCTCTTCCGAAAAGAGGCTGCTCTATGAAATCCGACCCTCAGCGCCTTCAGGCAGCGACCGACCGTCTGAGCGACCTGCTCCGGGAAGTCATCTGGAAATCACCCCGCGTCCGGGAAGAACTGAAGTCGTTGCGGGCCGAGGGCCACGACGTGCTGATGCATGTCGAGGTATCGCTCGCATTTCGCGAACGTGAGCGGGAAGAACGCGCCAGCGCCGCCCACGGGGACTGAAATCAATTGAGAATGCAGAATTGAGAATGGAGAACGCGGATCAGATTCGCTCTTCACTGAATTCGCCACACCGTTCGTTCACATCCGACTTTTGAAGTTTCTCCCCAATGCCGGGGTTAAAAAACTTCATCCTTCATCCCTCAGCCTTCATCCCTTCATGAGCCGAATCATCCGCCCGTGGCGCAAGCTGTCGAAGGAACACATCGCCGACTGCAAGGTGTTCACCGTTCATCGCGAACGCGCCGCCGCGCCCGACGCGCCGGATGAAGCGGCGCATAACTTTTTCGTCATCAACGCGACCGACTGGGTGAACGTGATTCCCGTGACCCCGGAAGGCGAAGTGGTGCTGGTCGAACAGTATCGCCACGGCACCGACCGGCTCTCGCTCGAAGTGCCCGGCGGGATGGTCGATCCCGAGGACCCGTCGCCCGCGCACGCGGCGGCGCGCGAACTCATCGAGGAAACCGGCTACGAAGCCGAGGAAATCATCCAGATCGGGTTCAATCATCCCAATCCGGCCATTCAAAACAACGGCTGCTACAGCTTTCTCGCCCGCAACGCGCGCTTCACGCGCCCGCCGGAGTTCGACGGAACCGAGGATTTGAGCGTCCGGCTCGTTCCGCTCGAAGACATTCCCGCCCTCATGCAGAACGGCGACATCACGCACGCACTCGTGATCGTCGCCTTCCACTGGCTGCACCTGCACCAGGCCAAGAAATAAACCCCTATCTAACCGCATCCCTTTCGAAACCTTCCCTCGTCTGGAACGAATGGTTGACGAGACGAGAAAAAGGCGCGGATGCGCCATCAGGAAATAGCCCCACCCGTGAGGGTGGGGTGGCTCTCCCATAAACCTTTCGAGCGCCAAAGGCGCGCAACGATGTATCGCCGCGCTGCGGCTCGGTTTTGTGTTTGCTGCTCACCACGCCCTCACGGACGTGGCTATTTTCTGACGGCGCATTCGCGCCTGCTTCCGGACCTCAATGAAAAAGCGGAAGCCGTGACCGTCGGTCCCGACTTCCGCTCCTGAGTTCGCTGATTGTGGCGGACTATTCCTGCCCGAAATCGCGCAGCATCTTCTTGAGTTCGAGGCAGTGCATTTCTTCCTGCCCGATCATGCCGCGGGTGAATTCCTCAAGGTACACGCTGCGGTCGGCGACCGTCACGAGCAACTGCTTGTACAGGTTGAGCGCACGCCGCTCGTGGGCGAGGCTTTCGGAAAGAATGTCGTGAACCGTGTGCCGGTGCGTTTCCTCGATGGGAGCGATGCGCAGGCTCGGGTGGCCTTCCAGTCCGGTCAGGATTTCGCCGACCGTCTGGGCATGGAGCAGTGATTCGGTCGCCTGCGACTTCAGAAACGTGACGATCGGGATGCGGTTCGGCCCCGTCACCATCAGCGCGAAGTGCGTGTAGCACACGACCCCGGCCAGTTCGCATTCCATGATCTCCTTGAGGAGTTCAATGGTTTTTTCGGTATCGATGTCTTCGAGAATGGTCTGCATAAAAGCCTCGTGAAAGTGTCCGACTATTTCGCGGGGGCGTCGTCGGGTTTCGGACGCCGGTCCGGAGTCGAGAAATATACCACCAGAATGATCGCGCAAACGACCGCCACGGCATACTTGAAGCCGTTCGGGATGTGCGCGGGCGAAATGAACCCCTCGATGATGCCCGCGAAAAAGAGCATCGGCAGGCAGAGCGCCAGCAATTTGACGGCTTTCACCCCGCGTTCGAGCAATGCCTCGCCGCGTTTCAGATTCCCCGGCGCGATGAACGCGCTTCCCATGAGGAAACCGGCTCCGCCCGCGATGAAAATCGCCGTCAGCTCAAAAACGCCGTGTCCGCACATGAAGATGAGCACCGGCGTGAATTTGTACTTGATGCACAAACCGGTGATTCCGCCGATGTGCAGCCCGTTGAAGGCCATGAAGTAAAGCGTTCCGAGTCCCGCGAAGATTCCGCTCGCGAACGAATACATCGCGACCTGCGCGTTGTGGGTCATGATGAAGGACGACGCGACCGGGTTCTGGCCGTTGATGTCGTCGGTCCAGTTTTTCCCGCGCTTGATCATGTCGAGCGCATCGCCAACGCCGACCGCGCTCGCGAAATCCTCGTCGTAGCACATCAGCGCGCCGCTCACCGCCCCGAAAATCAGGAAGACCAGAAACGCCGCGAGCGTGAACTTGAACGTTTCGCGAAAGAGGGCAGGCCCGGAATAGCGGTAAAAGTCCCAGATTCCCTTCGCGCCGCCGCCCTTCGAACGATAAATCGCCCCGTGGGCGCGTCCGGCGAGGTTGTTGAGGTAGTTCACCAGCCGCGAATCACGGATTTCCTGCCGCGCGATGGCAAGATCCGCCGCCGTCCGCTGGTAGAGATGCCCGAACTCGCGCACCTGCTCGCGATGGAGCGTCCGCAACCGGCCCTTCCCCGCCAGCGCGAGCATGTCCTCAAGCCGTTTCCAGTTGATTCGCCGCCGTTCGATGAAATCGTGTTCGCGCGCCATGTTTGAAAAGTCTGGAGTCTGGAGTCGAGCGTCTGGAGTCAGGCCCGGAAACCGGAGTTTAGAAAGCAACCTTCGGTAAAGTGTTCAAAGCCCAGGCTGGAATCCGGTTTTGACTCACGACTCCAGACTCACGACTCCAGACTGTGTTCAATAGCTGCGTTGCAGCAGAAAATCGGCGTATTGATACAGCAGATCCCGCGCGTCGCTCGGCGGGAGGACGGCGAGATGTTCCTTGGCCTCGGAGAGCAGGCGCAGGGCCGTCTCGCGGGCAAACGCGATGGAGGCCGTACTTTCCAGCAGCGCGACCGCCTCCGGCAGTTCCCCGTTGAGGTCCTGTTTGCCGAGCAGTTCGAGAAAGCGCTTCCGGCCCGCGCCTTCGGCGGTTTTCAGAAAGTGGATGACGACCAGCGTCTTCTTGCCCTCGCGAATGTCCAGACCGAGCGGTTTGCCGAGCTGGAGCGGGTCGGCCTGAAGATCGAGGACGTCGTCCCAGATTTGAAAGGCGGTCCCGATTTTTTCGCCGAAATTGGCCAGCGCCGTGATGCGATCTTCATCCGCGTCGGCGGCGAGCATTCCGCACACGCAGCTCGCGCTGTAGAGCGCGGACGTTTTGTAGGACGCCATCCGCAGGTAATCCTCGATGCGGAGATCGTCGCGCCCGGCGAACGTCATGTCTTCGTACTGCCCGAGGCACATCTTTTTTGCCGTCGCCGCCAGCACTTCCACCATCCGGATGGCGTGGCGCGGGACGCGGGATGCCTGTTCGACGGCTTTCGAATAAAGCAGATCGCCCACAAGGAGCGCGGTGTTCAGACCGTAACGCGTATGCAGCGTGGCCCGGCCGTGGCGCTCCGCGCTGTGGTCCATCATGTCGTCATGAATCAGCGAGAGATTGTGCAGGTACTCGACCGCCAGCGCGGGCGGAATCGCGTCCGTCGCCTTCCCCCCGGCGGCTTCCGCGCAGGTCAGCACCAGAAACGGCCGCAGTCGCTTTCCCCGACCTTCGAAAAGAAACGTCACGGCTTCGCGCAGCCCGACCTGTTCGACCTCGGCCATGTCGCGTTCGATTTCGGCATCAATCAGGCGTCCGACATCCTTGGCCCGCAGCATGAGCGGGGTAAAATCGGAACCCGGTGACGGGACTTGCGGCACGGTTGCCACTTCTTCCGGTGTCAGCATCATTCGCGCCGTCTCCTCGCGGCGTCCCCGGCCCGCGCCGGCATCCGCCACCGCTCCCGCGGAATTCGAAATCAGGATTTGGAAACCGACCGTTCGAGTTCGGCGACCCGCCGTTCGAGGCGGCGGCGCTCAAGCGTTCCGATGGTCGGAAAATCTTTCAAGTACTGGACGTACGCGCGATGCGCCGCCTCGAACCGTTCGGCGTATTCCAGCGTCCGCGCCACCCAGAGCGCCGCGTCTCGCCGGGCGTCCGCATCCGCGTCGGTTGCCCCCGCAACCCGTCCGAAAAGCCGCGCCGCCTCGACGTAGTCGCGTTGCCGGACCAGCAGTTGGGCCAGCGCGAACTCGTCTTCCCACGTCGCGTCCGGCGCGGCGACGTCGTTGCGCAATTCAACCACCGTCGCATCCGCCAGAACGGCCTCGCGACGACGGTCACGCGCGCCGCGACGTTGCAGCCAGCGCGCCGCGAGCGGCCCGGCAAACCGGACCAACCGCCCCGCCAGCTTCGGATATTTCGCCGCGAAACGAACCGCCAACCAGAGAATTCGTGTTTTCAATTGCATCCGCCGTACCGTCTTTGCCCGGCATGGGGGACTGAATCCATCCTACCAACCGGTCATCCGTCAGGCAAGCAAGCCTTGTGCAACCCCCGTTGAACGCAAAACGGGACGCCCCCCACCGGAAGCGTCCCGCGCCGGGGCGGCCCCGCCGCCCTTCACGAAGTTTTGGCATGCGTCACAACCCCCCAAGCGTCAGTAGACTTGAAAACTCCCCCCGGAGTCGTCGTTCCAAGTCTCCAACAAGAGTGGCGCACGCCAAGATCGTAGAAACCGTTGAAAGAACTTTCGGGGAGGTTTCGACTTACCGTCCTCCGCCTGAAGAAGAGATTACAAAAATCGCCCAAATCGGTCAATAGTTATTTTACAAGTTTTGATTTTTTTCTTCAGGGACGGTTTTTACCCTCAAAAGCACCGAAATGGACGGTTTTAAAATCAGAACTTGACCAAAATCGTCCAACCAGATTAGATTCCCTTCTCCCCAAATCGCCCAAATCGTTCACACCGAACGGAGCGCGCCCTTGCCCCGCAAATCACCTGAATCCAAGAACGGGACGCCGTCCACGGCGACCGGACGGACGTACTCGACCGCCGAAGTGGCGCGGATGTGGAACGTCGGCGAATCGACCGTCAAACGATGGAGCGACGCGGGCGACCTCGACTGCATCCGGACGCGCGGCGGACACCGGCGCTTCACGCTGGACGCGCTGCTCCGGTTTCAGGAAGCGCACCGCTTCGAAAGCACCGGCTGGCTGCACGAGGCCCTCGCCAACGCCGAGCCGGATGCCGTTCCAGACCGAGTCGAAGCCACCCGGCTCGAAACCGCGCTCAACACGCGGGATCATGAGGAACTGCGTACGCTTTACTATGAAGCCGCCATCGTTGGTGACGAAGCGCGGGGAATTGAACTGCTTCAGCGCGCCTATCTCCGGGGAATATCGGAAATCGAACTCAAGGAACAGATTCTCACGCCGGTCCTTCACCTGATCGGCGAACGCTGGCGGCGCGGCGAACTCAACATTTACGAGGAACACCTCGCGTCGCGGGTCACGCTCGCGGCCACCGAACACCTGCACGCGCGCGTCCCGCACAAAAACCAGTCCGGACGCACCGCGCTCTGCGGCTGCCCGGAGGGCGACCTGCATGAAATCGCGCTTCATTTAATCGTGGAAATTCTGGAAACGGAGGGCTGGCGGGTCATTTCGATGGGACCGAATACCCCGCTGTTTTCCTTCGCCGACGCCGTGCGGCACTTCAAGCCGGATATCGTCTGCATTTCGTCCACCATCGTCGTGGACCTCGAACGCCTGCGTCGGGATTACATCCAGTTCTACCCTGTCACCCGCGAATTCGGCACAAAAGTCGTCATCGGCGGCGCGGCGTTCATCGACCCCGAAGTCCGCGCCATCTTCACGCACGACTTCCACGGCGAACGCTTCTCGGACCTCGTCGCCTATCTGCGGAAGGAATTTCCGGCAGGATGAAGGATGAAGGATGAAGGATGAAGGATTGGTCAGTTTTGGCTTTGCCCTGTCAAGTCGTTTTTCAGACTTCAGACTCACAACTCCAGACTCCGGACTTTTTTCATCCTTCATCCTTCCGCATTCATCCTTCTGACTATCCGTTGTTCTTCTGGAACTCGCGCATGAAGTCGAGCAGCGCGACGACGCCTTCCTTCGGAAACGCGTTGTAGATCGACGCCCGCATGCCGCCCACCGAGCGGTGGCCCTTGAGGCCGTCGAGTCCGGCGGCGGTGGCTTCCTTCTCGAATTTCTTTTCGAGTTCCTCGCTGGGGAGGCGGAAGCAGACGTTCATCAGTGACCGCGAGTTCTTGTCGGCAGTGCCGCGGTAGTACCCGCTGGCGTCGATGAAGTCGTACAGCAGCGCGCCCTTTTCTTCATTGTGTTTCTGGACCGCCGCCAGGCCGCCGAGGCCCTGGAGATGTTCCAGCACAAGGTCGATGACGTAAATGCCGAAGGTCGGCGGCGTGTTGTAGAGCGATTTGTCCTTCACATGCGTGCGGTAGTCGAGCATGGTCGGCAGGTTGTCCGGAATGCGCTTGAGCATGTCGTCGCGCACGATGGCGATGGTCACGCCTGACGGGCCGACGTTCTTCTGCGCCCCGGCGTAGATCATGGCGTATTTCGACATGTCGAGCGGGCGGCTCAGGAAATCCGACGAGGCGTCGCAGACGAGCGGCACATCGCCGACTTCCGGTTCGGTCTTCCACTCGGTCCCGAAAATGGTGTTGTTGGACGTAAAGTGGACGTACGCCGCCTTGTGGTCGAGTTCCAGTTCGTGCTGGGCCGGAATCCGCGAAAAGTTTTCCGACTTGGTCGAAGCCGGAACATTGACCGTCCCGACCCGCTTGGCCTCGGCGAGCGCCTTTTCCGACCACGCGCCGGTCAGGATGTAGTCGGCGGCCCCGTCCTTCGGCAGAAAGTTCATCGGGACCATCGAAAATTGCAGGCTCGCGCCGCCCTGAAGAAACAGGACGTGGAAATTGTCCGGAATGCCGAGCAGTTCGCGCATCCGCGCCTCGGCCGACTGGACGATGGCTTCAAAAGTCTTCGAGCGGTGGCTGATTTCGAGAATCGACATTCCCACGCCCGGCAACGTGACGATTTCATCACGAATGCGTTCGAGGACCGGCAACGGCAGGACCGCCGGTCCCGCGCTGAAGTTGAAAATCCGATTGTATGGTTGTTCTGACAT
>JBDRAL010000003.1:0-77288 GCA_039793685.1 Blastocatellia bacterium NZW_1522
ACCCCCCACCGCCGGTGGCTAATCATCTACATAACTTTTTTGGCACCTTCCCGGAGCCCAACCAAATCCCCCCCCGCCCGGCGGGGTGGGCCGAGGCCGTGGGTATTCGATGAAGATACGTGCCTCCGCCCCATGCGAAATCGAAATATCCTTTGGTAGTATTGCCAACCTCGGGCAAACGATTTCCGCATTCGATATTCCGCATTCCGCATTCACATGAGACGCGCATTCCCCATTCTCCTCCTTTTTCTTCTGGCCGCGGCCGCCTGCGGGAGCAAACCCGCCGCTCCGACCCCGGCGACGCCTCCCGCGAAAGCCCCGGACGCGCCGATGGTGTTCGACCGGGTCCTGCCGCAGTTCAACGGCGAACTTGAAAAGGCCGGGAAGAAAGCGTTCACCCGCCTCGAACTCGAAGCCAAGCTGACCGGGGCGACGGTGGAATCGAAGTGGAAACCGACCAACGGGTACGACGTGTTTTCCGCGGTGGTTTCCGGGCCAATCGGTAAAACGACCGCCAAATGCCGTGTCCTGGCGTTTTCGAAAACCGGCTCGAACGACGTCGAGTACTACGCCTTTACCTACTTCGAAATCGCCGACGCCGATTTTTCAACCGAGAAACTGGTGGAAATCGTGGTGAAGCACTTCGGTGACGCCTCCGCGCAGGACACCGAGGACGGAAGCGCGGTCTGGGATTTCCCGACCGGACGACTCCTGCTGCTCGGCGACAGTCAGGATGACTCCGAGGACGACGAGTCGTACACCTTCGAGTTTCGCCCGCGCCAGCCCGCACCCGCGAGTACCGAGCAACCGGACAAACAGCTCGTCCCGGATCACGACTGACGCCGTGGAAAAACTCATCAAAAAACTGTTGTGGATTGACTCGCTCGGCGCAATCGCCGCCGGACTGGCGGTGCTGGCGCTGTCGGGCTGGATTGCCCCGTTGTACGGCCTGCCCCTTTCCGTAGTGCTGTTCATCTGCGGAGCGAATCTGGCCTACGGCTGCTTTTCCCTGACGCTCGCCCTCCGCCTGCTTCCCCGGACGGCGGGATTCATTCAATTTCTTGCCTGCGCGAACATGTTCTGGCCGCTGGTCTGCGCTTCCCTCGCGGTACTTTATTTCGGGAAGGCGACGATTTTCGGCCACGGACAATTCATCGGCGAAGCGATCTACGTCGGCGGGCTGGGCTGGGTGGAATGGAAAAACCGCGCCCGGCTGATTGACGCACCGCACGCCATCCCTCGCTAACGCTCGGGGTTCCATACCGTCGGCGAGCCCACACAATCCGCTAAAATTCAGAAAAAAATCCCGCGCCGAAAGACGCGGGATTTTTTTCGTTTGAAACTTTATACGCGCTGGAAGCGCGCGCTCCCTCGCCACTACTTCTTGGTGACGGCGTAGCCGGGGGCGTACTTGAGGGGATCGACCGGCACGTCGTATTCGCGCACTTCATAGTGAACGTGAACGCCGGTGGAGCGTCCGGTGTTGCCCGCGCGTCCGATGACGTCGCCGCGTTTGACGCGCTGGCCCGCTTCCACATCGAAGGCCGAAAGGTGGCCGAACCGGGTCGAGATGCCGTTGCCGTGGTAGATCACGACCACGTTGCCGTAGCCGCTGCGCGGCGCGGCATAAAGAACGATGCCGTCGGCAGTCGCCTGAACGGGCGTTCCGTGGGGGACCGAAATGTCCTGTCCGGCGTGAAATTCACTGCCTTCGCCGCCGAACGGATTGTGGCGTCCCCCGAATCCGTCGGTCAGATAGCCGCGTACCGGAAGCCCTGACGGAATGGACGCAAGGCGAACGGCATTCTGATCCTGAAGGGATTTCAACTGGCGAAGTTCGCGTTCAAGCGATTCGGTGTCGTTTTCCAGCTTGTCGGCCATTTCCGGACCGCCGGCCGCTTCACGAGCGGAGAGGCTGGCCGAAACGGGCGGAATCTTGGCCTGATTGGCAAGGGCGTCGGAAACGTCCTCGATGTTTGAAACGCGCTGGTTGAGTTCCTCGTAGCGCAGCTTCAAAGCCGAATTTTCCTGACGCAACTGGCGATTCTGGACCCGGATGGCGCTCATTTCAGCCAGCGTCTTGGTTTTCCGGAAGACGATGACGAGACCGGTGGAAACGGTCACCAGACCAATCAGCGCGAAGACGCACACCGTGTACAAAAGCGAAGTCGGGATATGAAGACGGTGAATTTTCGAGGTGGCGTGCGGCGCAATGATGAAGGTGTAGTAACCGCGGTTGGAGCGTTTGGGGCGCCTCGCGGACGATTCGCGACGCAGCCGTGACAGCATTCGCTGGGCAAAGGTGCTCATGCGGACTCCAAAATTCGGATTGTGGATTCAACCGAGATGACGAACCGCCCGAAGAAGGCGTTGGCAGGGTTCGTTGATGAAATAGACGGCAGGACGATAAGAATTTTTCATCTCAGCATAAACAATCATATCTTTGGGAAACTATCACAGGGATTTTCTCCGGTTCAACCATTCATCTTTTTTCCTTCCCTGTTTTTTCGCCTCAAGTGCAGTAAAGACTGTGCCTTGACACGTTTAATGAATGACTCCTACACTTTTTTCCGATTGCGGTCCGTCACCAGTCACGCTCCCTATCCTGAATTTGTCGCTTTCCCGGGAAAAACCTTTCGCCCCCGCAGTAGAGTGCGTCCTTTTGTACGCGGTTGCGGGTATCGGCGAAAATTCAGCGTCCCTGCGGGATTGCCCACTCAAATGCTCGAAACGCCCATCATCCTCATTGCCACGGATGACCCGCTGCTGAGCGATACCATCGCCACCCTTCTGGTCAGTACCGGTTTTCAGACCGGGCTGGCTCAGACCGGCGAGGAAGCTGAGGCTGCCATCGGTTCGGGCAAGGACGGGAACCCGTTTGACGCGCTGATTGTCGATATTGCGCTCCGGAAATGCGACAGCCTCGACCTGACCAAGCGACTTCGGTCGAAATCCGAAACCCGCCATCTTCCCATCCTGTTTCTCAGCCCCTATTCGACGCGCGACGATGACGTGCCCTCCGCGCTCCATGCGGGAGCGGACGATATTCTCGCCATTCCTTTCCGACATCAGGAGCTGACGCTTAAGCTCCACCGGATGCTTGAACGCCAGCGTTGGTCCGTGGAACGGCAGCGAATGCTGTCAAACCTCATCCGGGTGGCCGATGGAATTGAAACGGTGCTGCATCCCACGGGGGAACAGCCCCTGCCGGACCTTTCCGAGGGTCCGCCGCCGACCGCCATGACCGAGGAAGAAGGTCAGATGAAATGGAAGGAAGTTGACGGGGCGCTGGCGGAAGCCATCGACGCGCTCCAGCGGACCGCGAATACCGAGGAATCCGCCATCCTCCAGCGAGCGCTCATTCAATTGTCGTCGGCCCTGAATCGCGCCAGCCGCTATGTGAAGGTCCGTACTCAGGCGAAATCCCTTCAGGACACCAACGAACAGCTTCGTGAACTCGACCGGTTGCGCTCGGAGTTTACCAACGCCATCGTCCATGACATCCGGTCGCCGCTGGGAACCGTCATTTCGACGCTTGACCTCATCGAAGTCGAATTGAATTCGCGGAAGCCGAACATTTCGGAAATCCGGCAGATGGCCACCGGCGCGCGCGGAATTTCCCAGAAACTCATCGGCCTCGTCTCGGAACTGCTTGATTTCTCCAAACTTGAGTCCGGGAACATGGAGCTGAAGCTCGGGGAAATCATTGTTCCGGAGATCATCGAAAGGGTCGGCGAGGATTTCGAAATCGCGGCCCGGAAGAAGTCCATCACGCTCAGTTACGGTTGCGACAAGAATCTCCCGGTACTCTTGGGAGACTCGGGCAAAATCCAGCGCGCACTGGCCAATCTTCTTTCCAACGCCATCAAATTCACGCCTGAAAACGGACAGGTCTGGTTTGAAGCCCGCAGCGCCGAGGGCACGCAGGTGGACGCGGGCGTTCCTTACGTCGTGTTCAGCGTCGTCGATTCCGGCGAGGGCATTCCGGCTC
Organism: Blastocatellia bacterium NZW_1522; assembly: GCA_039793685.1. Classification (GTDB taxonomy): domain Bacteria; phylum Acidobacteriota; class Blastocatellia; order Chloracidobacteriales; family Chloracidobacteriaceae; genus JAAFHI01. The sequence continues at coordinate 3,992 of JBDRAL010000003.1, forward strand.
AGGACCTGCCCTACGTCTTCGACCCCTACTATCAGGCGAGCAATCGCAACGGCAACCTCGGGACCGGTCTCGGACTTGCCATCGTCAAACGGATTGCCGCCGCCCACGGCGGAAATGTCGCTGTCAGAAGTCAGGTCGGCGTCGGCAGCGCCTTTTCCATTGTGTTGCCGCTCTCACCGTCGCAGAATGCGATCGTCGTTCCGCCGATTCTTTCGGTTTCCTCGACGCCGGTTGGCGGGACCGACATTTCCGAAGCCATTTCAAACCCGAAACCCTGACGCCCCCGTCCCACCCCGCCGGAACGAGGAGTTACGCGCGTGAACCGATCACTGCGACCCGTCGGCCCCAATTCGCCCGGAACCGTCGGTCTGGTGGTCAAGCCCAGCCTGCACTCCGACGTCACGGGTCTGCTCTCGGAACTCGCCGAATGGCTGAAAACGCGCGGATGCCGGGTTGCCGGAGAAGAAGCCGCCCGGCATCTTCTTCCACCATCCGTCGAGGTGGTTACCCGCCCCGAACTCTCCGAAATCTCGGAACTGGTCGTGGTCGTCGGCGGTGACGGAACGATGATTTCCGCCGCCCGGATGGTCGGGAAAAAGCACATTCCGGTCCTCGGAATCAATTTCGGATATCTTGGCTATCTCACCGAATACACGCCCGAAAGCATCTTTCCAGCCCTCGAAGCGGTGTTTTCCGGGAAATACGGCATCGACGTTCGAATGAAACTCGAAACCGTCGTGTTTCGCGATGACGAGGAGGTGTTTCGCGCCGATGTCATCAACGACTGCGTTCTGACGAAAAGCATGCTGGCCCGCCTGGTTCCGGTCCATTGCGAAATTGACGGAAAATTCGTTTCCATCTTTCACGCCGACGGCCTGATCATCTCGACACCGACCGGTTCGACCGCCTATTCCCTCTCCGCCGGCGGCCCGATCATCCACCCGGCGATGGGCGCCGTGGTCATCACCCCGATCTGTCCGCACACGCTGACGAACCGCCCGCTGGTGGTTTCCGACGAAAGCGAAATCGAACTCACCCTTTCCGGCGCGCGCGGAAACGTCAACGTCGAGGACGTCTTCCTCACCCTCGATGGTCAGACCGGTTGCGCGGTCCTGCCCGGGGACCGGGTCGTGATTCGCAAAAGCGAATCCGTACTGATGCTGGTCGAACCGGATAACAAGAACTATTTCAAGCTTTTACGGGACAAGTTGAAGTGGGGCGGCGAATGAGGGATGAAGGATGAAGGATGAGGGATGAAAAAAAGAGAAAACACTGTCCTCCGCAATGGGAACGAGATGGCCAGGTGACTTCCGGGCCAATTTTTCATCCCTCATCCTTCATCCCTCATCCCTTGATTTTCGGGGTCCGCTCCGTATACTTCCCGACGCTCATCGCAAGACCAAGGGAAACCAGAAAAAGCCTCGCGGAGTCCCCGCCGACGGCCTGAAAGCAGCGCTCACTCCAGACCATGCCCCTCCCGAATCCGGCACAACTGCGTTCCGTTTCGCCCGACGACTCGCCGGCCTGTTCCCATTGCAACGGGACAGGCATCGAGTACGACGCGCAGACCCGCAGTTCACGGAAATGCGTTCATTGCCGGAAGGTCAGTTCGAGCGAAACCCTTCAGGATCGGGCCAATGTCCCGGTTCGCTACCGCCACTGCTCGTTCGAGAACTACCACATCGATCCGAACGACAAGAAACAGGCGGCGCTGGTCAACGCGGTGTTGAGCTGCAAGCGGTTCGTGCGGGAATTTCCCCTCGAACGCGGTCTTGGACTGCTCTTTCTCGGTCCCTGCGGCGTCGGCAAGACGCACCTCGCCTCGGCGGTCATCAACAACCTGATGCACGTCAAGAAAGTTCCCTGCCTGTTCTATGACTTCCGCGATCTCCTGAAGGCGGTTCAGGAAACCTACAACCCGAACACCCAAACCTCGGAGATGAAGGTTCTCAAACCGGTTTACGACGCGGAAGTGCTTGTTCTGGATGAACTTGGCGCGGGCAAACCGACCGAATGGGTCAAGGATACGATCACTCATATCCTCAACACCCGCTACAACGAGCAGAAAACCACCATCATCACGTCAAACTATCTCGACAAGCAGCAGGAGGCCTACGACGAAACGCTTGAGGAGCGGATCGGCGTGCGCCTGCGGTCGCGGCTGTATGAAATGTGCAAGACGATCGTGATGGAAGGCGAAGACTACCGCCAGAAACACTTCGGTACACCTACCCTGTTCCGCCGCTGAACCTTCAATCCCTACTTTTCAAGAAATGAAGCATCAAAAGCGTTCGGGAGGAGCGTTCCGAGCGTGGCGGCGGCGCGCTTTCCGTCGGTCGTCGCCATGATGACCGGAACATCGCCGCAGAATTCCCACAACAACTGACGACAGGGGCCGCAGGGCGTCGTAATCCGGTCCCCCTCGGCAACCACGCAGACGGCCTCGAACGTGCGGTATCCTTCCGAAAGCGCTTTCAGCAGCGCCACCCGTTCGGCGCAGACCGTCAGGCTGAACGAAGCGTTTTCGATGTTGCACCCTGAAAAAATCGTCCCGTCGGCGGACTGGATAACCGCGCCGACCTTGAAATTCGAATAGGGAGCGATGGCTTTTTCTCTGGCGTCGAGGGCGAGACCGATGAGGCGGTCCTCGCGGGCTTTGTCGTTTGTCATGAATTGGAATCCGATTCAGGAAAGATCAGGCAGTCAGGAGTCTTGAAGGGGTCAACCGGCTGGCGATGACCTCGCGGACCGCCGTGGCGGCCTCGATTGAGACCTCTCGAATGTCCCGGTCTTCCGCCGTGAACGTCATCGGCGGATGAAAATAGACGTTGATTCTGCCGGGCCGGGGCATTTTGCGGTGGAGGGGCCAGGAATCAAAAGCCCCGTTAAGGGTAATCGGGACAATCGGGACCTTGTGTTTGATCGCCACCCGGAATGCACCCGGCTTGAAATCGGTCAGATCGCCGGTTTTCGACCGCGCCCCTTCCGGAAAAATCATCACGCACTGTTCGGCCCGCAGGAGGTCCTGCGTGATTTTGAGAGCGTTCTTGTCGAAGGGCTTGTCGTGACTGACCGGAAAACATTGAAAATATTTGAGAATGGGCCGGAGGTAGGGTTCGCGGAACGGCCGTTCCCACGTCATGAAATGAATCGGACGGCGAATCGGAAGCCCGATGAGAAACGGGTCGGCGTAGGCCTGATGATTCGGGGCGAGCAGGACGGCCCCGGTTTTCGGGACGTTCTCGACCCCTTCGTATTCCATTCGGAAATAGGGGTAAAGCGCCGCGCGGAGGGCCGGACGAACCAGATACACAATGCTTTTCTGATGAAAATTCACGCCGCCTCCCCTGCCTCGACTTCCCGGACGAAACCGAGTTTCTTCAGGCGACAGAGAAGGTCCATGACCACGAAATCACTCAGGTTGACGGCATCGAGAACGGCCTGAAAGTCCCCGACGGCATCGACGGCATTCAAAACTTCGCATTCTTCCACTGAAAGTTCGAGATTCCCCCGCCAATCGCCCTCGGTCCGGAGCGCGGGGGCCGCGTCCCGGAAAAGCTCCGACATCCGCTGTCGGCTTTCGTCCATCAGGGTGTAGCCGTCAAGGAGCAGATTATCCAGCGGACCGTCGATGTTCGACTCATTGGAAAGTGGCAGATTCTGGAAGGCAAACAGTCCGTCCTCAAGGGTCAGCGCGCGATGAAATGCCTTGATGCCAAGACAATGTCCGCAGGCGGCGCGCACCAGATTTCCTTCCGAGAATTCGAAGGAAAACGGCGTCAGGCAGGAATCCGAATCGACCAGCAGCGAGCCGGTCTTTCGATTCTGGCTCACCATCTGAAACACATCCGCCAGCCCGACATCGGAAAGCCGACCGTTCAAAACCCCTTCCGAAATCCGCCGTTTCCGCCCGAAATCGATGAGGCGTTCCACTCGCAGCAGCAGTTCGCGAATTGAAAAAGGTTTTGCCAGATATTCGTCGGCTCCGGTTTCCAGTCCGACGATGCGATCTTCAAACTGCGATTTGGCGGTCAGAAAAACGAACGGGATATAGGGAATGTGGTTCATTCCGCGAAGCCTCTGGAGAAATTCGAGGCCGTCCATGACCGGCATCATGTAGTCGGAAATGATGATGTCCGGCTGGGTGCGCTGAGCCAGATCGAGGCCCTCGACGCCGTTGGTGGCGACGATGAGGGAATGCGCGGTCGCGTTGAAGGCGTTCTGGAGGATGAACCGGGTTGGTTCGTCATCCTCGACCAGCAGGATGAGCGACCGTTTTTCGGTCTTACCCGATGCGTTGCGCCCATCCGGAGACATGCCTAAGGCGGTTTCGGATTTGGCCAGCGCATGACTGATTTCCGCCCTCCGCAAAACCGCCTGAAGTCTCAGTTTCAAACCCTCTTTGGGACTTTCCTTGGCCACCTTGCTGTCGATGCCGTTGCGGAAACCGGGGGTTCCGAGCCAGCGCTCGGATTCGGCCACGAGAAAAAGGAACGGGATTTCGGAAGTTTCCTTCCGTTCACCCACGGAGGCAAAAAACGGCCCGATTCCGTCGTCGTCGGCATCGACGATAATCAGAACCGGTTGAATTGAAATGACTTCATCGACAACCGGAGAAAATCGGAATTCGGTCGTGGCCCCAAGTTCATCCACAACCTCGGCGATGGTTTTTTGAAGTTCCGGATTGTCGGCGGTAACCAGGATATTGCGAAGCATGAAGTTCCAGGGAACGGGTCGGAAAGAGTGCGCCGTTCGATTCCGTTTGTGTTATACGGGCCGCGAATTGTAACGAAAGGTCGGACCTGAAACAACGCAAGCGTTGGAAAAGCATGGAAACCTCCCCCGAAAATCTTGGCGAACGCGGCGAAACGGCCGCCGTCCGGTTTCTCGAAACGCTCGGATTCAGCATCGTCGCCCGGAACGTCCGGGTGCCGATTAGCCGAAACCGAAAGGGCGGACTGGTCCGTGGCGAACTCGACATCGTGGCCTTCGAGTCGGAAACCCTCGTTTTCGTGGAAGTGAAAACCCGCCGTTCGGAGGAAGCCGGCGCGCCCGAGGAAGCCGTCACCATCGGGAAACAGACCCGACTTTCCAAAACGGCCCGCCGTTACCGCCGACTGGTCGGCCCCGAGGACGTTCCCTACCGGTTCGATGTCGTCAGCATCGTCTGGCGCGAACCGAACCCGGTGATTACCCTCCACCGAAATTTTTTCAAGGAAATCTGATCCCATGACTTCACCCGCAACGACGGAATCCGCCGCCGTTCCGAGTATCTGCATTCTCATTTCCGGACGGGGTTCGAATTTTCTGGCCATTGCCGATGCCATTGCCGCCGGAACCCTGCATGCCCGCATTGGCCTTGTGGTCAGCAACAAGGAAGACGCCAAGGGACTCGAATACGCCCGCGACCGGGGCATCCCCACGGCGGTGATTTCCCACAAGGGCCTGACCCGTTCGGAACACGCACTCCGCCTGCTGGAGGTCATCCAGCCCGCCGCCCCCGCGCTTGTCTGCCTGGCCGGCTACATGCGCCTGCTCGCGCCGGAGTTCATCCGGGCATTTCCGAACCGGATTCTGAATATCCACCCTTCGCTGCTTCCCGCCTTCACGGGCCTGGACGCCCAGAAACAGGCGCTGGATTTCGGGGTAAAAATCAGCGGCTGCACCGTCCACCTCGTTGACGAGGAACTCGATCACGGCCCGGTGGTGGCCCAGGCGGCGGTCCCGGTTCTCGACACCGACGACGAAGAAACGCTTTCAGCCCGGATTCTGGCCGAGGAACATCAACTGTACGCGGCGGCGGTGGAAAAACTCCTCCACCGTTCCTGGCGTATCGAGGGGCGGAGAGTGATTTTCAGCGAATGAGGGAAAAAGAAGAACGAGGAAGTTGCCCACCGCCTGAATCGGCCTTGTTCATTCGTCGTCGAATCAGGCAACTTCCCGCTCGGGAAGGGCCGGGGACAACGTCCCGGCGTTCTCCGGCAGCCCGACCACGGTCATTTCAGACTTCCGGATCTTTTCCGGGAACTCAATCCGAAAGGTCGTGCCCACTCCCTCTCTACTTTTGACGCTCAGATTTGCCTGATGGGCAGTACAAATAGCCTTGACGATGGAAAGTCCCAGGCCGGTGCCGTTGTCCTGTTCATTCCGGACGTGCTGGACACGAAAAAAGCGGTCAAACACAAAGGGGAGGGCCGATTCCGGAATTCCGATTCCGGTATCGCTCACTTCAAGCACCGGGATTCTCCCCTCCCTGCCGACCGAAACCCGAATTGAGCCGCCCTCACGGGTATACCGGATGGCATTGTCGAGGAGATTGACCAGAACCTGCTTGAGGCGGGACTTGTCTCCGAAAATCCGGACTCCGCTTTCCACGTCGAAGTCGAGCGAAAGACCGGCATCCTCGGCCAGCAGACGGACCTGTTCGCCCGTGTTCGAAGCCAGTTCACCGAGGTCAAGGGGGACGAACTCGAGTTTTGCCTCCCCCGCGTCGAAACGGGCAATGGCCAGCAGTCCGGTCACGATCTGGGTCAGACGGTCCGTTTCCTCGATGGCGCTGGCAATGATGTCCTGTTCCCCGGCCAGGAGATTCGGCGACTCGCGAAGGGCTTCCAGTTCTCCTTTGAGAACCGTCAGCGGCGTGCGAAGTTCGTGCGAGGCTTCACCAGTAAAGCGGGTGACCTGAAGAAAGGTAGCCTCCAGGCGGGAAATCATTTCGTTGAGGGCCATCCCGAGACGTTCGATTTCATCGTCGTTCCGTGGAACGATCAACCGACGACCGAGATTGCTGGCGGTAATCCGTCGTGCGCCGACCGTCATCAGATGGACCGGCCGCAAGGCATTCCGCACCAGAATCGAGCCGCCGAGGCTTCCGAAAACCAGGAACAACACCGAGGAAAGCAGATAGGCCAGAAAGGTCCATCGCAACGTACTTCGAATTGGCCGGTCGGAAACGCCGTTTTCCAAAAAATAGGCCGTTCCGTCAGGAGTTTCCACGCGATTCGTGTAAATGCAGAGCAGCCCTGAGGGGATCTGCTCGAAACGCCGGTTTTTGCCATCCACAAGTTCCTTCGGATTGATTTTTGGTACCGTGGCGGGCGTGAAACTGCCGTCATCGGGCATGGGGGAAACATAAATCACCCTGCCGTCGGCTCGAATCAGTCGAAAGAAACGGGAAAAGTTGCGGGGAAGGAGGCGAAATTCGAGTTGTTCCCGAAAATACGACTCTCCCTTTGTGGGAATCTCCGAAACCAGGGTTCGTCCCACCGCCTGCCCGCGCTGGGACAGGATTTCCCAATTTGACGTGTAGAGATACCAGTGAAGGCTGAAAAGCGCCCCGATCCCGATGAACATCAGCGTGACCGCGAGAAACCCCGCGTACCAGAAGGTCAGCCTGAAACGGATGGACTTGGTGTTCAACTGAATCATGGTCCGACTTCGGCGGTTTTCTGGGCTTCTTCAATCACATACCCGGCACCACGAACGGTCCGGATGAGTTTGGTTTCGAACGGGTCGTCGATTTTGGCCCGCAAATAGCGGACATAGACGTCAACGATGTTGGTCAGTCCGTCGAAACTCTGGTCCCAGACATGTTCCACAATCATCGTTCGGGAAAGAACGCGCCCGGCATTGGTCATCAGATATTCGAGAAGGGCGAATTCCTTGCCGGTCAGGTCGATGTTCTGTCGTCCCCGGCGTACCCGGCGGGAAACCCGATCCATTTCGAGATTGCCCACTTTCAAAACCGTTCCCGGTCCCGCCCCGCCCCGCCGGAGCAAGGCCCGAATCCGGGCGAGCAGTTCCACAAAGGCAAATGGCTTGGTCAGATAGTCGTCCGCCCCTGCCTCAAGATTTTCAACCTTGTCGTTCACTCCGTCGCGGGCCGTCAGAATGAGGAGCGGCACTTCGGTATTGCGACGGCGGATGGTTTTCAGGACCTCGTTCCCGGTCATTCCCGGCAGCATCAGATCCAGTACGACCAGGTCATACTGAAAGGCCTCAATCATTTCCAGCCCGGTTTCACCGTTGATCGCCGTATCCACGGCGTATCCCTCGGCAACCAGTCCACGAACGATAAAGTTCGAAACCTTGGGGTCGTCTTCAACAAGTAGTATTCGCATATGGGTTCTCCAACCCACATATAGCGTTCTTTAATGAGACCTGTATGAGAACAGGATTAAATTCGGCTCATTTTCGCAACCTACCGTATCGCTCCCAGCCTGGAAAAGAACGTTTCGCGCCAGCCGGTTTCCGTGAAGCATCCCCTTGAAAGAACGCATTCGACCGTTCCGTCAGCCTTCGCACCGCGCATTTCCATGCACATCTGGCGGGCGGTCAGGACCACCATGACCCCGCGCGGAGCGCAGATGTGCTCAAGAGCGTCGGCAAGTTGAGCCACGAGCCGCTCCTGAAGCTGGGGACGTCGCGAATAGAATTCGAGCAGTTTCGCGGGGCCGCCGATTCCCATCGCAACCCGGTCGGGGACGTAGGCGATATGGGCATGACCGAAAAACGGGGTGAGATGATGCGCGCACATCGAATGAAACCGGAGATCACGCAACAGGACCAACTGCCCCGCCATTTCATCCGCCGGAAAGGTCGAAACGGCCGGAGGGGGCAACTCGGCGAGCCATGGGGCAAAGAACTCGGCCCAGAATTCGGCAACATTTTCGGGAGTCCGGGACAGATGCCCATCACGTTCCCCCGTCAACCCCATTTCCTCCAGCATTGCCCGTAAATACCTCGCCGCCGCGACGGTTTCGGTTTGCTCGCGTTCTTCAGCCATGCTATTTCCTCTTGCGATTCCTGATTTTCGACATCCGGAGTCATCGCGGGATGTTTCCCACGACATCATTCTCCATCTTCACCATTCCTTCGCGGGACCCGGCTCAGCCTGGCCGGTGTAATTGTAACCATGAAACAAACCTACATTTCCGACATCGCGGCCCACGCGGGTAAATCCGTCACCATCAAGGGCTGGCTCTACAACGCGCGTTCGAGCGGTAAACTGATGTTTCTCGAAATCCGCGACGGTTCCGGCATCATTCAGGGTGTTCTGCCGAAAAATGCGGTCGCCGAATCAGTCTGGGAACTCGCCAATTCACTGACGCAGGAATCCTCGGTCATCGTCACCGGAACGCCCCGCGAGCATCCCAAACGCCCCGGCGTCTTCGAACTCGACGTCGCCGGCATTGAAGTCGTCCAGCTCGCTCAGGAATATCCGATTACCCCCAAGGAACACGGGGTCGAATTCCTGATGGATCACCGGCATCTGTGGCTGCGGTCGAAACGCCAGCATGCCATTTTGCGCGTCAGACATGAAATCATTCGCGCGGTCCGCGACTTCTTCGACAACGACGGCTTCATCCTCGCCGACACCCCGGTCCTGACCCCGGCCGCGTGCGAAGGCACGACAACCCTGTTTGAAGTCGATTATTTCGGGGACGAAAAGGCGTTTCTGACGCAGTCCGGCCAGTTGTACAACGAGGCCACCGCCGCCGCGCTCGGCAAGACCTACTGTTTCGGGCCGACCTTCCGCGCCGAGAAGTCCAAAACCCGCCGCCATTTGACCGAATTCTGGATGGTCGAACCGGAAGTCGCCTACGCCGAACTCAACGACGTGATGGACCTTGCCGAGCGCTTTCTCGGTTTCGTGGTCGGCCGCGTCCTTGAAAACCGCCGCGAGGAACTCAAGGTCCTCGAACGCGACGTGGAAAAACTCGAAGCCGTCGTCCCGCCCTTTCCCCGCCTTCAGTATGACGACGCCGTGAAAATGCTCCAGCAGGCGCACGCCGAGGGCAAGGTCGAGAACTTCTTCGAATGGGGCGGCGATTTCGGCGCGCCTGACGAAACCTATATTTCGCAACAGTTCGACAAGCCGGTGATGGTCCACCGCTACCCGTCGCAGATCAAGGCGTTCTACATGGAAGAAGATCCGACACGGCCCGAACTGGCGCTCTGCGTGGACGTTCTTGCGCCCGAAGGTTACGGCGAAATCATCGGCGGCGGGCAACGCATGCAGTCCTACGACAAACTCATCAGCCGAATCGAGGAACACGGTCTTCCGCGCGAAGCATTCGAATGGTACCTGGACCTCAGGAAATACGGCAGCGTGCCGCATGCCGGGTTCGGAATGGGAATTGAACGCTGCGTGACCTGGCTGTGCGGCCTCGAACACGTTCGCGAAACCATTCCATTCCCCCGAATGCTGTACCGGTTGCGGCCGTAAAATTCGGCTTTGACCAGGGGAAATTCCGGGGCGGGCAACCCCCGTCCCGTAACTCCGAGAAATTCCATGCGTTTCCCTTTCCGCCCCTTCCCGGCCTGTCTCCGATCCGTCGTCGGAGGCTTCATCTTTCTGCTGATTCTCCCGGTCGGGTCCGTTCCGGCTCAGAGTCCGAAGCTCTCCCCCGGTGAAACCGTACTTCAGTTTTACCGGCTGCTGCGGGAGAAGAAATACATCGAAGCGTTTCGGCTGCACGTCTGCGCGCCCGCCGTCGAGACCATGTCCAGCGAAGAAGCCGCCGGACTTCAGGATGAATTCGAAAAGGTGGCGGGCGAGATTCCCGAAAAAATCGAACTTGGCGGGGAAAGTGTCCTCGGCAACGACGCCACGGTCTTCGTCAAGGTCCCGTCCGGAGAAAAGATCAACGGCCAACAGCCCTTCCTGAGTGTCCCGGTCGGTTTAATCCTTTTCGAAGGCAAGTGGCTGATCGGCGACCGCGACACTCAGGCGCTGGCGTTTTTCCACAAGAATAAATTCTTTTCCCTCAGCCAAAGTGGCGTCTTTACCGTCATGCTCGACAACGAGGAGAAGGCCGGGAAAGCCATTACCGCCCTGATTGAAATCGAACAGTTTTTCACCCAGCAACACAACGGAAAATTCGGCACGTTCCGGGAAATCCTGGACTCGAAGGTTGTCGTCCGGCCCGACCTGGTTCGATTGATGGAACAACTTCAGGACGGCGAATATTTCGGTTACCGGTTTGAAGTCGAAATGCCCGAGGACCGGCGAACCTATACACTGTACGCCACACCGATTCAGCAGAACATCGACGGACGCTACTCCTACATTGCGGATCGGGAGGGCGGCGTGAAGTTCCGAAATTACGGCGGACAGAAACTCGCGAAAACGACACCGGGCCTCAAGCCTCTGGTTGAAACCGAAACCACCACCGTCACGACCCTGCCGAAGAAACCCCAATAAACGAAAGGGCCGAAGGAATCTCACCTTCGGCCCTTTCATCTTTCGACGCTCGAATCCGGCTCAAATGTCGAGGTTCTTGACGTCGAGCGCATTCTGTTCGATGAAGCGACGGCGCGGCTCGACCGCATCGCCCATCAGAACCGTGAATACGCCATCCGTTTCAACCGCGTCATTGATGCGAACCTGCAACAGCGTCCGCTTTTCCTGATGCAGCGTGGTTTCCCACAACTGCTCCGGATTCATTTCGCCCAGACCTTTGTATCGCTGGATGTTCAGTTCGCGCTTGGCCCCGTTGAAAATTTGTTCGACGAGCGCCGCCCGCGTCGGAACGACGTTGGTGGCCGTTCCGTTCGTCACGATGTAGGGCGCTTCCATCAGCTCCTTGAACTCGCCGTAAATCGAGACGCATTTCTGAAACTCGGCATGGGTGGCGAGTTCCCAGTTGATCCGGGTTCGGCCATTCGTGGAGGCAACGGCCAGACTGAACAGGTTGTGTTCCTCGTCGCGGTCGAGCGACGTGTCGTAGCCCGCGTCGGCCAGTGCCGCATTCAACTTGCCCAATAAAACATCGCTTTCAAACAGGCCGTGCATCTTGCGGCCGCCGCCCCAGCCGCCTTCGCTGGTGAACGTCCGCAGCACGATGTCGGTCAGCCGTCCGTCGCGAATCAGTCGCCGGTCGAGCTTCTGGTAAAACCCGTCGAATTCGAGCAGCTTGTCGAGGAACTTCGACAGATCGCGGCCTTCGAGTTCGCGACCGGTCTTTTCGACCTTGACCTTCACGTCCTCGGTCGCCCGCTTCAGCAAATACTTGTTCATTTCGCGGTCATCGAGGATGTACTGCTCCGATTTGCCCTTCTTCACCTTGTACAGCGGCGGCTGCGCAATGTAGACGTGGCCGTTTTCGATGAGTTCGGGCATCTGCCGATAGAAGAACGTCAGCAGAAGCGTCCGGATGTGCGAACCGTCAACGTCGGCGTCGCAGAGCAGGATGATCTTGTGGTAGCGCAGCTTTTCAAGGTTGAACTCGGATTTCCCGATGCCGGTTCCCATCGCCATGATGAGCGCGCCGATTTCGCTGTGCGACAGCATCTTGTCGTAGCGTGACTTCTCGACGTTGAGGATTTTACCCTTGAGCGGGAGAATCGCCTGCGTCTTGCGGTCACGGCCCTGCTTGGCTGAACCGCCTGCCGAATCCCCTTCCACGATGAACAGTTCCGACTTCGTGGGATCCTTTTCCGAGCAGTCCGCCAGCTTGCCGGGGAGCGTCAGGCTTCCGAGCGCCGACTTGCGCGAAATTTCACGCGCGCGACGCGCGGCCTCGCGGGCGCGGGCGGCGTCCACCGCCTTCATAATCAGCCGCTTGGCAATCGCCGGATGTTCGCCGAAGTAAGTCTTCAACTGCTCGCGAAGGATCGAATCCACCAGCCCCTTCACGTCGCTGTTGAGCTTGTTCTTGGTCTGCCCTTCGAACTGCGGCTGCGGAATCTTCACGCTCACCACCGCGACCAGACCTTCGCGAACGTCGTCACCGGTCAGATTTTCCTTCAACTGCTTAGAAAGCCCTTCCGAAACGGCGTAGCTGTTGATGCTCGCAGTGAGCGCCGTCCGGAATCCGGAAAGGTGCGTGCCGCCGTCGATCGTGTTGATGTTGTTGGCGAAGCTGAACACCTTTTCGTCGTAGGCATCGTTGTACTGAATCGCCACTTCGACGGTCGTTTCGCCCTGCGTCGCCTCGCAGTAGAACGGCTGCGGCATGAGCGCCGTCTTGTTGCGGTTCAAATGCGCCACGAACTCGGCAATCCCGCCTTTATAGAGAAACTCCTGTTTCCGCTCGTTTTCGCCGCGCTCGTCGGTCAGCGTGATCTGCAACCCCTTGGTCAGAAACGCCTTTTCGCGCAACCGCTGGGCCAGCGTGTCGAAGTTGTATTCCGTGACGGTAAAGATTTCGGAATCCGGCTTGAACGTCACGCGCGTGCCGCGGCGCGAGGTCTTGCCGGTCTTTTCGAGCGGCGCGACCGGGATCCCGCGCTCGAATTCCTGCTCGTGAACGTGACCGCTGCGATACACCTCGACCCGCAGCCATTCCGAAAGGAAGTTCACGCAGCTCACGCCCACGCCGTGCAGACCGCCCGACACCTTGTAGCTGTTGTCAGCGCCGAACTTCGCCCCGGCGTGCAGTTCCGTCAGCACGATTTCGACGCCGGACCGCTTTTTCTTGTCGTCTTCCTTGATGTCCACCGGAATGCCGCGCCCGTTGTCCTGCACCGAAATCGAGTTGTCCGGGTGGATGATGACGTCCACTTCCGTGCAGTACCCGGCGAGCGCTTCGTCAACCGAGTTGTCCACGACTTCGTAGACGAGGTGGTGCAAACCGAGTTCGCCGTTTGACCCGATGTACATCGCGGGACGCAGCCGGACGGCATCGCGCCCGGAAAGCGAGGTAATCGAATCCGATGTGTAGTTGTCAGCCGCGTTGTTACTTTTCATTTTTTCTTTGGGAGTGCTCATGGTTGCTGTCACTTTCCTTCGTTTGTTGTTGACACGAACATCTTTGTCCGCACGTTGTTGTAAAACCGAAATCAGTTTTTGAAATGTGCCCGGAGGCGTTTCGCCGCTCCGGGGTTCATAGATTTTCAAAAATTCAAAACCGGCACTTTACCATGTCCAATCAACCGAAGCCGGTTTTCGTCCCGCAGGGACGCCCCAAAATAGCCCGCCGAGTTCAACCCGTCGCGGCGTCGGCCAACGGCTGAATGAACGCCTTCCCCGACTGAATCTGGTGCAGTGCCGACCGTTTCCGGTGTTCCTCGACGAGTCCGGCCTTGGTGGTCGTCACGAACACCTGCGCCTTGTCGGCAAGATGGTCGAGCAGCGCGTTGATGCGACCGAAATCGAGTTCCGCGTCGAGATCGTCGAGCAGAAACACCGGGTATTCCTCGTGCGTCTCCCGGTAGATTTCGAGTTGCGCCAAGGTCAGCACGAGAAGCGCGCTCCGCTGCTGCCCGGCGCTACCGAACCGCGAAACCATGTGGCCGTCGGCTGAAATGGCGAGGTCGTCCTTGTGGGGACCGACCAGCGCGTACCCCGCGGCCAATTCGGCGTCGCGCCTGATTTTCAACCGTTCGGAAAAGGCTTCAGTGAAGTCCTGTTCATCCTTCATCCTTCCGCCTTCATCCTTCAATATGGTCGAGGCGTACTTCACTTCCACCGTTTCCGCGCCGAACAGCCGCGCTTCGAGCGTCCGGTTGAGCGCGGCGACGTAATTCGTCCGCTCGCGATGCAGGGCCGAACCAAGCGTCAGGAGCTGCGCGTTCCACGCATCCAGCGAGTCGAGCAGATGCGCCGGACGGGTTTCGCTTTCGCTCGCCGACTTCAACAACGCGTTTTTCTGTTTCAGCACCCGGTTGTAATCGGCGATGACCTGCACGAACCCCGGCTTGAGACTCACCACGCCGCGATCCAGAAACCGCCGGCGCTCGCCCGGTTCGCCGCGCACGATGCACATTTCCTCGTGGCAGTAGACGAACGCATCCAGATGGCCGAGGTATTCCGAAACCGATACCCGCTTGCCGTTCAGCAACAGGATTTTCTGACGGTCTTCCAGATGAATTTCAATCGTCGTCGGGCGGTTTTTCCGTACCACTTCCGCCCGCAGGTGCGCGGCGCGCACGCCGAAAGCCATCAGTTCGCCACTCAGGTGCGTCCGGAATGACTTGGTGCCGCCCAAGACGTACAACGCCTCGATCCAGCTCGTCTTTCCCTGACCGTTTCGACCCCAGAGAAAGTTCAGTCCGGGGTGTCCTTCGAGCGATCCGGAGAGGTTTCGAAATCCCTCGGTCGCAACCTGCGCAACGTGCATATAAATCCCTGATTCCAAAGATGTTCATCTATACCAGAGATTGTGGATTTTGTCCATATGCACCCACAAGTTACGCAATATTTTGGGTTACGGTGAAGGCCCTGAAAACGAACCCGAGACAAGACTCCAAAAGCACGAAACACCTCAAAACGGTTGTTGAAAAAAGACGCACCTTTTTCGAGGAGAATCTTAATGACGGTGGCTTTTCGGAAGGTCATTACCGACCTCACCCCACGCCAAATGAAAACCGCCGCGAGATCATCGAACTTCGCGGCGGCTTTCGTTTTTGAGGCGTGACGGATTCGCATTCGAAAATCAGCCCAGAAGTTGCGCGGCTTCCTTCGCGAAGTATGTGAAAATCACATCCGCGCCAGCCCGCTTGATGGAAGTCAGAATTTCCAGCGCGACTTTCGTGCCGTCAATCCAGTCGCGTTCGGCGGCGGCCTTGACCATCGCGTATTCCCCACTCACCTGATAGGCCGACACCGGAACATCGGAGTTTTCCCTGACCATCCGGATCACGTCGAGGTAGGAAAGCGCGGGCTTGACCATCACCATGTCCGCGCCTTCGGCAATGTCGAGACGGATTTCCCGCAAGCCCTCGCGGACGTTCGCCGGGTCCATCTGGTAGGTTTTCTTGTCGCCGAACTTCGGCGCGGAATCGAGCGCATCACGGAACGGTCCGTAAAACGCCGAGGCGTATTTCACGGCATACGACATGATGCCGACATTCGTAAAACCTTCGGAATCAAGCGCCTTGCGAATCGCGCCAACGCGACCATCCATCATGTCCGATGGAGAAACGAAGTCCGCGCCCGCGCGCGCCTGCGTAACCGACATTTGCGCCAGAATTTCGACGGTCTGGTCGTTGACGATTTCACCGTGGTCGTTCACCACGCCGTCGTGCCCGTCGCAGGAATAGGGATCAAGCGCGACGTCCGTGAAAATAGCCAGCCCGGGAGCGGATTCCTTCACGGCATTGATGGCGCGCGGAAACAGGCCGTTCGGATTGAGCGATTCGGTTCCGACGCGGTCCTTCAGTTCGTTTTCGAGGGCCGGGAACAGCGCCACGCCGGAAACGCCCAGTTTTTCGAGTTCACGGCATTCCTCGATGAGCAGGTCGAGCGACAGCCGGGCACAACCGGGCATGGACTTGATCGGAATCCGCTCATTTTTGCCTTCGGTCACGAACAACGGCGCGACGAGGTTGGCGGGGGTGACGATGGTTTCACGCACCATCGCGCGGATGGCGGCGGTCCGGCGGTTGCGACGCGGACGTTCGGCGAGATTCAACATTGGAGGGTTCTCCTTGAATAAGAACGGAATTGAGAATAAAGGGAGAAACTCTTTTCAACATACGACGCCGCGCCGTTTCAGGCAATTCCGAGGACACATGTCAGAAGAACCGCAAATTTCACCGCTCAAAGTCATTCCGACGATTTCCAAAGCCGATGTTTCAAAAGACCTCGCCTTCCCCATCGGCGCGGAGGCGCTCAGTCGGGGACTCGCGGGCGTACCGCAATTCGATTCGCTGAAAATTCAGTTTTTAGGTTTGAAGGAAGTACGACGGCCGCTGACCGATAAACCCAAACCCGGAGAAGCACTCCGGCTCGTCACCGTCGAATATCGCCGCCGTCCGCTGAACATTTCATCTGGAACGGATAATCGCGGGACCGGACGAACGGACGACCTCTGGACGCTGCTCGTTTCCCCGGTGGCCCGGCGAAACCGTTACGACATCAAGCAGTTGCTGGTTTCGGAAGGGCTTCAGATCATCCGGGAATGGCTGTCGCTGCCACGGTCGGATGCCTGGCGGTACGGAACTCACAGCCTCATTCTCGAAGTCGATGTGGATGAAAAGGCGCTGCTTTTTTCAGAAGAAAACAAGTAGCCGGAATCGGGAATGACGCTCCCGCCGCATACCGCATTTTCTTCATCAGGCCGGTTTTTCAAGCGTCGGGTTCTGGTTGTAAGCCACCGTGCCGCCACGCGGGATGCTGAGCGATTTCCAGTCCTTGCCGACATGGACCCGCGCCACCGTGACGATCTGTCCGACGTGGTAGGCCACATGCGCGAGCGAGCGGTGCAGCGCGTCGTGGACGGTCAGACCGATTCCTCGAATCTTCACTTCCTTCGGGAAATCTTCGTCGGAAAGCGTGGCCAGCGTTTCAAAAAGAATTCCCCAGCCGCGTTCCCAGCGGTTCAAAACGTCTTCCCGTGAAAAAGGACCTTCGGCGAATTCGGTGTCGCGGTCGCGCCAGGGCTTTTCCCCATCCTCGGTCAGAAAATCGGTGAACCGCGAGGCCAGATTTCCTGAAATGTGGTTCATCACGACGGCAATCGAGTTGTCGTCCTCACCGACGGGCAAGTTCAAATCCTCGTCGGCGACCTGCGCCACCGCGCGTTCGGCCAACCCGCGATACCGTTTGTATTCCGCCACAATCGAATCGAGAACCATCGGTTTTCCCTTGCGCCGTTGCGCCTTTGCGTCCTTGCGCTACTTTTTGGACGGCGCCGCGCCGCCCGCCGGTCCCTTGTAGGAGGCCATCGCCGCGCCGAGATCATTCCCTGCCGTGACGCCTTCGGCCCGGGCGCGATTGAGGTTGTTCATCAGAATGCTGAACACGAGCAGGTCGCCGTTGGCGGCAGTGACGTACCCCGAAAGCGAACTCACATCATCCAGCGTTCCCGTCTTGGCGCGCAGGTTTTCGGCGGCGGGCGTTCCCTTCATCCGGCCCCGGAGCGTGCCGTCCTTCGAGGCAATCGGCAGCGAGTCGTAGAAAATCTGCCAGTGCTGATGACCGCGCATGTACTTCAACAGCTTCACGGTCGATGACGGAGAAATGTTGTCGAGGCGGGAAAGGCCCGAACCGTCGCGCAATTTGACCGAGGCGGGATCGACGCCGACTTTCTTCAGGAATTGCGCGACGACTTCCGTCCCCGCAACGTCGGCGTCCTTGTCCTGCGGGCCTTTCTGCTTCCCGATCTGGCGGAGGAGGAGTTCCGCGTAAAGGTTGAAGCTGATTTTGTTGATGCGATCCACCCACCGCGACAGCGGCAGCGAATCAATACCCGCGATTTCCTTTACTTTCGTCATGTCGAGCGGATTGCGGGCGCGGGAATTGGCATCCTCGCGACGGACGCCGCCGGTCATTTCGATGCCACGTTTCGCCAACATCGCCTTGAACAGATGGGCCGCGAAAAGCGCGGGATCATGAACGGAAATGTACTGCTCCATTCCCTTTCCCGCCGGAAGGCTTCCGTAAATGTCGATGACGTTGTCGGACAGCCCGCGATGGATGCCGAAGGTATCCTCGCTCTTGGCCGGTCCGGTCACGGCGTGGTTGGAAATGGTGATGTTCGGAAGCTGGACGTTAAGTCGCGCCGTGACCGGTTCGCCCGGCGCTTTTCCGGCGTTGATGGTGAGCGTGACATTGTTGTCGGCGACCGTCAGCGCGCTGATTTCCGTGCCGTAGTACCACTGGAGATCATTCCATTCCCACCCGTCGCCGAGCGGCGCGGCGCGGAAATAGCTTTCATCGCCGACAATGTCCCCGGTGATTTTCTTGACCCCGGCGGCGGCGACCTGATCGGCCAGCCGTTCGAGCGGCGTGAGCGTTTCGTCCTTGTCCTTTTCGTTGAAACGCGGGGCAATCGTCGGGTCGCCGCGTCCGAACAGAACGAGATCGCCCGCCACCACACCCTGCGGGTCCGGTTGAGCGGCGTAAACGGAGGTTCTCACCGTGAAATTCGGCCCCAGCACGTCAAGGCCCGTGGCGGTGGTGTAGACCTTCATGTTCGAAGCGGGCTGGAACAGCTTGGTGCTGTCCACATCCGCGAGGATTTCTCCCGTTGAAAGGTTCTCGATGAGAATCCCCACCCGGCCGGTTTTCAGAGCGGGGCGAGCCGCCACTTTGTCGGCGAAATCCTGAAGCGGATTGACCTTTGGCTTTTCCTGAACGGGTGCGGGCGTGACCGCCGGTGGCGCCTTTTTCGCCGCGTTCCCTTTTTGGGCCAGCGAAACCGGCGTGGAACCGACGAAAATCGCAACGGCGGCAAGGAATCCCGCCGCCGTCCGAACGAACCGAGAAACATTCAACCGATTGAAAATCATTCAAACGAACCTTTGAAGGAATATCGGATCAGTACTGGTAAAAACCACGGCCCGACTTGCGGCCCAGCCAGCCGGCCGCGACATACTGCCGGAGCAACGGGCAGGCGCGATACTTGGGATCGCCGAAGCCGTCGTAAAGCACGTCCATGATGGCGAGGCAGACATCCAGACCGATGAAATCGGCGAGGGTGAGCGGTCCCATCGGGTGATTCATTCCAAGTTTCATGATGCCGTCGATGGCCTCGCGGGTGGCGACGCCTTCGTAAAGCGTGAAGATCGCCTCGTTGATCATGGGCATCAGGATGCGATTTGAAATGAAGCCGGGAAAATCGTTCGCGACGAGCGCGGTTTTGCCCATCTTTTCGCAGAGAGCGTTGACTGCGGTTTCGGTGGCGTCGTCAGTGGCGATACCGCGAATGACTTCGACGAGCGTCATCACCGGCACGGGGTTCATGAAGTGCATCCCGATGACTTTTTCAGGGCGCTTCGTGACGGCGGCGATTTTCGTGATGGAAATGGACGAGGTATTGCTCGCCAGAATCGCTTCCGGCTTCGTGATTTGGTCGAGTTCGCGAAAAACGGAGGCTTTGGCCTCGAATTTCTCGATGATGGCTTCAACCACGAAATCGGCATCCGCTACGGCGGCCATGTCGGTCACGGGACGAATTCGCCCGATGATTTCCGCCTTGCCCGCTTCGGTCAGGCGTTCTTTTTTCACATCGCGGTCAAGGCTCGAAGAAATGGCCTTCATCCCGCGATCCAGAAATTCATCCGCGACATCGCGGAGAATGACGTTCAGGCCGGACCGGGCGGCAACCTGGGCGATTCCGTTGCCCATCGTGCCGGCACCGATGACGGCGAAAGTGTTCACCATTGAAATGTCTCCAGAAATGGCTATGCCCGACCCGAGGCCAGGCATGCCTCACGCTTTGAAAATGAAGGAAATGGATGCGTGACGATCAATAATCGTCGTCGTCATCGTCATCGTCATCTTCCTCTTCGTACCCCTCGTCGTCCTCGTAGGAATCCTTGCTGTCGAGTTCAATCGGGTCGAGGCCGACGAGCCGCAAGGAAGCGGCGCATTCATCGCATTCGATGGTATCGCCCTTGTCGGCGTCTTCATCCACATGTACGTCCGCCCCGCAATCCGGGCAGGTGCCTCTAGGCATGATCGGTTCTCCTGAAAAAATTGATTTTGACGAAACGATTTTGTCCGTGGAACGGACGCCCCACCTTACGGCGCGGCTCCCTCGAAGTTTCTTTTTTTCAGCGTCCACGAACGAATGTTCGAAAAAGGCGAAGCGAAATAAACCAAAGCCCGGTCGGAATTGCAATCAGCCAAAATCGGACGATTCCATAGGCTTGAGATTGACGACCGAACCCTTTACGCCCTAGAGTCTTTCGACCTACAGGACGGAATTTCGAACGGTTCGCGCTGCCCAGTCGAACGCCGATTCGGCCCGCTTCCGAGCTTCCCCACCTTCGGATTCGAAATTTCGTGGCGTTATTTTTGGATTTTCCGTTTTATTACCGCTATGGCCCACCCGGAAAAAGCGGCGCAAATTCGCGCCCTCGAGACACAGCTTCAGCAACTTTCCGCCGCCCCCCACAATCCGGCGCAAGACGAGGAAATCGCACGCCTCCAAAACCGAGTCAAGGAACTTCAGGCGGAAATTCTCGGTGATGATCCCGCATCGGCCATCCTCGACCTGACGCCCATGGAACGCGTGAAACTGGCGCGCCATCCCGAGCGGCCCTATTCGCTGGACTTCATCAACCTGCTGTTCACCGACTTTCACGAACTCCACGGCGACCGGCGGTTTTCGGACGACCCGGCCATCGTTTGCGGCTTCGCGAAGTTCAACGGCGAGTCGGTCTTCGTGGTTGGCCAGCAAAAGGCCAATTACCTCAAGCGGAAGATGGAAGACCGCAAATACCGGAACTTCGGGATGCCGAAACCCGAAGGCTACCGGAAAGCCATCCGCCTGATGCAGTTCGCGGGAAAATTCCGCCGCCCGATCATTTCCTTTATCGACACGCCGGGAGCCTATCCGGGCATCGAAGCCGAGGAACGCGGTCAGGGTGAGGCCATCGCCCGGAACATCATCGAAATGGCCCGCATTCCCTCGCCCATCATCGGCCTGATTATCGGCGAAGGCGGTTCCGGAGGCGCGCTCGCCGTTGGCGTCTGCGACCGCGTGAACATGCTTGAAAACACCGTGTATTCGGTGATTTCTCCCGAAGGCTGCGCTTCCATCCTGTGGCGGGATGCCTCCAAAGCCGACAAGGCCGCCGCGGCAATGAAAATCACGCCGAAACCGCTTCAGGACGCCGGAATCATCGACGACATCATTCCCGAACCGAACGAGGGCGCGCACACCGATCACGAACAGACCGCGCGCAATGTCGCCCCGGTCCTTGAGCGCCAGATTGCCGAACTCTCGAAACTTTCCGTTTCCGAACTGCTCGACCAACGCTACGCGAAGTACCGGAAGATGGGGCCGTACATCGAGGAATAGATCTTTAAGTCGTGAGTCGTGAGTCGTGAGTCCGGACTCAGGGCAATGACGAATTTCCGAAATCGGCCATGATTCCACAACCGGATTGAAAGCCCGCGAAGGCGGGCGAAAGATCGCTAGCCTCGGATAAAGCGAGTCTTCGAGCGGAATCCGAGGTCTTCGAGTGGAATCCGAGGACACCGAGCGAAATCCAACGGAACCGGGATTCAACCGCGGATATGACCACGAGATTGAACGACTTCATTCCGCATTCGATATTCCGCATTCCCTATGATCTGGCTGAATCAAACCGGGGCCTTCATCACCATTTTGCTCGGACTCCTCGGTTTGTTCTTTCCCGCGAAAGCCGCCGGGTTCGTCTCGCTTTCGCCTGATGGTCCGGTCGGCCGGTCCGAACTTCGGGCAACCTACGGCGGTTTCTTTCTCCTGCTCGGCCTCGGGTGTCTTTTCCTCCACACCCCGCCTGTTTTTCTCCTTGTGGGCCTGGCCTGGATTGGCGCGGCTTTCGGGCGCCTTTTTTCAATCCTGGTTGACCGGGCCGCTTCCGCCAAAAATTTCGGAGGCGTCGTTTTTGAAGCCGGTATCGGCCTCCTTCTGATCTGCTGAACTTTCAAACCGGAGTCTGAGGGCCATGAACGAACCCTTCAGCGACCTCGAACGCGACGCCGTGTACCGGGTGATTCGGGAACGGCGCGACGTACGCTCAACCTTCCTTCCCGACCCGATTTCCGATTCCCTGCTGCTCAAACTTCTCGAAGCCGCCCACTGCGCGCCATCGGTCGGCCTGATGCAGCCGTGGGAGTTCATCGTCATTCGAAGTCGGGAGGTCCGCGCCGAAATCCGTGACCTGTTCCTGAAGGCCAATCGCGAAGCGGCGGCCGGTTACGACGGGGAAAAGCGCGCGATCTATGACTCCCTCAAGCTGGAAGGCATTCTCGACACCCCGCTCAACCTCTGTGTGACCTGCAATCCCGAAGCCAACCGGGGGAGCGGCCTCGGACGCCGTACCATGCCGGAAACAGCGCTCTATTCGACGGTCTGCGCGGTCCAGAACTTCTGGCTGGCGGCGCGAACCGAAGGCGTCGGCGTCGGGTGGGTCAGCATTCTGTCTCCGACGGAACTTCGCGCCGTGTTGAAGATTCCGGAGACGATTGTCCCGGTCGCCTATCTGTGCGTCGGGTACGTTTCGGAATTCCTTACCTCCCCGGAGCTTGAGCGGCGCGGCTGGGAACGGCGAGTCCCGGTTGAAACCCTGATTCACCAAGATTTTTACGCCGATCCTCCGAACCGGGATTCCTGATTGAAATTTCCCCGGTCGGAACCTTTTCAGACATTCCACGTCAGACGCCTCACCATCCACATTCACTTCACTTAAAGGACTTTCCCTTATGAAAAAACACGGGATTAACAAACATCGTTTCCTTGACGGTTTTTTTTCACTGTTTGCCCTCGTTTTCCTGTTCACGGGAGCCGCGTTTGCCCAGGAGGCCGGGAACCGGGTGCGCGAAGCCGCCAATTCCACCTATGGGAACTCCCAGAAGTCACAGAAACGGATGTTCGGAAATACGAACGACTACCTTTACGAACAGCTTCCGACCAACAATACCTTCAATACCTATGCGGTGGAGGCGAAGGTCCTCGCCAACATCACGCCCGATGAATACGTCGTCACCTTCGCGCTCGTGCAGGAAGGTCCGACCCCGGAAGCCTGTACCCAGGCCATTGACGGCCGGATCAACCAGTTCAAGGCGGAACTTCAGAAACTCGGAATTGCCTCGGGCGACATGTTCGTCGATTTCGTCACCCAGACCCCGGTCTACGACTACAAGCTGAAGCGCGACAGCGCCAAGGCGGCGACTGCCACCGAGTACGAAGCCGGATTCGAACTCAAGAAAAACCTGATGATCCGCTACACGCAGCGCGACCTGCTCGACGCAATGACGCAGGCGGCGGCGAAGTTCCAGATTTACGATCTGGTGAAGGTTGACTTCATCGTCCGAAATCCCGCCGCGCTGCGTGAAAAGCTGCGGACGGAGGCGATGAACGTCATCAAACGCAAACTTGCGGAGTCTGAAAAGACGCTCGGCATCAAGTGTCGGCCGGTCGCCATTGAGTTCGAACGCTATTCGAACGAAGAACCTGGCGACCTTTACCGGTCCTACACCGCCTATGAATCGTCGGACGTATCCTCGACCGGTCGCGGTACCCTGCGGGTCGTCAAACAGCGCAAGCCGGTGACGTACTACTTCGAGGGCGTGGATACGGGCGAATTCGACGTCATCATCAACCCGGCGATTACGTCCCCGGTCGCGCAATACGGCCTGTTTCTGCGCGTCCGTTGCGACCCCGAAGTTCAGATTCCGATTACCACCAATCCGGCGGCCCCACGCTGACCGAGATCCGCCAATACGGATTGCCGACGCGAGTCGGGATTCCGAACCTCCGGCGTACCGGGTAGCTTGTGAAAGGACACCATCCCTTTTCACGAGTCCGGTACCTCGGAGGTTTGTTTTATGAGAATTTCATGTTTGCTTCTCGTGTTGTCGCTCTGGTGCGTCCCCGTTCTCGGGCAGGAAAAGCCAGCCCAGCCCGAACCGCCCAAACCGAAAAAGGTAAAGCTGGAGGAACTTCCCGAAGCCGCCCGCGAGTGCGTCAAACGCAACTCGACCGGGGCGAAAATCGGCCGCATCGAACGCATCGAGCGGGACGGGACCATCCGCTTCGAAGCCGAATTGAAGACGCCCAACGGCTCGAAGGACCTGCTCGTGGATCAGGACGGCACCCTGCTTGAAGTTGAAGAGGAGATTTCGCTTCCCGCCGTCGGCACGACCGCCCGCCTCGCCATCGAGAAAGCCGCCGAGGGCGGCAAGGTCAAAAAGGTCGAAACCGTGAAGAACGGGGAGGGCAAACTCCTCTATTACGAGGTGGACATCGAGGTGAAGGGCAAGAAGTCCGAAATCAAGATTTCACCCGATGGCGAGCTTCTGCCCTGAGCGGGGCTACCGTTCCCGGTGCCATCGACCGACTTCATCCAGGGCCTTTGAATTCGCCAGAATTCCGTCGTGCGTTTCGCCATCGACAATGAATACCCGAGCGTTCCGATGATTTTCCATGACGCCCGGAAAGGCATTCGCGATGAACGCCTCGTCCTGGCTTCCCACCAGCGTCAGCAACGGGAGGTCATCAGCTTTCAACGCGGATTGCAGGTTGGCCGGAGACATCGAGTTCATGGCGCGAAAACTGTAGTTCATCCGCTTCCCGTTTGTTGAAACATTGAAAAACAGGGTGTCAAGATCGTTGAAAGCCGTGATTCCCACCGCGTTCAACAGTGAAAGGCCGATGATGCGCTTGAGATGGACTTTCAAAAACGGTTCCTCGGCGGAGTTCGCGGGACCGGCTTCTTTTCTGGTCGTTGGCGCGTCATAGCCGAGCGCCGGTGCGAACAGCAGATAGCCATCCACTGGCGGAAACGATTTCCGCTCGGCGTAGCGCATCACGATTCCGCCGCCCATCGAGTGTCCGGAAAGGACGAGCTTCGCCTTCGGAGCTTCCTTTCTCAAGACTGCAACCACGTCGGCCAGATCGGATTCGTACTGCCCGATTTCCTTCACATCTCCGAACCGTCCTTCCGATTCGCCGTGCCCGCGCAAATCGAGGTTCACCACGGTCGCGCCGGTCGCCTGAACCAGCTTTTCCGACGTGTTTTCAAGTTCGCCCCGGTTGCTCAGAATGCCATGAACCAAAAGGATGAAGGCATCGGATTTGCCCTGATGAACCGAGGTTTTCAGTTTCGCTCCGTCACGCATGTTGAAAATCCTCGGTACGCCTTTTTCCTTTTCTTCAAGGCGGTAAGTGGGCTTCTCGAAAGCAGGTTTGGAAAAGTTTGGCCCCTCTGAAAAGACAAGGCCCAGTGCGGTTGAAAGAATGAGTCCGGGAATGGCGACGGCGCTTCCGAGCGCAAGTTTCGTAATGAATTTCATGACAAATCCTTTAGGTGGGTTGGGTTTAGGGGGATTGGTTCAAGATGCTGGTTTTGGACGCAAGCGTCCCCGACACTGAAAGTCAGGGACGTTCAGCAGGCAGGAAACCAATTGTTTTTTGAAGATTTGTTTGGGGAATAAACTCGGCGAGCCGCCGACCGACGCAAGCCCCAGCGGAGCAACCGTACGAAAGCCGAGGGCAAGCGGAGCGCAGCCCTCGGAACAGGCCGAACGCTTCCCCCGAGCCGCGTCAGCGGTGAGGGGGTGGTCAACGTTCTTCGAGGTCGGCCAGTTCCTTCAGCCACGCGCGGGCGCGAAGCAGGCGCTTGCCCGTCAGGTCGTCGATGACGGATTTGCCGAAACGGGTTTTTGAAAACCGTTCGCCGAAGGTCCGGACGATGAACCAGGCGAACGGAATCCAGAGCAGGCCGAAGGCGACGTTTGCAATGAGCCACAACGGCGGAAACACGGCGAAGGCATCCACGCCGAGCATTCCTTTTAGCAACAGAACCAGCAGGACCGGCCAGAAGGCGGGCGCCAGTAAAAAGATGAACTGGTTGATGCGAACGCGCAGAATCGCGAGCTTTTCGATCCTTTTCTGAACATCGGCGAGCGGACCATCGAAGTTCATTTTCGAAACCGCCTCGTGCTGGAACGCATCCGCCACGATCAGCCCGATCATCGCCAGATGCAGCACGATGGCCGGAATCAGGAATCGCGTCTCGCGAAAATGATTTCCGATGAAGATGCCGTTCAGGACGATGCAGACGGCGACCATGGCCTGATTAAAAAGGACGAACAGCGAGTGCCGCCGGAGCAGCCATTTCAGGCCGGTACGGCTGCGCTTACCAGCCGTTTTGACGCGAATCGCAACTTCAATATCGAAGCCGGAATCCTGCGCCGCCCATTGGTTTTTCAAGGTATCGAGATTCATCGTTTTCCCTTTCGTTCCCTCACGCTTCAAAGTCGCGTTGGAGTTTTTGTTTGATCCGATTGACGCGGGTGGAGACGTTGGAAACCGTCATTCCAACCGTTTCGGCGATGTCGTCCTGACCGTGCCCTTCGAGGTAAAGCAGAATGATGGCCTTGTTGAGATCGTCGAGTTCGCCGATGAGCTGGTAGAGCCGTCGAATGTCGTCGCCGAGTGAATCCAGATGACGATCGGCGGCCTGTAAGTCGCGTTCGAGGTCGTCGAGCGGTACGGTTTCGGTCGGTCCGCGCAGACTTCCCCGGTGAAATGAAATCGCCACGTTGATGGCGACGCGGTACATCCACGTCGAAAAAGAGAATCGCTCGTCGTATCGCTCGAACGACCGCCAGAGTTGAATCGTGATTTCCTGAATCAGATCGGCCCGGTCGTCGCGGCGTCCGCAGTAGACGTTCGCCACCTTGTAGAGAATCCCCTTGTGCCGGTTGACCAGTTCGAGAAATCGTTTTTCCGTTTCAGATGTCACGGGGCATCCGTCCCTAAAAGAAGAAGTAACAGCAGCCCGACCGTCGGGGAGGGCTTCGACCCGCCTCGTTTCAGGCTTTCAAAATGGTGATTCGCGCGGGCGACCGAAAATCTCACATTGTCGAAGGAAAATTTTGCGCGCGTGGTGCGAGCGCTCCAACGAGCCATTTCTCAATGGGGCGAAAAAAGGCTATTCTCGGCCACTCCAAAACCACTCCAACCGAATCAACCTTCAAACCGGAGACGACGGCGCGTGTTCATCGAATCACACCTGAAAACCGACACCGAAGAATTTCAAAGCAATTTCGACGCGATGCTCGCCAAGTGCGAGGAACTTCGTGAAAACCTCGAACGGGTCCACCTCGGCGGGGGTGAAAAGGCGCAGGAAAAATTCCACGCCCGCAACAAGCTGCTTCCCCGCGAACGCATCACCCGGCTCATTGACCCCGGAAGCGACTTTCTCGAACTCTCGCCACTCGCGGCGTGGGGGCTTTACGACAACGAATCCCCCGCTGCGTCCTTCATTTGCGGCATCGGTCGCGTCAACGGCGTTGAATGCATGATTACGGCCAACGATGCCACCGTGAAGGGCGGCGCGTTCTATCCGATGACCGTGAAGAAAAGCCTCCGGGCGCAGCAAATCGCGCTTGAAAATCGGCTGCCTTCGATTGCGCTGGTGGAATCGGCGGGGGCGAATCTTTTTCATCAGGCGGAAATGTTCGTCGAGGGCGGACGCGGTTTCGGCAATCAGGCCCGCATGTCGGCGCTCGGCCTGCCGCAAATCGCCATTGTTTTTGGAAGCAGTACCGCGGGCGGGGCTTACGTTCCGGGGCTTTCGGATTACGTCGTGATGGTCCGGAAACAGGCGAAGGTTTTTCTCGGCGGCCCGCCGCTCGTAAAAGCCGCGACGGGTGAGGACATCGACGATGAAACGCTCGGGGGGGCGGACCTGCACGGGCGCGTGTCGGGCGTGAGCGATTTCACGGCGGATGACGACGAACACGCCATCCGCATCGGACGCGACATCGTCGCCAGCCTCAACTGGCGCAAGCCGCCCGTTCCGAACCGCATCGCCCCGGAGCTGCCCGCCTACGACCCGGAAGAACTGCTCGGCCTCATTCCGACCAATCCGCGCAAGATGTTCGACATTCGCGAAGTCATCGCGCGCGTCGTGGACGGCTCGAAGTTCCTCGAATTCAAGAAGGAATATGCGCCGACCATCGTCACGGGGTATGCCCGGATCGACGGCTTTCAGGTCGGAATCCTAGGCAACAACGGGATTCTCTTTTCGGAAAGCGCGATGAAAGCGGCGCAGTTCATTCAACTGTGCAATCAGTCGCGGACGCCCATCGTTTACCTGCAAAACGTGCCGGGCTTCATGATCGGCGGCAAGGTGGAGCGCGAAGGCATCGTCAAGCACGGCTCGAAGATGATCAACGCGGTAGCGAACGCGAGCGTGCCGCAGTTCACCGTGATTGTGGGCGGGTCGTACGGCGCGGGCAACTACGCCATGTGCGGACGCGCCTACGATCCGCGCCTGATGTTCGGCTGGGTCAACAGCCGCGTCGCCGTGATGGGCGGCGAACAGGCGGCGGGTGTGCTGGTGCAGGTTCAACTCGCGGCGATGAAGGCCAAGGGCATCGAGCCGAACCGGGAACAGCTCGAAGCCATGCGTCAGGAAGTTGTGAAAAACTTCGATGAACAGTCATCGGCCTACTACGCCACGGCGCGTCTGTGGGACGACGGCATCATCGACCCGCGCGACACGCGACGCCTGCTCGGACTGGGGCTGTCGATGGCCTACAACCGCGACTTCACGAACGAGGAAGAACCGCGTTACGGCGTGTTTCGAATGTGAGTTGCGGGGGATGGGGAATGGGGGATAGGGCATGGTGAAAAACCGATGACACCATCCTCTGTTGCCAAAACCAAAACCTGACTGGTTGGTAGAAGTTCAATTTCACCACAGAGACACGGAGGACCACAGAGTTTCACAGAGAGAACAAACTCAGTGGTCCTCTGTGTGACCTCCGTGTCTCTGTGGTGAAAAACAAGAAGATTTTTGGCCTTTGGTTTTTCCGCTCGGTACATTGGTAACAGGATAGATGTACTGAACCCGAAAGGAGCGGACCACCATGACGACCGAAATCAAATCGCACTTTATCGACGCGGGTACGCTTGAATCGGAAGAATACCAACCATCCGACGAGGTCCGCCTCGAATTCGAGGAAGCCGCCCGGCTGGGGCAGTCCGGTGAGCGGAGATTCAACGATCATCTCAATCAGTATCACGAAACCTCGCCCGAACTGGCGGGCGGCGACCTTGACGCGGCCTGGGAAGCCGCCGATGTCGGCGAGGAACTGGTCGGCGGCGAAAATCCGACGCCGGACCAGAGCGTCGTCGAGGAACTCGGCCGCGCGGTCGGAATTGTCTATGCCGACGCCGAGCCGTTGAAATCGACCGACAAGATCGCCGACCGCGACCAGCACCGCTGGGAACTCGATCCGGCGTCTTCCGAAGGTTTTGAAGGCCGTTCGCGCCACGAAGGCGAGTACGCCGAGCAATAGACAGTCACCCGACTGTAAGGAAGGGCTGGCTTTTTCAATCCGGGACTGGTCGCGGGGGGCGTTCATCTGGCACACTGAACGCCCCCCAAGCATTTCCGCTCCTCTTCCTCCCGGATTCTCATGGCCTTCGATTACCTCGAACGCATCCTGAACGCGCGTGTCTACGACGTGGCGCAGGAAACGCCTCTCGACTTCGCCCCCAATCTCTCCCGCCGCCTTTCCAACCGCCTTCTTTTAAAGCGGGAAGACATGCAGCCGGTGTTTTCATTCAAGCTGCGCGGGGCGTACAACAAGATCGCCAAACTGCCCATTGAAACCCGCGAGCGCGGCGTCATCGCAGCCTCGGCTGGAAATCACGCGCAGGGCGTAGCTTTGAGCGCGGCCCGGTTCAACACCCGCGCGGTGATCGTGATGCCCACGACCACGCCCGACGTGAAAATCGCCGCCGTAAAAAGCCGTGGCGGCGAGGTTGTATTGCACGGGGAGACGTTCGACGACGCCTATGCTCACGCCAGAAAACTTGAACGTGAACAGGGATTGACCTTCATCCATCCGTTCGATGATCCCGACGTGGTTGCCGGTCAGGGAACCATCGGGATGGAAATCCTCCGCCAGTGCCAGACCCCGATTCACGCCGTCTTCGTGGCCATCGGTGGCGGCGGCCTGATTGCGGGCATCGCGGCCTACATCAAGCGGCTCAGGCCGGAGACGAAAATCATCGGGGTCGAACCGGTGGACGCCGACGCCATGGCGCGTTCGCTGAAAGCCGGTCGTCGCGTCAGGCTTGAACAGGTGGGTTTGTTTGCGGACGGCGTGGCGGTGCGTGAAGTCGGCGAGGAAACGTTCCGGCTTTGCCGCGAATACGTTGATGAAGTTTTACTGGTTGACACCGACGCGACCTGCGCGGCGATCAAGGATGTCTTCGAGGATACGCGCTCGATTCTCGAACCCGCCGGCGCGCTCGCGGTCGCGGGGGCGAAGGCGTACGTTGAGCGCGAGGCCATTTCAGACGAAACGCTGATTGCGGTTGCCTGCGGGGCGAACATGAATTTCGACCGGTTGCGGTTCGTGGCCGAGCGCGCCGAACTCGGCGAACGCCGGGAAGCCGTCTTCGCGGTCACGATTCCCGAGGAACGCGGAAGTTTCAGAAAGTTCTGCGCCTGCATCGGGAAACGGAACCTGACCGAGTTCAACTACCGCATCGCCGATGAAAAACGCGCGCACATCTTCGTCGGTCTTCAGGTCGCGGGGCGCGAAGACATTTCGCGAATGGCCAATGAATTTCAGGAGGCCGGCTTCCCCGCCCTCGATCTGACCGACGACGAACTCGCCAAACTTCATCTGCGCCACATGGTCGGAGGCCGTGCGTCCCTTGCGATGGATGAACTGCTCTACCGTTTCGAATTTCCCGAACGTCCCGGCGCCCTGATGACCTTTCTCAGCCGGATGCGGCCCGAATGGAACATCAGCCTTTTTCATTATCGGAACCACGGCGCGGATTACGGCCGAATCGTCGTCGGCGTGCAGGTTCCCCCGTCGGACATGCCCCAGTGGCGAGCGTTTCTCGACACGCTGGGTTATCGCTATTGGGATGAAACCGACAACGCGGCGTACCGGATGTTTCTTCGTTGACCCCCCGAAAAGTTAAGAGAATTGACAGGCGTCGGCCCAAGGACGTACTTTCCGGCTGCCGCTTCACAATTTTCTCGCAACATTGCCTTGTTCCCACTTTCCCTGGGCGCCCAGCCAAAGGTTTACAAAGGTACGGTAGTGGGGGGAGCCACCGATGAGTACCCTGGTACACTCGACCTTTTCCGTAAAGGTTTTCATTCCGGATGAAGACCTCCGCAACACGGTTTCCCGAATTTTTCGGGACGAAGGCATCCTTCACGAAGCAATCGGAAGCGAAGACGGGTTTTCGGCCTACGAAGTCGTCGTTCTCTCTCTTGATTCGGGTGAATTCAAACTTCCGCCCAATATTCGGAAACAGCCGGCATCCGGCCGGGATCTTTTTCTTGTCGTTCCGCCGGAACTGGAATCTCAGGCCAGTCAGTGGTGGGAAAGCGGACTCATCACGGATTACGTTACCACCGGATACATCAACCGGCTTCCTTCAGCCATTCGGAAACACTCATCCGTTTACCGTTCCCGTGAGTTTTTCAACCCGATTCATCATTTTGAGGGACTGGGTCGGGTGGTGAAATCCATTCTCGACACCAATGGACTCGATGGCGTCTTTCGGGTTGCGACCGAGGAAATCGCCAAATTTCTGGGGGCGCAACGGGCGGTCATCGTTCGGCATTACCCGAACCTGGGTTACTGGCGTCACGAAGCCGAGTTTCGTCTCGACCCACAACTTGAGGAATCGGCCGGGTTTCTCATTCAGGATTCGAAGAACCTGTTCGGAACCGGACTGAGCGAGTCCCGGAGTTTCGAAGCGGGCGAGGACGGGGAACTGGTTCATGAAATCATTGAAAAAATAAGCACCAGATTTCCGGGAACCTGGCTGTTGGCCCCTATCCACATTGGAGAAGAGGCGTGGGGAACCATCAATCTTCAACGACCTCCCGACGGACACAAATGGTCGGCCAGGGACAACTCGGTCGCTCAAATGCTGGCGGACACCCTTGGCATTGCCATCAAACAGTCCCGGCTGCTCAATCAGCTTCAACAGGACATCGAGGAACGAACTCACCTCTACCACGCGCTTCACGAAAGCGAGAACCGGTTTCGAGCGGTGGTTGGCAGTTCTCCGCTCCCCATTACCATCAAGGACCTGGATGGGCGGTATTCCTACGTCAATCCGGCCGGGGAAAAACTGTATGGAGCGCCCGAGGTCAATTTGATCGGCCGAAAAATCGCCGACTTCCTTCCGCCCCACCAGGCGCTGCGAAGTCGTGAAACGGACCAACTGGTGGTGCAGTTGGGAGAGTCGAGGGTATTCGAGGAACGGCGGGATCTGGTCACGGGGACATATGACCTGCAAATGACCAAATTTCCCCTTTTTGACGATTCCAATACCATTCACTCGGTCTGCACCATCTTCGAGGACATCACCGCCAAAAAGACGCTCATTTCGGAATTGCAGCAATCCGAAAACCGCTACCGGCTGATTGCCTCCGCGATTCCCGATACCCTGATTCGCCTTTCGGTGGATGGGACGTGCCTCGACTTTTTCTCTCCGGGCAACGACTTTCTTCCGGGCCTTGTGAGCGCCCCTGAAGGATTGTCCATTTCGGAATTCGGATTCCCCGCCGACCTGACCGAACAGATTTTCCAGTCCTGCCGGGCCGCCACCGTTTCCGGAAAGGTTTCCAGTTTCGAATATCCGATGGAAGTTGCGGGACACCCCAAATGGTTTGAAATTCGGGTGACGTCCGGTTCGAACGGCGACTCGATCCTCATCATCCGGGACGTTTCCGAACGGAATGAATTCATCGAGCAACTGAAGACCCGCGAAAACCGGCTTCGACTGCTTGAAACCGCCATTGATAACGCCAAGGACATCGTTCTCATCACCGACACCAAACTTGGAGACAATCCGGGTCAGCACATCCTTTACGTCAATCGAACCTTTGAACGGTTTACCGGTTACTCAAAGGAGGAAGTCATCGGAAAGACCCCGCGGATTCTCCAGGGGCCGGGCACTCGCGAAGAAACCAGAACCATCCTGCGGGAAGCCATTCTGAAGTGGGAATCGGTCACGGTTGAAATTCTCAATTACAAAAAGGACGGCACCGAATTCTGGACCGAACTTTCCATTGTTCCCCTTCTTCAACCGGACGGGATTTTCTCACACTGGGTGTCGGTGCAGCGCGACATCACCGAACGCAAACAGACGGAACTGGCCCTTCGACAATCCCAGAAGATGGAAGCCGTCGGGCAACTGACGAGCGGAGTCGCCCATAATTTCAACAACATACTGATGATTATCAGCGGTCACTCCCAACTCCTTGAAAAGTCGCTCCAGCCCGGGAGCAAGGAGAGCCATCAGGTCAGCACCATCCTCACCGCGGCCAATCGCGGCGCCGAACTGGTCCGGCAGCTCATGGCCTACAGCCGAGCCGGCGATCTGAAACCCGGAATCATCAATATCGTCGGAAAGGTCCGCGAAACAATTTCACTTATCGAAAAAGTGCTTCCGGAAAATCTGGATATTCGAGTGGAAATGCCGAATGAACCCGTCTGGGTTTGTCTGGATGGAGAAAAATTCACCCAGACCCTGCTGAACCTGGCCGTCAACGCGCGGGATGCCATGCCCGAAGGCGGCACGCTCCGGTTTCTCGGCGGCATTCATCTCAGGGAAAAGTACGATCCGATCCGAAAAACCCTGTCCTCGGCGCTTGCGGGTTGCGACCTGTTTCGCCTTGAGGTCATCGATACGGGAATCGGCATGACTCCCGAGGTCAAGGAACGGATTTTCGAACCGTTTTTCACCACCAAGGAAATGGGGAACGGAACCGGACTCGGTCTGGCTTCCGTGTTTGGCTTCATGACGGAAACCAGAGGCCAAATCCAAGTCGATTCGATTCCCTCGGAGGGAACATCCTTCAAGCTCTTTTTTCCGCTGGCGGAAGTGCCCCTCCCCCTTTCCCCTCCCCCAAACCAACCGGCCGGCGATGACGACTACCGGGGATTCCGGGTGCTTCTCGTCGAGGACGAGGAAGCCACGCGGAATCTCATTCACGAAATGCTTGAAAGTGTCGGCTTTACCGTATTTTCGGCGGCAAACGGGGCTGAAGGAATGCAAATCGTGAATTCGATGGCACGCCCTGTGGACCTCCTCATTACCGACTGGATCATGCCGAAAATGGGAGGACGGCTGTTTATCGACCTCTTTGCCAGGGACAATCCATCCATTCCGATTGTGGTCATTACCGGTACGCCCGATCCCCGTGTCATCAACCAGGACACCCAGTCGGATATTTTCATTGTTCCCAAACCATTTTTCCTGACTGACCTTGTGCAAACCATTTCAATCGCCATTGACCGAAGACGAAAGACCAATGGATGAAAACCGTTGAAAAAGCAGGGGAAAAAGAAATTTCGCGGAAGTTGGATTGGACTTTTCCCGATTTCGGGAAGTACCCTTCAGGGTTGCCTGAATCAAGTGTGATTCGGCCTGATGGGGAATTATGGAAATCGAAAGTGAATCAGCACCTGCCCGAATAGGAAACCCGCCCCTCGAATCGACCTGGATTCAGGGCGGCACGCCAACCTTCAGACGCGCCATGCGGGCCATGTTCTTCGGCGGATTTGCGACGTTTGCGTTGCTCTACGATGTACAGGCAGTCCTTCCGCTGCTCGCCGCCGAATTCAGACTGACGCCTGCCGCCGCCAGTACCGCCGTTTCCTGCGCCACCGCCGCCCTTGCGTTCATGCTCATCCCGGCGGGAATGCTCGCCGACCGATTCGGACGCAAAACGGTGATGACTGGCGCACTGGCACTTGCGGCCCTGTTTACCCTCGGAGCCGCGACCGCGCCGAATTTTCAAACCCTGATCGTGTTTCGGACACTCGTCGGTTTCTCCCTCGCGGGACTCCCGGCGGTAGCGATGGCCTATCTTGGGGATGAAATCGAGGCCAAATCGCTAGGCCGGGCGATGGGGTTGTACATCGCGGGCAACGCCCTCGGAGGAATGGCCGGACGCTACATCGCAGCGACCATTTCCGATTTTGCGTCCTGGCGGGTTGCACTGGCCGTTCTTGGCCTTCTTGCAGCGGGTGCGGCCCTTGAATTCAATCGGTGCCTGCCCCGTTCGAAACATTTTCGGAAAAGCAGTTTCAGCCTTCCCGAACTTCTTCGGGACGCCCACAGGCATGTGACCGATGGCGGTCTGCCGCTGCTGTTCGCGGTCGGATTCCTCGTGATGGGAACCTTCGTCAGCCTTTACAACTATCTTGGATTCCATCTGAAGGAAGCGCCCTTCAACCTGACGACGCGGGAAATGGGCGCGGTGTTTCTGCTTTATATCGTCGGAATCTGGGCCTCGACCTGGACCGGACAACTCGCCGACCGCGTCGGGCGAAGGAACATTCTCTGGATGATGGCCATCGTCATCGGCGTCGGACTGTTGATGACCCTGAGCGGAAAACTGCCGGTCATCATCCTTGGTGTCGCGATTTTCACCTTCGGATTCTTCGGAGCGCACTCCATTGCGAGCAGTTGGGTCGGAAGGCGCGCGCTGAAAGCCAAAACCCTCGCTGCCTCGATGTACCTGTGCAGCTACTACCTCGGAGCGAGTCTCATCGGGTCGTTTTCAGGGTTGTTGTGGAAGATGGACGGCTGGGTCGGCGTTGCCGCCGGGCTGGCGGGAACGACCATCGCCTGCCTCGTCATCGCGTTGAAATTGCGTACCCTCGCGCCGGTTCGCCGGAATGAAAGCACCGGTCGGATCGACCTCGCCGAAGTGCTTGCGAAGAATTAGGAACGCAAAGTCGCAAAGACGCAAGGAAAGGCTTTATTTTCGCGGTTGAAAGCCGAGCGAGCGATAGATTTCGGGCATGTTCAGAGCAGACCGGAAATGCGTCGCCAGCGCGTCAAACCGTTCGTCGGGCGTCGGAAGTCGGCGGTAGTCGAGATCGTCGGGGAACGGTTTTCCGGCGAGGCGTCCCAAATGCTTCACAAGAACCGCGCGAGCTTCCGGCGCATCGAACAGGCCGTGCAGGTACGTTCCGAAAACACTGCCCGTCGAATTCATCGCACCGTCATCAATCCATTCGGCGTCATCCATTCGGTTCAACTTCAAAAACGGCGACACGCCGACGCCCAAATCCGTCCGGCCCATGTGAATTTCATAACCTTGAAGTTCTTCGGTTTCGGCATTTGATGAGAAAACGTCGGAATTGAACAATTGCGCGATTGCCTGCCGGGTGATTTTCTCGCCTGCCATTTCGGTTGAAACATCGAGCAATTCGAGACCGCGCGCGGTCGCGGGCGGACCTTCAACGCCGAGCGGATCGCTTATTTCCCTTCCCAAAATCTGAAAGCCGCCGCAGATTCCGACGACAGGCCTGCCCGCGCGGGCGTTGGTGCGAATGAGTTCGTCCCACCCGGTTTCACGAAGCCAGGCAAGGTCTTTCAAGGTGTTTTTACTTCCGGGAAGGATGAGTACATCCGCTTTCAAGCCTTCCGCCAGCGTCCGCGTGTAGAACAACGTCACGCCTTCCACCGCTTCCAGCGCGGTGAAATCGGTGAAATTCGACATGTAGGGATAGCTCACTACGCCGATTTTCAATGCCTCGTTGCCGCCGGAATCGGGTCGAACGGCGCGG
The DNA here is from genome assembly GCA_039793685.1 of Blastocatellia bacterium NZW_1522. Classification (GTDB taxonomy): domain Bacteria; phylum Acidobacteriota; class Blastocatellia; order Chloracidobacteriales; family Chloracidobacteriaceae; genus JAAFHI01. Next base: position 40,965 of record JBDRAL010000003.1, read on the forward strand.
CGTCCGACGGAAACCGAATCTTCATCATCGATGCCGTGATTGTGGAAGTAAGGCACGACGCCGAGACAGGGCTGGCCGAGGCGTTGTTCGAGATATTCGATGCCGGGATGAAGCAGCGTCACGTCTCCGCGAAACTTGTTCACGATGAACCCGGCGAACCGGGCGCGTTCTTCGGGAGTTAAAAGTTCATACGTCCCGATGAGCTGCGCGAAAATGCCGCCCCGGTCGATGTCGGTCACGAGTACGCACCGGGCGTCGGCATACTCCGCCATCCGCAGATTCACCAGATCGTTCGCCTTCAGGTTCATCTCGACGGGCGACCCCGCGCCTTCCAGCACGACCAGTTCGTGCCGCGCCGCCAGCCGTTCGTAGGCCGATTCGACGGCTTCGATGAGCTTGGCCTTCAATTCCTCATAAGCGAGGGCTTTGTAATTTCCCAGAACCTTCCCGTTGAGAATCACCTGCGAGCCGACATCGGAGGACGGCTTGAGCAGAATCGGATTCATATCGACGTGGGGTTCGAGTCCCGCAGCCTGCGCCTGCGCCGCCTGCGCACGCCCGATTTCGTGGCCTTCGCGCGTCGGAAAGGAATTCAGGGCCATGTTTTGCGCCTTGAAGGGCGCGACGTTGAGGCCGTCCTGCCGGAAAATGCGGCAGAGGGCGGCATTGGTGAGCGATTTTCCGGCGTCGGAGGTGGTCCCGAGGACCATCAGGGCTTTCGCGGTCATGGTTTTGTTTTTTCAAAAAGAAGTACAAAAAGGAAATCGGGTTTCAGGCTGAAGAAACCTGAAACCCGACACCCGATATCCGACACCTTTTTTCAGAACGTGAACCGGATGCCGAGCTGAATCTGGCGGGGCGAAAACGCTCGCCGGTAGCGGTCGGGAGTCACGATGTACCGACCGCCGTCGGTCGGCGGCAGCGGAAACACGCCGTTGACCGCCGGGAAGGTCCGGGCGAAGTCGCGGATGTTGGTGTGGTTGAAGACGTTGAACACTTCGAAAATGCCCTCGATCTTGAACCGTTCCATATTCAGGAAGCGGCGCGAAACGCGCAGGTCGAGGTTGTAGAACCCCGGCGTCACGCCCGCGTTGCGCCCCAGAATGCCGGGCCGGTCGTTGGCGTCGCCGTTCCGGTCGAGGTCCGACCCGGCGAGGAGGTTCCACGGCCGACCGGAAGTCGCTGTCAGGATTCCGGAAAGCTGAAAATCGCGCAGGATGATGTTCTTGGTGTAGTTCAGTTGCCACGTTCCGGAAGCCACCAGGCGATGGCGAACATCCTGTACGGAAAGCGCGCGTTCGAGCCGCGGCTGGAGCGGGTAGGCGAATTCCTGAAGCGAGGTCCGGAAATCGACGTAATTGTCGATGCCCTTCGAAAACACATAACTGGCACGGAAGGTGAAGTTCTTCCCGACCCGCTGTTCCAGACCGAACGTCAGCCCGTGGTAATAGCTGTCGTAGGCCGCCGAATACTGGTTGTTCGTGCCGTCCGTCGGGTCCACGCGGCCGGTGATGGCGCTCAGCAGCGGGTCGAACACGGGCGTCACGACGGGCCGCACAATCGGGTTCACGTTCCGCAACGAAAGAATCTTGATGCCGCGAACGTAGTTGTAAACGACTGAAACCAGAGCGAATTTCCCGATCTGGTACTCAAGACCGAGGCTCGACTGGGCGGTGTAGCTCGCCGGGATGTCCTTGGCGAACGAAAACCGCAGCCCCACCTGGGGAATTTGCGGCAACCCGAACGGGTACTGCCCCGACGGTGGGAGTTGCCGTCCCGGCTGGGTCATCGGCAGAACGTTGTATGGGAACGGCAGTGCGATGGTCGAACGGCTTGACGGTACGACCGTGTAGACCGGGAAGGTCAGATTGCTGGCCGAAAACATCCCGAACCCGGCGCGAACAGTGAAGTTCTTGACCGCTTCCGGACGCCAGATCACGGCGATGCGAGGAGAAATCAGCCCGGCGTTGTCGGGAACGAAATCCGTCCGGGTCAGGTCGTACCGCAGGCCCAGATTCAACTTGAGATTCGGTCGCACCGTGATCGAATCCTGCGCGAAAAGACTGATTGAATTCTGGGTAATCGGGAACGGGTTGGTCTGGAGGAATCCCTGCCGGAAATCGCTCGGGAGCGGCAGGTTGGCGAGATCGAGAACCGGGAACCCGGGATACCGGGTGGGAAGCTGTTGCGCGATGAGCGCGAGGGCATTGCGCTGTTGCTGCGTCCGGAGGCTCGGGTCAAACGCCTGAAGCGCGGTCAGCGAGGGCGTTCCCGCGGGCGCGCCGAGGTTGACCAGATTCGTGGTGGAAAAGTTGGCCTGGCCGCCTTCGCTCAGCGGCTGCCGCTGAACCGAGGTGACGCGAAGGAAGTCACCGCCGAACTTCAACGAATGGATTCCCTTCACGAACGAAACCGCGTTGTAAATCTGATACGTCTGCGTATCGCGGAACTGCGGCAGCACGAGCGACTTCCCGAAGATGACCTGTCCTTCCGGCGCATTGATGAGATATCGGGGGCCGGGATCGGTGGCGTCGAGGTCCTGAAGGCGGGTGCTGTAGAGAAACCGGGTTTCATTGACCAGCCCCGTGTTGATGTTCACGAAGGTGTTGCTGGCCGCAAGACTGTGATCCGAAAGGCGTTGCGGTCCGGAGAAGGTCGCCGCGGTCAAGCCGCCGAAGGGTTCGAAGGCGCTGTTGAGCTGGCCGCCGTAGTTGTACCGGATGCTCACCGAGTCGCCCGGCGTCGCCTGCCAGTCGCCGCGGATGAGGCCGGTCGAGTTTCCAACGCCGAACTCGATGGCGCGACCGGTTTCAAAGTTCAGACCGTTCCGTCGCGCGGCGTCGAGAACCGTCTGGGAAATCGTCACGATGTTTCCCTGCCGGATGTTCAAACGTTCGAGGGCGACGAAAAAGAACGCCTTGTTCTTGACGATGGGACCGCCGCCGGTCACGCCGTACTGATACTGCTGGAACGGCGTCTTGCTCGGGGTGAGCGATTCCCGGGTGCTGAGGGCGTCGTTTCGGCCGAAGAAGAACAGCGACCCCCGGAAATCGTTCGTCCCTGACTTGGTAACGATGTTGATGACACCGCCGACGGCGCGTCCGAATTCCGCCGAATAGCCGTCGGAAACCACCTGAAACTCGCGGACCGCCTCCTGCGAGAAGGTCGAACGGATGCTGCCCGAGGTCGCGTCGTTGTTGTCCAGACCGTCAATCGTGAGGTTGTTCAGACGTGGGGACTGTCCGTTGAACGACAACCCGGAGGTCGCCGTAACCCCTTGATCGGGAACGGCATCGGGCGTGACGCGCGGCGAGGTCAGCGCAAACTGGAGAAAGTCGCGGCGGTTGATTGGAAGGTTCGGGATTTCGGTGGTGCCCACGTTGGTGGCCGATTCGGACCCTGACCGGAGGTCGGTGTCGTTGACTTCGACGACCTCGGTTGAACCGGCGGGGACCAGCGTTAAAACGGCCAGGGCGGTCACGCCCAGCGACAGCCGGATTGGCTGCTTCCGTTCGGCGAAACCATCGGCGGTGGCCACGACTTCGTAATCTCCCGGCGGGAGGTTGAGAAATTCGTAGGTCCCGTCCTCCCGAACTTCCACCGTCCGTTCAAAACCGATGGCCGGTTGTCGACAGACGATGGTGGTTCCGGGGAGTACGGCCCCGGAGGTGTCCTTGACTCGCCCCGTGATGGAGCCGGTGGTGGACCCGCTTTGTGCGATGGCCGATTCCTGAAAAAACGAAACAAGAACCAGAAAAACCAACAGGGCAATACACGGGCGAAAACGATTCATGATTGTCATAAAGGCAACCTTCGGGTCGTTCGGGAGGAAATAAGGTCCGCGACTGAGGCAATAAGGTTAAAAATGTCATATGCCTTCCCGGTATGGCAATTCCGGAATGGGACGGGGTAAGATGAATGCGAACCGGAAACCTCGGGAAGCAGCGATGGCAAATATACACGACACAACCAATTTCCGCGCCCTTCCACCGGAATTACTCAGTGAAATTCTGGAGGAACTTTCGGACGGAGATGAGGATACGAGCGGAAAAGGCTGGCGCGCCCTGACCTATGTGTCATTTCGGGTGCTGCTGATGGCGGCCGTCTTTTCCAATATCGGAAACGGAATGCAGAACGCCGCGCAGGCGTGGGTCATTTATGACCGGACGCGCAGCACTTTCCTCCTCGGACTCGATACGCTCCTGATGCTCGCTCCCCTGTTCCTGCTGGCCTTCCCGAGCGGAGTCATCGTCGATCGGTACAACCGGAAACGGGTGTTTTTCATTGCCTCAAGTCTTCAGATCGTCTGCGCCGCGATACTGACCACGCTGTTTCTGCTCCACATCGAGAAAATCTGGCACCTGCTGGTTCTTTCCCTGCTTTCCGGAATCGGGCAGGCGTTCGCCAACGTGGCGTATGTCTCGCTGATTCCCCGGCTTGTCCCGACGAAAGACCTCCCGAACGCCACCGCGCTCAATTCGGTTCAACTCAGTCTCGCCCGTGCCCTCGGCCCCGCGCTCGCCGGGCTGATTCTTCACTGGTTCGGCCCGACGCCCTGCTTTGCGGTCAACGGCGTCAGTTTCATGGTCCTCATGTTCGTCACGACCCGAATTCGGGAACGCCGCCTGGAAACGCCGACCATGAGTCCCTTCGCCAAACTGGCCCTCCCGGTCCGGCAGGCCGAACAGGACAACCTCCTTCATACGCTTCAGGTCCAGTTCAAACAGCTTCGGCACTATCTCGAACGTCGGCCCGGTCTTCGTGAAGCCTGCATCCTCTGCTTCGCCACGACCTTTCTCGGCGGATGCGTTCAGACACTCCTCCCCAGTTTCACCCGCGAAATCTTCGGAGGAAAATCGACTCTGTACACGATTTTCCTTACGGCGTACGGCTTTGGGACGCTTTTCGGCTCGATGTACATCGCCCAGCGCCCCAAACCCATCGGCGCGGGCAAACGGGTCATGAAACTGATGGCGCTGACCGGCCTTTCGGTCGCGGGACTGGCCCTGCTTCGAAATCCCTACGCCGGAGTCGCCGTCGCCCTGCTCATCGGCGGGCTGCTCATCGCCCTGCTCAGTCAGTTGACCTCGCTGGTTCAGTTCGGATTGGCGGATGAAATTCGGGGACGGGTCATGAGCCTGTTTCTGGTCGCTATGCACGGCGGGTACGCCGTGGGCGGCTTTACCGTCGGCGCCGTCGCCGCCAGCCTGACCGCTCCGCCCGTCATTCTGACCTGCGGCGGAATCCTTGCCCTGATCGCCCTCGGCGTGTACCTGCTGCCGTCGCGTATCCGGACGGCTTGAAAAGCAGGGATCAGGGATCAGAAAAACCGGCTCCGTTAAAGGCTCAAATGGCGATAACCGTTTCCCCTGAAACAGTTACCATCGAATTGGTTTTCGAGGCCCCGAACCTCGACGTCCCGACGTTTACCGCCTGGCCGGTTGCGTCCGCGCCGCCTTTTTCCTTTCTTCCGATTTCCTCAACCGCCGATGAAAAGATCGTCGGTTCGTTCATCGCCAAACTGACCGAATATCAGAAACCGTTTCCACCCCGAACGGTTGAAACAGCACTCAATAAATTCCTTAAAAAGAGCGGACTCATTCTTCCAGGGGGAATTCGCGTTTCAAGAGGCGAGGATTCAATTGTACCTGGCTGTTGCTGCGGGGTGGAAGAATGGCGTTCGTGGGTTGAATCCATCAACGCTGGAATTACTCCGTGGTGGGGTCATGACCCGGGACCTTGGGCTCGGCCGGAGGGAGATTCAATTCTTTTCTATCGGAACGGGGCCTTTGGCATTCACGATGCGGTTTTTGCATTCGACCTCCCGAGATCGGCTTTCAAAGAGAAAGCGGAACAGGTCGAGCGGGAATTTTCAGGATTTCTCGAACGAGTCCGGAATTGGGCGGATTCATACCAATTCACCGAAACAAAACGACTCGTTCGAAAATTGGACCGGGCGTTCAATCGCCCGGAGCGCAGCCCAAGCCAAAATTGAAAAAAACTACTCGGCTTTTTTCTTCGGCGCCCGTTTCGGCTTCGGATTGAGCTTCTTCTTCAGTTCATCCGAAGCGGAAAGGTAGTAGCGGTCACCATCCTCGTCATCTCCGTCCTGAAAAAGAACCTTCCCGGACTTCGAAATCCCGATGACCTGACTCACGAGGGCGCAGGTGTCGTAAACGTCGCCGCCGCCGAAGTTCTCCTCGTGAATGGTCAGCGTCTTTCCCGACCGCTTGACCGCCTTTTCCCAGCGCGGATTTCCAACTTTGTCTTCCGGTACGAAGAAATAGGAACCGGCAGTCCGCGTCAGATGGTCGTACGCGATTTTCGCGGTTTCCTCATCCGCAAACGTCAGCTTGCCCTTGAAGACGTAGTAGGTACTCATCGAAGGTGTCGGGTGTCGGGTGTCGGGTTTCAGGTTTGAATCAGGCTTTTAATCCTTGATTTCGAATTTCAAGAGGGACAAATCAGTCACAGTTTTTCGAATTAATTGCCGAAAGAGACGAAACTTCAACCCCAAAATGGTTTGAACCTGAAACCCGACACCCGATACCCGACACCTACGGCAGAGGCATATACAACGCCGTCAGCATTCCGATCGGGAATTCATGCCAGATGTCATAGTCGCTGCACCGGATAAATCCCTGCGCTTCAAGCATTTTGTAGCGGGGTTCGCCGGTCGGACGCGCCCACGTCGCGAGGACGGTGCGCGCTCCGGCGGCGCGGGCGATGTCGAGCCGGACGTGGTCGAGTTTGCGCGCGAGGCCGTGGCGACGGGCCTTGGGATGAACCACCAGCCGATTGATCTTGGCGAACGGAGGTATTTGGGGAAATTCGAGGTATCGGAAAAGGTCGCCGGCGGGCGCGTCGTCGATGGTGGGATGAATCGAAACCCGTCCGGCGGCGAGTACCACGCCCTGATTCATGACGGCCCAGTGATGAAAACCGGGAAGGTCGTCTTCATCGTCCCGAAACTCGTCGTGAGGGAAGTTTTCACGCTCGATGCCGTTCGGAATCCACGCATCGACGCGCAGGCGGTAGATTTGGCGGAGGATTTCCGGGTCGAAAACCTGAACCGGTTCAAGTTGTGAGAAGTCGCCGGTAAAGGGATCGGCCGGAAATTGGTCCATGTATGAAGAATCCGCCTCTTCGTGATTAAGTGACGCGGGGGTTGCTTCCCCGCTTGAAGACGGTCCAGAGCGTACCGCCGAGAATGACCAGCGCCATCGTTCCCCAGATTGTCGCCCAGACGACGGCGGGAAGGCCGGTCATGCGGGCCATATTCACCGCATCACTATGAACATTCGTTGAAACCGACAGGAAAAACAGGGTTTTAATGTCGATCAGGGCGTTCAGACAGCACTGAACGGCTAGAAAGTTCACCAGAAAGTGCGCGATTCCGGGGGATGAAATCCGCCCCAGAACCAACAGCGTCACAGCGAGAAACAGTCCGGTTCCCATGCTGAACAGCGTTCCGGTCATCGCCCAGATACCGGCCAGCCCGAGCAGAATCAGGACGCTCCCGCCGAGCATCCCCCACCGGAGCGGATTGATGAAGGTCCGGCGCATCCCGCCGATCCAGAGCGCGCCCGCCAACGCGAGCGGCAACATCATCAGCCATGACGCGCCCCCGTTGACGAATCCGGCGGTCAAAAGCAGTACAAAAACACCGCAGGCCGACAAAAGCATCTTGGCGCGCGATTCCTTTTGAGCCAGAAAGAGGAGGACTGCCCCGAAAATGGTCGTTCCCAGGTAGCCTGCGCTCGAAATCAGGAGACTGAAGCCACCGCGCGAGTAGGTCAGCCCGCTGCCGTCCGCCGCGACGGTCATGCTCGACACGCTTCCGCCGGTGAGAACCGCCGCCAGCGCGTGTCCGCCTTCGTGAATGAAGGTCACAAACAGCCGGATCGGGTAGGTCAGAACCTCAGCAAATGGCACGACGCCGAGAATCAGCGTCAAACCGGTCGCGAGGGCAAGCCACGCCAACGGATTTCCCTGTCCCTTATTCGCTGGAGAGGCGGGAGTTGTATCGAAATTGTTCGGAAAATCGAACTGATTCATAAGCGCTCCTGAGTTGTAGGCGTGACGGTTGGCCCGAAAGGGCGAGGTGGACGCTGAATCGGTTTACGCATCCTGTTACGGGATGGTTCGGTTGTCAAACGGGTTACTCGATTTTAATTCCATCGGTCTGGAAAGACCCCCACTCCTTATTCAAAGGTAAAGCCGTTCCCCATCGAACTTCGCTTGAATCCGATGCGAAGCCCCTGCAAATCGGCCGCCTGATGCCCGGAAATGACGATCCCGATACCATCCGAAACCGTTTCAACCGGAAATGGGACCTCGGGGAATGGACGGTTAACCAGAGTGATGTCGTTCAAACCGTTTGGTCGAATGTTGACCCAAAGGGAGGTGTTCTCCAACGTACCAAACTCACGAATAAATCCATGTGCCGCCTGTGCCGCGTCGGAGGTCAGTCGAACCGGTGATTTCAGATAAGCCTCGACGGCTTGCGGGTCGGGTGGTCCGCTCGGAGCAATTGGGGCAGGAGGGGGCGGTGGCACCGAAGCCCGGCTCCTGGAAAAAAGCTGATTCCAAAGTAACACAAGGGAGGGCGACCAATACGCCAGCGGTAAAAGAAGGTTGGCGGTGGTCCGGTCGGGCAGGACCAGCAACGGGAAAAACACCTCGGAAAGAACCGTATTCGGAAGCGAACGACGATAAAGATGAGTGGACGTGAAAAAAACCGGCTTCCCACCGGTCAACTCCGCCGGAACTTGCACGTTCAGGGCAAAATTCATTTCGTCGGAAATGAGTCCGGCGAGCGCGGCCAACCGTGGAGGAACGTTTGAGGCATTTTTCAAACCGTAAATTCGATGGGCAACTTCCTTCAAAGCTTCGGGATTTGAGTCAAAAAACGTGTCCAGGCTGAAAATGACGTTTGCGGGAACATCCGTTCGTCCGGGAACAAAGGCGTTGTGGTTCGCCTGCGCGATGGCCCCCCAGACCAGATGCCCTTCCCGCAACAACAGGTGGATCGTTGCCAGCGACTCGTCGTCAAACTGTCCGGGGCGATTCTCGACAAAGTCGATTGGGAAATGAACTTCACGCTTTCCAAGGCCGAGAAAACCGGTTTTCCGACCCTTTCGCGCAACTTCGAGGGAAGAACGACATTGTTTCAGGTATTCGTACATTGGAGAATCAGCAAATGAGGGAGATTGTTCCGCGTTCATTGAACCCGTCCCGGAGGACTCAGTTCCCTTCAAATGAAAATCACGGAACGATTTCCGGATTGTAATTCCCAACAAGATTTAGCGAAACATGGGAAAAGCCGGACCGGGAAAGGTTCCCGACCCGGCTTTTGAACTTCTCAAACCGTCGCCTAGTCCGCGAGGAGGATCTTGGCGATCGTGTTCAACTGCATGAACGACGTGCCTTCGTAGATCTTCCCGATCTTCGAGTCGCGGAAGTACTTCTCGACCGGGAATTCCTTCGTAAAGCCGTTGCCGCCATAGATTTCCACGACCTGCGAGGTGACTTTTTCGGCCACCTGCGAGGTGAACCACTTCGTCATCGCCGCTTCCTTCACGAAAGGCTGGCCCGCGTCGCGCAGCCGCGCCGCGTTGTAAACCAGCAACCGCGCCGCCTCGATTTCCGTCGCCAGTTCCGCGATCTGGAACTGAATCGCCTGGAAATCGGCGATCCGCTTGCCGAACTGCGACCGCTCCTTGGCGTACTTCATCCCCCACTCCAGCGCGCCTTCGGCCACGCCCACCATCTGGGCGCCGATGCCGATGCGGCCTTCGTTGAGGGTTTCAATCGCGTACTTGTAGCCCTTGCCCACTTCGCCGAGGACGTTGCCCTTCGGCACGATGCAATCTTCAAGAATCAGTTCGCAGGTCGAGGACGCGCGGATGCCGAGCTTGTCTTCCTTCTTCCCGATGGAGAAACCGGGGAAATCGCGCTCGACGAGAAACGCCGTGATGCCCTTGTAGCCCGCTTCCGGGTTGATGTTCGCGAACACGATGAACAGGTCGGCTTCGCCCGCGTTGGTGATCCAGAGCTTGCGGCCCGTCAGCGACCAGTGGTCGCCCTTGTCGGTCGCGCGGCAGGCGAGCGCGAAGGCGTCGCTTCCGGAACCCGCTTCCGACAGCGCGTAGGACGCCACCGAACCGGTGGAAAGCTTCGGGAAGTACTTTTTCTTCTGCTCTTCCGAACCCCAGCGCAGAAGCGCGTTGTTCACGAGCGTGTTCTGGACGTCCACGATGACGGCCGAAGAAGCGTCAACCTTGCCGAGTTCCTCGACGGCCAGCACGGCCATGAAAAACGAGCCGCCCGACCCGCCGTATTCGGTGGGCACTTCGACGCCCATCAGGCCGAGGTCGAAAAACTGTTTCAAGAGGTCCTTGTCGAACTTCGCGTCGCGGTCCATGTCGGCGGCTTTGGGCCGGATCTGTTCGCGGGCGAAATCCGCGACGCTGTCGCGGAACATCCGTTCGTCTTCGGAAAGCTGGGTGAGCGCGGGAATGGCGTCGATGCGTTCGGGTGCGGCTTGTGCCATGGAATGAGTGCTCCGTAGAAAGAAGGTGGAAAATTAAAAAGTCGGGTTTCCCGTCCTCGGAAATGGTATTTCAGATGTATACGAATGACGGGAATGGCCGGCAGGGGGAGTCCCGAGCGTGATTTATAGCACGCATGAATCACTGCGCCATATCCACAGCTTGAAATTCACCTCGTTCATCCGTAAAAAAGCCCCATACGCTATCGCAAGCAGCAGAAAACAAGGGGGAACCGCCAGATGCCCAGTCAGGTCGTTGCAATTCAGGTTTTTTTGAAAGCCAAGCCAGGCTTTGAAAACAAGGTTCGAGGAGCCGTGCTCGCCCTTATTGAACCGATTCGGCAGAAACCGAACTGCCTTTACTACGATTTTCACCAGTTGCGCGACGATCCGACGGGATTTCTCTCGTACGAAGTCTGGTCGAGCCTTCAGGACTTCGAGGAGCACCTCAAATCACCCTTCATCATGGCAATGACGGAATCGGCGACCGAATTTCTCGCCCAGCCGCTCCAGTACTCCGTGATGTACTCGGTTGCTCCGACCGAGGGCAGTTCGACGGTACCGCTTTAGGGGTTATTCCCGGAGAAATCCCGTGGATCCAAAGCTTTATCAGGCGAAGCAGCACCTTTATAAATATCAGCAGGCGCTGGTCGGAATGCTCGGCGAGATCACCGGCAAGCCGGTTGAAACCAGGTCGGTCTTCGAACCCGCCATCAGCTACACCGAAGGCTGGGAAACGGTCGGAACGCTCGCCCTCTCCATCTGGGGACTGGCGGCGTTCCAGTCCGAACGGTTCGACCGGCATCCGCAGTGGGAATCGGCCGCCAACGAGACAATCCGGTTTCTTTCTGTCCACTGCGCCAACTGCGGGGTGAAACATCCCGGCGGCCAGCGTCGTTTTCTGTGTTCCGACTGCGCGGGCGCGCTCGACTCATCCGCCCGCCGCCGGATCACCGAAACGGCCGTCGCCGAACAGGTCGCGGCCTATTTCGAGGAACTCCACGGCCCGTTCGAACCGGAAGACGATCCCGCCGAATGAAACGACCCACGCAAGACCCGCGCACCGGCGCGGTGATGTTCGAAGACCTCCCTGCCCCGACTCTCCAGCCCGGCGGGGTCGTGGTCCGGACGCACCTCTCTTATTTACATGTCGCCGCGCTGCTTCCGGCGGTCGAAATTGTCGAGCCGGTCGTGACGGCACTCGCCAAACCGGAGCCGAAAAAGGGACTTGTCCGGCGGCTCTGGTCGTCCTTTCGCAGCGAGGGGATCAAAAGCGCGGTTGAAACTTTCAACCGGCGGAATCTGCGGTTGAAATCCGTGGAGTACGTCGCGGTCGGCAGCGTCACCGACGCCGCCCCCGGCAGTCGGGTAAAGGTTGGCCAGCGGGTCGTCTGGACCGGCTACGGCACGGCGCTTCCGGCGCAACTCGTCTTCGTTTCGCTCGCCCGCTGCGTCGTCGTTCCGGAATCCATTTCCGATGAATCTGCCCTGCTTTCCCTGCCCGGCGGCATCGCGCTGCGAGCCTTTCGCGCCGCCGACACGCGGCTCGGCGCGTCGGTTGGGGTTTTAGGGACCAATCCGGTCGGGAAAATGGTCGAAAAACTCGCCCGGACCGCCGGTTGCACGGTCATTTCATCCGATTCGCCGAACAAACCCGCCCATTCGTGGGACGCCGTCGTCGTCACGGATGGCGAACTGGCCGAAAAACGCGGCGGCGCGGTGGCCGCGGCTGTCACTTCCGGCGGACGCGTCGTCGTGGCCACGAAAAACGTCCCGGCGGATCTCGTCACCACCTGCCGACGGCGCGAACTGCACCTCGTCCCGACGTGGGCGGGCGGCGGTGGTCTCGCCGATCCGCTCGACGCCGAGAGCGAACCGCGCCGGACGATGGAAGCCTTCCTCGAATTGGCCGCGAAACATCCGCTCGGCGAAGGTTTTTCGCCTGAAAAAGTCGAATTTGAAAAGGCGGATGGCATTTTCGACGCGCTGTTCGCGGACGAAACCCCGACCGGTCGCGAACTCATCGTCATTTACCCGCAAACCGTCGCCCTGCCGCCCGCCGCGACACGCTTCGATGTCGGTCAGACGCGACAGAAACTCTCCGGCGGCATTGGTCTGTCGCTCCTGACCGATGCGCCGACCACTGAAAAAGGGCTGTTGAAGGAAATTTCCGGGCTAGAGGAAGTCCGGCTGGTCGGCTTCATTCATCCCGACGCCGCCACCGCCAAGGCCGTCGCCACCTCGCAGAATTTCGATTACGGCGCGACGAATTTTCAGGACGCCGTTTCCGACGGCAAAACCGACGCGGCGCTTCTCATTGGCGGCCCGGATGATTTTCCCGTCCTCAAAACGCTCCTCGAATCGCGCGTTTCAACCTGCGCGCTCGGGTTTCCGTTTGAAACCGAAGCCGACCTGCGCGCCCTCAGCGACGCGGTCCGCAACGGCAACACCCTTTTTCTACCTGGGTTTACGAGACTTTTCGCGCCCGCCGTCCGGGAACTTGAACGGCGCGTCTCCGGCCAGAAAGTCCTTTCACTGACTTTCTCCACCCACGAACCGCTCGGTCCGGACGCCGAACAACTTGAAGCCCGCCTTCTGTTGCGGGCTGCCGAGGCCGTCGCCATTGCCTCGTTTTTGTGTGAAGCCGTGCCGGTCCGCGTCGTCGCACAACAGGCAACCGAAAGCGCGACGACGTCCCTTTCCGTTTTGGTGGCGATGTCGAACGGCGCGAGCCTGAACCTGTCGTTTACCGCCGCGCCGAATGTTTCCAAAGCCCACGAACGCCTCGAACTCGTCGCAACCGGACTCCGCGCGACAAGCGAAAACCTTTCGAATCTTGAACTTGTAAAAGGTGACGAGATCGAAAAAGCCAGAATTCCCCACTCCGAACACCGGCGCGCCGCCCTCGAAGCCTTCATTGCCGCCCTCGAAAGCGGCGCGGCAGCCCCGATTCCCTTCGAAGCCGCCTACATTTCGCTTCGAACAGCCTTCAAAATCCGTGAATCGCTCGAATTCGGCAAAACCTCATCGCTCACGGAGTCGTGAGTCTGGAGTCTGGAGTCTGGAGTCTGGAGTCTGGAGTCTGGAGTCTGGAGTCTGGAGTCTGGAGTCTGGAGTCTGGAGTCTGGAGTCTGGAGTCTGGAGTAAAGCGTCCGTTTTTCACTTTCCCCGTCAAATTCTTTTTTTCAAAAAACCGCTTTTTCCGAACTTCATCGTTCGCCATTCATCGTTCATCGTTTTCTTGACTCCAGACTCCAGACTCTCGACTCCAGACTTTTTCTCAGGATTTTTTCAGCACCAGCACCGTAATGTCGTCCGACTGCTCGGCGTCGCCCGCATGTTCCCGGACGGCCTCGAAAATCAGGTCGGTCAGTTCCTCCGCCGTCGCATCGGCATTTTCCGTGACCAGATTCGAAAGCCGTTCGTAGCCGAACATACGGTCCTCCTCGTCCAGCGCCTCGACCACCCCGTCGCTCGAAAGCACCAGAATGTCGCCGGATTCCATCGTGACTTCCCCTTCCGAGTAGCGGCTGATCCGCATGCTTCCAAGGGGGAGTCCGTTGAGGTCGAGGTATTCGGCACGGTCTTCGCTTGCCCGGTACAACAGCGGGGCCGGAAGGGCGGCGTTTGAAAGCGTGAGATCGCCGGTCACGGGATTGAACAGCGCGTAAGTCGCCGCGGCGAACATCCGGACACGCTTCATGTCGGCGTACAGCAACTGGTTCAGCCGTTCCAGCAGCGGCGCGCACCCGGCGTCGCATTCTTCCGCCTCGGAATGGAACGTCGTGGTCGCCACTGCCATGAACAACGCGCCGGGAACGCTTTTCCCGGAAATATCCCCGACGAAAATCCCGGTCCGTCCGCCTTCAAGCTGGATGAAGTCGTAGAAATCGCCGCCGACTTCCCGCGCGGGCAGGCTGCGGACGGCAAGTTCCCACCCGGAGAACGAGGGAATGGTTTTGGGGAGAAAGTCCGACTGAATCCGGGCGGCAATGGCAAGCTGCTGTTCATACCGCTGCTCCTCGACAAAACGGTCCAGCAACGTCGGGGCGAGGCGGGCTTCGAGTTCCGGAGTCGGTTTTTTGAAACAGAGGAGAATGGCCACCGATGGCAAAACCAGCATGAAGGTCATCAGCCAGGGCGAAATCCCCAGTGACGGAATGGAAGCTCCGAGAAGGATGGCCTCGGTAAACTGGAAGCTCCAGATGGCAAACAGAACCGACCACAGGCCGTGACGCTCGAGAAGTCCGATGAGAACGACCGTGATGACCGCGTTGGTAGCCAGCGTCCACGGTGTGTACATCGTTTCCAGAAAGAGAATCCCGGTCAGACTTGTCCAGCCGAGGCTGCCCCAGATCGTCATGATCGGGAGCGAATACCTGACCGGAATCCGGAAACGGTCGTTGAGCATCACCCAGGTGAAACAGAAAAGGAGGATGCCGTCCTGAAGAATGGCCCTGAAAACCGCCGCGATGACGAAAACATTCGGGGACAGGCTGTCGAGTAATGCCTGAATGTTTGTTTCGTCGCCGTAGACCGAGGGTGCCCCCTGAAAGTAGCGCACGACCCCGGCGACGCCGAGGAGAGTCCACCCGACGCCGCCACCCGTCAGCGAAGCCTTGATGAAACGGTTGTACGGAAGATGTTTCAGGGCAAGAACGCCCCGGAAAGTCTCGGTATACCACCGCCGGTTTTCGGTTTCGAGATGCAGGATGCTGCCGAATCCGACGGCCAGTCCGACCGACCCCGCAGCCATCATGAAAAGCGTGACGATCAGAACCATGATCAGCGACGCAAGGATCTGTCCGAAACTGGTCAGCCGGGTCAGGGCATCGGGCTGTGCCAGCATCCCTCCCGACTGAAACAACGACTTGCTGATGGCAAAAGGCACGGTGTTGACGGACTGGAGGCCCATCAGAATCAAAAAAATCACGACCACCACGAACGGAGGACGCCAGTACAACTGCTGGCGTCGGTAGACGCCGACGAGGTAGTAGCCCGCAAAACAGACCAGCAGGAAATTCGGAATCGACAGAAACAGCGGGATGATCTGCTCGAAGACCAGTGGCAAAACCGCGACCCGGCTTTCGGGCTCCAGTCGGTGCTGATAGAACCACACAACCCCGCCGCGAAGTCTGACGGTGAGCACTTCCGCCATTCCGGTCAGCCCCGGAGCCGGCCGTCGCCACAGGACTTCGATTTCCTCCCGGTTTTCGGCTTTGGTGGAAGGAACCCGTCCGACCGTCGGAGTCCCGTAACCGGCAGCATTCACGCCGGTTCCGGAGGAAAGGAAAGCCTTCGCCGCCGTTACCGACCGCGCCTGCCCCTCATCCGACAGGGCATCCGGCCCGAGCGGGACAACCGGAACATCGGCGTTCAGATAGGAAACAATGTCGCCGAGCGGCGAGACGCCGACCTGTGCCGCCAGCGCTCCATTCGAACGAAGCCAGTAAACGTAGGCCGCGACAACCGGAAACTGTTTCTGGGTAATGAGTTCCGTGGTTTCCTTCGAACCGTACCGCTTCCGTAAATCCTTGGCCACGACGCCGTTCACGGAAACCGTCCGCAGTTCCGTTTTTCCCTGAATGGTCCGCGCTCCGTTGTGGCGGGCCATGAACGACTCGGCCGTTCCCTTGAAATCCTGCCGGGGGAACATCTCCAGTAACCCGATGTCCGGAACGACCAGACTGTGGATCAGCACCACCAGAAAAATGCCGAGCGAGGACGTAATGGCACATACAATTGCCGGAGGAAACGGCAGCCGGCTTCTGGTTCGAGGAGAGAAGGAGGTCATCTTGGAAAAGGTGTCGGGTGTCGGGTTTCAGGTAAAACCAAACCCGATGGTTCGGCGGTTGGTAATCGCTGGAGATTCAACCCAGCCCTTTGTCTTTACGTCGTGACGGGTTTCAAGTTTTTCAAACCCGAATTGGAAAACTCAATACCCCAATGCTTTTCAGAACCTGAAACCCGACACCCGAAACCCGAAACCTTTTTCAAGCCGCTTTCGCCAGCCGCGCCATGACCGCTTTGGCCGCCAGCCGCCCGCTGGCCGTCGCGCCTTCCATGCTGTCGAAAAAGCGGTGGCCGCGCGTGTAGCCGCCCGCGAGGAAGAAATTCGTCACCGGCGACGCCTGGGTCGGACGGAATTTTTCAAGCCCCGGTTTGGGGTGGTAAACCGACTGGGGAATCCGGACGACCGAGGATTTCAACACGTTCAGCGCCGGGGCTTTTTCCGGATAGTAGGAACACATCCGCTCCCAGACCGTTTTGATCACGTCTTCATCGCTGAGCGAAATCAGGTCATGCGCGGGCGCGACCACCGCCTCGATCATCGAGCCGCCGTTGGCCGGGGCGTATTTCGGCGTCGTCAGCCGCATGTCGGCGTAGACCGGCGTCACGCCCTCCCCGCCGAACAGCAGGTTGTCGCGAGTGGTCAGTACGCCGTCGAGCCACAACTGGATGTTCATCACCGGCACGCCGACGAATTTCTTCAAATCGCCGAAGTAGGACCACTCCCGCCGCCAAGCATCGGGAATCAGCCGGTTCATCTGGTGAACCGGCAGCGCGCAGATGTAATCGTCCGCCGTCCGCAGTTCCCCATTCACGATGAATCCGGCTACCCGGCCCGTTTCATCGAGTTCCATACCCGTGACCGGACTGCCGAAGTTGATTTTTCCGCCCGCCGCCTCGATGGCCCGGAGAATCGGCTGCGTCAGATGTTCTTCGGGCGAACCTTCGAGAAACGCCACCTGAAAACCGTCGTCCCGCCGCAGAAACAGCCGGAACACGTTGAGGACGACCTGCGCCGAAAGGTCTTCCGGCGAGAGAAACTTGAGCGCGAGCGTCTGCGGCAGGAGCATCCCGCCGAGCAGCTTTTCGCTGATGCCCTGCTTGCGATGCCAGTCGGCGTAGGAAATTTCGTCCTGCGCGTTGGCGTAGCTGCCGTTATCGAACAGCGCCGGAAACAGCGCCTTGCCGTACACCATTTTGTCCATCAGCGAAAATTCGCTCGCCGTGAACAGGTTCGGTAAAAGATGAAGGGGAAACGGCAGACCTTTCTGCGAAACGATGTCGTAGGTCTTCCCGCCCGGCAGCGTGAAATGGCAGACCGGGTCCTTCAGGCGCAGATGTTTGTCCGCGCCGACCGACTTCATCAGTTTGAACAGTTCTTCGTAACAGCCGAAAAAGACGTGCAGGCCGGATTCGATCCAGTCGCCGTCGCGATCCTTCCACGACGACACCTTGCCGCCGCACATCGCGCGGGATTCGAACAATTCGACGTCGCACCCCGCCTGGGCCAGATCGTACGCGGCGGTCAGCCCCGCAAGGCCCCCGCCCGCAATGAACACTTTCTTTCGCATGACAAAACCACTTTCGCTCCGAACAACATGAGGGAGGATGGCGGTTTATATCGCGCCGGGGCGTCATTCGTCATGGATGAAAGGAGACGAAGCCGGGCCAGAAAACCAAAAGCCGATCACTTCCCTACCTCTCCGGCGGAAATGACCTGAATCGTCGTTTTCTGTCCCTGACCCGACTTCGGAATCATGGACTCCGAGATGCTCACGGAAATGGTCTGTTCGCCTTTTTCCCATTGTGTCGGCAGTCCCGGTTGAGTAGCCACGGGCGTCCATCCGGCGTTACGGAGTTGTCCCTCGTAAAACGACACGACATCGGTTGCCTTCACCTCGGTCGCAAAGCTGTACACGACCAACCCATTTGAATATCGCCGGCCGGTGAGTTTTGAACCTGGATAAACCGGAATCCAGGTGGGTACGTCGGCGAACTGATCACCCGGCGGCGCAGGCGCGGGCGGCGCGGTTTGCGTCGGGGGCGGGGGCGTCGAAGCGGGAGGCGTTGACGGCGGCGCGGGCGTGGAAGCAGGTGCTGGGGGCGTGGTGGCCGGTGGTTGCGTCGCGGGCGGAGGCGGCTGCGTTACCGGCGGCGCGGCCTTCGCGAACGGCGATCCCGACGGAAACCATTCCAGCCATTGACGATGTGCGAGTACGCCGAGGACCATCCCGAGCAACACACCGATAAAAAGACTGACGAGAATTTTTCGCATTCGAAATCCGCCTGATGGTGGAAATTTTGGGATCAGTTAGAAGACGGAAGTGCTGGCTTCAAACAGGATGAATGCCCTAACCGGAAATATTTGGGGGATGCAGCCCGTTGTCGTAAAGCAATTTTCTCAAGTTGACGAGTCCGATCCGATTCAGCCTGAGTGCCTGAACTGTCGCCCGTCCGATTGAGGTCATGCCAATAATCTCGGAACAATCCGAATTCCAGGTAAAGTGCATTGCCCACCGCTCGCGGCGTGGATTGAAAAGGCTGACAATCACTCCGGAAAGAGGGTCCACGGCTTCCATTCTGGCCCCTTTGAAACTGTTGCATCCCTGGCAGGCCAAAGCCAGGTTACCTGGTTCCGTTTCTCCGGCCTGGGATTCAGGTCGAACATGCTCGACCGTCATGGCATCAGGAATGAAATCCCCACGACACAGGCAATACTCACAACAGCCCGCCGCCCGTTCTTGGACGAAACGACGCAAAGCAACTGGAACGTAGGTTTCAGACATTTTCCGGAAATTGAATGCCAAGTTGGGTCATGACTTCCGGAAGCGTTGTTCCACGAAGTTTTGCCAGCGCCGCGACAGCCGTCATTCGCTCAACGTGCAGTTTCTCCCGAAATTCAGTTAATTCCAGTAGTTCCTGATAGCCCTCAGGCGAAATCACTTCGGAGGCGAAGGCTTTCCTGAGTTCCCGGAAGCGCTGTTCGACTTCCGGCGGGGCCGAAGCGTTGATGACTTCCAGAAGATGAAGCTCCTCATCAGGCAGACGAGTAAACAGCTTCGACGCGCGGGCGGAAACCGCTTCCCCGACGACTTTTTCCAAGTCATCGACATTCATTTGTCGAACCGCCGCCAGAACCTGCTCGGTTGTCGGAATAGCCTGATTGGGTTCCATGAGATACCTCCGCGTTTCGAATGCCCGTTCGTTCAAACTTTTGAGCCTGATTGTATTCCGGCAACTTTCACCCGGACTACCTTTTCTTTCCCCGTTCATCTTCCGCAGGAATATGGAGCCTTGTGTCATGAACGGCAACCGAGTTCCGGCTTCTTTTTTTGCGGTAAAACGTTTTTCCAATCGGCAAAACCGGATTTCTAATCGTTTCACGGTTGCCTCAGTTCGTTTTACAACGGCCTCAGCTCAAAAATTTCAGTCCAGTTCAGGAAATTTACATCCCGAAATGAAAAACCCATCCCGCGCGGGGATGGGTCCGGAAGTTTGAAGTTCGTTTGAAAGGCCGGTGAAGGGCGAATCGGAATCAGGCGGCGGCGAGAAGTTTCCAGCCGTCCGCGCGGTACTGCTCGACGTCGCCCCGCTCGGGGTCGATTCGCATCAGCGAAAGCC
This sequence comes from Blastocatellia bacterium NZW_1522, assembly GCA_039793685.1. Lineage (GTDB taxonomy): Bacteria > Acidobacteriota > Blastocatellia > Chloracidobacteriales > Chloracidobacteriaceae > JAAFHI01. Next base: position 60,928 of record JBDRAL010000003.1, read on the forward strand.
ACTCGTTTTCAATCAACTGACGGACAAGCGCGTGCTTCCGGATGACGCCTTCGATGCCCTCGCGCGGCGCTTCGATGAAGACGGCGAGGCGTTGCGGCGTGTGCAGCCATTTTTCCCCGTCGTGCAGCGACTGCATCGACAGCCCGACCCGCAGGTCGCCGCCGTTCCCCTCGAACACCCCGATGCGTCCGCCGACGACGTTGTGAAGAACCTTGTTCCCGCTTCCGTAGCGGCGGTTGTCTACGGTCGAGGCGTAGTACTGCATGTTGATCCAGTTGGTGACCACCATCGGCGCGGTCATGATCAGTTCGAGAATCGAACAGTCTTTATCCGCCTTCCAGTCGTAGTCGTGGAGGAACGAACGACCGCCGAGGTTGATGTTTTTCGTCCGGTGGCGCGGCGCGACGATGAACGCGGCGTTGTCGGCCAACCCCCATTCGGGCCGCGTCTGGCTCCAGTCGGCGGAGCGGGTTTTCACTGACTTGAACAGCGCCTCGGGGCGGTCAGCGAGTTCCGCCAGCCCCAGCGCGGGGGCGCGTTCGGCGCGGGCGCGGCGTCCGGCGGCGTCAAGTTTTTCCCGCAGCTTCACAAGATCGTCCGCGTGGGTCGGCGGAAGCAGATCCGTGTCGTACAGTTCAATCACGTCCGTGGTCGTGTTGTGGAGCGCGGCGAGGAAGAACGTGTCCTCCGGAACGCTGAAGTTTCGGGCGACGAGGCCGCGACGAACGGATGGCTCGTTGAGCAGCGCGGCAAGCGCGCGGGCGTTGACTTCGCCGGTCTGTCCGCAGCACGCGCCGCAGTCGAGGCCCGCCGCGTGCGGATTGTTGGCGCTGGTGCTTCCGTGTCCGGCGAGCATCACCAACCGGGCGAAACCGGCGGTCAGCCCCATCGCCTTGAGGACTTTTTCGGCCAGATTGATTTTGGTTTCGATGTCGTCGCCGAGCGACAGCACCTTTCGCAGCCGGACGCCGTTCCCGAGTCCCTCGTGGTCGGGCGACGCGGGCGTTTTTTGCCCGAATGCCAGACTGCGACCGATCAGGCTCGTGGCGTAACCGAGTCCGAGCGTTTCGACCAGCGCGAACGCCGAGCCGGGCATGCGCTTGAACGGGAGTTTCGATTTGGCCTGCACCAGCCGGTTTTCGCGGGCGGCGGCGGTTTTCTGGTCGCCGTGGGCGTGACCGGAGGTATCGGTGACGCACATCGCGGGCGCGAGCAGGCCCGGCAGCTGCGGACGGCGAAATTCCGTCCCGAGCGGGGCGTATTCAATCGGAAGTCCGAAGAAACCGGCGAACCCGAGGGTTTGAACGTCCGGCGCGACCGCTTCGAACGCCCTCCGGAAAACTTCCGAGCGAACGTCAATGCAGAACGCGGCCTGCACGGCGGGCGTGGCGGAACCCGACGGTTTCGCGGCGGGCACGGCGGCGAGTTCGGCGGCGAGTTTCGTCCGGTAGGCGATTTCGAGCGCCCGCTGATAGACGCTTTCCCAACGCGGTCCGGTTTCAAACGGATTCCGAACCGATGCTTTCAACCGACTCTGCCATTGCGCCCAGACTGACCCGGTTTCCCGGCCACCGTCATCCAGCAGGAATTCCCAGGCCAGGCGAATCGCCAGCACATCGACGATGTCGGAATTGTCTCCGCCTTCGAGTCGCGCCTGCCAGCGCAGATAGGCACCCCACGCCGCCCAGCCGTTCACCCTCAGAAGGACCGCCGTCAGAAATTCCGGGACTTCCGATGCCGGCACGGCGAGCCGGTCCAAAACGAACCGGATGGCCTCGCGGCTGTCCTCCGGCAATCGGGAGACCCGTTCGGCGACTTCCGGGGCCTTCATCAGCAGGGCGATGCCCCGGTCGTGGCGAATGGTCTCCCGCCACCCCGCAAAGAGCGTTTCATCATGAACCAGATGCCAGTCGGCCTGATCTTCATCGAAGTACGCGCCGCAAAACTGGCTGATTTCGTGCGTAATCGTGTCGCGCCACGCCGGTTCGCGGGTCAGGTCGCGGCGGGTGTCGAGAATGTCGGAGAGAAGCGGAAAGGTGGCCGTAGGCATCGGCTGGTCATCCAGACCGGCCAGCGCGGAGGATTCCTCCCGTTCCAGCCCCGCTTCGGCGAGCGCCTGCCGGAGATGAGCGAGTTCAAACCGCTTTTCGCGGAAGGCGCGGGCGTAAAACTCGCGCGGCATGAACATGGTCGTTCCGGAAAGCCAGCCAAGACGATCGGCGACTTCGTCGAACGGACGGTCCACCCATCCCCAGTACGGGTTGACTGCGATGAAACGGTCCAGCGGCCAGGTCGGGGCGATTTTTCCGCAGGCGGCGTCAATCGCTTCCTGAAGTGCGGTCGGATTCACAATTTCGGTGGTTTTCATGCGGTTTCTCCCGAAAGGCTGTTCAGCGTGGACGTTTTGGGCATTTCCGGCAGGCGAACCGGCCACAGGCGGAAGGCGAGTCGGGTAAAGCGTTCATCGAGGTAAAACCCGTAGTAGGCCCACGGATAGAGCGTTTTCGAAACCCGGCCGAGCGGATAGGCCAACAACCACGTCTGCGTCAGGTAGAGCAGACCGAACGCGGCGGCGGACCAGACGACGAGCCACTGACTGACGCCCGCTTCGGCAACGACGCCGCCGAAGATCCGGTGCCAGACGCCGTAAAGCACGACCAGCCCCGCCGAAAACAGCATTCCCTTGACCACCAGCGCCGGTTTTCCGGGTTCGCCCCACCAGAGCGGCGCGACGCCGAGGCCGACGATGAACAGCGCCAGCCACGGAATCGGATGTGAACCAAGCCAGTTCACGGCAAGAAAATTCAACCCGAACGCCATCCCGACGGCCAGCGCCGCCGACACGAGCCGCCAGACCAGAACCGGCCCGGCAGGAACGGCCTTCGCGGAAGGCATCATCCGGCGGCGGAGCGTGTCGGTGACGGCCTCGCCCGCCGTCAGGAAGGAATAGGCTTTGTAAAGCGAGTGCGCGAGCAGGTGGAGGAAGGCGATTTCATACAACCCGAGGCCGCATTCCATCAGCATGAAGCCCATTTGCGCGCAGGTGGACCACGCCAGCCGGACCTTGACGCTGATGCGCGTCATCATCACCAGCCCGGCCGTCACGGCGCTCGCGCTTCCCACGATGACCAGAAGGGCCTGCGCCACCGGCGCACCCGACAGCGGCAACGCCAATCGAATCAGCATGAACCCGCCGAGGTTGACGATTCCCGCGTGCAGCAGAGCCGAAACCGGCGTCGGCGCTTCCATCACCTGAATCAGCCAGCCGTGAACCGGCAACTGGGCGGACTTGAGGATCACCGCCAGCGCGATGAGCAGCATCGCCGCCTGAACGCCGGTCGGCATCGTCGTCAGCCGTGCCAGATGGGTTTCCAGTGCGTGCAGGTCGAGCGATCCAACCTCGCGATGAATCAGCAGCAACGCCCACGCCAGACAGACATCGGCCAGACGGGCAGCCAGAAATTTCTTGTGGGCCACAATCAGCGCGGTCGGCCGGTCACGGTAAAACGTGAGGAGCTGGTGCAGGCTGAGACTGCTCGCCACCCACGCGGCGGCCATCACGCCCAGATTGTGGGAGGCGGCGACCGCCCCGACGCTCGCCAGCGTCAGGGTGAGCGAGAAGATGTACTTTTCCTGTCGGGGTTCTCCCTGAAGATATCGGCGCGAGAACCGGATGATGACCCATCCCAGAAACGAAATCAGGAGGAGAAGTCCCAGACCGGGAACATCGCCGCCACCGTTCGCGGCCGTTACCCCGATTATTGAAAGCGAGACGGCCAAGGCGGCGATGGCCATACTTTCCACCACCCGCCACGCCGTTTCCGTCCGGAGCAGGCTCGCCAGCAGATTAGCCACCAGATACAGTGCCGGAATGCACCAGGGATTCAGGATTCGAGCGAACAACATCGTGAAATTCCTTTGTTCAGAGAGTGCCGCCAATTTGCCTTTCGTTAAAACATAAGTAAAATAGATTTTTCCCAGTAAAATCTTTTATAAAAACGAACGATTATTTTCGATCCTTCCCATGTTGAAGCCTACCGACCTCAATTACCGCCACCTGTTCTACTTCTGGACGGTCGCCACGGAGGGGCATCTGACCCGCGCGGCGGATCGTCTTCATCTTTCACAGTCGGCGCTTTCGGCCCAGATTCGGCAATTGGAAGATCAGCTCGGACATTCGCTGTTCCTGCGCGAACACCGAATGCTCAAGCTGACCGAAGTCGGGCATCTGGTTCTGGGCTACGCGGAAACCATTTTTTCGCTCGGAGGCGAAATGGTGGCGCTGGTGCAGACCGATGGCGGTCCCAACGCGCGACGGCTGCGGGTAGGGGGCGTAGTCAATCTTTCGCGCAACTTTCAGGAGAATTTTTTGCGGCCGGTCATGGACGCCGGGGTGCGGCTCATCCTTGAATCAGGAAGCCTCGATGAACTGATGGAGCACCTGCTGGTTCACAAACTCGACATCGTGCTCTCGAACCGTCCGGTGGCGAATTCGGAGGAGGAGCAGATTCGCTGTCGGCGCATCGCCCGGCAGCCGGTCTGTCTGGTCGGTCATCCGCTTGCGTCCGATGACCGGTTCCGTTTTCCGGACGATCTGAACCGCGTGACGCTGCTGCTTCCCGGTCGCAACAGCGACGTTCGGACCGAGTTCGACATGGTGTGCGAACAGCTTCAGGTCCGACCGGAAATTTATGCGGAAGTGGACGACATGGCGATGCTGCGCCTCATGGCCCGCGATTCGGGGCCGGGCCGGGCGGCACTCGTGCCGGCGGTGGTCGTGCAGGACGAACTCCGCAGCGGAACGCTGATGGAATACTGCGAAGTGCCGAACGTCTATGAAAACTTCTACGCCATTACGACCGACCGACGCTTCCAGCCGTCGGCGCTGACGGCCCTTCTGGAAGCCGGAATCGACGCGCCGCCCGTCAATCAGCCCTGATGATCCGGACGACACTCGAACCGGAGCAGTTCCCCGGCCAGCGCCAATCCGACCTCCGCCATCGCGGCGCTTTCGGTTTGGCACCCTTCCTTGATCCACTGCAACGCCATCTGGGAAATGCCGCTGACCACTCCGAGCGCCAGCATGCGGGTGAATTCGGTTTTCGGTACGTCGATCAATTCGAGGATGATGTCCGCAATTCGCGTGATGGCTTCGTTGACCCCGTCGTCCACCCGCTGACTGACACCGCGAATTTCCAATAAAAATACCCGTGCGGACCGCAGGTCGGCTTGCAGCGCCGTGAAATAGGCGACCAGCATCGCCCGCGCGCGTTCCCGGCAATCGTGGTGACACGGCTCGGACGGGGGCGTGATGGCCTCGATCAGCCCGAACGTGACCGTGGTATAGGCTTCCAGCAAAAGGGCTTCGGCGTTTTCAAACGACTCGTAGAAGTATCGCTGCGTCAGTCCCGCCGCTTCGCAGACATCCCGCAGGGTCGTATTGTGATAGCCGCGTTCCGAATACACGGAAAGCGCCGCCTCGACGAATTTCCGGCGACGCTCCGCCTGTCGTTCCTCAAGCGGCACGCCGCGGTACGGTCTGGAAGAAGTCATGCGTTCCGCAACCTTTTTCGGAATGAGAATCCGGCCAGGATGATACACGGCCGGCCTATCGAACCGTGCTGAATTTCAGATTGGGATCGTCCACCACGCCCTTGCGGAGCATTTTGACGTCGGCGAAGTAGTTCCAGCCCATCGCCCACGGAGCCTGATCGCCCTGTCGCGGCAGCGTCGCGATGGACCGCTGGACGTAGCCCGCGCCGAAATCGAGAAACGGACGCGTCGGCATGTCCGGGTCCACCTGCGGCACGCAGATGTCGAGTTTTTTGGCATCCATGTGATCCAGCAGGCGGCAGAAATGCTCGCACAGGAGGCCGACTTTCAGGGTCCACGACGAAGCGGTGTAGCCGATGGCCAGCGCGTAGTTCGGAATTCCGCTGAGCATCATGCCCTTGAAGGAAACCCGTTCCTGAATCCTGACCGGCTCGCCGTCCACTTCCAGCCCGATTCCGCCGAGCGGGAGCAGGTTCAACCCCGTCGCCGTGACGATGATGTCGGCTTCAAGCACTTCGCCGTTTTCCAGCTCGATGCCGGTTTCGGTGAACGTCCGGATGTGGTTCGTCACCACCGACGCCTTGCCCTCCTTGATGGCCCGGAACAGGTCCCCGCCCGGCACCGCGCAGAGCCGTTGATCCCACGGGCCGTAGGGCGGGTTGAAGTGAACGTCGATGGGATAACCCGGCGGAAGCATTCTGGAATTGACGTACCGGATGAACGCGCGGGCCGCTCCCGGAAAACGCTGGCAGAACTGGTAGAGCAGTCGCTGCCGCAGAATGTTCTTGTGCCGAATGAACCGGTGCGCGCGGTCCCGCCCGAGCAGCCGACGCAGGCGCGGCGCCCAGGGGTCGTGTTCGGGAACCGGAAGTACATAGGTCGGCGTGCGTTGCAGCATCACGACGTGCGCCGCCGTTTCAGCCATTGCCGGAACGAGCGTCACCGCCGTCGCGCCGCTGCCGACGATGACCACGCGCTTGCCCGAATAGTCAAGGTCCTCCGGCCAGCGCTGCGGATGAATGACCGGCCCCTGAAACCGCTCGCGACCTTTGAATTCGGGGGTAAAACCCTCGTCGTAGCGATAGTAGCCCGTGGCCGAAAAAATCCACTTCGCCTCGAATTCGAGCGCCTCGCCCGTGTCCTGCCGAACCGCCGAGACATACCACCGGGCGGTTTTCGAGGACCACCGCGCGCCGGTCACCCGATGCCGGAAGCGGATATGCCGGTCAACGCCGTATTCGCGCACGGTTTCCATCAGATACGCCTTGATGGACGGACCGTCGGCAAGGCAGCGGCTGCTGTCCCACGGCTTGAAGTCGTATCCGAACGTGAAAAGGTCCGAATCCGAGCGAATGCCGGGATAGCGGAACAGATCCCACGTCCCGCCGAGGTCGTCGCGCGATTCCAGAATGACGAAGCTCGTCCCCTTCCCGCGCCGGGTCAGATGACAGGCCGCGCCGATTCCCGAAATTCCGGCGCCGATGATGAGAACGTCTACCGCTTCCGCCGATTGCATGCGATGGCCTCCATCCGGTGGGTTTTCATTTCAAGACGATGTGAAGAAAGAAAAACGAGCGAAGTGACATCAAACGATGTCACTTTCAAATCTGACTTCAGCGGATGTCAGAAGTCAACATAAATTTCTGGTAACGGTTCAGAGTTCTCTGCTGATGTGGTTTTTGACGAATGAAACCGGTAACCAAACAGGCGCGGATGCGCCGTCAGGTAATAGCCCCACCCGTGAGGGTGGGGTCGGTATCGGATAAAACGCCGAGCCGCAACGCGGCGACACAGGGAAAATGGACAGTGAGCCGGAGTTTCATCGCCAATTGTCCACTGTCAATTCTCCATTCACCTGTGTGTCGCGTCTTCGACGCTCTGAAACCTGCCTTGACGCCACCCCACCCTCACGGGTGGGGCTATTACCTGTCGGCGCATCCGCGCCTGTCCGTGGCAGTTTCGGCCCGTTGTTATTACCGAAACAATTTTTCAAAACCCACCAACGGGAGCCGCTGAACCGTTCCAATTTCCGATTCGGTTTTATGAGCGGGTGGAACGGTCGCGGATGACGAGCAGTTCGTTCCAGCGCGTGGTGTAGCGCGGCGTCCGGTGGGCCAGCCGCATCCGCCACGGCTGGTTCTTCTTCCCTTCCGCGGCCATCCGCAATGTTTCCGGGCCGAACCGCGCGTTGATGGCGTCCATCGCGCGCTGCGCCGCCATCTGCCGCTCGGTCAGCGGCGCGTGAATCAGGTTCTGCTGCTCGACGGTCGCCGGACGCAACTCCAGCAGCGTTACGCCGAGTTTGTGGTAGCGAAAATCCGGTTTGTAGATGCGGGCCACCGCGCGCTGCGCCGCCGCCACGAAATCGGGCGTAAAGTCGGTCGCACGGCCAAGGTATTCGACCGCCGCCGCGGCGTACTGCGGGACGTTCGCGAACCGGTTCGTCGTGATGAACACCTCAATGACGCCCGCCGTTGCTTCCTGCCGCCGGAGCCGCGTCACCGCGCGGGTCGCATGCATCGCGGCGGCTTCCAGCAGCGATTCCAGATCGGTCACGACCCGTCCGAAACCGCGCGATGAAATCAGGCTTTGACGCGGCGGCGGCGGGTCTTCCAGTTCGAGACACGGGATCCCGCGCAGTTCGAAGGCCGTCCGCAGGCCGGTGATGGTGAGTTGCGTCCGCAGCCAGCCGTCGTCGGCGTCGCGCAGGTCGCGGGCGGTTTTAATGTCGTGGCGTTTGAGCATCGGAACGCGCCGCCGGCCGATGCCCCACACGTCTTCAATCGGGACGCTCTCCAGAACTTCATCAAGGTCCGGCGCGTCGGTCAGGTCGGCGATGCCGTCGTTGTAGCGTTTTGCGACGGTCTGGGCGATTTTCGCGAGCGTCTTCGTCCTCGCAAACCCCACCCGCACCGGAACGCCGGTCCACTGAAACACCCGGTCGCGGATGATCCGCCCCAGTTCCGGCCACGGCTGGCGCGGCGGTCCGGTGAACTGAAGAAAGCACTCGTCAATCGAATAGCGTTCGACGTCCGGACAGAAGCGTTCGAGAATCGCCGTGATGCGCCGCGACAGATCGCCGTAGAGTTCGTAGTTGCTCGACAGCATCGCGACGTTGAAGTGCCGCAGCAGGTCGTCGCACTCGTGGCGCGCCTCGCCCATCTTGATCTTGAGCTTTTTGGCTTCCTCGGAACGCGCCACCACGCAGCCGTCGTTGTTCGACAGCACGACCACGGGGCGGCCTTCGAGCGACGGGTCGAACACCCGCTCGCACGAGACATAGAAATTCCGGCAGTCCACCAGGGCGTACACCCGGTCGGCGGTCCGCATCGGCGTCACCTCCGCGCGGCGTCAGCGGCGAAACCGTCCGTTCGAAAGAAAGTTGCGGACGACGCCCGTTACCACGCCCCAGACCTGAAACGCATGCTCCGGCGTGATGTCGAGCGGCGGAAACGCCGTGTTTTCGGGCATGAGCCGGACGCGGCGTCCGACGACGTTCAACCGCTTGACGGTGAACTCGCCGTCCACCACGGCCACGACGATTGAACCATCGGCGGCATCGAGCGAACGGTCCACGACCAGAATGTCGCCCGAATGAATGCCCGCGCCGAGCATGGATTCGCCCTGCACCCGGACGAAAAACGTCGCCTCGGGATGCTTGACGAGCAGATCGTTGAGGTCGAGCCGGATGTCCTGCGTGTCTTCCGCCGGAGACGGAAAACCCGCCGAAACTGGAACATCGAAAAATGGAAGCGGTCGCGGCGCGTGAATCTCGCCGCGCATGAATTCGACCACCCGCGTGTCGGACGCGGGCGTCACCGGTGAGTCGGTACGCATCAGGTTGTATCCCTTCGTTCGTCGTCGGCGACCGACGGGGAGCGCGGTCGCGTCTTCTTCTTTTTTCTGATGACCCCATCCTAGCGGTGAACGGGCGGAGAGACAATCCGAAGTCTGGAGTCCGGAGTCGAGAGTCTGGAGTCAGGCAAACGATGAATGATGAATGATGAACGCGGAAGTGAAAAAATCCGGAGTTGAAAAAACGGTGGGAGCTTTTGGAAAAAAATGACTTGATGAGAAATGCGAAAATCGGACGCTCAACCCCGGACCCGCTTTTTTCTTACTTCATCGTTCATCATTCATCATTCATCGTTTGTCTGACTCCAGACTCACGACTCCAGACTCCAGACTTTTTCTGATCCCTGTTCCCTGACACCTGATCCCTTTTCCGGATGCCTGTTCTTTGCAACCGGACCGACTTCCGGTAAAAAGGGCGGGTGGCGTTTTCCCCGTACGACGCCTGTTTCAAATCACTTCAAACTGTATCGCGTTCAAAGTGGATTCCACCTCGCGGAGGATGATTCAGTGCAGCCTCGTTCATTTTCAGCCCGACTTTTCAGTCTTGGAATGGCGACCGTTTTTTGTACCGGCGCATTCGCATTCGCCCAAACCCCGATCAACCGCAAACCGCTCGGCAAACCGTCGTCCGGCAGCCCGATTTTTTTAAAGGAAAACGGCGCCAATAACGGCGCAACCAGCACGCCGCTTCCGGAAAACGCCGTCACGACCGCCGGGGCGCTCTGTCCGACGACGCGCGCGAATGTCTGGGACAACGGGGCGTACAACACGGTCAACGCGCTTGCCTCGGCCGACATTCCGGACTTCCAGGGCCGAACGGCGGATGATTTCGTCGTGACGGCACCGACCATCGTCTACATCGTGACGGCGGATATGGTCTGCTCACCTGGGTTGTACACCGGGAAACTCGACATCCTCCCGACCGACGCGAGCGGCAACGGGCCGTCCAACACCGAACCGCCGATCATTTCGCTGACCTCGACGCTGTATCAGCAGATCGGTACCCAGTTAGGAGCCGAAATCCGCCGCTACACGTTCTTTGTCCCGAACGTCACGTTCCAGCCGGGCCGTTACTGGGTCAATCCGTATTTGTCCGGGCTTGAGGGACGGTCGTTTTTCGGTACGTCGAACGGCGCGCAGCCGAGCGCCGGGCAGCCCGGCTATTTCAGAAGTACCCAGTTCGGGTTTCCGACCTGGACGGCGACCAACTCGCCCTCCATCAACATCGGCCCGAACTTCGCCTTTTCGGTCGTCGGCTGTCCGCTCGCGGGTAACGCGCAGGAAGTCAACGATCAGGTGTCGTTCAACGTCACCCAGCAGGGCCTGAGCGGGACCACGGCCTTCGTCTGCACGCTGCCGCCGCGCAACTACCAGTCGGTGCCCTTCACGATCAACGCCACGGTGACCAACACCGGCGCCAACACGCTGAGCAACGTCTTCTATCAGGTCATCGAACTGCGCGAAGCGACCGGCGTGGCCCCGATCAATCCCTTCCGGTTCGGGACAGCCAGCGATTTCAACCCGAACAACTGCACCGGCGGCCTCGTCGGATCGTTCCAGCCGATTGCCTCGACGATGAATCCGGGCGATTCAGTACCGACCGTGCTCCAGATTTTTCTTCCGCAGTTGCGGCGGTTCCGCTTCGTCGTGACCGTCGGAGCGACGGTCGCCCCGGCCATTCCATCCTCGACCGGGAAACGCGGTCAGGTCACGATCGGGAAACTGGCAATTGAAACCACCGGCTTCGACAAAACCGGACGTCCCATCGTTTCCAGTACCTTCACCCCGGCCCCGGATGCCCCGGCGACGCTGACGGTCGGCGGCACGAGCGGGAAAGCCGCGAAGTAAAGAAAAGTCTGGAGTCTGGAGTCGAGAGTCTGGAGTCAAACCAGACAAGGAGACAAGGAGACAAGGAGACAAGGAGACAAGGAACGTTCCGGTGGCCAGTCGCCAAGTCAAGGCTTCTTTCTCCTTGTCTCCCGGTCTCCTTGTCTTTTTCCGGACTCAAGACTTCCGACTCCAGACTCCAGACTGTTTTCAGCCGCCGAACACCTTCTCCATTCCCCAGCGGATCTTGTCGCCGCCGTCGGTGCGGTCGAGCGGGTCCTTGCGGAGACGGTGGCGGAGCGAGAGGACGGCAACCGTCTTCACGTCTTCCTCGGTGACGGCGGAGCGGCCTTCGAAGGCGGCGTTGGCGAGCGCGGCGTTGAGCAGGGTGAGTTCGCCTCGGTGGCCGTCCACTTCGAGCGCGACGCAGAGTTCGGCGATTTTATGAAGGATGGCGTCCGGAACGTCGATCCGGTCGAGGTTGGCGCGGGCGGAAACGAGCCGCGCGCGAAGTTCTTCCTGCTCCGCGTCGTACCGTTTGCAGAAGCCCGCCGGATCGCGTTCGAACTCGGTCCGGCGCTTGACGATTTCAACCCGCGTGTCCACGTCGCCGATGGTCCGGATTTCGGCCATCAGACCGAACCGGTCGAGCAACTGCGGCCGGAGTTCGCCTTCCTCCGGGTTTCCCGAACCGATAAGCGTGAATTTGGCCGGGTGGACGATGGAAATTCCCTCGCGTTCGACCACGTTGACGCCGCCGGCGGCGGAGTCGAGCAGGAGGTCCACGAGGTGGTCTTCCAGCAGGTTCACTTCGTCAATATAAAGAAAGCCGCGATTGGCCTTGGCGAGCAGTCCGGGTTCGAAGGCTTTCTGGCCGTGGGCGAGGGCGCGTTCGATGTCGAGCGTGCCGCACACCCGGTCCTCGGTCGCGCCGAGCGGAAGATCCGTCACCGGCACTTTTCCGACGACTTGCGGCAGTTTCGCCTTCGGACCGGCGTCGCGGCACACGTCGCACAGCCCGGCGGGCTTCTCCGGCGGACAGTGGTACGGGCAGTCGGCGACCATCTCGATGCGCGGCAACACGTCGGCCAGCGCCCGGACGGACGTGGATTTCGCCGTTCCACGATGGCCGAGAACGAGAATCCCCCGGATGTTCGGGTTGATCGCGTTGAGCAGCAGCGCCCGCTTCATTTCTTCCTGCCCGAGAATCGCCGTGAACGGAAATACCGGGAGGGCGTCCTTCACCGAAGCCGGTTTCGGCGCGACAGGAGCGGAGGTTGCGCCTTTCTTCTTCGGCGCGGCGGTGGCGGTCTTTTTCGGGGCGGTTTTGGAAACGGCGACGGGAGCCGGAGAGGTCTTCTTGTTCTTTGTCGGCATTGGCGCTCAAGGAAAAGTATGATGGAGTACACTTGCTTTTTCACCATACTTCGTCAATTCGGAAATGCCAACGCGCGACGCGATGGCGTGGAACGGACCACGACCGCGTGGGGCTGTTGCCGCGGCGTTTCCAGGAATTCCATGAAATATTTATCCAGTATTTAATTTTGATTTTCCAGATAACAACGGCTACAAAGATGTAGCCCGCAATTTCCTCCACCCGCCTTGAGGGCGTCACGTGAATTCGGTCAGCTTTCTTACCCGCCGCGCGGTCGGAATCATTTTCTATCTGATGCTGTTCGCTGCGCCGGTTTTGGCGCAGCCGGGACATCTTGTTTTCAACCGGCTGGGGTTGGAACAGGGCATGTCTCATGAAAGCGTCCGGTGCCTGCTTCAGGACCGGGAAGGCTATCTGTGGGCCGGAACTGAAAATGGACTGAACCGGTATGACGGGAGCCGTTTCCGGATTTACCAGAACAAGGCGGGCGACCCGACCACTCTCGCGGGCAACTGGATCGTTTCCCTTTTTGAAGACCGGGACGGGAACATCTGGGTCGGCACCTCCGGCGGTCTCTGCCGCTACAGCCGGGAGACGGATACATTTCGTCACGTTCCGACCGGATTCGACTCCCCCGAGGGGGTGAACCTGAACTTCGGCCAGATGTTTCAGGACCGGAACGGCATCATCTGGATTTGCTCGAACTTCGCCCTCCTGCGGCTCAATCCGAAAACCGACGCGATCTCCGGCATTCCCGTCCCGAATCGGGAGCAGGCCCATTCCGTCTGGTCGATTCTGGAAGACCCGAACGGGACGATGTGGGTCGGCACGAGCGAGGGATTGTGGACGTTCGACCGGGCCTCCGGGACCTTCGCCCAGATTGACCGGATTGTCTGGAAAGGACTTTCGCAGTTCGGCGTCACCGACCTGGCGCTGGCCGACGGCGGTCGTCTGCTTGCCGCGACCTGGACCGGGCTTCGGGTGTACGACATTCGAACCCGGAAATTGCTCGCCACCTTTCGGCAAACGCCCGGCGGCCTCGCCTCGGAACACGTTCACTGCCTCGCGCTGATGACCAACCATCAGGTGGCGCTCGGCACGAATGAAGTCGGCATCGAGGTTTTGAATTACACGACCGGAGAGGTCGCCCATTATCCCTTCAGCCTGAAAAACGACGCCAGCCCGCCGGGCAACTCCGTGCGGTCGCTGCTGTTCGACCGGTCGGGCATTCTCTGGGTCGGCGACGCGAGCTACGGACTGGGGAAAGCGTCTCCCTTTTCAAACCGCTTCCGGCTCTACCGCTCGGACCCGTTCAACCAGAACTCCCTGAGCGACAACTACTTGCGCGGAATCCTCCTCGATTCGGAAAACCTGCTCTGGGTCGGAACGCAGACCGCCGGACTGAACCGCCTGGACCGCACCAGAGGGACGGTGACCCATTTTCGGGCGAACCCGAAAGACCCGACTTCCCTGCCGAGCGACAACATCCGGGCGGTTTTCGAGGACCGCAATCGCGTCATCTGGGTCGGAACCGAGCAGGGGATGTGCCGATTCGACCGCGAACGGCAAACCTTCACCCGGATGAAGGACATCGGGGCCGATCAGGCCGTCAACGCCATTTACGAAGACCGCGCCGGCAATCTCTGGCTGAACGGAGACGACAGCATCCTCCGTTTTTCGCCCGACCGGAAAACCCTGACCCGATTCGGCGAGGAAATCGGACGCAACAAGTCCGGGTTCAATGAAGTTCAAAGCATTTTCGAGGACCGGTTCGGCGAAATCTGGATCGGCCACAACCACGGCGCGACCCGCTTCCGACCGGGCACCCCCGGCTATCGCCGGTATCAAAAGGAGAGTTTCGGCATCGACAGCCCGATTGCGTGGTACGTCACGCAGGTGATGGAAGACCGCGAAGGCAATCTCTGGGCCGTGACCAAGGGCGGCGGCATTCACAAACTCAACCGCGAAGCCGATACCTTCACCCATTTTCGGAAAGCCGACGGTCTCCCCCACGACAACGCCTACGGCATGTTCGAGGATGAACTGGGGCGGTTCTGGCTCAGTTCCGACAACGGACTGGCCTGCTATGCCCCGAAAACCGGAACCGTTGACCTTTACGGTCCGAGCGACGGTTTGCAAGGAACCGAATTCAACCGACTTTCCTTCCATCGCGGCCACAACGGCGAGTTGTTTTTCGGCGGGACGAAGGGACTGAACAGCTTTTTCCCCAAGGACATCCGGCGGAATCCGGTTCCTCCGCGCGCCATCATTCAGGAAATCGCCTCGGACGAGCAGCGCGTCCAGATTCTGCCGACCGGTCCGCCGCTCGTCTTCCCCGCCGTCACCCGACGGCTCACGATCTTTTTCGTTGCACTCGACCTCCACGCCCCGGAAAAAAACCAGTACCAGTATCTTTTGGTCGGCTTCGACAAGGACTGGTCCGCCCCCAACGTCAAACCCGAGGCGACGTTCATGAACCTCCCGCCCGGCGACTATCTGTTTCAGGTCCGAGCGACCAACAATGACGGGTTGTGGAATCCGGAGCCGACCCGGATCCGGTTCCGGATTCAACCGCCGTGGTGGCGAACGTGGTGGGCGCTGTCAATTTTCGGTGTCGGGTTCGCCGGAATCGCCTTTTTCGCCTTCCGGCTTCAATCACTGCGCCTGCAAGCCCGTTCGCGACTGATGGAAGCCCGCCTGCGGGCGGAAAACGCCGAGGTTCAGGCCCGTGCGCTTGAACGGGAAAACCGCCAGCGGGCGGAGGCGGAAGCAGAAATCCGGGCCAAAAACCTCGCGCTCGAACAGGCCAACCGGAAACTCAAGGAACTTGACGAGTTAAAACAGCGGTTCACGGCGATGCTGGTCCATGACTTGAAATCGCCCCTCGCCGTGGCGCGCGGCGCGCTTGAACTGGCCGAATTCGCGGGTGGAATCACCGATGAAAATGTTCTTCTGATGCTGTCGAGGGGCCAGGAAAGCGTTGATCGGGTGGTGGGGCTGGTCAACGAGGTTCTCGAGGTTTTCAAAACCGAAACCGATTCGATTCACCTGCAACTGTCTCCGGTTGAACCGGCGGAATTGCTGGCCGGGTGCCTTGAGGAAGCTCAAATCGTCGCTCGCGCCAAAGACATCACGGTCCGGGGGGAACTGGAAGAACATCTTCCGTCCGTGCAGATCGATCAGGAAAAAATCGTTCGGGTGTTCGCCAATCTGATTTCCAACGCCCTGAAATTCACGCCGACAGGCGGAACGGTCACCCTCAGCGCCGGGGTGGTTTCCGGAACCGGTGTCGAGGAAGGCATGAATTTTCTGCTTGTGAAAGTCACCGATACGGGCGAGGGCATACCGGCGGAGGAATTGCCCTTCATCTTCGACCCCTATCGGCAGGCCAGTTCAAGCCGGAAAAACCAGGGCGTCGGCCTCGGACTCGCCATCGTGAAACGAATCGTCGCCGCCCACGGCGGAAACGTGAATGTCCGCAGTCAGGTCGGCGTGGGAAGTACGTTTTCGGTCATCCTTCCCACAAGCACCGTGCGGGAGACGACGGGCGTTTCGTGAAGTCAGTGGTCAGTGGTCAGTGGTCAGTGGTCAGTGGTCAGTGGTCAGTGGTCAGTGGTCAGTGGTCAGTGGTCAGTGGTCAGTGGTCAGTGGTCAGTGGTCAGTGGTCAGAAAATCATTCGTTCGATGCTTTCAGGCAACTGAAAACGCCGGAAAATCACGGTTTTTCGAGGTGATTTTCCGGCATCGTTTT